>NZ_JAYPTL010000006.1:7417-83261 GCF_038133525.1 Erythrobacter sp. | reverse complement strand
CTCCTGCCAAATGTCGCTACGGCCTGAGCAGTTCGCTCAATTCGCCGCCTGGGCATCTGAAGCCCGCGGCGATCTGACAATCTTCGCGCACGGATTGAGCGGCGACGATCTGGCCGATCACACCCGCTACGTCATCTGGTTCGGCCAGTCGGAAGCGCTCGATATGTCGGTATTCGACTGACATGCGGGCACTGCTGGTAAAACGCCTCTCCCCCGATCTTTCCGGCGCGGACCTCGCCGAAATCGAAACGCCTTCGCCGAAGGATGGCGAAGTACTCGTCCGGGTGCGGGCGGCGTCGCTCAACTATCCCGACCTGCTGATGACGCAGGGCAAGTACCAGTTCAAACCCGAGCTACCCTTCGTCTCGGGCCTGGAGATGGCCGGGGAAGTAGTCGAGGCCGCGCCGGATACCGGATTCACCATCGGGGACCGCATCATGGGCGGCGCCAAGACCGGCGCCTTTGCCGAATATGTCGCCCTGCCCGCTTCATCCGTCCGGCCAATCCCGGCGGGGTTAGACTTCCATGCCGCCGCTTCG
This sequence comes from Erythrobacter sp., assembly GCF_038133525.1. Lineage (GTDB taxonomy): Bacteria > Pseudomonadota > Alphaproteobacteria > Sphingomonadales > Sphingomonadaceae > Qipengyuania. Next base: position 82,722 of record NZ_JAYPTL010000006.1, on the reverse strand, counting down.
ATGGGGGCGGCCTATCACACCGCCTATGTGGCATTAGTCGAGCTGGGGCAATTGCACCCGGGTCAGACGGTATTGGTACATGGAGCCAGTGGCGGCGTCGGCCTTGCCGCCTGCGATCTGGCCAAGGCTTTGGGTGCCACGGTGATTGCCGCGACCCGGCGAGGAGACAAGCTTCATGCATTGGCAAAGGCTGCAAGATCCGACGCCGCGATCCTCAACACTAGGCGGTTCCGCGAACAAGTCGCCGAGCTGACCGACGGGCGGTTGTGCGACCTTGTCTTCGATCCTGTCGGCGGTGACGTATTCGACGAAAGCACGCGCTGCGTGACCTTTGGCGGCAAGTTGCTGGTGATCGGTTTCGTCGCGGGCAGGATCCCGGAAATCGCGGTCAATATCCCGCTGATCAAGGGCTTTTCGGTCGTCGGCGTACGGGCGGGCGAATATGCCCGTCGCTTCCCCGAACGCGGCAAACGCATCGCCGAAGAACTGGCAGTCCTGGTAGGCGAAGGCCGCATCACCCCGCATGTCGACCGCGTCCTCCCTCTTGAGCGTTGGCGCGAAGCTTTCGAAGCGATGCAAAAGGGCGAAGTAATCGGGAAGATCGTACTCGAGCCCTGACGGCACCGCCCGAATCGAAAAGGGCGGCCCATCGGACCGCCCTCTCGAATGCTCTTTGGCAGGTGAGCTCAGATGCCGGCGATCACCTTGTCCGCCAGCGCCTTGTCGGCATCGGCGTCGTGCTTGTCGGCAATCAGCTTGCGGCTCGCAGCGGTCGCGGCGCCAACGGCACGGTTGCGCACGTCCTCGACCGCTTCGCGCTCTGCAGCGGCGATCTTGTCCTCGGCCATGCGCTTGCGGCGCTCGACCATTGCCTTGCTGTCGGCTTCAGCCTTCGACAGGATCGCATCGGCTTCATGCTGAGCATTGACCAGCATCGCTTCGGCATCCTTCTGGGCACCGGCGATCTTGGCCGAATACTCGTCGCGCAGTGCTTCGGCTTCGGCGCGCAGCGCCTTGGCTTCGTCAAGCTGCTGCTTGATCGCAGCGATCTTGCTGTCGAGACCGCCGGTGATCGACTTGTGCACCTTCGCGCCGAAGATCGCGATCAGCAGGAATACCGCCATCGCTACCGAGACCACCTGGAAGGGTGCAAGACCCCACAGTTCGGGTTCGACGTGATGCACTTCCACGCCGTGGCCTTCCTGGACGATCGCTTCCGCGCTCTCCGTGGCGAGGATTTCGGGGGCTCCGTTAGCCATGGCTCATCGCCTCCTTGACCGCCTTGGTGGCAACCGGCTTAGTCACCTTCACCCCGGCAAGCCGGCTGACGATGTCCTGCGCAGCTTCCACCGCGACCGACTCCACCTCAGCCAGCGCGGCTGTGCGAGCCTCGGCGATCCGCGCTTCGGCATCTGCCAGCTTGGTGTCGAGACGCTTCTGTGCCGCGGCAATGGTCTTTTCAGACTTGGCCGCGGCATCAGCCTTGGCCTTGGCCACCAGTGCCTGTGCCGCAGCGCGATTTTCGTTCTCGCGTACCCGCCAGGCCTCTTCCTGCGCATCGGCGGCATCGCGCGCGGCGCGGGCCGCGGCAAGGTCGCCGGCGATCTGTTCATCGCGCTGGGTCACCGTCGCCATCACCTTGGGCACCATGCCCCGGCCGATAACGAAGAAGGTGAAGCCGAAGAACACGAACAACCAGAAGAGCTGGCTGGACCAGGTTTCGGCAAGCTGTGCTATCTGTGGCATTGCAGCTCTCGAAAGGCGGATACGGGAAACTGGAAGGCCGGCCGGAGCAAATCCCCGACCGACCGCATGTCTTGATCTGTCTTAGGCGACGAAGATCAGGATCATCGCAACGACGAACGCCAGCAGGCCGAGAAGTTCGGCAGCGGCGAAGCCGATGAACAGGCGGCCCTGCTGGCCGTCGGCAGCACCCGGGTTGCGCAGCGCGCTCTCAAGGAACGAACCGAAGACGTTACCCACGCCGATCGCAGCCATGCCGGCACCGATTGCGGCGAGGCCCGCACCAACCAGCTTTGCAGCTTCTACTTCCATGACAAACTCCTTTGGGAAAACAGATGTATTGAGACGAAACTTAATGAAGGTTCTCGGCGTCGTTGATGTACAGCGAGGTCAACAACGCGAAGACATAGGCCTGGATGCCCGACACCAGCAGCTCAAGCGCGCAGATGCCGATCATCAGGAGGAAGCTGGGCAGACCCACGACCCCGCCCCACAGCGCGCCGGCATTGGTGCCGTCGATGACGAAGCTCGACAGCACTTCCAGCAGCACGTGGCCAGCCATCATGGCGACGAACAGTCGCAGGCCGAGGCTGAACGGGCGGATCATGAAGGAGATGAACTCGATCGCGGCGATGGCAGGGATCATCGGCAGCGGCGTGCCGTGCGGCACGAACAGGCTGAAGAAGTGGAAGCCGTGCTTCCAGAAGCCGACGATCAACACGATCGAGAAGGAGAGGATCGCCAGCGCACCCGTGATGGTGAAATGGCTCGTAAAGGTGAACGGGTGCAGGCCGATCACGCCGAGCGGCAGAAGGCCCAGCAGGTTCGCGAACAGGATGAACATGAACAGGCTGAAGACATAGGGCACATACTTGCGCCCTTCCTTGCCAATGTTCGCCTCGAGCATGGAATCGATGAAACCGGTGAAGGTTTCGACCGTCATCTGCCAGCGGCCGGGGACGAGTTCGCGCTTCATGCCGCCGGCTACGAAGAGGAACAGCACCACAGTGGTGATGAGCATCCACAACGCGCTGTTGGTGAAGGCGATGTTGTAGCCAGCAATTTCCCAGTTCGCCGAACCCAGCATGGGCTCGATCGTGAACTGGTGCATTGGGTCGACTTTGGCCTGTTCGGCTGCCACGTCCGGTAAGTCCCTAATCCATGTAAACAGCGCCCCGCAAATCCCGGAAATCCGGTCTTATTCGTCGGGACGCTGGTTTGCCGCGCGGATAATGTTCCTGAAAGCCACTCCGATCCCGAGGAACAGGCCGACCAACAGACCCCAGGGATTGGTGCCGGTTAGACTGCCGATGGCATACCCGATCACCGTTCCGCCGAGGAGCCCCCCTAGCAGGTCCGCCAGCACCTTGTTGCCACTGCGATAGTTCGCGTCGGGCCCCGATACCTGCGGGCGGTTGCGCTCCTCTTCGCGCTGTTGTGCGGCCTTGAGCCGCGCTTCCAGCGCATCGATCCGCGCATCCTCCTGGATGGGCTCCCGTGCAGGCTCGTCGTCGCTCATGCCTTGCTCCTTTTGAGGGGGTTGCGCGGCACGGGCACAGACTTGCCCGCCGAGGGCGCCGCCCCCTTAGAAGGGGGGCATTGGCGAGTCAACACGCCAAGCCCGCTTCGGGACCTCAAATGTCCGAATGAGTTGTGACGCGACCAAGGGGCCTCATGCTGGCTCTGCCGGAATTTGAGCTCGCCAGGATCAGGGACAACGCGAATCACGCATCGGTGCGCCTGCACCACGCGTAGCCCAGGTGCCGTCCGGCGCCTGGTACTTCTCCCCAGGCACCGTCGCCAGAATCGCCTGGCAACCGGCGGTGAGCGCGTATTCCTCAAGCGTGGCATTGGTTGCCTTGGCTCGTTCGGAATAGACGGCGCGGCGCTTGATGTTGATGTCGTTCACGATCCGCCGCAGATCTGGCGTCTCGGCGCCCACGATGCCGAGGTAGCCGTCCATCTTCTCGCCAACCTGGCCCGCGGCACGCGCCGCGGCATAGGCTGGATCGCGCTGGGCGAAAGCCGGGACGGCGATTCCGCCAATGGCAGTCGCGATCATGGCGCCGGTAAGTACGGCCCTCGTAAGTCGCTTGGTCATTCGATCACCCATCAGAAGATATCCGCGTTTTCCTCGATCGTGTTGCCCGCGTCTTCGGCGAGGCGATAGATCACTTCCTGGCGGATGTTGACGTTGAGTTCGATCACGATCGGCTCTTCGGGGGCATTTATGGTAATGCACCCGGCGAGCGCGAACGGGATCAGACACGCTGCCCCCATCCATTTCGTACTGCGTTTGCGCCGGATCCCCTGCATGACAGGGAATGTCGCAGCGCCGGCGCAGTCCGTCAATTCATGCGAATTCATAAGCCTCACTCGCTTTCTTGCGGCTGAATGGGTGATTCATCCGGAATCAGGTCTTCCGGCTCGATTTTCGGTGTCGCACCCTCGCCAGACACCTCGCGACGGATGAAGCGTTTCCCGTCATCGGACAACAAACCCAATTCGCGTGGGTCACGGACTGCGGCGGGGTCGTAGAGCGACTTCAGGCTGGTTAGTAGCTGGTAGAACTGCGCCTTGATATTGACGCGGAACTGCAGCGGCAGCCCAGCCAGGCGCCTGGTGACGAAGTTGGATTTCGCGCCCTCACCCTGATTGACCCCATCAAAGCGAACGCGGGTGACAATCTCGCCCGTCAACGGACCTTCCATGATGACGCGCATCTGGCGATAATCGAGGCTCTTCAGTGCATCGAAGGCGAAGTTCGCAATCGGCGAAAGGTCTTCGTAGGTGAGGTCCCCGACATAGGAGAGATTGCCGCCGGGTGGGCGCGAAATCAGCACGCCAGTTTCAATCTGCCCATTTCCATTGGCGTCGAATACGATCGGCACTGTGCCGTCGAACAAACCTGTCGCGGAGATATTCTCCAGCTCCATTTGCTGGACGAATTGGGCCGCTTCGAGCCCGACGATCTCGAAAATATAGCGCCGCTCCTCGCTAACCCCAAAGTTGAGGTCGACGCTGCGCAGGATCAGCCGCCCACCCATGAATGGCCAGCTTCCGCCGGCAACGGCCAGCACCTTGCCGTCGCGCAGTTCGAAATCGACTTCGCCGTCCAGCACCTCCACGCCGGGGTTGATCGACGCGACATAGAGCTTCTGGCCGGGTTTGGTGGAAAGGCTGAGAAGATCGGTGAACTCGATTTGCCCTCTTGCGCCTTTAACAGGGCCGAAGGCCGCGGCAAAATCCAGGCTCTCACTACCGAAGGTACCCGAACTGGTAACAGTCCCGTCGGAGGTCCAGTCGATCCGGCCCTTCCCGCTCACGGTTCCTTCAGCGTTGGCTATGACGCCAAGTGCGAGGTGCGAAAGCTCATCGGGCTGAAGAGCACGATCAAACCGCAGCTCTGGCACAAGCAAATCGGCATGCCCTGCCCCGCTGGAGAGATCGTGACGGATTTCCGTTGTGGCCACCAGCCGATCACTCTTCGGGTGGCGCAGGTTCGCCTTGGCATCGATCACATTGTCACGCAGACTCAACGTCGCTCCACGGGCTTCGAGTGCCTCGAACCGTTCAGGTTGCTGGCGATCGACGAGGTGGAATGCGGCGTCCGAGATCGAGAACTCACCATCCGAATAGTCCCAACGCCCCTTGGCGTTGGCGAGATCTAGCGGTGCGGCGGCCAGCTTGATCTCGGCATCATCAAACGTGCCCTCGATGCCGTCGTCCAAGGAAGCGTCGATATCGGATATCCGGAACCGGCTCGCGGTATCGACTGGCCCAAGCGTCACGTCGATGGCACGCGCAGACATGACGCCGGGGTAGGCGAAACCGATGGGTCCCGAGGCAAGCCGTATGGGCGTCTCACCAAGGTATCCATCAAGATCCAATGCAGGTAGCCCGGCTGCAACACGCAAGCCCTCCGCCCCGGTTGCTAGGATCGGCCTTCCTCGCGGCGGGCACAGCATGAGACCGCGCTTCTCGAAGCGCAGGCTAGCCAATTCAAGCCGATCGAAGTCGATCTTCGTGCAGGAATCCCACACCGCCAGGTTACCCTGAGGAGACCAAAGGCCGCTGAGGGGGACGCGCAAATTGGTTGCCACTCCGCCGGGAAGTGGGCCGCTTGCGATCACCTGCCCCAAGAACCGCACGGCACCATCAGGCGATTGGCGCACGATCATTTGCGGAACCGAGAGCGACGAATTGGCGGATGCATACCGATCCATTGCCAGCGTGAGTTCCACGGCTCCGCCCGCTGCCCGTTCCATGCGTCCTGAAATTCGCGGAAGGCCAGCCCCTCCCGTGGCGACGTTCCCAGCAATGCGCGGGGCTGCATTCCCCTGACTGACAATTTCTACGTGCGAAGCGGAGACAATCCTTGCACCACTCCCACCCCGCAATTCGGCAGTTGGGGCAAGCACGGTCAATCGATCGCCGTTCTTCCTCAGGCGAAGATCGGCGGCAAATGCGCTGCCTCTCGTCTGCGCCTGCAGTGATCGAACAAACTGGCTAGCAAGCGGAGCGATCAAGGTACCTTCGCTCGAGGCAACCAGATCATTGATGGCCCCCACCAGTTGCGCGCCAAGCCGCAGTCCATTGCCTTCGATCTGGCTATCCACCTCCAGCCGACTCAGATCGGCCGAACCCCGAGCCTGTCCTTCCGCGGTCAGTACCGCAGCGAGAACCTGCGGGGACGAGGCGCCGCGCGCCGCAAGCGAGAATCGGCCAGATGCTGCCCCGTCGCGTAGCTGCGCGTGAAGCGAGCCGGTCACACCGTTCAGCGCGATGTCGGCAAAATGCGCCTCCCCACCATCCAGCCGACCCGTAAGCGATGGATTGGCGAGAGTTCGGTCCAATTCCGCATCGAGAGCGACGGCGTAGTTCGCAATCGATATGCCATGATCCTTACACGCAAACGACTTAAGGCGCAGCGGGCCCTCCAAAGAGGGGGATCCAGCCTTGGTCCTAATCCGACCGAACAAAGTTGCATTCCCGGCGTTGCATCCCGGCAAGGAAAGTTCGGGAGCATTGGCTGCCAGTATACCGGAGAAACCATCGCGCAGGTTCCCCTTCCCGCTCGTCTTGAATCCGACGGGCCCCCAATCTGTTTCTAGCAACCCTCGCCCATCACGGATCGTCATTGCGAGATCTGGAAGTTCCGGCGCTTGTTCGCTCTCGGCAAAGATCACCTTGTCGAGCGAACCGAAGCTCAGGCTGCCGTTGCGATAGGCGCCGTAGATGCGTGGATCGACCAGAGTGATCGATCCGATGGTTGGAAGTCCCAACCGGTACCGCATCGTCACCACCACGCGCTTGGCGGTGAAATCGGGTGCATCGGGGTCGCCAATTGCGAGGTCCGACAGAACCTGCTGGCTACCTGAAATACGGTCGATCTTGTAGCTCGCGGGGAGGTCGTAGAACTCGAGCTGGCCCGCGATGATGTTGTCCGCGATCCGCTCCCGGGAAAACCAGGTTACGACCAGCGCGGAGGTGAATAGGGCAAGAAGCAAACCCGGAATCGCCCAACGCTTCCTGCGCCAGCGCGGGCGAGCATTGCGCCGCCCTGTCTCATCATAGAGCTGATCGTCGCTCGCGCCGCTTTCCATCGATCCCACACTTGCGCGCTAGCCGCGCCAAAGGCAATGCAAGTCACTGAAACGCTAAGGCTGGGGGTTTGGTTGCCGGACAGTGCAAATATTTCCTCTGCCCATGATGGCATCGGCCACCGCGAACGCTTGCGGGAACGCCTGTTGCGCGGTGGAGCCGAAGCACTGGCCGACTATGAGCTGCTCGAATTCCTGCTTTTCGCGGCTTTCCGGCAAGGCGATACCAAGCCTCTGGCGAAGGTCCTGATCGCACAATTCGGTTCGCTCTCAGCCGTGTTGAATGCCGCGCCGGAGGTTCTGGCGCAGGTCAAGGGCATGGGCGACAAGAGCGCAGCCTCACTCTATGCGGTGGCGCTTGCAGCGCGGCGAATGGCCAGGGGCGAAATAGAAAACAAGCCTGTGCTGGGCAGTTGGCAGGCACTGCTCGACTACCTTGCGATCGACATGGCGCATTTGACCGTGGAGCGAGTGCGCGTGTTGTACCTAAATGCGCAGAACTGCCTGATCCTTGACCACCACGTCGGCGATGGCTCGATCGACGAAGCAGCGATCCATCCACGCGAGGTCATCCGCAAAGCCTTCGACATTGGCGCAACCGCGCTCATCCTGGTTCACAACCACCCCAGCGGCAATCCGCAGCCCAGCCGCGCGGATATCCAGATCACCCAACGGATCGCCGAGGCAGGGCGATTGCTCGGCGTCACCGTCCACGATCACGTGATCGTTGGACGCCAAGGCCACGTCTCGTTGCGCGGCAAAGGCTTGATCTAGCCGCGCATCAGCGCTTCGGCGCGGCTATCCCATAGCGCCGGTAACGAGTGGCGATATCGGGTGAAAGTCGAAGGGCGTGCTCGATATCCGTCTTGCCATCGGTTTCGCCCCGGCCCAGCCGGATGATACCCCGCAAATAGAGGCTCGCCGCCTGTCCGGGCTCCTTCTTCAGCGCCGCTTCCAGATCTTCGAGCGCATCTTCCTCCCGGCCCAACCGGTGAAATACCAGCGCTCGGCTGTCCAACACCCCTGCCGAATAGTTGCCTGCCTTCACCGCCTTGTCGCAGAGCTGTTCGCCTTCATCGATGCGATAGTTCCAGGTACCGACGAACCAGCATTGTGAGTTGAGCAACAGCTCGTCGCCCGGCCGTTCGGCCAGCGCATCTTCTAGCTTTCTCCACGCCTCTTCATTCCTTTCGGTGGGGCCCGCAATCTCGGCGAAAACCTGCGCGACTTCGGACATCTCGTCCCCGCTCACGTCGATGGCGTCGAGCACCGCCAAAGCCTCGTCGGTTCGCCCAGCCAATGCCAAGGAGCCAGCGTAGGAGGCGGCGCTCGCCAGGTCACCCTTGAGCTCATAAGCCATGCCCGCGGCCTCTGCCGCCTCATCGAGCCTACCAGCCTGAGTTAGGATATCGGCTCGCGAGTCATAGGCGTCGGCGTTACCGGCAATCGCAATCGCCTTGTCGATGTCGACCAGAGCTGCCTTGAAATCCCGTCCCATTGCGTGGAGGGCGCTACGAAACTGGTAGTAGCCAGCCTCGTCCGGCAACAGTTCGACGAGCGATCCCGCCGGTTCGATCAGCCCCTTCATGCGCTTGGTCAATTCCGCATCATCAAGCTCCCAATAGCGCCGGGGCTCGGTGATCCGAATCGACGGATCCGCGCTCGAAAGCGTGCGCATGGCAGCCTTGGCCGTCGGAATGTCCGACGGAGCGATTTCGGTAGGCACATAGCTCGCCCAGTCCTTCACGGCCACGCTGCCACCATCGAAGGCCAGTTCTCGCTTGAAACGCGTACCAGCGACGACCTGCTCCTCGAGGTTACCGGTGCCGGTCAGTTCGGCGCCCTTCCCATCGTCGGGAAGCAGGAACACAACCTCCTCCGCAGAGGTCATCGGCCCACCGGTCATGTATGGAATGGCCCGCCAGGCCGACCGCCCGCGATCAGGATCGAACACCCAGTTGGTGGACGCAGTATAGATCGTGTGGGTTGCGACGTCGCGCTCCAGCCCGAACGGCTCCACCAGAATGCCCTTCGCATTCAGCTTGGCGACGCCCGTTGCAGGGTCGTAGCTATAGGCCGCATCGTAAACGACGCTGTCGAAGACATCCTCTAGATACTTTTGAGCATAGCCCAGGATGGACTTGCGGTCGGTTTCTGTGGCTCGCGCCGCCATCCGCGCGGCCAGCGATCCACGGGTCTCAACCTCGATATCGTAAAGCGCTGGAAGATCGACCCCGCGGCTGAAGTCGTACAGGATACGATAGGTTCGATCCGCAACCTTTGGCCACCGCTGCTCCAGTTTCATCAGCTCCGCACCGTTATCACGGATTGGCAGGGCATATGCGAAGTTCGGCACCTCCCACATCGTATCGATCCGGGTCCCTGCACCGGTGCCATCGAGCCAATACTCGGTCCCGTCGATAGTCGCCTTAACCAGCACGTGATCGAACGCACCAGGCAAGGGCTGCCAGACAGAAACGGCATCCCCGCTGTCCGAATTGACCATTGCCGCTTCGGCTTCGATGTCGAGCGCGCGAAGCATGGCGAGCAGCAGCAGGGTCTTGGCCTTGCAGTCGCCATAGCGAAGCGTCCAGGTCTCAATTGGTGCTTGTGGAAGGTAGTTTCCGCCATCCATGCCGTTCAGAAGATAATTGATTTCGTCCTGAACCGATCGAAGCGCGAGCGCGGCCCGCTCCAGCGGATCGCTGGTTGCCGCGCGAATTCGTTCGACCTCGGCGGCCAGGGGGCTGCCCGCCGGAATGCTGCCTTCGGTGACGTAGTGGGGCGCCATGATTGACGACACATCGGACCATGTCGCAAAAGTGCCAGTCATAATGGCCGGAGGCACCCGAAACCGGGAGGGTGCGTCTTTGGGCATCTCTTCGAGTTTGTCGATCGGGAGAATCAGTTCGACCGTCCGAAAGCCATTGGCATCGCTCACGTCCGGCACGGGAGATTGTCCCAGCATGGCATAGTGCACACCCGAATCGCTGGGCCACGACATTCGCAGGCGCCCAAAGCCCAGCCGGGTCGGCTTTGAAGTAAGCACTTCCGTCGCCTGCATTGCGCCCGCCAGCGCCTGGTCGCGATTCGTCGTGCTGCTGGAAAAGCGCAGGATGTCGCCCACCTTGATGCCGGGAATCTTGAACAGCGCCGTCAGCGCGCCATTCACCGTGCGTCGCTCGAGTTCGGTTTCGCGCCGAATGACTTCAGGCTCAACGCCTTCCGCGATCAGGTCGATGACCTTGCCATCACGTATGATTTCAAGTCGGTGCAAGATGAGGTCGCCTTTGTCGGGCAACCATCCGAACTGCAGGGTACCCAGTTTGGACAGTACTTCCGCATTGCGAATATCATAGGCCACGTCCGTGTAACGCTGGACCACCCCACCCTCGAGCCGCAATTGGCGATCGAAGACGACAATTTCTTCCTTCTTGGCCGCAGCAGTATTGAAGTCCACCGGGACTACCCAATCGGGCGCAGCTTCAAACCTTACAGTATCGCCTGCAATGGCAGGGGCGGCGATTACTATTGACGCGGCCGATGCGAGGAAGAACCCAAGCTTCACAGACATTTCCCCCATTTGTATTTTTTCGAAGACTATACTTCATTAAGCGAATTGCAATCGATCTATCGTGGGCAATGCACGGTCCAACTTGAGGGACTGCTGGTCGCAGTTGCGCCCCTGTCGGCCCGCCGGGGTTGCGATTCGGGCGCTTCGCGCCTAGCGGCTGCGCCAAGTTTCCCGCCGCCATCCCAGACGGAGTTCAGCCACCCATGGTCCCTCGCTACGCCCGCCCCGAAATGACCGCCCTTTGGGAGCCGGAAGCGAAGTACCGCATCTGGTTCGAGATCGAGGCACATGCGACGGAAAAGCTGGGCGAGCTGGGAGTAGTGCCCAAGAGCGCGGCCAAGGCCTTGTGGGATTGGTGGGCGACCAATCCGACGATCGACGTGGCAGCCATCGATGCGATCGAAGCTGTTACCAAGCACGATGTCATCGCCTTCCTCACCTGGGTGGCGGAAAACGTTGGCGACGAAGCGCGCTTCATGCACCAGGGCATGACCAGCAGCGATGTGCTCGACACGACCCTTGCGGTGCAACTTGCCCGCGCGTCGGACATGCTGCTCGCCGATCTTGACGCGCTGCTCGCCGCCATCCGTCGCCGCGCCGAAGAGCACAAATACACACCGACCATCGGCCGCAGCCACGGCATCCATGCCGAACCCGTGACCTTCGGCCTCAAACTGGCGCAGGCCTATGCCGAGTTCGATCGCTGCAAGAAGCGGCTCCTCGCCGCCCGCGCCGAAATCGCGACCTGCGCGATCAGCGGTGCAGTGGGCACCTTCGCCAATATCGATCCATCGGTGGAAGAATACGTGGCCGAGAAGATGGGCCTGACTGTGGAGCCCGTTTCGACCCAAGTTATCCCGCGCGACCGGCACGCGATGTATTTCTCTACCCTTGCGGTGATCGCCGGCTCGATCGAGCGGCTCGCGGTGGAGATCCGCCATCTGCAACGGACCGAAGTGCTCGAAGCGGAGGAATATTTCTCGCCCGGCCAGAAGGGTTCGTCGGCGATGCCGCACAAGCGCAATCCGATCCTGACCGAGAACCTTACGGGTCAGGCACGCATGATCCGCGCCTACGCCCTGCCCGCTCTGGAAAACGTAGCGCTGTGGCACGAGCGCGATATTTCGCATTCCTCGGTCGAGCGCTTCATCGGGCCGGATGCGACTATCACGCTCGACTTCGCACTCGCTCGCCTCACCGGCGTGGTCGACAAACTGCTGGTCTACCCGGAGCGTATGCAGGCCAACATGGATCGCATGGGCGGGCTGATCCACTCGCAACGCGTCCTGCTGGCACTGACCCAGGCGGGCGTAAGCCGCGAGGATGCCTATCGCCTGGTTCAGCGCAACGCGATGAAGGTTTGGGAATCCGACGGGCGCCTGATGCTGCTCGATCTGCTGAAACAGGACGAGGAAGTGACCGCAGCCTTGTCAGTCGAGCAACTCGAGGAAAAGTTCGACCTCGAATATCACTTCAAGCATGTCGACACGATTTTCGCGCGGGTGTTTGGCTAGACCTTTGTGCATCCCCGGCCTAGCAAGGCCGGAAAGGCAAATGGGGAGCTGATCGAATGCAGATAGTGCGCACCGTCGTATGGACCCTGGTGCTGTTCGCGCTGCTCGCGTTCAGCTTCTTCAACTGGAGCCCGGTGGAAGTGCATCTCTGGTCGAACCTGGTGCTCGAAACCAAATTGCCCGTCCTAGTAGTTGTATCCTTCCTGCTCGGACTGTTGCCCATGTGGCTGATCCATCGCACGCAGAAATGGCGCATGAACCGCCGGGTTAGCGCACTCGAAGCTGTAACCACGAAGCTGGCGACGGCCCAAGCCACCGGCGCCCCCGCTCCGGCATCCAGCGCCGATCTGCCACCCGAGCCTACCAACCCAGTCGATCCGGAAAAATAGAACCCCGAATGAGCAATCCGATCTACCTTGCCCTAGACGTTCCACGCCTGCGCGACGCGATGGATCTCGCCCAGAAGGTCAAGGGCCATGTGGGCGGTATCAAGCTGGGCCTCGAGTTTTTCTGTGCACATGGGGCTCACGGGGTCCACATGATCGGCCAACTCGGCCTGCCCATTTTCCTCGACCTGAAGCTCTACGACATTCCAAACACAGTCGCCGGCGCAATGCAGGCGATCCATGTGCTCGAACCATCAATCGTAACGGTTCATGCTAGCGGCGGGCGAGCAATGCTCGAGGATGCCAAGGCCGCAGCGGGTGAACATACCCGGGTGGTCGGCGTAACCATGCTCACCAGCATGGACGCGCGCGACCTCCAGCGGACCGGGATCAATGGCACCGCCCACGACCATGTGATGCGACTTGCCGAATTGTCGCATGATGCCGGACTCGATGGCATCGTTTGTTCGGGTCACGAAGTGAAGGCCGTCCACGACCAATGGAAAGACGGCTTCTTCGTCGTTCCCGGACTGCGTCCGGCCGGCAGCGCAGTGGGCGACCAAAAGCGCGTAGTTACGCCGCGTCAGGCTCGCGATGACGGGGCCAGCGTGCTGGTGATCGGTCGCCCAATCAGCCGCGCAGACGATCCCGCACAGGCCGCGCGCGAAATCGAGGCTACGCTTTGATCGCGATTGCTACGGCATCGCTCGAAGATGCTCCCGCACTCAAGAATCTCCTCGAAGCCGCCTACCGCGGTGATTCAGCCCGCCGGGGTTGGAACCACGAAGCCGATATCCTTGACGACGAGCGAGTCGCACCCGGTGAGGTCGAGAGTCTGCTTGCCGATCCTGGCGTAACGATACTTGTCGCCCGTGATGGAACCGAGTTGGTCGGATGTGTCGCAGTAACCCGCCGCGACGCCTCGCTTGCCTATCTGGGAATGCTGTGCGTCCTGCCCGACCTGCAATCTGCCGGACTGGGGCGGCAGTTGCTCGATGCGGCCGAGGAGAATGCTCGTGCGTTCGGTATCGAGGTAATGGAAATGACCGTGATCGACAGCCGGGACGTCCTCATCGCCTGGTACGAACGGCGCGGCTATGTCCGGACCGGCGAAACCCGGCCTTTCCCGGTCCCGCGCGATCCGCCGATCACCTTCGTGGTGCTGGAAAAGCCACTCTCCCGCGTCTAGGTGCACGCCATGGCGGCCACCAGGATCAAGATTTGCGGAATTTCCACGCTCGATACGCTTGAGGCAGTGATCGAAGCCCGGGCCGACTATGTCGGGCTCAACTTTTACCCACCAAGCCCCCGCCACATTGCAATGGCCCAGGCCGTGGAACTCGCTCAGCTATCGCAAGGCCGGATCCAGCGGGTTGGCGTCTTCGTCGATGCGGACGATACGCTGCTTGCAGATGCAGTTGCCGCGGGTCGGCTCGACGCGATCCAGTTGCACGGAACGGAATCACCGCAACGCGCAGCCCAGTTGCGCAACCGCTTTGGCCTGCCGGTGTGGAAGGTGCTGAGCGTGGCCAGTGCCACCGACATCAGCCGCGCGGCAGACTATGCCGGAGTCGCCGATTTCATCCTGTTCGACGCGAAGACTCCAAAGGATGCAGTCCTGCCAGGGGGCATGGGCCTGCACTTCGACTGGACGCTTTTGAATACATATCGTGGGACCTTGCCATGGGGGCTGGCAGGCGGCCTGACGCCGGACAACGTGGGTGATGCCATTCGCCACACCGGCGCTCCTCTCGTCGACACCTCGAGCGGGGTAGAAAATGCACCCGGCATCAAGGACGTGGACAAGATCGCCGCCTTCTGCAAAGCGGCTCGCCAATCATGACCAACCAGCCCAACACCTTCCGCAACCAGCCTGACGAGCGTGGCCATTTCGGCGATTACGGCGGCCGTTATGTCGCCGAAACGCTAATGCCGCTGATCCTCGATCTTGAGCAGGAGTATCGCAAGGCACAGGCGGACCCGACGTTCCAGGAGCAGTTCGACGACCTCCTCGAGCATTATGTCGGACGCCCCAGCCCGCTCTACTTCGCGGAGCGGCTGACCGAGGAACTGCGCAAGGATGCTCCAGCGGGCAACGGCGCGCAGGTCTGGTTCAAGCGCGATGAACTCAACCACACGGGCGCGCACAAGATCAACAATTGCATCGGGCAAATCCTGCTGGCGATGCGCATGGGCAAGACCCGCATCATCGCGGAGACCGGCGCGGGCCAGCACGGCGTTGCCACGGCCACGGTCTGCGCGCGTTTCGGCTTGCCTTGCACCATCTTCATGGGCGCGACCGACGTCGCGCGGCAGGCGCCCAATGTGTTCCGCATGAAGCTGCTCGGCGCGGAGGTGGTGCCGGTGACCGCCGGGGCCGCCACGCTCAAGGACGCGATGAACGAGGCGCTGCGCTATTGGGTCGCGAACGTCCACGACACTTTCTACATCATCGGCACCGCGGCTGGCCCGCACCCCTATCCGGAGCTGGTGCGCGACTTCCAGTCGGTCATCGGCAAGGAAGCGCGTGCGCAGATGCTGAGCCGCATCGACCGCCTGCCTGACCTGCTGGTCGCGGCGATCGGCGGCGGCTCGAACGCGCTTGGCCTGTTCCACCCCTTCCTCGACGATCCCGATGTGAAGATGCTCGGCGTTGAAGCGGCAGGATATGGTCTCGACGGTGATCAGCACGCGGCAAGCCTGCTCGGCGGCTTCCCCGGCATCCTCCATGGCAACAAGACCTACCTGCTGCAGGACGAGGATGGCCAGATCACCGAAGGTCACTCGATCAGCGCGGGGCTCGATTATCCCGGCATTGGGCCAGAGCACGCCTGGCTCAAGGACATGGGCCGGGTGGAATACACCGCCGTCACTGACGACGAAGCGCTCGACGCCTTCCAACTGCTGTGCCGGACCGAGGGCATTATTCCAGCGCTGGAGCCGAGCCACGCCATTGCCGCTGTGGCGAAGGTCGCGCCGACCATGCCGAAAGACAGCATCATACTCTGCAATTTGTGCGGACGGGGAGACAAGGACATCTTCACCGTCGCCGACAAGCTGGGAGTGGAGATGTGAGCAGGCGAAAGAACCGCTCGCGAAAGCGAAGGTACGACACTTCCGCTAAAAACACCCAGCTCGTGCCGTTATGGGGCCCGTATCTCCTTTATTTCCTAGTGACATTTGGCGTGGTGCTTGTTGGTAGAATTGTGATCTCTGGTCAGGATTTCGGGGTTGCAAACCTTCTTGTCGCAGCACTTTTCGGTGCTGCGATGTCATTCTTTCGCTGGTATTTTCCGAAGGCCTTTCAGTCGTGACCCGCTTCTCCGCTGCCTTCTCCAAGCCCCACCCCGCCCTCGTCTGCTTCATCACAGCGGGCGATGGGGACACCGCGGCCAATCTCGACGCGTTGGTCGAGGGCGGCGCCGACGTGATCGAACTTGGCATGCCCTTCACCGATCCGATGGCCGATGGCCCGGCGATCCAGGCGGCGAACCTTCGCTCGCTCGGTGCCGGTACGGCCACCGCCGACGTCTTCCGCATCGCCACCGAGTTCCGTCAGCGCCACCCGGACGTGCCGCTGGTGCTGATGGGCTATGCCAACCCCATGGTTCGGCGCGGCGCGGAATGGTTCGCCGCCGCTGCCAAGGACGCTGGCGTCGATGGCGTGATCTGCGTCGACATTCCGCCCGAGGAGGACGAGGAACTTGGCCCCGCGCTGCGTGAAGCTGGAATCTCGCCAATCCGGCTCGCCACCCCGACCACCGACGCCAAGCGCCTGCCGCAGGTGCTCGAAGGATCATCGGGCTTTCTCTACTATGTCTCGGTCGCAGGGATCACCGGGCTCCAGCAGGCTGCGCAGGCAAGCATCGAGGATGCGGTGGCCAAGCTGAAGGCGGCAACCGACTTGCCCGTAGCGGTGGGCTTCGGCGTGCGCACACCCGAACAAGCCGGTGCGATCGCAAAGGTTGCCGACGGTGTCGTCGTCGGCAGCGCGCTGGTCGAACTGGTCGGGGAATATGGCGCCGACGCCCCGGAAAAGCTTCGCGAGCTGACCTCTTCGCTCAAGCGGGCCATCGTGGACGCACGCTGACGGGGCTTTCGTTACGGTTCGTAGACGACTAAGGCGCAGCCATGAACTGGTTCACCCGCGTCCGCAATTCGCTGAGCTTCGGCTCGAAGCGCAGCACCGACAAGGATCTCTGGGTCAAGTGCCCGGGATGCCAGCAGATGGTCTTCGCCCAGGAGTACGAAGAGAACGCCTTCGTCTGCCCGCGCTGCGACCATCACGGCCGCATCGGCGCCGACGAGCGTCTCAGCCAGCTGCTCGACGAGGGCTTTGAGGTCCTGCCGATCCCGCAGGTCAAGGAAGACCCGCTCAAGTTCCGTGATTCGCAGAAATATACGGACCGCCTGAAGAAGGCGCGCGCGAACAGCCCGCATGAGGACGCCTTCCTGGTCGGCTCCGGCGCGATCGAGGGCACGCCGGCGGTGGTCGGCGTGCAGGACTTCGGCTTCATGGGCGGCAGCATGGGCATGGCGGTAGGCACCGCATTCTGCCAGGGCGCCGAACGGGCGTTGACGCGCAAGTGCGCCTATATCGTGGTGACCGCTGCGGGCGGTGCGCGGATGCAGGAAGGCATCCTTTCACTGATGCAGATGCCCAAGGCGACAGTCATGACCCGCCGCCTCAAGGAGGCCGGTCTACCCTATATCGTGGTGCTGACCGATCCGACTACGGGCGGCGTGACCGCCAGCTACGCCATGCTGGGCGACGTCCACATTGCCGAGCCGGGCGCGCTGATCGGCTTCGCCGGCCAGCGGGTGATCCAGGATACGATCCGCGAACAATTGCCCGAAGGTTTCCAGCGCGCCGAGTACCTGCGCAAGCATGGCATGGTCGACCTGGTCGTCCACCGCCACGAGCTTAAGGACATGCTGGCGACGCTGCTCGACTATTTGGCGCCCGCCAAGGCGGCCTGACCTCGAAGATGCGGGATTTCGCCCGCTCCGACAGCGCGGCGGTGCAGGCGCAACTCGACCGGCTGGGCGCGCTCAGCGTGCCGCAAGGACGGCTGGGGCTGGAGACGATCCGCGCCCTGCTCGCGCGGCTGGGCGATCCGCACAAGCGCCTGCCGCCAGTGTTCCACGTCGCGGGGACCAACGGTAAGGGTTCGACCTGCGCCTTCCTGCGCGCCATGCTCGAGGCGGAGGGATACAGAGTCCACGCGACCACCAGCCCGCACCTCGTACGCTATAACGAACGGATCAGGGTCGCAGGCGAGTTGATCTCAGACGAGCGCCTCGCGGCACTATTGGCCGAGGTGCTCGACGCGGGCGAGGATCTCAACCCGAGCTTCTTCGAAGTCACCATCGCCGCCGCCTTCACCGAATTTGCGCGCGTCCAAGCCGACGCCTGCGTGGTCGAAGTCGGCCTTGGCGGGCGCTTCGATGCGACCAATGTGCTGGAGCCAGACGTTCTCGCCGTATGCGGCATCGCCGCGCTGGGGATCGATCACGAACGTTTCCTGCTTGCGCCAGAGAGCGGAGTGCCTGTCGAACCATTGGCACGCATCGCCTTCGAAAAAGCAGGCATCACCAAGCCTGGCATGCCACTGGTCACGATGACCTATCCGCCGATTGCGGAGGTCGAGATAGAGCGGGTTGCAACCCGGCAGGGCTCCCCACTCGCCAAGATGGGCCGCCAATGGGAAGCGGTGGTGGACGAAACCCGCCTGCGATACGAGGACGAAAGGGGAGCAGTCGACCTTCCGCTCCCAGCCCTCAGAGGGGCGCACCAGGGTTCCAATGCTGCACTGGCAGTGGCGATGTTGCGGCACCAGGCGACCATCGAGGTTTCCATTCCCTCCATGGTCCGGGGCATCCGCGCCACCCGCTGGCCGGCCCGCCTGCACGTGCTCAGCCCCGGTCCGCTGACCGCGCGACTGCCCGATTGCCGCTGGCTGCTCGATGGTGGGCACAACGCGCAGGCGGCGGATGCTTTGGCAGACCATTTCGCAAGCGCTGCGCCAACCCCGCGCCACGCGATCATTGGCATGCTCGAAGCCAAGGATTGGCGCGCGCTGATCGACCGCATTGCAGCAAGTCTCAGCACCCTCATCGCAATCCCGGTCCCGGGGCACGAATTCGCCCCGCCAGTGGAGATGGCAGCCTATGCGAAGACACGAGGGATCGCCGTCACCGGAACGGCCGGCTCAGTCGAGGAAGCGGTCGAATGGTTGGGTCGATCCCAGCGCGACGTCGAACCGCTCTACGGCGAAGTCTTCATCGGCGGCTCGCTCTACCTCGCAGGGGAGGTCCTGCAGCTCAACGGCGAGTTACCGGATTAGGTGTGATAGATACCGTGCGCCCACAAGCGCGCGGCTTGCTTGAGTTCCTGATAATCGTTGCGGACATTCAACGATGCGTGCTGCCGCGTTTCCTTGATCACGCCCGGACGCAGAGGCTCATCGAATGCGATCCCCAGGTGAAGGCCCTCGCGCCGTTTCACTTCACCAAAGGCTTCGAAACTCATCCACCGCAACACACAATCGCGCACATCATACTTTGCGGCGACATCCGCATCCATCAGCACGACATAGGCGCCGCCTTGCGAAAGGTCGACGATCTCTACCCGCTTGCGGCCGTTCAATGTTTCGAGGTGACCCAGCACGCCGAGGTTCACGCGCAGGAAGTCGCGCTTCGTCTCGCCCTCGCCCTGATTTGCCGACCCGTGCATTGGACGGACCTAACGCGGGACTGGTTAGCGGTCACTTAATGTCCACAGGAGCCGCGAGGCGCCTCAGTCAGCATCGACCTCGCCCGCCGTACCCATCGCCGCGTCGACCAGCCCGCTTCGCATCATCCACCAGAACAATACGATTCCCGGAACCGCTGCCACGGTGGTGAGCAGGTAGAAATTGACGTATCCCATTGTCTCGATCAGTGCGCCCGCTGTGGTGCCGGTCAGGAAGCGCCCAACAATGCTCGCAGCCGCGCTGATCAGGGCATATTGCGCGGCGGTGAAGCGCAGGTCGCACAAGGCCGAGAAATAGGCCACGACCACCACTCCGCCATACCCGCTGGCGATGTTCTCGAAACCGATCGCACCGGCCATGCCCCAGTTCGAGTGGCCTGCGGCCGCCAACATGGCGAAGCTGAGGTTCGAAACGCACATCAGCACCAGTGCAATCAGGACCGAGCGCTTGAGCCCCAGCCTGGCATAGATCACCCCACCGATGAACACGCCGATGAGATAGGCCCAGAAGCCGACACCGACGTCGTAGATCGCGATTTCGTCGTTGGTGAAGCCAAGGTCGTCAAACAGCAGGCGGAAGGTCAGGTTGGCCAAGGTATCGCCGATCTTGTGGACCAGGATGAACAGCAGGACTAGCCAGGCGCCGTGGCGCTTGAAGAACTCGATGAAAGGCCCGGCGATCGACCGCCAGACTTCACCGACACCCTTGCGCGCAATCTCGACCTTGCGACGCGGCGGCTCCCCAAGGATCAGCGCGGTCAGCATGGCAGGCAGCACAAGGGCTGCACAGGCGAGATAGGCGACGCTCCATCCGGAACGCGCCGCGATAACCAGCGCAAGCGCACCAGAACCCGCCGCGCCGATGCGCCAACCATATTGGCTCATCCCCGAGCCCACACCGAGCTGGTAAGGCTTGAGCGTCTCGAGCCGATAGGCATCGATCCCGAGATCGAACGGGGCACCAGCCGCGCCGACCAGCACCGCAGATGTCGCCATCCAAGCAATGTCTGCCGGATTCGCCAGCGCCAGATTGATCACCGACGCGGCAACCAGCAGGCCGGTAACGACCATCCAGGACACGCGCTGTCCCAGTCGACCGATGATCGGCAGTCGCACGCCATCGGGAATCCATGCCCAGAAGATCTTGAAGTTGTAGACGAGGAAGGCGAGCGTGAAGGCTGTCACGGTCGCCTTATCGATATTGTCCTGCGCCAGCCGAGTCGTCAGCGTCGCGCCGATCATCGCATAGGGAAAGCCCGATGAAATCCCGAGGAAGAAGGCCGCGAGCGACTCCTTCTCCAGATACGGCTTGATGGAAGCCCACAGGGAACGCTGCGACTCGGGCGCGACGCCGACTGATTCATGCATTCCCTAGCGTCCTTCCGTTTTCGCCGCTTTTTTGCGACACTAGCTGCGAGAGAGAGCGAGAGGAACAGCCCAGATGAGCGCTGTCGACACCAAACATTCCGCGCGCCGCCCGACCGAGGGCATGATCGCGCTGGCCCGCGATATTGCCGATGGGCACAAGCGCGATGCAACGGGCGCGACGACCGTCCCGGCGCATGTCTATACCGACCCCACCTATTGGGAACGCGAGAAGGCGGCGATCTACGACCGGCTGCCGCAGATCCTGTGCCCATCGGCACTGCTGCCCGATCCCGGCATGGCCGTGCCGCACGATGCGACCGGTCGGCCGTTGCTGATCACGCGCGACGCGCAGGGCAAGGCGCATGTCTTCCTCAACGTTTGCCGCCACCGTGGTACACGTCTGGTCGAGGGTGGCGACATCCAGTGCACCAAGAAGCTTGTCTGCCCCTATCACGCCTGGACCTATTCGGTGGATGGACGTTTGCTCGCCCTGCCTCGCCCCGACACGTTTCCGGGTCTCGACAAGGGTGACTTCGGTCTCGTCGAACTCCCGTCGAAGGAAACCGGTGGACTGATCTGGTTTTGCCCGCAACAGGATAGCGCAGACTTCAGCTTCGCCGACCAGCTGGGCGAGGATTTCGATGCACTGGGCATGGACGAGCAGGTGCTGTTCCGCCGCAAAACGCATGAAGTGGCCGGAAACTGGAAGCTGATCATGGATGCCTTCCTCGAAAGCTACCATGTCACGCGCCTCCATGCGAAGACCATCGGACCCTTTTTCAAGGATGGCGCCACCAGTGGGGACATGATTGGTCCGCACTCGCGCAGCGCCGTGGGACGGTTGGAGGAGATGGAAGGCGTCGACCTGACCGACATGGCTGCCCTGCGCCGCGTGGTGACCTTTGCCTACCAGATGCTGCCCGGTGCACTGGTCATTCCCAGCCCCGACTACATCAATCTGATGGTAATGATGCCGCAATCGCACGACCGCACGCTGGTCGAAGACTTCATGCTGATCCCCGAACATCCCGCGACCGACAAGGCGCGCGACCACTGGGAACGCAGTTGGGCGCTGCTCGACGGCGGGGTTTTCGCGTCCGAGGATTTCCGTGCTGCGGAGCTGGGCCAGCAGGGACTCGCCACCGGCGCCGTGCCCTTCCTGACGCTGGGAACGCTTGAAGGGGGCATCCGCCGCTTCCATGAGACGGTCGAGGAGGCCTTGCGCGCGGCCAACTGAGCGCCTAACCGCGCGGCCATGTCCGACAATCGACTTCCCGAAGACGGCGACCGCATCGCCAAGCTGCTCGCGCGCGCGGGGGTTGCCAGCCGTCGCGAGGTCGAACGCATGATCGCCGACGGCCGCGTGGCTCTGGACGGCAAGGTGCTCGACACGCCGGCGGTCAAGCTCGCCAACCTGCGCGGCGTCACCGTCGACGGCAAACCAATCGGAAAGACCGAGGACACGCGGCTGTTCGCCTTCCACAAGCCGCCCGCCATGCTGACGACCGAGCGCGATCCCAAGGGGCGTACGACGATTTACGCGGCCTTGCGCAACGCATTGCCCAAGGACGCCGGACGCGTGATGCCGGTGGGGCGGCTCGACTACAACACCGAAGGCCTGCTGCTGCTCACAAATGACGGCGAAATGAAGCGCGCAATGGAATTGCCATCCTCAGGCGTTCCCCGCACCTATCGCGCGCGCGCTTTCGGCGATGTGACGCAGGCGCAGCTAGATGACCTGATCGAAGGGATCGAGATCGACGGGGTCCGCTACGGCCGGATCGAAGCGAATCTCGAACGTGGTTCAGGGCGGAACCGCTGGATCGAATTGACCTTGCGCGAAGGCAAGAACCGTGAGGTCCGCCGCGTGCTCGAACATCTCGGGCTCGAAGTGAACCGTCTGCTGCGCATCGGCTACGGTCCCTTCCACATCGGCGACCTGCCGCGTGGCCAGGTGGCAGAGATCAAGCGCGGCGATGTGGAGGCATTCAAGCGCGAACTCGCGCGCGGCGGGCGCAAGTGAGGGTCATCGCCGGTGAATGGCGCGGGCGCAAGCTGGTGGCGCCGCCGGGAGAACTGACGCGCCCCACCGCCGACCGTACGCGTGAAACGCTGTTCAACATGCTCACGAGCCGACTTGGTAGCTTCGAGGATCTCCAAGTGCTCGATCTCTTCGCTGGTTCGGGCGCGCTTGGGCTGGAAGCCCTTTCGCGCGGAGCCGCCTCCTGCCAGTTCGTCGAGCAGGATGCGACAGCGATCAAGGCGATCAGGGCCAATATCGAAGCGCTTGGTGCGCGCAACCGGGCAACGGTGCAGCAAGGCTCGATATTGACACTCGGGCCCGCCAAGGCTGCACAGGAACTGATCCTGCTCGACCCGCCCTATGATACCGGTGCGGGCCAGGTCGCACTCGACCGGATGCTGCGACTTGGTTGGATCGACGGATCAAGCTGGATCGCGCTCGAAACTGGCGCAAAGGAAGTCGTGGCAGTCAAGGGACTGCGGATCGATGCAGAACGCAAGGTCGGCAAGGCAAAGCTCACCCTTCTCCGCCTGGAGAGCTAGGGCGCGGCAGGAGCGAGACTGGGGTGTTCTCGGCGCCACTCGGGCAGCAGCCTTGCCTTGATGTTATTCGTTCCCTAGTTGTTCCGTGACCATGGCCGACCTCAAAGCGAACTCCGAAACCGGCGAAAAGACGCAGATTCCTGCCTATGCTGCGGGTTTGAACGAGCCACAGCGCAAGGCCGTCCTGACCACCGAAGGGCCGGTGCTGATGTTGGCGGGGGCGGGTACCGGAAAGACTGCCGCTCTAACTGCAAGGCTGGCACACCTTATTGCAACACGGCGGGCGTGGCCTTCCGAGATTCTGTGTGTGACCTTCACCAACAAGGCAGCCCGCGAGATGCGCGAACGTGTCGGGCGGCACATAGGAGATGCAGTCGAAGGCATGCCCTGGCTGGGCACTTTCCATTCTATCGGCGCACGCATGCTCCGGCGCCATGCCGAGCTGGTCGGGTTGCAGCCGAATTATACGATCATCGACACCGACGATCAGCTGCGCCTGCTCAAGCAGCTGATCCAGGAAAACGATCTCGATGAGAAGCGCTGGCCCGCACGCCAGCTTGCTGGGTTGATCGATCGCTGGAAGAACCGCGGCCTCAACCCCGACGAGCTCGATGCTGTCGAAAACGAAGCCTATGCCAATGGCCGCGGAGCACAGTTCTATCGGCTCTATCAGGACCGGCTGAAGGCGCTCAATGCGTGTGACTTCGGCGACCTGTTGCTCCATGTGGTCAACGTGCTGCGCAACAACCGCGATGTGCTGGAACATTACCAGCAGCGCTTCAAATACATCCTCGTCGACGAATACCAGGACACCAACCAGGTCCAATACCTGTGGCTGCGCCTCCTGGCGCAGGCGCGCAAGAACATCTGCGTTGTAGGTGACGACGACCAGTCGATCTATTCATGGCGTGGAGCAGAAGTCGCCAATATCCTACGGTTCGAGAAGGATTTTCCCGGCGCCACGGTTGTCAAGCTGGAGCAGAATTACCGCTCTACCCCACAAATCCTCGCCGCCGCTTCGGGCCTGATCGATGCCAACAGCGAAAGGCTTGGCAAGACGCTGTGGACCGAACTGCCGCAGGGTGAGAAAGTCCGCGTGATCGGCATCTGGGACGGACCCGAGGAAGCGCGCCGGGTGGGCGAGGAAATCGAGCGGCTCGAGGCCGAAGGCGCCCCGCTCGATCAGGTCGCTATCCTCGTTCGCGCGCAATACCAGACTCGCGAATTCGAAGATCGCTTCATTCAGATCGGCTTGAACTATCGGATAGTCGGCGGCTTCCGCTTCTACGAACGCGCCGAGATACGGGACGCACTCGCCTACCTGCGTGTGATCGAACAGCCCGCCGACGATCTCGCTTTCGAGCGAATCTACAACCAGCCCAAGCGTGGGCTTGGCGCAAAGACCCTGGAGGCGATGCGTCGTCATGCGCGCCGCATCCAGGCGCCGCTCGCTGCGGCGAGCCTCGATCTGGCCGACACCGATGAACTGCCGGCACGAGCCCGCAACACGCTGGTGAGCCTGCTGGGCCAATTCGTCCATTGGCGCGAGCAGGCCGAGAAGGTCACTCCTGCCGAACTGCTGCGCATGGTGATCGCCGAAAGCGGCTACGAGGAAATGCTGCAGACGGACCGCAGCGCCGAAAGCGCTGGACGCCTCGAAAACCTATCCGAGCTCGCCCGCGCGATGGAGGATTACAGCACGCTGACCGACTTCCTCGAGCACGTCAGCCTTATCATGGACAATGATGCACGCGACGATGGGGAAAAGGTCACCATCATGACCATGCATGCCGCGAAGGGACTGGAATTCGATCACGTCTTCCTGCCCGGCTGGGAAGAAGGCGTCTTCCCCAGTCAACGCGCGCTCGACGAAGGTGGTCTGGCAAGCCTCGAGGAGGAACGCCGGCTGGCCTATGTCGCAATCACGCGCGCGCGGCGCCGCTGCACCATCCTGCAAGCGGCAAACCGGCGGATCTACGGCCAATGGACCAGCAGCATCCCCAGTCGCTTCATCGAGGAACTTCCGGAAGACACTATCACTCGCGAGACTACGCTCACCGGCGGCGCATCGCTATGGCGCGCCAATTGGACCGAGACTGAAGACCCCTTCGCCCATGTTTCCACCAGCCGCCCCGATCGCTCCACCGCGCGCGGGCCCGGCTGGCAGCGCGCCCTGACCACTGGATACGATCCGGTGCCCAAGCGCCTTGCCGAACCCGGTCGCAGCGCGGCAAGCTTCGCTGCCAAGCCGCGTAGCGATATCGCCATTGGAGCCCGCGTGTTCCATGACAAGTTCGGTTACGGCACTGTGACCGATCAGGAAGGCAACAAGCTGACCATCGAATTCGAGAAGGCCGGCGAAAAGCGAGTGCTAGACAGCTTCGTCAAGCTCGCCGACTAGGCCGTTCAAGCCTGCGCTTCGACTTCGGCAACTTCGGACCCGGTGTCGCGATACCGCTTCTCCCATGGCCGGGCGAGCTCGCCCAGGAAGCCGCGCGTGCCCTCCTCGATCCCGGTTTCGCAACCGAGGTAAGGCTTGGGATTGAGATAAGTCCCGAAAAGCTTGTCCCATAGCGTGATGGTATTGCCGTAGTTCGTTCCCATCAGCTTCTCGTCACGGATATGATGGAGGCGATGCGCGGCCGGCGACATCAGTACTTCGCCGAGACTACCCAATGTCCAGTTGACGTCCGCATGGATGAAGTAGCCCCACCAGGTCCGCAGAATAATTGCAGCCACAATAGCCCAGACCGGGAAGCCGAGAGCAAACACCAGCAAAGTGTCGAACAACAGGCCAATGATCTTGGCCACAGGATGTTTGCGCTGCACTGACAGAAAGTGGATGGCGGTGTCCGCATGGTGAGTTGCATGAAAACGCCAGATGCCCTCCAAGTGCTCGGCTCGGTGGCGCCAATAGGCTACGAAATCGATCAAAACGACGGCAAGGAGAACGGTCAAGCCATCCGGAAGACGCAACCAAAGACCGGGAAGAAGGCCATATTTTCCAACTGCTTCGCTTAGCATCACTGCCGGTACGACGAAGATTGGTCCAATTACCAATGCATTGAACACAATCAGCAGGATGTTTGTCGTTGCCTCCTGTCGGCACCGGCGCAAAGCATCAAAGATTGCGGTGCGCTTGGTAAGCAATGCCAGAAGCGAGAAGGTCGCGACGACTGGACCGACTTCAAACGCCAGCTTGCTAAGCGAAGAGAACTGCTCGTCCATGCCTGATCCGTTGCCAGATCAAGGCTAACAAATGCTAAAGGTGCCCCTCCGGGCGACGAACTCAGAGCGCCGAAACGTTGAGAAAACCAGGCATTGGCCCGTTCCATTCGCCCGGCTTCGTCGGAGAATCGTCCTCGTCACGGTAGCGTCGCGGCTTCCCAGCCTCAGGCTCCTTCTCGCGACGCGGCGCGCGCTCCCGCCGGGAGTCGCGTTCCTGCCGCTCTTCGCGGGGCCGACGCTTCGGCTCCGCTTCCTCGCGTTCGACTTCGGCCTCCGGTTCAGGTGCCTTCAGCTCAACCCGAACGTCCTGCTTGCCGAACAACGGGATCGCCGATCCGGTCAGCTTCTCGACATTGGCTATCGCTTCGGCGTCTTCCTCGGCGACGAAGGTAAAGGCGCGACCCTTGGCACCCGCCCGACCGGTACGACCGATCCGGTGGACGTAGTCGTCCGGATGCCAGGGAGTATCGAAATTGAAGACGTGGCTGACGCCCTTGATGTCGAGCCCACGCGCCGCAACGTCGGATGCGACCAGGATATTGACCTCACCCTTTTTGAAGCGATCGAGTTCCTTAATTCGGCTCGCCTGATCCATATCGCCATGGATCTCGCTTGAGGCGAAGCCGTGGCTTTGCAGGCTCTTGTTGATCTCGCGCACGGTGGTCTTGCGGTTGGCGAAGATGATCGCGGTTTCCACAAGATCATTGCGCAGGAACCAGCGCAGCGTGTCACGCTTCTCGCGGCTCTTCACCTTCACCTTGAAAGCGGTGATATCCGCGTTCGTCGACGCAGCGCGACTGACCTCGATCCGCTTGGGATTGCTAAGGAACTTCTTCGCCAGCTTCTCGATCGGGGGTGGCATGGTGGCCGAAAACAGCATCGTCTGCCTGGTCTCAGGCAGTTTGTCGCAGATAAACTCGATATCGGGGATGAAGCCCATGTCGAGCATGCGATCGGCTTCGTCGATTACCAGCAGTTCGCAACCGTTGAGCAAGATCTTGCCGCGCTCGAACAGGTCCATCAGCCTGCCCGGCGTGGCGATCAGCACATCGACGCCTTCGTTCAGCGCCTTGACCTGATCACCTATCTGCACCCCGCCGATAAGCAGGGCCATCTTGAGATCGTGGTTCTTGCCGTATTTTTCGAAGTTCTCGGCAACCTGTGCTGCGAGTTCGCGGGTCGGCTCAAGGATCAGCGAACGCGGCATCAGCGCACGGCGGCGACCGTGATGCAGGATGTCGATCATCGGCAAAACGAAGCTGGCAGTCTTGCCCGTACCTGTCTGCGCGATGCCAATGATGTCTTTCATCATCAGCACTGGCGGGATCGCCTCGCGCTGAATCGCAGTTGGCTCGGAATAGCCGGCTTCTTCGACCGCTTTGAGCAGGTCTGGTGAAAGGCCGAGATCGGCAAAAGTCATTTGCGTCGAATGTTTCCCTGGGACTTGAGCCGGTAAGGACCCACGCGTCCGCAGGCTCGGCTGGCCGCGCCCTTTGCCGTTTTGCCGCACAAAGTCAAGGTTTGCGCCGGTTTGGCTCGCCAGGGCGTCAGTCTTCGCCCGATACCAGGACCAGTCGATTCATTTCCGATATCTGGCATTTGGCGCCGGCGCGGCTCATCAATCGATCGCGTCCGCTGCAAAGTTGCCCGTCGTCACTGCGCTCCATGTAGAAGCCGAGATAGAAATCGCGCGGGCTGCATGCCTTCTCCAGCTTGGCCGAGATCATGCTGCGATCGCGCATATAGATGATCAGGCGGCTCCCTCGATCGGACACGCCGACGATATTGCCGGCAGCGATGCAGCGCCCGTATGGCCGTTCGACCAGTCGTGGGGGAACGGCTTGGCGGGGAAGCTCGGCCAGCAGATCGTTGCGCACCGCGCTGGGCTGTGGGCTGATGCGGACGATCACCCTTCCCTCAATCCGAACCTGGTTTGCCACGGGCACCTGCGCCCCATCGACGAACGTCGACCAATCCGGCGCACGGCGCGACATCGGCCCTTCTGGAACCGCCCGCTCCTGCTTACGCGCCTGGTGCGCCTGTTCGTCCGCTGAAGTATCCGGAGCGGATACAGCGAAGGGCAAGAGCAATGTCAAAAGGGCGGTAATGAAGGGCATTGACGCGAGCTGCTGCTCCCCTGATGCATCGAATCTGCGTGGCGCAACCCACGATCCAGGGTGCACCTGCCTGCTATTGCTTGAATATCGGCTTAATTGATCGGCGACCGAAGGCAAGGTGTGGCGCTGCCCCGTGGTGATGTGCCAAAGGGAAGCCATGCCCAGTTCAACAGACTTCGTCGAAGCCATAGGCGCCCTGCTCGGTCCGCGGGGGTTCACCAATGATCCCGAACTGGTCGATCCTTGGCTCACCGATTGGCGCGGGAGGTTTTCCGGGCGCGCATTGGGATTGGCCTCCCCCGCTTCCACTTCGGAAGTATCCGCCCTGATCCGCCTTTGCGCCGCCCATGATGTACCGATCGTCCCCCAGGGTGGGAACAGTGGCATGTCCGGCGGTGCAACGCCCGACGCGAGCGGCACCGCAATCATCCTCTCCTTGCGACGGATGAATGCAATCCGGGAATTGGATCCGGTTGCGAGACAGGTAACCTGTGAAGCCGGGGTGGTGCTCCAACACCTCCATGAAGAGGCTGAGAAGCATCGTTTGCGGTTTCCCCTGACGCTTGGCGGCAAAGGCTCTGCGACAGTGGGTGGACTGATCTCGACCAATGCCGGCGGAACGCAAGTGCTGCGCCATGGGACCATGCGCGCCCAGGTTTTGGGCCTTGAGGCAGTACTGGCGGACGGAACCGTGCTCGACACCCTAACCCCGCTCAAGAAGGACAACCGGGGCTTCGACCTCAAGCAGTTACTGATCGGGTCGGAAGGCACCCTTGGAATCGTGACTGCCGCGACACTGAAGCTGCTGCCGGAAATCGGTGGGCGGATCGTAGCCTGGGCCGGCCTGCCTTCGATCGCAGCTGCGCGCCAGTTGCTGCTGCATTGCGAGAAGGCCGCCGGCGACAGCCTGGAAGGATTCGAGGTGCTCCCCGCGCATTGCCTGAGTTCAGTCCTCACCCACTTGCCCGATGCGAGGTCACCACTCTCAGGCGAACACGCGTGGCATGCCTTGGTTGAACTGGCGGCACCCGCAGGCGGAGTCGAACATCTAGCCGCGATAGCAGAGAGCATGCTTGCTTCGGCCTTCGAAGAGGACTTGCTTGAAGACGCAGTGATCGCGGCAAATGAAACGCAGGCGGAGGCCTTTTGGCAGCTGCGCGACACCATCGCTCCGGCGGAACGCGCCATCGGTCCTGCCATGCAGCACGATATTTCCGTTCCGGTAGCCAAGATGGCTCGTTTCGTCGAAGAAGTGGCGCCGGACATCGAACAGCAGTTTCCCGGTACCACCGCGATCGGGTTCGGACATCTGGGCGATGGAAACATCCATTTTCACGTCCTCGCGCCAAGCGGGGCAGTTCGCGGCGAATGGGAAGCGTGCGAAGGCAAGGCGATCAGCGCCTATGTTCACGATCAGGTTACCGCATTTGGGGGATCGATCAGCGCAGAGCACGGAATCGGACAGATGAAGCGCGACGAATTGGGTCGGTTGGGCGATCCTGTCGCGCTGGCGCTGATGCGCAGCATCAAGCAGGCAATGGACCCGCAAGGCCTGCTCAATCCGGGCAAGCTGGTGCCGCTTGCGCAAGAGGACACAACTCCTTAAAGCGCCGAACTTCACGCGCGCGTGCCATGCGTACGCCGTACAATCCTAGGTTCTCGGAGAGTTTCCATGGCCAGCGCGCCGCAGCCGAACCTGCCCCTGTTTTACAACGACCTGATGCCGCTCAACAGCAATGATCATGCGAACTATCGTACGCGTGCGATCGACGTTGCTCCCTGGCTGTCGAAGCAGCACGCCGTTCCGGTCACTGTGGATGAATTCATCCAGGCGCAGCGCCAGTTGCCGATCGTGTTCACCGCAGGTGAAAGCCCGCTGCCGATTGCCCTCATGGCTCTCAACGAAGGCGTCAACACCTTCGTCGATGCGGATGGCAAGATAAATGAACCGGTCTACCTGCCGGCCTACATTCGCCGCTATCCCTTCATGCTCGCACGCCTGCGCCCCGGCGCCGATGAGCTTTCGCTATGCTTCGATCCCACTGCGGATTCCATCGGTGAATTTGCGGAAGGCGATGCCCTCTTCGAAGACAAGGAGCCTTCGCAGGCGACCAAGAACATTCTCGAGTTCTGCGAGAGCTTCGAACAGGCCGGTCAGCGCACTCAGGCCTTCATGGACGAACTCAAGCAGCACGATCTTTTGATGGACGGTGAAGTTGCCATCCAGCTTCCTGGTGAAGCCAACCCCTTCATCTATCGCGGCTTCCGCATGGTCAACATGGACAAGCTGAAGGAAATGCGTGGCGACCAGCTGCGCAAATGGAATGAAAACGGCCTCCTGCAGCTGATCTATGCGCACATCTTCTCGCTCGAACAGATGCGCATCATTTTCGGTCGCCAGGTGCAGCAGGGAACGGCGCCGCTCCAGAATGCGGCTGCGGCGACTGTACCGACTGTCTAAGCGTCGGAGAAGGAAGGGCGTGCGCTGTAAAAAACTGCGCACGCCCTTCCTTCTCGCGCTCGTTGCCGCGTTGGCGATGGGGCACACACCCGGTCATGCAGCCGGGGACCAAGATCCATCACCTTTAAAGATATTCAAAGAGCGTGAAGAGCAGCTCTTTCGCGTTGGATACAGGCTCGCGACAACAAACGCCCCGTTCTGCGAAAGAAACGATGCGGCGTCAGGGTTCCTACTTCATGATGCGAGCGCCTGTGATGACCCGAAATCGGTCCGGCAGACATTTGGGCTGACCGGAGATATCGGCATCCAAACCGTTGCCGCTGACTCACCTGCCGCTGCCGCAGGGATGAAGCGCGATGACATCCTCATTGCCATGGACGGCATAGAGATTGCTGCAAATTATCCACCGAGCAAGCCGTGCTGGCGCCGCACACAAAGGCTGCACGATTTACTTCAGACAGCATTGGGTCGAGGCCCCGTCTTAATCGTGTGGAGCAACCCTGAGGGTGAACGCCTGAGCGCAGACATTTTGGCGACACACTACTGTGCTTCGAACTTCGAATTGCTCGATTCAGGCAAAGGTGTCGCCGCAGACGGAAATCGGGTGCAGATCGATGCCGACTTTCCGGGGTTCGCCTTTCCTGAAGATGAGTTTGCCGCGGCCGTCGCGCATGAACTTGCCCACAATCTCCTCAATCACCAGAAAACGCTCGACCAGCATGGACGCAAGGGTCGCCTAGTTCGTCTCTCTGTGCGCGACGCCGACCGTTTGATGCCATGGTTGCTCGCCAATGCCGGCTACGATCCGCGGACAGCGGTGCTTTTCATACAAACCTTGGGGCCCGGATACGGAGGTGGCCTAGTCCGCAAACGTTCGCATGACGGATGGGACAAGCGGGTCGAATTCATCGAGGCAGAACTTCCAGAGGTGGCACTAGCGATCGCTGAGGATGTTAACGCCGATTGGGGTAAGCGCTTCAAACGGATGCTCGAGGTCGAAATCGCAGATCCCAGTTGAGCAAAGGAGCCGCTTGGAAGGCATGGTGGTTGTGCCTTGCAGAGTATCGAGCCTACTATCCTTGTGCCAAAAGCTATGCATCCCGGTCTTGCGGAGATTTGAATGCCGAATATCGTCCCGGTGGTCCTGTGCGGCGGCAGCGGAACACGCCTATGGCCACGCAGCCGGGTACAGCGGCCGAAGCCGTATATTCCGCTGATTGGCGAGATGACTCTCTACCAGGCCACGCTCCAACGCTGCGCCCAGCCGGAAATTTTCGCAGCCCCAATCATCATAGTGGGTGAGAAGCATTTGGAATTCGCCCAACCGCAGGCGGCCTCAATTTCACCAAATGCACGGTTCATCGTCGAACCGATCGGGCGCAACACAGCCCCGGCAATCGCGCTCGCGGCTTTGACAGCGGAGCCTGACGACATCTTGCTAGTCTGCCCGAGCGATCATCATATCCTCGATGTGGAAGCGTTTCGCTCAGCGGCGATCGCAGCGGCGGACCTCGCCCGAGACGAGTGGCTTGTCTCTTTCGGGATTGCGGCCACAGCGCCAGAAACCGGATACGGCTATATCCGCAGGGGCGAGCCCCTCGGTTCCGGCTATCGCGTCCACAGCTTTGTCGAGAAGCCCGATCTTGCAACGGCATTGAGCTTCCTCGCGGACGGAAATTACGCCTGGAACGGCGGCATCTTTGCGTATCGAGCCGGCACCTTTCTCTCTGAACTCGAAATTCATCGGCCCGAAATGGCTGCAGCAGTCCGATCGGCGTGGTATGAGGCCCAGCGCGATGGAGAATGCATTCGCCCTAACCCAGATTGCTTCGCTGCTATCAAGGGTGAGTCGGTCGACTATGCCGTAATGGAGAACACCGCTCACGCCGCCATGGTAGATGCAAGCATGGGTTGGTCCGACATCGGCAACTGGGATGCGCTAATGCAACAACGCAAGGCGGACGCGGTAGGGAATGTGATTTATGGTCCGGGAGAAATCATAGACGCCACCGGGACCATGATCGACAGCGATGGCCCCCATGTGACCGTGATCGGGGCGGATAATATCGTCGTCGTAGTGGATGGCGAAGACATCTTAGTGACCGCACGCGATGCAGTGCAACAAGTGGGCAAGGCCAGCCGGTGCCGTTCACAATGATGCGCAAGCTCCCCCGTACCTTTGTGGAGAAGCCATGGGGCGTAGACAAAATTCCCAAGGAGTTTTGCCACTCATCTGACGAACCGGTGGGTGAAGTCTGGTTCACCCCTCCCCCGGAACTGCAAGAGCTGCTGGTCAAATTTATCTTCACCAGCGAGCGGCTCTCAGTGCAGGTGCATCCAAATGACACCCAGGCCCACGAAATGGGCGTAGGAGTGAACGGGAAGAGCGAATGCTGGGTGATCGTCGATGCCGACCCTGGCGCGACAATCGCAGTCGGCTTTAAGCGGCGTCTCGATGCTTCGCAATTGCGTGAAGCAGCCCTCGACGGATCGATTGTCGACGATCTGGTCTGGCATGAAGTGCGCCGCGGCGACGCTTTCTACATCCCTGCAGGAACCGTTCATGCGATAGGCGGCGGCGTCAGCCTGATTGAGGTGCAACAGAACAGCGACTCTACATTTCGCCTCTACGACTACGGTCGTCCGCGCGAGTTGCACCTCGATCAAGCCATCGCCGTGGCCGATCCCGGTCCGTATCCGGCAACCCTGCGCAGCCAAATGGATGCCGAAGCAGGTGAACTGGTAAATGGCCCCCATTTTCGCCTATCCTACCTTCACATCGTCCCCGATCGACCGGATCGTTGCGCGTACACGGGATCAGGGCTTGTGATTCCCTTTTCAGGGTCGATTTCAATCGGTGGCGAACCCTTCGACAGAGGCGATTGCGCCTTCGTCGAAGACCTCGCAATTGCAAGCATCTCCGGCAGCGGGGTCGTTCTGATCGCAGCTCCGAACAGTCCGGGGGCTAAGGCATGCTAGGCACCGGGGTGGGCCCGAAGAGCGACTACTCGCCCCCATCTTGAACAACTCCCGCCGAGTGCCCATCTCACAGACATCGAGCGGTGCTTCCCTCATGGCCCGTTCGATGGATGCGCGTGAGCGCGTCCACCTCCCTGAACCTTGGCCACCTCGTGCGACTTTGCACGAGGTGGTTTTTTCTGAGAAACCTCACTCTGCCGCGTTCGGGAGCGTCCGTTCGCGCCCCATGAATGCGACTTCGTCCGCCAAGACTCTCATCAGGCCGGCAAGGAGCCGCACAACCGACTGGAACCGTGCGCTAGGCTCTTCAAGATTGGCGCAAAGGTAACTCGAACGACAGACCTCGATCTGCATTGCATGGATACCCCGGGCCGGCGACCCATGGCGATCGAGCACATAACCCCCTGAATACGGCCGATTGTGAGCAACCGCCTTCCCTCGATCGCCGAGATGCTGGAGCGCATTTGCGACCAGGTGATGATCGCACGACGCACCAAATCGGTCACCAATTACGAATTCGGCGGGAATCTCATCGGCAAACCGCTTGCGTAATGGCGGCATCGAATGGAGATCGATCAGCAGCGCCGCGCCCCAACGATCACGCAGTGCCTCCAGCACGGAGGAAAGATGCGTGTGATAGGGCCGATGCACAGTCGCCACGCGCTGTTCCAATTCGGCAACGGACACCGGGCCGCGCCAGACCTCTCCATGTCCAGGCACGCGACGCGGAATGATCCCCAGACCACTTCGGGCCCGACGATTGGACAGCGAGTGGCGCACCGATTTTGGGCGAGATCCCGAGATCATGCTCCAATCGATGTCGTCAGGGGCCCGATTCAGATCGATTACGGCCCGCGGGACGCGCGCCACCACCACTGCGGCACCGCATTGCTCCGCGACCGCCTCTGCCAGGAGGTCCACATAACGATCCTCGAGACGCAGGCGAGCCACATCAGGATCGCGCATTTCGGCGAGAACGGCAGCTTCGTAATGACGACCGCCGTGTGGGGCCGCGATCACGATCGGACTGGCACATTCGTCCAGTGCGGATGCGTGGAATGGCTGCGAACAGGGTTCTTGCGGCTCGAAAGCCTTGCTCCCATCGCGGCCAAGATCACGCTCATCCATTTACCAATCGTGGCGCGCCAACTTCGCGGTGTCAAAGGTACTTGTGCCAATGCGCGACGATGTTGCCTTAACCAAGGACTTGTTAAGCGAGACGTGCTAGAGGCCCAAACATGAGCCATTTCAATGCACCGCGGATACTTCTCGCCGAGGATGACGAGGCCATGCGCACCTATATCTCTAGGGCGCTCGAGAACGCCGGATATGCTGTCGATTCGGTTGATCGCGGTACAGCCGCAATCCCTCTCCTCGAACAGACGACCTACGACCTGCTGCTTTCGGATATCGTCATGCCGGAAATGGACGGGATCGAGCTCGCACAGCGGTGCAACGAGTTGCAACCGACCACCAAGGTCATGTTTATTACCGGTTTCGCCGCTGTGACGCTCAAGGCAAACCGCGAACAACCGCATGCCAAGGTTTTGTCCAAACCGTTCCATCTTCGCGATCTCGCGCTGGAAGTTGAACGCGTGCTGGAGGACAGGATTTCCGTCCGCCAGTAGAGTGCCGAAGAAGCTGAAAATGCCTCTTGCACCATGGGATTCGGACCGCTAGAGGGCCCGTCTGCCGAACAGGCTGCAATCGATAGTGTGGGCGTATAGCTCAGTGGTAGAGCACTGTGTTGACATCGCAGGGGTCCCAAGTTCGAACCTTGGTACGCCCACCATCGTTTCCCAGATCATCCATCGCTAGATCGGCTTTCCAATCCGCGATTGCGGCCGCAATCGATTGATTTCGGATCGAAATCAGCCTCACTTTACATGAGGCCATTCACCGGCGCGTTCAGGCACGATGACTTCATCCACTCAGACCAACTGGTACGCTACCGCACTCAATACGCATTGGTGTGGGTCAGGACGCGCACGGTCGACAGTAAAATCCTGAAATCATTCATCAGCGACCAACCACGGATATATTCGATATCTGCGCCCAGTCGCAGGGCCAGATCGTCCTCGGTTTCGATCGCTCCTCGATAGCCACGCACCTGCGCCAAACCAGTCAATCCAGGCTTCAGCGAATGGCGCTGCCAATATGCATCATCCACTTCCCAGAGAAACCTCCCCGCAGCACGCGATCCAAGCGCGTGGGGGCGTGGCCCGATCAGGCTCATCTCGGAGCGCAAGACATTGATCAACTGAGGGAGTTCATCGATCGAGGTCCGCCTTATGAACTTCCCGACCCTCGTCAGCCGCTCATCATTCCTCAAAGTTGAATACTCGCCGTCCTGATCGCTCCTGGCAGGGTCCATCGACCGAAACTTGAGCATCTCGAAGACACGATTGTATTGGCCCACCCTCCGCTGAACGAAGAGTACGGGCCCCCCGTCCTCAAGCTTGATCGCCACTGCGACGATGGCCATCAGGGGGCTCAAGAGGAGCAGGAGTAGCACCGACACCACGAGATCTATCGTTCGTTTGGTGAACTGCGATTCCAGGGTGAGAGGATGGTGGGAAACCACCTCAAACGACTGGTCACCATGCCATCCTGTGGGGCTCGACCCAGCATCGTCGCCAAGGTTCGAGACGATTTCGCCGCGAACACCGATGTGACGAAGAAGCTGGCTCCACGCACTTCGCTTCTCGGTTGGACAACTGACTACCACCCGGTCGATGCCAAGCATTTGCTGGCCCAGAAGGCCAAGAGCCGCGGGGTCGGCCCATGCTCCCTCTGCGTCGAAGTCACGCGCATGGAAAACGCGAACGCTCGGAATATCGAAAGATGGCCCACCATCCATTACAACGAGTGTCGACCAGCCAAGCGATCCGAACGGACCGGCTGTCGCCCTCCGCAACCTGCTCCCGGCTACAAAAATCGCCGCGAAGTAGCCGATTGCCGCCAGCAAGGCTGCTTCGACGGGAAAAGATACAAGATGACCCGCACGGAGGTAGAATATCGCGCATATCGATGCGCTTGCCACCATTACCGCGAGAAGCCGGGAGTTCAGGCCTGCGGGTTCAAAGGCACGGCGCCTGAAGATGAGCCGATCTAGCGCGACAAGCAGGGCATAGATTGGCGCTACGGTCGCGCTCATGATCACTGCATTGCTCGAAAACCATTGCCCTTCGATCACCCGGTTGACCACAATGCAGGTCACAGCCAGGACGGCCACATCCGCCAACAACAACCACGGCCATTGCAGTGCCCGCCGAAGCCGGTTGGTCGGGCGACCCGTCAGAGGACTGCTAGCGCGAAGATGCACAACTGACTTCCAGAGGAATTTGCGACCGAACCGGTTTGCTAGCCTTTGTCCGTCAAACCGGCGACTGAGGGTGGATTACTGCGCCTTGTCGGATTTTGCAAAATCCGTCTTCGAGCCACCCCATTCCCGACAAGCTGCTGGTCGCCTGAACCGCCCCGTCGCCCGGAACGTGACGATGCCTCTCCGTCGCCCCTCCCTTGCCCTCACGCTTCCCTCTGCTAAAGCGCCCGCAACCTCATTCGAACTGACAGGAAAACGATGGCCAAGATCAAGGTTGCCAATCCGATCGTCGAACTCGACGGCGACGAAATGACCCGCATTATCTGGCAGTGGATCCGCGAACGGCTGATCCTGCCCTATCTCGATGTTGATCTGAAGTACTACGACCTCTCGGTCGAGAAGCGCGACGAGACTGACGATCAGATTACCATCGATGCGGCCAATGCCATCAAGCAGTATGGCGTCGGCGTTAAGTGCGCCACCATCACCCCCGACGAAGCACGCGTCGAAGAGTTCAATCTCAAGAAGATGTGGAAGTCGCCCAACGGCACGATCCGCAACATCCTGGGTGGCGTGGTGTTCCGCGAACCGATCGTGATCGACAATGTGCCGCGCCTCGTGCCGGGCTGGACCGATCCGATCGTGGTCGGCCGTCACGCCTTCGGTGACCAGTATCGTGCCACCGACACGCTGATCCCCGGCCCCGGCAAGCTGCGGCTGGTTTTCGATGGCGAGGACGGCACCAAGATCGACCTCGACGTGTTCGATTTTCCGAGCTCGGGCGTCGCCATGGCGATGTACAATCTCGACGATTCGATCCGCGATTTCGCCCGCGCCAGCTTCAACTATGGTCTTGGCCTCGGTTGGCCCGTGTATCTTTCGACCAAGAACACGATCATGAAAGCCTATGATGGCCGCTTCAAGGACCTGTTCCAGGAGGTGTTCGACACCGAGGGCTTCGCGGAGAAGTTCAAGGCCGCCGGCATCACCTATGAGCACCGCCTGATCGATGACATGGTCGCCAGCGCGCTCAAGTGGTCGGGCAAGTTCGTCTGGGCCTGCAAGAACTACGACGGCGACGTGCAGTCGGACACCGTCGCGCAAGGCTTCGGCTCGCTCGGCCTGATGACCTCGGTGCTGATGACCCCCGACGGCAAGACGGTCGAGGCGGAAGCCGCGCACGGCACGGTTACCCGCCACTATCGCCAGCACCAGCAGGGCAAGGCAACGTCGACCAATCCGATCGCGTCGATCTTCGCCTGGACCCGCGGCCTGATGTATCGCGGCAAGTTCGACAACACGCCCGATGTCGTCCGCTTCGCCGAGACGCTCGAAAACGTCTGCATCAAGACCGTCGAAAGCGGCAAGATGACCAAGGACCTGGCGCTGCTCATCGGACCCGATCAGAGCTGGATGACCACCGAGCAGTTCTTCGAGGCTATCGTCGAGAACCTCGAGAAGGAAATGTCTAGCTGGGCGTAATTTCGACAGCGTCCGAAACAGATTGAAGAACCCGGGGTCGGCACCGCCGCTCCCGGGTTTTTCGTACCTATAGGTATCGCTCCTCAAGCCGGTCGCACGATACTGCAGGCAATATCCATCCAAGGTGGGTGACAGGCGATGGGGTGCTGACTAGACCAAGCTCATGGCCTCAGCCGATTTTGCTTCCCCCGCCCTGTCCGACGCGCTGGTGATCCTTGGCGCCGCCGGACTGGTCATCCCGGTTTTCACGCGCTTCCGCATCACGCCGGTCATCGGCTTCATCCTGATCGGGATCGCCGTGGGGCCATACGGGCTCGGCCGGCTCGTGTTCGAACATCCCTGGTTGGAATACATCACCATATCCGACCCCGACGCGCTCGACATCTTCGCCGAGTTCGGGATCATCCTGTTGCTGTTTTCGATCGGGCTTGAGCTGAGTTTCAACCGCCTGTGGCAGATGCGGAGGCTGGTTTTCGGGCTCGGTGCGCTCGAACTCATCGTCATCGGCAGCTGTGCGGCCATCGTCCTGACGATGATGGGCCAGTTCTGGACCGGAGCACTGGCGCTTGGCTTCGCCCTGGCTTTCTCTTCCACCGCCATCGTCTTGCCGATTTCCGGCACCAGTTCACCCGTCGGCCGGGCGGCACTATCGATGCTGCTGTTCGAAGACATCATGATCGTCCCGATCATCTTTATCCTCGGGGCCATGGCCCCCAATGCCGAGGCCGAAGGATGGGAGGGGATGCTCACCACGCTGTGGCAGGGTGCGCTGGTGATCGCGGCAATGATGGTCCTTGGACGAATTGCCCTTCCCCGCCTGTTCGGGCAGGCCGCCCGGACCAAGAGCCCGGAACTGTTCCTTGCCGCTTCGCTGCTGGTGGTGATCGGGTCCAGCCTGGCCACCGCCGCAGTCGGCCTCTCC
This sequence comes from Erythrobacter sp., assembly GCF_038133525.1. GTDB lineage: Bacteria > Pseudomonadota > Alphaproteobacteria > Sphingomonadales > Sphingomonadaceae > Qipengyuania. Next base: position 42,701 of record NZ_JAYPTL010000006.1, on the reverse strand, counting down.
CCCATCGTCGGGGCACTGATCGCCGGCCTGCTGATCGCCGAGACCGAGTATCACAGCGAAGTCGAATCGATCACCGAGCCGTTCAAGGGACTGGCTCTGGGTATCTTCCTGATCACCGTTGGCATGAGCATCGACCTGGCCACGATCTGGGAGAACCTCGGCTCACTGCTGACTGCAGTCGTGGTGATCCTCGTGTTCAAGGCGCTGGTTACGGGCGTCTTGCTGCGAGTGATGGGTGCACGGCGCAGCACGGCCGCAGAGACCGGAATTCTGATGGCCAGTCCCTCGGAGACGACGCTGATCGTGCTGGCCGCAGCCAGTTCGGCGCTACTGATCCAGCCAGGTACGGCGCAGTTCTGGCAAATCGTCACCGCCATCGGCCTGACTGTAACGCCATTACTCGCACGGCTCGGCCGGGTGATCGCACGCCGGGTCGAGCCCGCTCCGGAAATGCCGGAACCCGCGAGCGGCGAGGCACGGGTCATCATCGTCGGGGCGGGTCGCGTGGGCTTGCTCATCGCGCAAATGCTCGACGCCCATGGCAAGCCATATGTCGCGCTCGATTCCGACCCAGACCTGATCGAACAAGCCAAGCGGCAGGGTTTTCGGGCAACCTTTGGCGATGCATGGCGCGGCGATGCCATGTCGCGCCTTGGCGTCGACAGGGCCGCCGCAGTGGTCCTGACCATGGACGAACCGGTCCTGGTCCAGCGGCTGGTCGCGAAACTACGCAAGGAACACCCGGATCTGCTGATCGTCTGCCGTGCCCGCGACGTGACGCATGCCGCCGAGCTCTATCGCGCCGGCGCAAGCCATGCAGTCCCCGAAACGCTCGAGAGCTCGCTCCAGCTGTCGGAAGCCGTGCTCGTCGATATCGGCGTGGCAATGGGCCCGGTGATCGCCTCGATCCACGAGAAGCGCGACGAATTTCGCGCGCAGATCGAGCAGGAAGGCGCGCTCGACTACAAGCCGAAGCTGCGCACCAGCACGACCGAAGCGGGCTAGATCAGGCGGACACCTTTGCCAGCGCCGCCCTTACTGCGGCGATTGCGTCGGACGCCTTCGATCCGTCGGGTCCGCCGCCTTGGGCCATGTCCGGTCGACCGCCGCCACCCTTCCCGCCGAGAGCTTCCACACCCAGTCGGACGAGGTCCACGGCGCTGAAGCGTCCGGTCAGATCATCCGTCACGGCGACCGCGAAGGCGCCCTTGCCGTCGTTGACAGCGCAAACTGCGGCAACGCCCGAACCCATGCGCTTCTTCGCATCGTCGAGCAGCGGACGCAGTTCCTTGGGATCGAGCCCTTCGATCACCTGGCCGGAAAACGCCACGCCCCCAATGGCTTCATCAGCCGGTCCAGCCTCGCCGCCCCCGCCGCCCAGCGCCAGTGCGCGCTTTGCGTCGGCCAGTTCCTTCTCCAGACGCTTGCGCTCCTCGACGAGCGACGCGACCCGTGCCGGGGCCTCGTCGGGTGAGGTCTTGAGCGCATTGGCGATTGCGCGCACCGCTTCGTCGCGGGCGACCAGCCATTGGCGCGCGGCCTCACCGGTCAGTGCTTCGATCCGGCGGACGCCCGAGCTGACAGCGCTTTCGGAAACGATCTTGAACACGCCGATATCGCCAGTGGCGCGCACATGCGTGCCCCCGCAAAGCTCGACCGAATAGCTGCGACCTTCGCCGCCCTTGCGGCCCATGGAAAGCACGCGAACTTCGTCACCGTACTTCTCGCCGAACAGCGCCAGCGCCCCTGCAGCGACGGCATCGTCCGGCGTCATCAATCGTGTACCGACCGCTTCATTGGCGCGGATCTCTGCGTTCACTTCGGCTTCGACCGCGGCAATGTCTTCCTCGGTCAGCGGCTTGGGGTGCGAGAAGTCGAAGCGGAATCGATCATCCGCGACCAGCGATCCCTTTTGCGTCACATGACCGCCAAGGCGATTGCGCAGCGCCGCGTGAACCAGGTGCGTGGCGGAATGGTTGGCGCGGATACGATCGCGCCGGTCGGCATCGATCACCAAGTGAACGGCGTCGCCAACCTTGATCGACCCCTTGGACACGGTTCCCACATGGGCGTGCAATCGGCCGAGCGGCTTGTTGGTAGTCGTGACGGCGAACTCGAGACCTTCGGGCGTCCAGATACGACCCGCGTCGCCCGTCTGGCCCCCACTCTCGCCATAGAAGGGGGTCTGGTTAGTGAGGACGACCACCGCTTCGCCCTCGCTGGCGGACTGCACTTCCTTGCCGTCCTTGACGATGGCGACCACGGCAGCCTCACCCGTGGTCGAAGTGTAGCCGGTGAATTCGGTCGAGCCCTCACGCTCGGCGATGTCGAACCAGACTTCCTCGCTCGCGGCCTCGCCCGAACCCTTCCACGCGGCGCGAGCGGCAGCTTTCTGCTGCGCCATGGCGGCGTCGAATCCCGCCTTGTCGACCCCGATGCCCCGGTTGCGCAGCGCATCTTCGGTGAGGTCGTAGGGGAAGCCATAGGTATCGTAGAGCTTGAATGCGGTTTCACCGGGCAGTGTACCGCCCTCGCCCATGTCCCCAGTTGCCTCGTCGAGCAGCTTAAGGCCCTTGTCGAGCGTGCGGCGGAACTGCGTTTCCTCGCGTTCCAGCACTTCCTGGATAAGCGCCTGGCCGCGAACCAGTTCGGGATAGGCCTGGCCCATCTCGGTAACCAGCGCGGGAACCAGCCGATGCATCAATGGCTGCGATGCGCCCAGCAGGTGCGCGTGGCGCATTGCGCGGCGCATGATGCGTCGCAGGACGTAGCCGCGCCCCTCATTGCTGGGCAGCACGCCGTCGGCCAGCAGGAAGCTGGTCGAACGCAGGTGGTCCGCAATCACGCGATGGCTCGCCCGCTGATCGCCCTCGGCCCTGACCCCCGTCAGGCTCTCACTGGCGCCGATCAGCGCCTTGAACGTGTCGGTATCGTAATTGTCGTGAACGCCCTGCATTACCGCGGCAATGCGTTCGATCCCCATGCCGGTATCGATGCTAGGCTTGGGCAGGTCGGCAACGATCTCGTCCGCTGCCTGCTCATACTGCATGAATACGAGGTTCCAGATCTCGACAAAGCGGTCACCATCTTCCTCGGGCGATCCCGGAGGGCCGCCCCAGATGTGGTCGCCGTGATCGTAGAAGATCTCGGAGCACGGACCGCACGGACCATCCGAACCCATGGCCCAGAAATTGTCCTTGGTCGGAATGCGGATGATCTTTTCGTCAGCGAAGCCGGTCAGCTTCTTCCACAGGTCGAAAGCCTCATCATCGGTGTGATAGACGGTGACGGTCAGCCGCGCGGGGTCGAGACCCCATTCCTTCGTCAGCAGCGTCCAGGCGTGATGAATCGCCTGTTCCTTGAAATAATCGCCGAAGGAGAAATTCCCCAGCATCTCGAAGAAGGTGTGGTGCCGCGCAGTGTAGCCGACATTATCGAGATCGTTGTGCTTGCCCCCGGCGCGAACGCATTTCTGCGAGCTGGTTGCGCGCGGTGCCGGCGGAGTTTCAAGCCCCGTGAAGGCGTTCTTGAACGGGACCATGCCCGCGTTGACGAACATCAGCGTCGGATCGCTGAACGGCACCAGCGGCGCGCTCGCAATCTCGGCGTGCCCATTGGACGCGAAATAGTCGAGGAAACTGCGGCGAATGTCGTTGGTCGAGGTCATGGAGGCGCAGTTAGGCAATCGCCGCGCAGGCGACAAGCACGAAAGGTCGGTCAAACAGTTCGCAGGAAGCGATCAGGCGGGCGCCCGGGCCGTCACGATCCAGGCTGCGGAGGGCAAAGCCACGATCCCATCGGCATGATGACGCTCGATGACCCCGCGCAACCGATCGATCGTTTGCTCCCTTTCAGAACCTTCAAGCATGGCAACAGCCCGCGCGGCGGGTCCGATGCGGAGGAAGTAGGAGAGGCCATCCTCGACTGCCTGATCTCCAGCCCCGCCGACCATCGGATAATCGAATGCCTCGAAACCTATGTCGCGCCAGCCAGCGGCATCGAGGATGCCTTCGACCCGATCCCGGTTTCCAAACGCAAAAGGACCCGGTGCATTCGGATCACCCGCAGGAGCGGCGCCAGACGGCAGCGCCGTGGCGAGTTCACGGACCCAACCGTTCTCTCCGACAGCGCGGAAGCAGGAGAACACCAATCGCGCCGCGGGAGCCGCCTGAGAAGCAATATGGCTGAACGCACCGATGGGGTCATCGAAGAACATCACCCCGTGGCGCGAAACCAGCAAGTCGGGCGCCTCGCCCTTTGGCGAGCTCCATCGGGCGGCATCCGCCAGTTCGATCCGGACGTTGGCAAGGCCATTGCAGCGCTCGCGCGCGACCGCCACAAGATCTTCGCTGATGTCCACGCCCGTCACCCGCGCCTCAGGACGGGCCTGTCCGAGCCGCAGGGTCAGTTCCCCCGCACCACAACCGATGTCGAGCGCTCGCGCGAAGTTGCAGCTATCGGCAATGTCGAACAGCCTTTGAGTCAGGGGAGCGAAACTGCGGTCGGTCCGTTCCCATTCATAGGCCCAGCTTTTGCCGACCCTACCGATCCAGTCCGCTGCGTCGGTCATCGCCTACACCTCGTAATAATCGCGATACCAAGCGACAAAGCGCTGCACGCCCTGCCGAATATCGGTTTGCGGAACATAGCCGGTCAGCGAGCGCAGCAGTTCGGCGTCGGCCCAGGTCGCGGGTACGTCGCCCGGCTGCATCGGCATGAGATTGCGCTGCGCCGTTACTCCCAGCGCATCCTCGACCGCCGCAATCATGTCGCCAAGCTGCACAGGTTGCGAATTGCCGATGTTGACCACCCGCCACGGTGCGACTGGTGAGAGGCTGTCACCTTCCGCTATCGCTTCGGCACTATCGGGTCGCATTGGCGGCGCATCGACCAGGCGGCGGATCGCTTCCACCAGATCATCGATATAGGTGAAGTCGCGCATCATCTCGCCGTGATTGTACACGTCGATCGGTTCGCCACTCAGCATCGCACGCGTAAACTTGAACAGTGCCATGTCGGGCCGCCCCCAAGGGCCATAGACGGTGAAGAAGCGGAACATCGTCACCGGAAGGTCGAACAGATGGGCATATGAATGCGCCATCGCCTCGGTCGCCTTCTTGGTCGCGGCGTAGAAGGACATCTGGTGATCCGCCTTCATCGTTTCGCGATAGGGCATCTCGGTATTCGCGCCGTAGGCGGAGGATGTCGAGGCAAGCAGCATGTGCTGCGGCGGATGTGCACGTGCAGCCTCGAGCAATTCGAATGTGCCAACGAGGTTGCTCTCGAGGTAGCTGCGCGGATTATCGATCGAGTAGCGCACACCCGCCTGGGCCGCGAGATGGATCACTACATCCGGCTTGGCGTTCGCGAAGAGATCCGCAAGCAGTCCGGCTGTCTCGATCGGTTCGTTGACCGCACGGAAACCGGCGCTCTGCAACAGCCCTGCCTGACGGCGCAGCTTCAACTGCGGATCGTAGTAATCGGTGAGCGAATCGACGCCGATAACCGTGAAGCCGTCAGCCAGCAGGCGACGGCAAGTAAAATAGCCGATGAAGCCCGCCGCTCCGGTGACAAGCGCTGTCCGCGTTTCCGCCATTAGTCGGCCCCGAACAGGTCGCGGGTGAAGACCTTTTCTGCCACGTCCGCGAGATCGGCGTCGAGGCGGTTGGCGACGATCACATCGGCTTCCGCCTTGAAGGTCGGAAGGTCACGGATCACCCGACTACCGAAGAACTCGTCCTCTTCCATCACCGGTTCGTAGACGATGACCTCGATACCCTTCGCCTTGACCCGCTTCATAATCCCCTGGATCGACGACTGGCGGAAATTGTCCGAACCCGCCTTCATCACCAGGCGGAATATCCCGACCTTTCGCGGTTGCATCGAAATTATCTGGTCCGCAAGGTAATCCTTGCGGGTCCGGTTGGCGTCGACAATCGCACGGATCAGGTTCTGCGGCACCTCGGAATAATTGGCGAGCAGCTGCTTGGTGTCTTTCGGCAGGCAGTAGCCGCCATATCCGAACGATGGATTGTTGTAGTGCGAGCCGATCCGCGGATCGAGACCGACCCCTTCGATGATCTGGCGCGTGTCGAGCCCGCGTGAGAGCGCGTAGCTGTCGAGCTCGTTGAAGAAAGCGACCCGCATGGCGAGATAGGTATTGGCGAAGAGCTTGATCGCCTCGGCCTCGTCCGCGTCGGTCAGCAGTACCGGCACCTCCTCCTCTAGCACTGGCTGTAGCAACAGGTCTGCAAAAAGACGGGCGCGTTCCGAGCGCTCGCCCACGATGATGCGTGATGGATGCAAATTGTCGTAGAGCGCCCTGCCTTCGCGCAGGAACTCAGGGCTGAACAGGATGCGGTCGCTCGCGAAACGATTACGGGCCTGGGTGACGTAGCCGACCGGTACCGTCGACTTGATCACGATTATCGTCACATCGTTTGCAGCGAGGACTTGCCCAATCACGCTATCGACGGCCGACGTATCGAAGAAATTGCTCTCGACATCATAATTGGTCGGGACCGCGACGATGGCGAAATCGGCATCCTTGATCGCAGCAGCAAAGTCGGTGGTGAAGGTCAGGTCCAGATCGTCGCGGAGCAGGTACTCCTCCACCAGGTCGTCCTTGATGGGGGACTCCTTGTTGGCGAGTAAATCGACCCGCGGCTGCGAGACGTCACAGCCAACCACCGTGTTGTGCTGCGACAGCATGATAGCGTTGGAGAGGCCGACATAGCCCAGGCCGAAAACTGCAATCTTCATCGAAACTTCCGTGTTGTTTGCGCACGACCAACCGGGCCAGGGCGCGGCCTTGTGTCGACCTGCCCCACCCAAATGCAAGCTCGGCCTACCAGACGAAGTAGGGTCCGCCACGCTCGCGGGCTCTCTGCCACGCCGGGCGTGCGTGAATCGCTTCAACGAAGGCAACAGTCTTGGGACAGCGACCTGCGAAACCCTGCATCACAGCGATCTCGGCGGGAAAACTCATTAGCACATCGGCGGCAGTCCAGCTGTCGCCAACGAAGTGGCCGCTGTCATTCAGGCCATCCTCCATGAAGGCGACATGTGCGGCGAACTGTTCGTCGATCCGCGGCGCAATGGGTGCTGCCGCTTCACCGAGGCGTGCCGTCATGAGCTTGAGCATAACGGGCACAAAGAAACTGCTCTCACCGAACTGCATCCACTCGAGGTGACGAACGTGGTCTTCACTGTCGGTGGCGGGGAGCCAATCTGCGCCTCCATGGCGTTCGCATAGGTACTGAATGATGGCCCCGCTTTCGGCGACGCGCAGGCCCGCATCCTCGATCAGGGGCGACTTGCCCAGTGGGTGAGGGCCCTTGAGGTCTGCCGGTGCCAGGTTTGTCTCCGCATCCCGCTGGTAGTGGACGATCTCGTAGTCAGCGCCGAGTTCCTCGAGCTGCCACAGGATGCGCTGCGATCGGCTGTTGTTGAGGTGGTGCACGGTGATCGTCATGGGTTCTCTCCTGCGCCCGGATTGCTTGCCGGACGATTCGGGAAAGAGACTTAGGCGAGCGGCGCGGCCGCGGCCAGCGCCAGCACAAACGGAAAAGCCGGTGCGTTCCATCAGGAGCGCACCGGCTTTCCGTTCGTTCGGGAGCGCCGGGGGAAAGTTCCGGCCATGTCGCCGCCCGGGGGGTGGTCAGCGCGCTCCCGCTTGAGGGGAATCAGTCCTCGTCCGCGTCCGGACCGGTCATCATCTCCTCGGCCACCTCGTCGGTGCGGCCGCGGATTGCGGCTTCCAACTTGGCGCACATCTCTGGATTTTCCTTGAGGAAGGTCTTGGCGTTCTCGCGTCCCTGGCCAATCCGAACGCTGTCATAGCTGAACCAGCTACCCGACTTCTCGACCACGCCGACCTTTACGCCAAGGTCGAGGATCTCGCCGATCTTCGAAATGCCTTCACCATACATGATGTCGAATTCGACCTGCTTGAACGGCGGGGCGACCTTGTTCTTGACCACTTTCACGCGGGTAGTGTTGCCGATGATGTCGTCACGATCCTTGATCTGTCCGGTACGGCGAATGTCGAGGCGCACCGAAGCATAGAATTTGAGCGCATTACCGCCGGTGGTGGTTTCCGGATTGCCGTACATCACGCCGATCTTCATGCGCAGCTGGTTGATGAAGATCACCATGCATTTGCTGCGGTTGATCGAGCCGGTCAGCTTGCGCAGCGACTGCGACATCAGGCGCGCCTGCAGGCCGACATGGCTGTCGCCCATCTCGCCTTCGATCTCGGCGCGGGGAACCAGCGCGGCGACCGAGTCGACCACCAGCACGTCGATCGCGTTCGAGCGGACCAGCGTGTCGGTGATTTCCAAAGCCTGTTCGCCGGTGTCGGGCTGCGAGACGATCAGTTCGTCAATGTCGACACCCAGCTTCTTGGCATAGACGGGATCGAGCGCATGTTCGGCATCGACGAAGGCGGCCGTTCCACCATTCTTCTGCGCTTCGGCGATCACATGCAGCGCCAGGGTGGTCTTGCCCGAACTTTCAGGGCCATAAACCTCGATCACGCGGCCCTTGGGAAGACCGCCCACGCCCAGCGCGATATCGAGCCCGAGCGAACCGGTCGAAATCGTTTCGACCTGCATCGTTTCCTTCTGGCCCAGCTTCATCGCCGAGCCCTTGCCGAATGCACGGTCGATCTGCGCGAGCGCGGCGTCGAGCGCCTTCTGACGGTCTGCGTCCACTTGTTTTCCTTCTACGAGCTTCAGACTGGCCGCCATGGCACCACCTCCTGCACTTGCAAAGAGCCCCCTTTGACTCTTCAACTGGAGATGTGTGTATCGGCTTTGTTCTACAAGAACAAGAGTGGAACGAAAATTTTTTCCCGTTTTGTTCCAGTCGTTACCTTTCGACGAATGCAGGATCTCCCTCAACCGCGCTGTTCGGCGAGTACCTCTGCCACCTTGGCGTTGATCTGCTGGACGCTGAACGGCTTCGGGATGAAATGCATGTTGTCGATGTCGATCTCGTTGCGAAGCTGTTCCTCGGCATAGCCGGACATGAAGAGGATGGGCAGCCTGGGCTTCACCTTGCGGATAGCCCTGACCATGGCCGGGCCGTCCATCGCAGGCATCACCACGTCCGAAACAATCAGGTCGAACTCGGTCTTGCCATTGGCGATTGCGGCGAGACCCTCTTCGCCGTCGCAGGCCGTTGTTACGGTATAGCCGGCGCGAACCAATGCCCGTTCGGCCACCGCGCGGACCGTATCCTCGTCTTCGACCAGCAGCAGCTTGCCACCTGCCGACCAGTCGCTCGCCTTCTGCTCTTCGGGCTCCTCCTGCCGCACCGCGATGGGCATCTCGCCCTTGTGCACGGGCAGGTAGACGGTGAACCGCGCACCCGACGGCGCCCCGTCCGGGCCGCGGACGTTGTCGGCGAAGATGAAGCCATTCGATTGCTTGACGATGCCATAGACCGTCGACAGCCCCAGCCCGGTCCCCTTGCCCTGCTCCTTGGTCGTGAAGAAGGGTTCGAAGATCTTATTGAGGTTCTCTTCGGGAATGCCGCCGCCGGTATCCTGGATGATCAGCACAGTATAGTCATCAGCAGGCATGATATCGATGCCCATCTTGCGCACGTCGCGCGCCGAAACACGGCGCGTCGCGAGCATTAATCGGCCCTTCCAGTCCTGCTTCCCAGTCTTCGCCGCATGCGCCTGCATCGCATCGCGCGCATTCACAGCGAGGTTTATGATGACCTGTTCGAGCTGTTGCGGGTCGGCGCGAACCGGGCCCAGCTCGCGATCGTGGCGGACTGAAAACTCGATCTTGTCGCCCATCAGCCGCTTGAGCAGCTGGCTGACCTCGCTGACGACATCGGGCAATTGCAGCACGACAGGACGAAGCGTCTGCTGGCGACTGAAAGCGAGCAGCTGGCGCGTCAGCGACGCCGCGCGGTTCGAGTTCGCCTTGATCTGCTGGATGTCGTCGTAATCGCTGTCGCCCGGCGTATGGCGCAGCAGCATGAGGTCGCAATAGCCGATGATTGCGGTCAGCACATTGTTGAAGTCATGCGCGACACCGCCGGCGAGCTGGCCGACAGCCTGCATCTTGGTGGCCTGCGCAACCTGTCGACGCAGGCGCTTTTCCTCGGTCGAATCCGATATGGACAGCAGGACTGCTGCATCGCCGAGCCCGCGCACTCCGGCGAGCCCGATCGAAACCGGCTCTTCCTTGTCGCCAGCCAGGCGCACCGCCATGTCGCCGCTGGAAGTTGCCCCCTTGGCAAAGCGCCGAACCGTGTCAGCCATCGCCGCCTTGTCTTCGCGGACCACGAGGTCCGAGGGAAACTGCGGCAGGCCATGCCCTTCGCGCTCCACCGCGCGCAGGAAGGCCTTGTTGGCAAACAGGAAGCGCCCGTCCCGATCGGTCAGTGCAAGGCCAAGCGGGAGTGCGGACAGCAATGCTTCGAGCTGTGGTATCGCCGCCTTGCCGCTGTTGTCGCGCCCGCCCCCGATGCCAACTGTGCTGTCGATCAGCATCATCAGCGAAGGCGCCTCGTCGGCATCCTTGGTTCGCGGCACACCCGTCTGATCGAGCGGCACATGGATCAGCGTCTGGGGCGACCCATGCTGGCCTTCGCGGGCAAAGAAGATCCGATCGCGATCATCGGTTCGCAGCAATTGCACGAATTCCATCCCGGCAAGCGAGTTCTCGCGGCTGCCGGTCGCGCGTTCCGAAAGGCCCGGACTGCCTGCCTGGACGATCCCATCGGGCGCCACGAGCGCCAGCTCGATTCCCGCCCTGGAAGTCACCTCGCCAAGCGAGCCCGCAATACGCTCTGCCAAGCCGTCGTAGCTGCGTTGCTGGACGATTTCGGAAAAACGCCAGACGAGGTAATCCTCGCCCCGCCCCGCCCGATCGACCGTCAGGCTGAAGTTGCGGTCTCCCTGTTCGGTCGAAACCATCCCGATGTCGGCAGCACCGTCGCGCCATGCCTCGCGGGCAGCTGCAATCATTTGGTCGCGCGATGCCGCATCGAACGGTAGCTCCATGGGTCCGCGCGCGCCATCGAACCATTCTTCGTAGCTGCTGTTGGCGCAGGCCAGCCGATTGGCGCGATCGGTAATGGCGATCGCGCGGCGCCGGTTCTCGATCGCCGCAGCGGTCACCGTCCAGTCCGGCTGGGCCAGTTCGACGAATTCAGGCAACGCACGCAATCGCGCCATCAGCAATAACGTCAGCAGTATCGCGAGTAGCGCCCCACCATAGGCCATGGCCGCCACGGAATCGCGCCCGACCAGCCAGATAAGGCCAACCGATGCAACGCAGGCAAAGGCTATCCCAAGGATCAGCGGCAGCGGCGGCAGGCGCCCGACCGGATTATCCTCATGCCCGCTCATTCCGTCTCCCCGGCGAGACGCGCATCGAGGCGCCGTTCCATCGCCTTGAGCCGCCTGCGCCGTTTCGCCGCGACCAGAAAACGCCAGACAAAGCCGGAAAGCAAGTAGCCAAGGGCCGCGCCGAGGATCGCCAGGACGATGAATCCGAATACTGTCACCAGCAGCGTGATCCCAACGCCTTCGAACATGCCGACGAACCACGCCCAGCGGCCGCTTGCGATCTCATCATGCGCCGCACCGCCAGTCATTCCCATGTCGACCTTCAGGATAAGGGCGCCGACACGGTTCGCCACATAAGCCCAGAATGGCAAGGTAAAGGGGTTGGTGATAAAGGTCACCAGTGCCGCCAGGGGCACGTTTGCGCGCGCCGGCAGGGCCATGAAGGCAGCCAGGAAGATCTGCCCCACAGGGATAATGAATCCGGCAAACACGCCGAGCGCCACGCCCCGGGGGACCGAGCGCCGCGTAAAGCGCCACAATTCCGGAGTCAGGAAGCGATGCGCAATCGGCCGTAGATAGCGATTCTCGGCCATTTCCTCGCGCGTGGGCATGCGCACGCGGAACCAGTCCGAGAGGAAGGTCTTTGATTTGCGCTTGCTCATTGCCACGCCCTTGAGATGCGCTGCCTCACTGGCGAGTGCAAGGGGCGCGCGATACGGATGTGCGACGAATTCACCATGATTTTCGACCGGATCAGCGCCGCTTGTCAGCCGCGCTCGCGCATCAGGCGCGCCTTGTCGCGCTGCCAGTCGCGATCCTTGATCGTCTGCCGCTTGTCCTGCGCCTGCTTGCCCTTGGCCAGTCCCAGCTCGACCTTGGCCCTTCCGGTCGCGTTGAAATAGATCGACAGGGGGATCAACGTCATGCCCTTGCGCTCAACCGCACCGAACAGCTTGTCGATTTCACGCTCGTGCAGCAGCAGTTTGCGCGGGCGGCGCGGTTCGTGATTCAGGCGGTTGCCGTGCGAATATTCGGGAATATTGGCATTGATCAGCCAAACCTCACCATCGCGTACTTCTGCATAGCTTTCGGCGATACTCGCCTCGCCAGCGCGCAGGGCTTTAACCTCGGTCCCCTGTAGGGCGAGTCCCGCCTCGAACTTGTCTTCGATGAAGTAATCGTACCGCGCGCGCCGGTTCTCGGCGACGGTCTTCTGTTTGTCGAAAGTGGCGGGTTTCGGGCGGGCCATCGTGGCGGCCATGTAGGTGAGCTTGTCGCGAAGGGAAAGGCCACAGTTATTCCACTTGCCATGGAGATCGTCCGGGCCAACTGTGCAGCTTGCGGAGGGAAGAAGCATGCTCAAGGCACCGGTTGGCAGGAGAACAATAATCAAGGCGTTGGCCACAGGTCCGTGGCTGGCAGGCAAAGGCGCCTTCGCGGCTTCGATCGGCGAGCCCATGACGGTCTTCGAGGCAAGGCGGATCGTGACCATGGAGCGTTCGTTCCCACACGCACGCTTCATGGCCGTAGCGGATGGAACCGTTCTGGCCGTTGCCAATCGCATGGAAGACCTTGCAGCGTGGACAAGCGGTCGCGAGGTACGACACGACCGTCGCTTTGCCGATAAGATCCTCTTTCCTGGCCTGATCGACCCGCACATTCATCCCATGCAAAGTGCGGTAATGCTTGGCATGCCCTTCCTCGCACCTGACGAATGGCACCTGCCGTCGGGTCATTGGGACAGCCTGCTCAGCCAGGACGCCTATCGCGCACGTCTCGCGCGGCTGGTCGCCGAAAGCCCGGCCGACCCGCTGATCTGTTGGGGGCATCATGAACTGTTCCATGGGCCACTCGATCGAACGATCCTCGATACGATCGCACCCGATCGGGCACTGCTGGTCTGGCAGCGCAGTTTCCATGAGATATTCGCCAACACCGCCGCCCTGGCTTGGATGGGTCTCGACACTCCCGAAGCATTTGCCGCCGCCATGGCAGCCGGTGGAGCTGACCCGGCACAGAGCAGCTTCGAACTGGGGATGTTCTCGGAAACCGGCCTTGGCGTAGCACTGGCGAAGCTTCGTCCAGTGCTTCTGTCCCAGGATAAATTGGCCTCGGGCTTTGCGGGGCTAAAGCAGGTAATGGCCGAGCGTGGGGTTACGACCACGTCGGATATGGCAACAGGAATCTTTGCGCCCTTCGCGACAGAGGCTGGCCTGATCGCAAGAGCTTTTGGGGCGGTCGACGCCAGGGCGCGTGTGATGCTCATGCCGATCGCCGCGGCGCTGGGCAGCGTGGAAGATCTCGACGCCTGGATGAACGACGCGGCCAAGTTCGTTAGCGCAAACGTCCGCCTCGACCGCCGCGTAAAGCTGTTCGCCGATGGTGCCTTCTTCGCCCAGAATATGCGCATGGGAACACCCGGATACAGCGATGGCCATATCGGAAAATGGCTGACCGAACCGGGCGAGTTGCACCACCAGCTGGAACGTTTCTGGAAGGCGGGTTTCTCCCTGCATATCCACGTCAACGGTGATGAGGGCGCGGACGTCGTGCTCGATGGCATTGCGGCCCTTGCCGCGCGTGGCGACCAGACGATTACCCTGGAGCACCTCGGTTATTGCACGGAGGCACAGGTTCGCCGGATCGCGCGATTGGGTCTGATGGTTTCGGCCCAGCCGAACTACATTCGTGTACTGGGAGACGCATACGCACGCCACGGCTTCGGGCCTGATCGGGCTGCGCTGATGAACCGCCTCGGCTCACTGGAACGCGAGAATGTGCCGCTCGGCCTGCACTCCGATTTCAACATGGCGCCGATCGATCCCTTTTACCTCGCCTGGATCGCACAGACCCGCATGGGGCTGGACGGCAAGGCACGTGGGCTCGATGAACGGCTGGGCCGCGAAAAGGCTTTGCGCGCCATCACAATCGAAGCGGCGCAGGTGATCGGCATGGATGACATGATCGGCTCATTGGCGGCGGGGAAGAAAGCTGATTTCATCGCTCTGGACGCTGATCCGTTCGAGGTCGAAGTCGGAATGCTGAAGGAAATGCCGATCGCCGCGACGGTGTTTGAAGGCATGGCGATCTAGGGAGCTGCCATGGACAAACATCAACCCCATGCTGAACCCTTCGCGATCCATGAGAGCTCGATCGCACCGGGCACAACATGCGATGTCGCAATCCCCGTCAGCCAACAGGTCGGGGGATTCTCCGCCGAACTTTCGCTCCGCATCCTTCACGGAAGCGAGCCGGGGCCCGCCGTTTTCGTTTCGGGAGCGGTGCATGGGGACGAGATCGTCGGCACGGCGATCATCCAGCAGCTGGCGCAGCGGGTGGACCCGCAAAAACTCGCCGGGACGGTGATCCTCGCACCGGCGGTGAATATCTTCGGCTTCCTTGCCCACACCCGCTACCTGCCCGATCGTCGCGATCTCAATCGCAGCTTCCCCGGCAGCAAGAAGGGCTCATTGGCCGCCCAGCTCGCCAATTGTTTCCTCGAGAACGTCATCGAACGATGCTCGCTCGGCATCGATATCCACTCGGCGGCGGTTCATCGCTACAACCTGCCGCAGGTCCGCATCGCTTCTGGCAGTCCCTATCTGGTCGAGCTGGCGATGGCCTTCGGGGCGCCGGTCATCATCGAGAGCCCCTTGCGTGACGGCTCGATGCGCGAACTTGCGGCCGAACGCGACACGCCGATCCTGCTGCTGGAGGCTGGCGAGGCATTGCGCTTCGATCGCCTGTCGATCGATATCGGGGTCAGCGGCGTTACCCGCGTGCTCGCGCATATCGGGATGATCGAGGCGGACGATGGCCTGACCAGCGTCGGTATTCCCGCGCGCGCCAATAAGTCGAGCTGGGTGCGCGCCCCGCGCGGCGGGGTGACCCAGCGTCACCGCAAGTCGGGCGACGTGGTTCACAAAGGGGACCTGCTCGGTACGGTCGGCGGACTCTTCGGCGAAGACCTCATGCCGATGGTCAGCCCGATCGACGGGATCGTGATCGGCCACGCAACCCTACCGGTGGTGAACCAGGGTGACGCGCTGTTTCACATCGCCGACGTTGCCAACCTCGAACACGCGGGCGACAGAATCGGCACGATCACCGAAGCGATCCTCGCCAGCCAGCCCAAGGGCCCCGCCCAGCCGCTGCTCGACGAGGATGAGGTTATCTAGAGCAGGCCCGCGCTCGCCAGCGCATCGTCCACGGCATTGCGGGCCTTGTCCGAGCATTTGACCAGCGGCAGGCGCACCTCGTCGGTCATCCAGTCATGCACCCGGCTCAGCGCATATTTGACCGGCGCCGGGCTGGCGTCGGAGAACATCGCGTAGTGCAGCGGGAACAACCGGTCGTTGAGCTGGCGCGCCAGCTTGAGGTCGTTGGCGGCGATCGCTTCGTGGAATTCGGCGCACAGCGCCGGGGCGACATTCGCGGTAACCGAGATGCAGCCGCGCCCGCCCGCCGCGGCATGCGGCAACCACAGCTCGTCATTGCCCGAAAGCTGGCAGAAGTCGCGGCCGATGCCCATGCGATGGTCGGCGACGCGCGAAAGGTCACCGCTGGCATCCTTGATCGCCAGGATCCTGTCAGGATACTTGCGCACCAGCGCCACCACGGTTTCGTCCTCGATGTCGGTCACCGTGCGCGCAGGAACATTGTAAAGAACGATGGGCAGGTCGCTGTTTTCGGCCAGGAAACTGAAATGCGCGATCAGGCCAGCCTGGCTGGGCCGATTATAATAAGGTGCGACGCACAGGCCCGCGGCCGCCCCTGCCTTCTTAGAAAAGGTCATGTGCAAGAGCGCGTTGCGCGTATCGTTCGATCCGCAACCGGCAATCACCGGTACCCGTCCGGCAGCCTGTTCGATACAAATCTCGATCACGCGATGGTGCTCGGCATTGGATAGGGTCGAGGCTTCGCCTGTGGTCCCGCAAGCGACCAGCGCGGAGCTGCCGTTGTCGATCTGCCAGTCGATCAGGCGCCGAAAAGCGGCCTCGTCAATCGATCCGTCGCGAAAAGGAGTCACCAGAGCCGGAATCGAGCCTGAGAACATTTGCACATTGCCTCAAGTTGGTTGCATGAAGTTCCGCGTGAATTCGCGGATCGAAAACACTCATTCATCACCTGATAAGGAGCCGGGGGGCAATATGTCCATCATGGGCAAGAGGACAGCATTTTCTTTCGCACTCGCCCTCGGCGGAACATTCCTCGGGGCATCCCCTGTGCTCGCACAGGACGGCGCATCATGGGACAAGGCCCGGAACGACCTGGTGGCGCAGGCACCCGGACCAATGGCCCAGGCGATATCGCGTTGGGAATACCTCACTTCCCGCGACGGACTGCCCTTCTCCGACTACGCCGGCTTCATTGTCACCTATCCTGGCTTCCCCAAGCAAGTGCTGCTGCAGTCGCGGGCGGAAGACGCCTTGGACAGCGACGCCGCCTCTCCCGAATCGCTGGTCTCGTTCTTCGATCGCTATCCCCCAATCTCGAACGCCGCCCGTGCACGCTACGCGCTGGCACTAGCTACCTTGCAGCGGCCCGAAGCCTTCGCGGTAGCGCGGCAGGCCTGGCGCGGCGGCAGGATGAGTGGCCCGGCCGAAGCCTATATGCAGGGCCTGTTCGGGGCGCGGCTCACCGCCGATGACCACGCTGCGCGGATGGATGCGCTGCTCTGGCAAGGCGACAAGGAAGCCGCCGCCCGTCAGGTGGTCAATCTTGGCACCAGCGAGCGCGCAACGGCCATGGCGCGGCTCGCCCTGCTGCAGGGCAGCACACCCCAGCAGGCCGGCCTCGAAGTTCCCGCCAATGCCCAGGGCGACGCGGGTTATGTCTATAACCTCGCCCGCTATTACCGCACCAGCGGTCAGCTGCCGCTCGCGGTGAACGCGCTCGCCAACCGTGCGCCTTTCGCCAAGCCGGCATTCGATCCCGAGGATTTCATCGGCGAGGCGCTGCGCATCGCCAAATCGGCAGGTTCCGATCCGGCCGCCCGCATCGCATCGCGGGTGGACGATCTCTTCGTTCCCGGTGCCGACGTCAGCAAGATGGCCTATCGCCTGCGCGACGATTACACCACGCTGATGTGGCTCGGCGGGACGAGCGCATTGTGGAACCTGGGTGACGGCAACCGCGCCGCCCCGCTGTTCTATCGCTATGGCGCAGCGGCACAAACTCCGCAGACGCGATCCAAGGGCTTCTACTGGGCCGGCTATGCCAGCAAGCGCGCCGGCAATGCCGCCGAGGCCAGCCGCTACTTCGAGATGGCGGCGCAGTACCCCGAGCGTTTCTACGGTCAGCTGGCCCTGCGCGAATTGGGCCGTTCGTTCCCGCAGCTCGCCAATGCGGCCCTCGTCAACCCCACCACGGACCAGCGCGCAGCCTTCAACCGCCAGCCGCTGACCGCTGCCGTTCGCGAGGTGGCGCGCGACGCCCCGTGGCGGACCGGCATCCAGTTCTACAAGGCAATCGCGGAGCAGGCAGAGACCCCCGAGGAACACGCGCTGGTGGCGGAGCTGGCGCGCGAAATCGGACGCCGCGACCTCGCCGTGATCCTTTCCGATGCGGCAGGCGCCGATGGTCACCACGAATTCGTGGTCCAGGGCTTCCCAACCATGCCCGTTCCCCCGGGATCTAACTGGACCATGGTCCATGCGATCACCCGCCAGGAAAGCCAGTTCGCGCAGAACGCGATCAGCCACGCCGGTGCGCGCGGGCTGATGCAACTGATGCCCGGCACGGCGCGCGAGCAGGCCGGGAAGCTCGGCGTCAATTACATGTCGGCCGATCTGATCGATTCACCCAGCTACAATATCCAGCTTGGCAACGGCTACTTCGCCCGCATGATGGACTATTACCGCGGATCGTATCCGCTGGCGGTCGCGGCCTATAATGCCGGTCCGGGCAATGTGAACAAATGGCTTGTCGCCAATGGCGACCCCCGCAACGGCGGTGTCGGCTGGATCGAATGGATCGAGCGTATCCCGATCTATGAGACCAAGAACTACGTCCAGCGCGTGATCGAGAACGCAGCGGTCTATGAACAGCTCAATCCCGACAAGGTCGCCTATGGCGGGCCCAAGCTGGTGAGTGACTTCCTGCGCTGATGTCGGCTAACGGCGGTACCATGACCGCACCGAGCAATCCGATCTCCCCGGCAGGCTATGCCGCGCTCAAGACGCGCTACGACCATTTGCTCGGCACAGAGCGTCCTGCGATCGTCGAGATTGTCAGCTGGGCGGCGGGTAATGGCGACCGTAGCGAGAACGGCGATTACCTCTATGGGCGCAAGCGCATGCGCGAAATCGACCGCGAGCTGGCACATCTGGCGCGCAGGATGAAGTCTGCCCGGGTGATCGATCCGAGCGAACAACCGGACAAGTCGCGCGCCTTTTTCGGGGCAACCGTCACGCTGGCGGATGAAGACGACAATGAGATGGTGGTCACCCTGGTCGGCGATGACGAGCAGGATGCGAGCGCAGGCCGGATCGGTTGGTCGAGCCCGCTGGCGAAAGCAGTCAGGGGAGCCACAATCGGGGATTTGCGCAGCGTAAGGCTTCCCGGCGGCAGCAAGGAATGGGAGGTTATCGCCATCGACTATGCGTAGGTGTTTCGCCCTTCTGGTTCTCACCCTGGCCGCTCCATTGTCGGCGAAGGACGATCTGGGCGTGTTCTCCGATTGGGGCGCCTTTCGCGATCCATCTGTGCCGCGCTGCTATGCGATCGCCGTTCCTGAAGCGAGCAAGCTGAGCCGCGACTTCGACCCGTTTGCCACCATCGCAACATGGCCGCGCCGCAATCTGCGCGGTCAGGTCCATTTCCGCCTCTCACGTCAATTGGCGAACAATGCCGCGATCACGCTGCAGGTCGGAAGCCGCAGTTTCCGCCTCACCGGCGGGGGCGGCGACGCCTGGGCCCGAGATCGCACCATGGATGCTGCCATCGTCGCGGCCATGCGTTCTGCATCGCGCATGACAATTCGGGCCAGCGATAGACGCGGGCGACGGTTCTCGAACACCTATTCGCTAAGTGGGGCCGCTACCGCAATGGACGCAGCCACGCTCGCTTGCGCGAGGCGCTAGCCAAAGCGGACCCACGCGACTATATGCGCGCCTCCCATGGCCGATACGCAACTCATGAGCATCCCCGGGCAGATCGACCCGGTTCCCGTCGCGCGTGACATCACGCCGCGTGCGGACGGCCGCCTCGACCTGATAGGCCTGCCCAAGGACCGCATCCGCGAATTGTTCGAGGAAGCAGGCTTAGAGCCCAAGCAGGCCAAGCTGCGCGCCAAGCAGGTGTTCCACTGGCTCTACCACCGCGGCGTGACCGATTTCGAGGCGATGACCGACATCGCCAAGACCATGCGCCCCTGGCTGGCCGAACGCTTCGTCATCGAGCGTCCCGACGTGGTCGAAGCCCAGCATTCGGTCGATGGTACGCGCAAGTGGTTGCTGCGCACCTCCGATGGTCACGACTTCGAAATGGTGTTCATCCCAGATGCCGATCGCGGGACCTTGTGCGTTTCCAGCCAGGTCGGTTGCACACTGAATTGCCGCTTCTGCCACACCGGGACGATGAAGCTGGTGCGCAACCTGACGCCCGGCGAAATCGTCGGCCAGGTCATGCTGGCGCGCGATGCGCTGGGTGAATGGCCCAAGGGCAGCATGGCTGGCCTCGATGAAGAAGAGGACAGCGCGCACTACACGTCCGACGGGCGCCTGCTGACCAACATCGTGATGATGGGCATGGGCGAACCGCTCTATAACTTCGACAACGTCAAGGGCGCGCTCAAGCTGGTGATGGACGGCGACGGGCTCGCCCTGTCGAAGCGCCGCATCACCCTTTCCACCAGCGGCGTGGTGCCGATGATGGACCGCTGTGGCGAAGAGATTGGGGTCAACCTTGCAGTATCGCTGCACGCGGTGACCAAGGAAATTCGCGACGAGATCGTACCGCTCAACAAGAAATACGGCATCGAGGAACTGCTCGAGGCCTGCGCCGCCTATCCGGGCGCGTCGAATGCCCGGCGGATCACTTTCGAATATGTCATGCTCAAGGACAAGAACGACAGTGACGAGCACGCGCTCGAGCTGGTCCGGCTGATCAAGCACTACAAGCTACCCGCTAAGGTGAACCTGATCCCGTTCAACCCCTGGCCCGGCGCGCCCTATGAGTGCTCGACGCCCGAGCGGGTGAGGCGTTTCTCCGAGATCGTCTTCGAACACGGCATCAGCGCCCCGGTTCGTACCCCGCGCGGGCGCGACATCGACGCCGCTTGCGGCCAGCTCAAGACCGCGGCTGAAAAGAAGAGCCGCGCCCAGATGGACCGCGAAGCCGCCGAAGCCGCGCAGGCATGACGTTTGAGCTGGCAAAGGCAGCCGGCGCGTACCCCTTTCCTACAAACAGGCCCTGTGCTGAAGAGCGTGCATGACCAGCGCCAAACAGCCTGAAGCCGCGCAATCGCGCCGCTTTACGCGAGGGTTTTCTTTAATCTTCAGGACAGTGTTCCATGTGTTCCATCCTGTAGGAACCGGAGTCTTCAAATGAACGTGGTGGTGAAGGCACTCTGCATCGGACAACCAAAGCCTTTCAACGGTGCCGAACTGAGCGCAATCGACAAGCAGCCGGTCGACGGCCCCCTCGCGATCCGCAGCTTCGGGATCGAAGGCGACATGGTCGCCGACACCATGCACCACGGCGGCCCGGACATGGCTGTGCACCACTACCCGCAAGACCATTATGCCGCATGGGGCGAATGGCTCGGTGGCCATGACCTGCTGAACCGCCCCGCTGCCTTCGGCGAAAACATCCATGCCGCCGGGATGGTCGAGGCCGATGTCCATATCGGTGATCGCTTTCGGTTAGGCACGGTACTGCTCGAAGTCAGCCAGCCGCGCCAACCATGCTGGAAGATCGAACACCGCTTCGGCGCCAAGGGCATGGTCAAGCGGATCATCCAGCAGCACAATTGCGGCTGGTACTATCGCGTTGTCGAAGAAGGCGTGGCCAGCGCGGGCGACACGCTGGAAAGAGTCGAGACCGGCCATGGCGACTGGAGCGTGGCGCGCCTCTTCGCCAAGCTCTACGATCCCTCCCACAAGGCAAGCCGCGACGAACTAGAGGAAATTGCGGGACTTGAGAGGTTGTGCGAGCTGTGGCGATCGAAGGTTCGAGAGTCACTGAATGTCTAACGCCTCGACCGGCCAGCCCCTCAATTCATCGCTAATTTCGGGTTAACGGCAGTTGTTCATGGACGGTTCTGGACCCTGTGGCGATGAATTGCGTTGAGACGATGCAACAGTCGCAATGAGGAACCCCTGATGAAGAAGCTCGCCCTTGCATTCGCAGCCGGCACCATGACCCTCACCGGTCTTGCCATGTCTGCTCCGGCCGCCGCCGACCCGCCGCCATGGGCGCCCGCGCACGGCAAGCGTGCCAAGGATCGCGCAATCTATGACAGTCGCGGCTACTACCTCGAACCCCGTCGGATCACGCGCGACAGCTACATGTGGCGGGGCAGTGATGGTCGTTACTATTGCCGCCGCGACAACGGCACGACAGGCCTGGTGATCGGTGCCGGCGTCGGTGCGCTGGCCGGCCATGAACTCGCAGGACGGGGCGACAAGACGCTTGGCGCGATCCTCGGCGGCGCGATTGGCGCCATCATCGGCCGCGAGATCGATCGCGGCAGCCTGCAGTGCCGCTGAACTGCTGAGAAATTGAGTGGACGGGCGCCTGCAATTACGGGCGCCCGTCTATCTACGGCCGGCTCAGCGCTGCCTGGCTCGCAATGGTGTGGCAGCGTCCACCAATCCAAGTGCTGCCGTCCTCCTCGCGCGTGCAGTCGACTAGGCCGTCGGCGCCGGTCATGCGGCCTTGTGCAGCGCGGTAGTGGCCCTTCGCCAGCCCACTATCGAACAGGTGCTGGGCAACCCCGGCGTTGAAACTGCCAGTCACCGGGTCTTCGCGAAACCGGCCCTGATGGTCGGCGAAGAAGGCTCGCAGTTCCCAATCGGCGGCGGCACCCGGCTCGCACGGACCGGCGAGGCCGATATCGGTCCCCGCCGGCGCCGTCGGCTCTGGCTTCGCGGCAAGCACATCGGCCGCACTGCGCAGGCGCAAGATCTGCCATGCAGGGCCATTCTTCGCGTGCACCGCTTCGACGACAGTTTCCGGATCGACCCCGGTTCTGGCGATCGCAGCGAGACGCTCTTCCTCGCTCAGTGGCCCTGTCCGAGTCAGCGGCGGCGCGCGGAACGCGTAACTCCCGCTACTGACACGAATTTCGATCAGTCCCGCACCGCATTCCTGCACCACCACACCATCGCGCTTCGGCTTCCCACCTGCGGCAAGCCATGCGTGGCAACTGCCCAGCGTGGGATGCCCGGCAAACGGCAATTCACCGCCTGGATAGAAGATACGCAACCGGTAGTCCGCGCGCGGATCCGTCGGCGGACAGAGGAAAGTCGTTTCGGAGAATCCCAGCCAGCAGGTCAACCGATGCATGACCGCCGTCTCAAGCTCTTCCCCGCCATGCACCACGGCCAACGGGTTGCCAGTAAGCGGCGCAGACCCAAAGACATCGACCAGATCAAGCATCATATCCATGACTCCTTCGCATGGCCTGTGCCCTAGCCATCATCAACACGATATGCTGAATTGCTTCCCATGCTGAAAGCACCACTCCATGTCTGAATTCTCCCGCCCGACCGTGCTAGTAACTGGAGGCGCCAAGCGCCTCGGCGGGTTCATTTCGCGAGCGTTCGGCATGGCCGGATGGCACGTAGTCATCCACTTCCACACCTCGGCGAAGGCCGCCGAGAAGATGGCGTCTTCGCTGCCAAGCGCCGAGACTTTCCAGTGCGACTTAGCCAATGAGACCTCTGCGACCGAGATGATCGAAAGCCTGGCAGCGCGGCTTCCTGATTTCCGCGTGCTGGTGAACTGCGCCTCCTTGTTCGAATTCGACAGTGTAACCGCACTCGACCCCGAGGCGAACCGTCGGGCTATGGCAGTCAACGCGCGCACCCCCGCCTGCATGGCGCAGGCATTCCTGGCGAAAGCCAAGGCACCGGACGGCCGCCGCGTGATCCAGGTCACCGACCAGAAGGTGGCCAATCCAAACCCTGATTTCTTCAGCTACACGATGAGCAAGCACGCGCTTGCGGCAACCGTACCCATGCTCGCAATGGGGGCGCAGCAGCCCAAAGACCGCGTCTATGGGCTTGCGCCCGGAGCCATTCTTGCAAGTCACGACCAGGACGAAGCGGAGACCGAAGTCTCGCACCGCCTGAACCTGCTCGTCCGCAAGACTGCACCCGAAGAAGTGGCCGAGGCCGCCCTGTTCCTTGCCAGCGGCACGCTTGCCAGCGGGCAGACCCTGTTTGTCGATAGCGGTCAGCACCTGCTGAGCCAGCCGCGCGACGTCATCTATCTTGCCCGTGAGGGAGCCACCGCATGACCAAACACGCCCTATCCACGCGCCTGTGGCACTGGCTCAACGTGATCTGCGTCGTCACCCTGTTCATGTCAGGCCTGACGATCTCCAACGCGCACCGCTACCTTTACTGGGGTGACTGGGGCTTCTCACCCAGCATGGCATGGTACGCCGTGCCGCGCTTCCCCAATTGGATGACCATTCCGGGTCGCTATAACCTGGCAGTAGCGCGCGACTGGCATATTCTGATGGCCTGGCCGTTCGCGGTCGGCCTGTTGTTCATGTGGATTGTCATGCTCGCAAACCGTCACTTCCAGCGTGACATCACGACCACCCGCGACGAATGGCGGCCAAAGGCGATCTGGAAGGACATTGTCGAGCACCTCAAGCTCAATTTCGAGCACGCTGGTGGCAAGTACAATTTCCTCCAGAAGCTCGCCTATGGCGTTGTGCTTGGCCTGTTCCTGCCGATGATGGTGTTTACCGGCATCTCGATCAGCCCCGGCATGGAGCCAAGCTTTGGATGGCTGGTCGACCTGCTGGGCGGGCGGCAGTCGGCACGTAGCCTGCACTTCATCTTCGCCTGGCTGTTGTTCGCCTTTTTCATCGTCCACATCGTGCTCGTCCTGCTCTCGAAACCGATCGAGCAAATCCGCAGCATGATCACCGGAGGCAAGACACATGAAGCGTAGGGGTTTCATCGCCGGACTAGGCGCCCTGTGGGTCGCGGGCTGCAACAAGGTAGCCGATAGTGAGGCCGGCTCGAAACTGCTGTCGGCCGCACAGGATTGGCACGAGGGCGCCCACAGGTTGCTCAACAACCGCGAGGCTCTGGCACCGGAGTATCCGCGGAGCGCCATTTCGCCCACATTCCGCGGAAACGGATCGACCGATCCGCAGAATGATGATTACCCGCAGCATGTCGCAGAAAGCTTTGCCAACTGGCAACTCGAAGTGCGCGGATTGGTCGAAACGCCGATGGCCTATTCGCTCGAGAATATCCGCAAACTTCCGCAGCGCACGCAGGTTACGCGCCACGATTGCGTCGAAGGCTGGAGCGCGATCGGTGAATGGACCGGACCGCAACTCTCGCTGCTGCTCGATGCCGCGAAGCTCAAGCCCGAGGCAAAGTACATCGTCTTCCGTTGTGCAGACGACTACAAAGGGTTCCGGTACTATGAGAGCATCGACCTGATCGACGCATACCATCCGCAGACCATCATCGCACACCAGTTGAATGGCGAGCCTTTGCCGATCAAGAACGGGGCGCCCTATCGCATGCGTATCGAACGCCAGCTCGGCTACAAGCAGGCCAAATACGTTACTGCGATCGAAGCTGTCGCCAGCCTCGATGATATCGGCGATGGCAAGGGCGGCTATTGGGAAGACCGCGCCGGCTACCAGTGGTACGGCGGGATCTAAGCTTCAACCCCTACCCCCAGGACTTGCCAACCCGTCGTCGCGATTGACTCGCGGCGCGCTGCTGTCACATTGATTTCATCGGCTTACTTGGGAAAGGAGGCCGCGAATGTGGCTGCTCGACAGGTTTCTCGCACGTGCGATCACGCACGGTCACATGATCGTGACCGACTATGACGGCAAGACCTATGAATATGGATTGGCCGACAGCGCCCAGCCGCCGCTGCGCATTCGGCTGACCAACAAGAAAGCGGCAAACCACATCGCGCGCTATCCGCAAGTTGGAGCAGGCGAGGCTTTCATGTGGGGCTGGCTCGAGATCGAAGATCCGCACGATATCCGTGACCTGATCCTGTTCGTCACCGCGAACACCAAACGGATCGGCGACAGCGCGATCAATGCACAAAGTCCGCTGCGCAAGGCAGTGCAGAAGCTGGCGGCAAAGGCGGACAGCATCAACCTTCGCAGCAAGGCGCGCCGCAATGCAGAGCATACGTACAACCTGACCCGTCGCCTCTACGAGCTGTTCCTTGATGAGGACCGGCAATACACCATGGCCTATTATCGCGACGCCGATCCCGCACAGACCAGCCTGGAGCAGGCCCAACGCGACAAGAAGGCGCATCTCGCGGCGAAGTTGTTCATCCAGCCGGGCCAGCGCATCCTCGACATCGGCTGTGGCTGGGGCGGCCTCGCACTCTATTTCGCGCGCCACTACGACGTCGAGGTGCTCGGTGTGGCGCTCGCCCCCGATCAGATCGAATTCTGCCGCGAGCGCGCCGATGAGGCGGGCGTGGCCGACAAGGTCAAGTTCGAGCTGATGGACTATCGCGACGTAACCGGCAGCTTCGACCGGATTAGCTCGGTCGGGCTGCTCGAACACGTCGGAACGCCGCATTACCCGCAGTTCTACGAGCATACCGCGCGTCTGCTAACACCCAGGGGAGTCATGCTGAGCCATTGTTGCGGCCGTGCCGGCCCTCCGGGGCACACCGATGCCTGGACACGCAAGTACATCTTCCCAGGCGGTTATATCCCCGCCCTCTCCGAACTCGTCACGCAGAGCGAAAAGTTCGGCTGGCAAGTCATGGACGTCGAAGCGATGCGCTTCCATTACAGCTACACGCTGGAGGAATGGTACAAACGCACGGTCATGCACCGCGAGGAGATCGAGCAACTCTACGATCCGCAGTTCTACCGCATGTGGCTCTATTACCTTGCGGGCGCGGAACAAAGCTTCCGCCACGGTGGGATGGTCAACTGGCAGTTGCTCTATGTGAAAGATCGCGAAGCCATTCCGATGACACGCGAATACATGGAGGCCGAGGAAGCCCGCCTGCGTGCCGCAGAAGACCCACCAGTGTGGCACCTCGATCCGGCAATTCGCGAGGCGGCCGAATAGCAGCCTGTTGGACCGTTGGAGGAATTGCCCCCACGCAGCCCGTCTTAATGGAGCACATGGAACAGGGTCTTCGAAGAAAAACCCGTGGTCAAGGTCAAGCCAGACCGACCAATGTGGGCAAATAACGCATGCCTGCTGCTACGTGAAATTACTAAGTGAAAGAGCTCATTCCTTTCTAACCGATCGCAAGAATGTAGGAAAAAATCTTTCAAAGTGGCTACTTATTTGAGTCGATTGGAATCAGGTTCACTTACAAAACTGATCACGATCAAATACAGGTCCATAATTTCCAATACACGAATAGCGATTTCTCTATCATCCAGGCGAGAGAATTAGAACTCATTCAAATGAGTGGAAAAATAGGGAAACGTGTCGCGCCACTCTCAACGATGGAGGGAGTCGACATGTTTAAATCGGACCGGCGTTCTGTACTGGCGGGGGGCACTTCGCTCATTTTCTTGGCAAGCCTGGGGGGCTGCGAGGAACTGAAGAAGAAGATTGCCAACAGGCCGGTCCGCAAGGACATTGCCAATTTGGCGATTAACGACCCGATCCTCGATACCTATCGTGACGCGATCGCCCAAATGCAGGCATTGCCGCAGAGCGATCCGCGCAACTGGACCCGGCAGGCCCAGATTCACCTCAACACCTGCCCGCACGGCAATTGGTTCTTCCTGCCCTGGCATCGAGCCTATCTGGTGGCCCTCGACGACATTGTTCGCAAGCTGACGGGCAACAAGGACTTCTCGATGCCCTATTGGAACTGGACCTGCCAGCGTGCGGTACCGACGCCGTTCTGGCAGGCGGGAAGCGTGCTCAACTACAGTCCGCGGAGCGCAAACTCTTCGAGCATGGCGAACGAGTCGATCGTGGGCGTCTCCGCCATGAATACCATTCTTGCCCAGACCGATTTCCAGCTGTTTGGCAGCGGCAAGGCGACCGCATTGCGCGGCGCGGGCGGCTTCCAGGGGCAGCTCGAACAGGGACCGCACAACTACATCCACGGTTTCGTTGGCGGGACGATGGGCACCTATATGTCCCCTCTGGATCCCATCTTCTGGCTCCACCACTGCAATATCGATCGGGTGTGGTTCGATTGGAACAGCTCGGGCAAGGCCAATACGAACGATCCCGTCTATACCAATTTCAGGCTCGATATGTTCGTCGACGGCAACCAGCAACCGATGGACTTCCTGGTAGGGGCGATGGGCCTGGCGCCCTTGCTGACCTATCGTTACGAACCGCCAAAGGGATGCGGAATAAATATCCGGCGGCTCGATGAAGCCTCGCTCAAGGCGGTGCTGGAACGGGGATCCACCCAGCAACTGAAAGTGAGCGAACAGTTCCAGCCCCTGGGTCGCAACGTGACGATATCCGGGCGCGCGCCAGAACGCGCCCGGCTCACGCTTCCGCTGGAAACATTGGCACCGGCGATGGAAAGGTCGACCGAGAACGACCGGCTGGTGTTGCGCCTCGACGACGTTCGGCTCGACACAGATCAGGAAAACTTCTTCGTACGGGTCTACGTCAACAAGCCGGAAAACGAAGCGCCTTCGCCCGATTCTCCATCTTACGCCGGGGCATTTGCCTTCTTCGTCGACAACGAACACAATCACGGCCCGCTGAACTATGTTGTCGACCTTTCCGGCGCGGTGAACCGGATGAGGAACGAAAGGCAATCGGACATGGCCAATGGCGCGCAGGTTTCCTTCGAACTCGTTCCTATCAGGGACGATGAGCAGGCGCTGGCAGCAGCCCAGCGTTCGGCACTCAATATCGGTGCTGTGGTCCCCCAACTGGTCTCCACCATCGAAGCAGGGGGCGCCAAGCCTACCGAAAGCGAGCGGTGACCTTGCCGATGGCCTGCGGCCTAGCGGTGGCATTGACCATCGGACTGGCCGCAGGCTGTTCGGCACCTGCACCACCGGAGAAGAATGCCGAGTTGGCCGAAATCCACGCGTCGGGGAGCGGCAAGGTGCAGATTGAACTCGGAGAGCATATGTCGGGCAAGATCACGGCCGACATTGGCGTCGCCGGCCATCTTGCCAAAAGGTCGGTTACCGTGTGGATTTATGCCAATGGCAGCGATGTGCCCTTTGCCACCCCTACCCTGTTCCCAGTGGGCGCCACCGGGACCTTTGCACTGTCCGTTCCTGATGGTGCGCGCAGCCTGACCTTCATGGCAGTGGATACGGAAACGGGAAAGCCGCTTCCCCAAAGCGAAGCCCAGCTCTCTGTGGTGCTGCGCGAGCGGCGATAGCAGCGAGCTGTTGCTGCAACCGCACCCACGTAAGGATTTCGTCCCTATTTCGCCAACCAGCGGTGCACTGGGCCGAATTCGACAAGCGCCGCACCAACAAAGGGCAAGGCCACGACCCAGATCCGGACGCCCGTTACGCTCAATGGGCTGGCGATGCTGATCGCAGCGGTCATGGCCAGACCAAGGCAGATCAGCAGAACTCCGACGACGAGGCGCAAACGCGGTATAGGTCGTTCGCGAGCGCCGGCACCCATGCCGCGCTCATGGCGCGCGAATACTGCAATCAGTGGCAGCAAAGCCGCGACATAGAGCACGAACCAGATCGGGCGAGAGGCCCACCAGGCTCCGCTCCCCGGAAGCGCATGAAGGCCGATGCCACCCGCAAGCCACGCCGCAACCATCACCAGCACATAGGCGGTAAGGTGCCACAAATAGACGGTCATGATCATACCGTTCATCAGCACTGTGGCAGTCCACAGCGGAAGATTGCCGAGCAGCTTGCGACCCCATGGCTCGAGCGCCAGCACCAACCCCGCCTGCACCGTGCCGAGCGCCAGGAGCGCCAAAGTGGGAGGCATGGAATTGGTGATCTCAGCACCCGGCACCCCGATCATCGCAATCGGGTAACGACCATAGACTGTCAGTCCCAGCAGCGCGGTCAGCGCGGCAAGGAACAGGGCCTGAGCCCGGATCCCACCTAATCGCCCTTGCTGCCAGGAGAAGCCCAGCTGGTGGATGGCCAGCCAGACGAAGAGGAAGTTGGTGAAATTGACGTAAGGTACCGCGCGATCGAAGGTCAGCCAGTCGACTACCACCGCTCCCCCGACCAGCCCGGCGATGCTGCCGAAACCGAACCGTTCCCACGCCTTCCAAGTCAGTGGGGCGAGCGCGGTCACAAGCAGGTAGACCGCGAGGAACCACACCGGGATGAGCGCAAGCGAGACGGCCATCTTCACCGTCTCGCGCGCCATCCCAAACTGCGTGGCTGCGAAGGCAAACGCGGCCCAGACCAGCAGCACCGGGAACACGGGATTGACCAACCGTTCGATACGGCTGGCGAACCAGTCTGAGTAATGACCTTGTTTCGCCCTGGTCGACGCCCAGCTCACACCGTTCGAATAACCACCAACCAGAAAGAAGATGGGCATTACCTGGAACAACCAGGTCAGCCACTGGGTCCATGGCACGATACCGAGAAGATGCCCACCGACGATCTCGCCATCGGTGTCGATGTAAGGTGCCGCAACCAGCCAGTGACCGACGACCACCGCCATGATCGACAAGGCGCGAAGGAAGTCGACATAGCGATTGCGTTCCAGCGGCGCCTTCTCGGCAAGCGATCACGCCTTGTTCCACAATCCCATTGCGTCCCCTCCCCATTGGCGAATCAGGAGCTGTCAGCCCCATAATGATTTAGAAACCGAGACTTATCACAAACCCGGCTTCCGCCTATCCTCTACCTCGCCAGCACCAGTGCGCCCGAATTCCGGTTGACGGAATGTGGTGCTTCTCGTGTATCTTCAGACGGATTTCGCACGAACACGAGTGACATGAGCAAGACCCTGCTGAACAAATTTCTCGAGCGCGGCGTAACCCGCGGCCAGCTCGACGTCACCTTTGCAGACGGCAGCAGCAAGACTTTCGGGAAGCCCGAACCCGGGTTTCCGCAGATTGCGCTGCGGCTGGCCGATGACCGCGTTCCGCGCGATATCTTGCTCGACCCACGCCTGGGTGCCGCCGAAACCTTCATGGATGGCAGGCTGATCATCGAAGACGGCGATATCATGGGGCTTGTTACCCTGCTGCGCGCCAACAATGCCTGGGACAAGGGGGGTGATATCGGCCGACCTCGCCCCTTGCGTCGTATGCTCAACCGAATTTCGGCCGCTGCCGAGAAGGTCAACAACGCCGTTCGTTCGAAGCGGAACGTCGCGCATCACTACGACATCGGGAACGATTTCTACGCCTTGATGCTCGACCATGAGCATTGGCAGTACAGCTGCGCCTATTGGCCTTCGGACGACATATCCCTGGGCGAAGCGCAGACCGCCAAGCTCGCGCACATTGCAGCTAAGCTCGCGCTGCGTAGCGGCGATACGGTGCTCGACATCGGCTGTGGCTGGGGTGGCATGGCGATCTATCTCGCCCGGCATTTCGACGTGCACGTCGTGGGCATCACGCTCTCCGAAGAACAGCTCGAACTCGCACGCCAGAGGGTCATCGAAGCCGGAGTTGCCGACAGGGTATCAATCGAGCTGGTAGACTATCGCGATTTCGCCGCCGCGGGGCGCAAGTTCAACCGAATAGTCTCGGTCGGCATGTTCGAGCATGTCGGTCAGCCGCAGTTCGAAGACTTCTTCCACGCCTGCGCCAATCTGCTGACCGATGACGGCACCATGCTGCTGCATACCATCGGCCGAATGGGATCGCCCGGCGCCACCGACGCCTTTACCCGCAAATACATTTTCCCAGGTGGCTATATCCCTGCGCTTTCGGAAACCGTCCGCGCCTCGGAAAAGTTTCGCCTGATCGCCACCGACGTCGAGACGCTGCGGGTGCATTACGGCAAGACCATCCGCAAATGGTACGCCAACTGCGTCGAAAACCGTGAGGCAATCGTGGCACTCTATGACGAGCGCTTCTTCCGCATGTGGATGTTTTACCTCGCAGGTGCAGCCACAGTTTTCGAGTATGGCGGGATGTGCAACTACCAAATCCAGTTCGCGCGGAGCCGCTACGCCCTGCCGCTCACGCGCGATTATATCGAGATGGAGGAGCAGCGCCTGCTGGCCGGCTAGGCCTGGGCAACGGTGCAGGTCCCGGCTGCTGGGGGGGATCGAGGTGATGCTGCAACCAACATTGCCTCGACCCGGGTATCACACCCTGCGCTTTCGCGGGTCCAAGCGTGGATTGGTTGCGCTGCCCCTCGCCCGCTGCTAGCCGCGCGCCGCTAGGAACGAAGGTACCCTCATGTCCGATAACAAGCGCCCCGAGATCAAACGGGTTGTCCTCGCCTATTCTGGCGGGCTCGACACCAGCGTCATCGCCAAGTGGCTCGAGGTTGAGCGCGGCTGCGAGGTGGTCACCTTTACCGCCGACCTGGGCCAGGGCGAGGAGATCGAACCCGCGCGTGCCAAGGCGCGCGCCATGGGCATTCCGGACAAGCACATCTACATTGAGGACGTACGCGAGGAGTTCGTCCGCGACTTCGTCTTCCCGATGATGCGCGCCAACGCCCGCTATGAAGGCGATTACCTGCTCGGCACCAGCATCGCGCGCCCGCTGATCTCCAAGCGCCTGGTCGAGATCGCGCATGAGACCGGCGCCGATGCCATCGCCCACGGCGCAACCGGCAAGGGCAACGATCAGGTTCGTTTCGAACTGTCCGCTTATGCGCTCGATCCCGACATCAAGGTCATAGCACCGTGGCGCGAATGGGACCTTACCAGCCGCACCGCGCTGATCGCTTGGGCCGAAGCGCACCAGATTGCGGTGCCGAAGGACAAGCGCGGCGAAAGCCCCTTCTCGACCGACGCCAACCTCCTCCACACCTCCTCTGAGGGCAAGGTGCTTGAGGATCCGTGGGAAGAAACCCCCGACTACGTCTATTCGCGCACCGAACACCCGGAGAATGCGCCGGATTCGCCCGAGTACATCACCATAGATTTCGAACAGGGTGACGGCGTTGCGCTCAATGGCCAGGCAATGAGCCCCGCCACACTGCTCGCTGCGCTCAACGAACTCGGTCGCAAGCACGGCATCGGCCGTCTCGACCTTGTCGAGAACCGCTTCGTCGGCATGAAAAGCCGCGGCATGTATGAAACGCCAGGTGGCGAGATTTACGCCCGCGCCCATCGCGGGATCGAACAGATCACGCTCGACCGCGGCGCAGCCCACCTCAAGGACGAATTGATGCCGCGCTATGCCGAGCTGATCTACAACGGCCTGTGGTTCAGCCCAGAGCGCGAAATGCTGCAGGCAGCGATCGACCTGAGCCAGCAGAAAGTCGGCGGCACCGTGCGGCTCAAGCTCTACAAGGGACTGGCCAGTGTGGTTGGCCGCAAGTCGCCCAACTCGCTCTATTCGGAAGCGCATGTGACCTTCGAGGATGATGCGGGCGCCTATGACCAGAAGGACGCCGAAGGCTTCATCAAGCTCAACGCCCTGCGCCTGCGACTCCTGGCCAAGCGCGACCGTTAGTTGCGCCGCACCATCATTTCGCAGTGCAATATTGCGTTCGCGAGATGATTGAAGTCAGATTTTTGCGATGAACGGTTGAGTTATCCACTCCCCTCCACAGGGAAAGGCGGGGAAAGTGGAAAACTCGTGTCTTGCGCGCTTGAAGAATCGGTCGGCAAGGCGCAGCTTCAACTCATCGGAACGGCGCGGAAACGAGCTGAACTGGAAGGCCCAAAAGCCTGAAAGAACAGGGAATTTTCAAACCGGAAAGACGCGACGGAACCTGTCCGCGCGGATCAAGAGACCCTCGGGCGAAAGACTTCGGTCAGACGCAAGGCGGGTCGATGACGGAGCCGCGAAGTCGTTCCATCGTGAACCGGGCCAACCCGGTCGGATGTCGAGGAGGCATTGAACAATGGTCTGCGGACCGGAGGGAGATGCAGCCGCTTGAGGCAACCGGCCAAAACGGTAGGTCAGGTTGCGGAGCCGCCCGTTGAAGGTCGGCCTGGGGAAGAAGCGAGGGTTTTCGGACCTGGCGCACTCGACCGGGTAGATTGGAGGGTGGAGCCGGATGCCGGTGCGAGCGCCGGTGACATAACCGGAAGACCGCTTTCGAGTGGCCTGATGGGGAGACATCGGATGCCAAGTTCCCTTCTCTTCGGAGATGAGACCACGCATCGGTGAGAGTGGGGTCGGCAGCAATGCCGGCCCCATTTGCTTTGTCCGGCTGCGATGCGAGTTCGCGACGGTGCAAATCCTCACAAAACTGGACATTTCAAAGAGCAGGGTTGCGTCGAACCCTCGCGCACGAGCAGCTTCTAGCGCCCGGTTTGCGCACTAGGACAGGTCCTTATCCTGCCACTCCGCGATGAATCGTGGCAAGAATGGGGCAGGAACCTGCCGTGTTCAGGACTCGCGCGGCACCCGTCGGTATAGCGGGCGGCACCGAACGGGAGGTCCAGACTATGGCCAAACGCGCGTTTAGAAGCCTGCTTTTCCTTGCCGCCGTGGCGCTTACCGGCACCGCGGGTCATTCGGAAGAGCGGGTCGCGAAGATCGATGTCGACACCAGTTTCGATGCCACATTCGAGAATTACGAGGTCCTTCCGCCAGCCCCGCAGCCGGGCGCGCAGATGGTCGACCTCACCGCTATCGAGCCCGCCACGGCACCCGCGGTCGTGCCAATCGAGGGCGGCGTCGCGTCGTTCTACGGGCGTCGCTTCAATGGCCGCCGCACCGCCAGCGGCGAGGTATTCGACATGCATGCGATGACTGCCGCGCATCGCACCCTGCCCTTCGGCACGCTGGTCCAGGTGACCAATCCCGACAACGGTCGCAGCGTGGTGGTCCGCATCAACGACCGCGGCCCTTTCCACGGCAACCGCGTGATCGACGTGAGCCGCGCCGCTGCTACCGAACTCGGCCTGATCGGCCCGGGCAGCGGCCACGTGGAGCTGGCGCTGGTCGAGGGCTGAGCGCCAGCCGCACCCTCGCCCCCCTCAGTCGCCCGGCGGCGCCGCAGGATCTGCGGGAGGCGATGGCGACGGACCGGGCACATTGGGCGCCGCCGCAACCTCATCCTTGCGCATGGTGCCGGCGAGCTTCCACAGGCCGAGCACCAGGCCGCCAGTCGCCAGTATCTGCGCCAGCACCAGCAGCAGGATAATTCTGACCGTCGCACCGGTATTCTCGCTCTCGACCAGCTGGCGAATGCGGTCGCGCCGCACGTGCAACTGCATCGCTTCGACATAATCGCCGCCATAGGGCCGCACGAGCGCCTGCAGCTCCTCCGACGGGGCATGGGGGATCACGATCCGCTCGCTATCTTCTTCGTCCTCCGCGGGGATCACCACGATATGGTCGCCGGCATAGTCGAAATAGGCCACCGCCAGGCCCGCGCCGACGATCACCGCCAGCAGCGCGCCAACCCCGATCCACATATTGCGCGTGGCATCGACCCAGCGCGTGGCGAGCAGCACCACCACGATTACCACCAGCCCCACCGCGCCGCTGATGACGGTGATCAGATCGTCGACGTCGGGCGGGATCTGGACCACCCCCTTGAGCAACAGGAAGGACGGGAGCAACGCTGCCAGTCCGGCGATCGCCTTGATCAGCCCTTCGGCCGATTTGATGCGTTCCATTATTGTGGGCATGACAGCGCCACCTCCACCGCACCCTCATCGGGAATGTACTGGAAGGTGCGGGCTTCCCATTGCGGGGTGCCGCCGCACAGCGGGAAGAAGTAATAGCTGTAGCCCGGCTTGG
>NZ_JAYPTL010000006.1:0-7396 GCF_038133525.1 Erythrobacter sp. | reverse complement strand
CCGAAGGCGCCCGCGGCGTTCATCGCCTCGACCTTCTCGGCAAAGGTCGCGCCGTCGAGGCCGAGGAAATTGTCCTGCCGCAGGTAGAGGAAGCCGGCCGATCCCGCCCCGTGCACCGCCACCGCGCGATAGGGCGCGGGCCGCCAGGAATAGGCCACCGTGGGGGTGCGCAGGCTATTCTCCCACGAGGCACGACGCGCTTCATAGGCGCCGAAATCGCTCTGCCAGCGGGTCAGGTCGCCGGTCGGCTGCGAGGCGGAGACTTCCTCCCCCGCATCGCCACCGGCGGCCTCCACCGCATATTCGCTGACCGCTTCGCTGCCCGCCCAGTCGGGGACCACGCCGCGTTCGCTTTCCATCGCCGGCTCGGGCGTATCATGCGACTCTGCGAACTGCGCCAGAGCGGGCGTTCCCATAGACGCCAGCGCCAGCGCAGCTCCCCCCGCCGCAAGCCGTGCAAATCCCGGAATTGTCGAGCTGACCATGCGCCCCTCCCTCGGCAGGAGACGGGCAAGGCGGCATCAGACGCAGGCCGCCACCCGCGGTCCCGCAGCGCCCGTCATGCGCCCGCCCGGGGGGCCTGTATTGGAATTATCGGCCATCGCCCTCCGGATCGTCGCCCGCCAGACCATCGCCCGCAAGCGCGCCCTCCCCCGCAAGCTCCTCATCGTCATATTCGTCGTCGCCACCGCCCTCTTCCTCGTAGTTGTGGAGGATCGACGCCACCATCTCCTCCTCGGTGGTGACCAGCCACCATTCGTGGCCGTCGGCTTCGAAAGCCTCGAGCTGGAGCTTATCGATCTCGCCATAGGGATCGCCTTCGGGGGTCAGCTCGTATGTTTCCTTGGCCCCCTTCGGCCGCGCCGCCTCCATGCGGTCGTACCGATCGAGCAGCCACCGGCAATCCTCCGGCTCCAGCCTGGCACCGGGCGTTTCGCATTGCCCCCCGCAAAACCTACAGGATGGAACAGGTGGAACAGGGTTCTGCCAAGGATTTGCCGGGGGCACATTGTCCGAGATCGGAGTACCTTCAAACAGCCCCTCGATCTGCTCGTCGAGCACGCCCAGCGCGGCGTGGAGCTCGGGCCGCTCGGCCAGCTTGTCGAGCCGCGCCAGGTGCGCGAGCAGCAGGCGGCTGTCATAGCGGCGGCGGCGCGCAACCTCCTCGCCGTGATAGAACACCGCCTCCTCCACCCCGTTGAGCGCGCGATCGGCGAGCACCTGTTCGGCATGGTCGCGCGCCGCCAGCAGCGCCACATCCCACGCCCGCGCAAAGCCCGGCGAGCGCCGTCGCGCGCGATAGGCGGTCTGCGCCGAAACCCCCGCCGCGCGGCAGGCGAGCCGGACATTGCCGTTGAACTGGAGCGATTTGAGGAACTCCCCCTGCGCGCGCGGCGTGAAGATGGAGTGAGGTTCGGCGGGCGCGAAGTCGGGGCGCGGGGTGAAGGCATTCATGGTTCGCTCCTGAGAGAGATGGAACCGAGTTACGTACAGGACGTGTCCAAGAGTAGGAAACCTAAGTCGCTTATTGGAGAATCCGAGTGATTTCCGTGGGTATTTGTCTCCCATACTCCAAAAATATTGGACATCTGTGTTTTGTATTTCCTACATGCAGTCGACTTTGGATATTTGAGCATGTGCCTATGAGCTATACTGAACGGAAAGCAATTCTGCAGAAGGTCGAAGCAGCAAGAGGGTCGAAGGCCATGCTTTTTGTGACGGGTGACCGTCCCGGTATGGAAACTCAGATCTCACCTGAGATTATTGACTTCTTTGTCGATCACCTCGACGCGCTTTGGCCGGCAGAGAAAATTAGCCTCATCCTCCACACGAACGGTGGCAATACAGCTGCGGCATGGCGCCTGGTAAACTTGTTGCGCACCTTCTGCGAGGAACTGGAGATTATTATTCCAGCCAAGGCCATGAGTGCGGGTACGCTCATGTGTTTGGGTGCCGACAAGATCGTCATGACCAAGCAAGCTACATTGGGACCAATCGACCCGAGCCTCAATGGCCCCTTGAATCCGATGATCAACGGGATGCCGAACCAGCGCGTACCGGTCAGCGTAGAAGCCATACAAGGCTATATCGACGTAGTGCGTGAGAAACTGGAGATTACAGACCCACAGCCCTTAGCCAACATCTGGTCGAACCTGTCGTCACAGATTCACCCGCTTGTACTTGGCCAAATTTTCCGATCGCGGCAGCAGATCCACGACCTCGCCACCAAGTTGCTTAAGTATCAGAGCACACCAGCCAAAGACGTTAAGAAAATTGTGTCATTCCTTTGCAGCGAATCAGGCTCTCATGATCACTCCATCAATAGGCGTGAAGCTAAGGAGTTGGGTCTTGATATCGACAAGCCTTCAGAAGAATTTTATTCTGTTTTGAGGGAGTTAGAGAAGGAATATCGAGACTATCTCAAGTTGCGTGACCAGTTCAACCCTGATACTGAACTAGGAACCAGCAATGAAGTGGCCTATGAGATACCACGTGCGCTTATTGAGAGCGTAAACTTTGGTAGTCACGAATTTGTGTCTCGCGGGCGCCTGAAACGAGTACAATTGCAAGGGCCGGTCCCGGCTCAGCAAACCGGCATAGAAGATGCTCGCCAATTTGAAGGTTGGCAGCTGAAGGAGAAGAACTGATGACCAATCGCCCATATGGGGAGGGTACCTTTACCGGTACTGGGTGTGGCATTCAGATGCAGGAACGCACCGCTTCGGCAAATCACTTTGCGCAAACGACCGCATCACCAACTTCGTTGGCGACAATCATGCGATCCAACCTGCTTATCCGGCCTATCGATCAGCCACTTTCCTTCCCACTCGATATTCACAATTTTAGTGAATTTGAGAGCTAACTTAGACCGTTTGTAACCAACAAGCGTGGGTCACCCCCGAAGCAAAAAGGGCCGAAGCGTTGCTTCGGCCCTTTTTGCGTACGATTGGCGAGCGTCAGCCCATTGATCAGCGATCACTCGGCCGCCTCATCAACGCACTCCAACATCGATTTGAGGTACTAGCCGGTAGGCTTAGCAGCCAGTTACCGCCCCCTCAGTCCCGGCGGCCCATCATCGAGCAATTCGCTCAGCGCCAGCCGTGACCTGAACGCCAGTCGCGCCAGCGCGAACATCACCGCCGCGCCGATCAGCAGGGGCCAGTGACCGGCGATATCGCCGCTGCCCAGCGCGCTCGCCAGCATGGCGAGGCCGATCAGGGCGAAGAGCGTGCCGCCGATGCGGCTCCACGCCCTGCCGAGCTTGCGGTCGATCCGGTCGATCACCCTCTCATTGTCGGGATCGTTCACGGGATCGGATACTCCTCTGCCAGCGTGATGGCTTGGCACCTTAGCGTGGAAGAAGCTGGATCCCGGATCAAGTCCGGGATGACGCAGGGAGGGTCACTCCGGGGCTGCGGTCACCCTGCTATCCGCCCGGGAGGGCATCAACGCAAGGTGCTGGCCAGCAAGGCTGCACGGCCCCGGTGGGGTGCCGGGGCCGTGCATCGTGGCGCTATTGCTTGACGAATTTGAGCAGCATGCGGTTGGATTCACCGATTGCCGCGTATTTGGCGCGATCCTTGTCGCCATTGGTGTAGGTGGGCGGCAGCGCCCAGACGCCGCCTTCATGGTCGCGGTGGTCCTTGGGATTGGCCAGGATATCGCTGCGCGAGACCAGCTTGAACCCGGCCTTTTGCATGAGAGCGATCATCACGCTTTCCTTCACATAGCCGAGGTTCCCCGATTCCTCCGGCGTGCGCGGGCTTGCTTCATCCTCGCTGTGGTCGATCACGCCCAGCACGCCGCCCGGCTTCAGCACGCGGTGAAATTCCGACAGGATCAGGTCGGTCCGTTCCGGCCCCGCACCGATCAGATTGTGGATGCTGCGAATGTCGAGCACCATGTCGACGCTGGCGCTGGGCAAATAGGCCGGGTGGTCGGGCGCCACGCCATAGAGGAAGGCGCCTGTCCGCGGCCCGGTGAGCTGCGCATTGGTGCTGGCGAAATCGCGCAGCCAAGTGGCGACGGTATCGCGAAAGCGCTGGCGACTGGCTTCGGGCACGGTGTCGAGGAACAGTTCCGGATCGGCCTGGGCGGCGAGGAAGGTACCCTCGTCGCGCAGCAGCGGGCCGAGTATCCGCGTGTACCAACCGGCGCCGGGCTGGTTCTCGACCACGGTCATCCCGGGCGAGACGCCGAGGAAGGCGAGCACTTCGGCCGGGTGCCGGGCATCGTCACGCGCGCGATCCGCATCGGTGCGCGCCGGATTGGCGACGGCGTGGGCGATGGCCGAGGTTTGCGATGCGGCTTGGGTGGTGCCTTCGGGGCCTTGCCCTGCGTGGAGCGGCCCGCTTGCGAGCAGTGCGAGGCTGGCAGCGACGATGCTGGTCCGTGTGAACATTCGGTATTCCTTGTTTTGCTATTGGCGACGACCGGGCCCTGCGGGCACCGCCCCGCATGAGACGAGCGCTTTTCGCCAAACGCACGCCTGCGCACGACCAGCGGCCACCCGCAGGCGCGCGCTAAGTCTTGAAATTCCGCCCTATTGTCGGGGCCACGCCACGCTTCGCGCGGTGTGGCGAAGCGGGGATTACTCCGCCGCTTCGGTCACCCGCTGGTCGCCCTTGGCCAGCATGGGCGCGAGGTATTGCCCGGTGAAGCTGCGCGGCTCCTTCGCGACATCCTCGGGCGTGCCTTCGGCCACCACCTCGCCGCCGCGCACGCCGCCTTCCGGCCCGAGGTCGAGGATCCAGTCGGCGGTCTTGATGACGTCGAGGTTGTGTTCGATCACCACCACCGAATTGCCCTGGTCAACCAGCCGCTGGAGCACTTCGAGCAGCTTGCGGACATCCTCGAAATGCAGGCCCGTGGTCGGCTCGTCGAGGATGTAGAGCGTCTGCCCGGTGCTGCGCTTGCTGAGTTCCTTGGCCAGCTTTACCCGCTGCGCCTCGCCGCCTGACAGCGTGGTCGCCTGTTGGCCGACCTTGACGTAGCCCAGCCCGACTTCGTTGAGCATGTGCATCTTGTCGCGGATCGGGGGGACGGCCTTGAAGAACTCCTCCGCATCCTCGATCGTCATGTCGAGCACGTCGGCGATGCTGAGGCCCTTGAACTTCACCTCGAGCGTTTCGCGGTTGTAGCGCTTGCCGTGGCATTCCTCGCAAGTGACGTAGACGTCGGGCAGGAAGTGCATTTCGATCTTGATCAGCCCGTCGCCCTGGCACGCCTCGCACCGGCCGCCCTTGACGTTGAAGCTGAAACGCCCGGGCTTGTAGCCGCGCGCCTGGCTTTCGGGCAGGCCCGCGAACCAGTCACGGATCTGGGTGAAGGCGCCGGTATAGGTGGCCGGGTTGCTGCGCGGGGTGCGGCCGATCGGCGACTGGTCGATCTCGATCACCTTGTCGCAATATTCGAGGCCGCTGACCTTGTCGTGCGCGCCCGCGACCACGCGTGCGCCGTTGAGGTGGCGCGCGGCGGAGGCGTAGAGCGTGTCGATGGTGAAGGACGACTTGCCGCTGCCCGATACGCCGGTGATGCAGGTGAAGGTGCCCAGCGGGATGCTGGCCGTGACGTCGCGGAGGTTGTTGGCGCGCGCACCGTGGACGGTGAGCTTGTGCCCGTTGCCCTTGCGCCGCTTCGCCGGCACCTCGATCTCGCGCGTGCCGTTGAGATAGGCAGCGGTGAGCGAAGTCTTGGACTTGAGCACCTGCTTGAGCGTGCCTTCGGCCACCACCTCGCCCCCGTGCACGCCCGCGCCCGGGCCAAGGTCGACCACATGGTCGGCCGCGCGGATCGCGTCTTCGTCATGCTCGACCACGATCACCGTATTGCCGAGATCGCGCAACCGCTTGAGCGTTTCGAGCAGCCGGTCGTTATCGCGCTGGTGCAGGCCGATGCTCGGCTCGTCGAGCACGTAGAGCACGCCGCTGAGGCCGCTGCCGATCTGGCTGGCGAGGCGGATGCGCTGGCTCTCCCCGCCACTCAGCGTGCCGCTGGTGCGATCGAGGTTGAGGTAGTCGAGCCCGACATTGTCGAGGAAGCCAAGCCGCTCGTTGATCTCCTTCAGGATCGCGCGGGCGATCTGCTGCTGTGTATCGGTGAGCTGGTCGGGCAGCGCGAGGAACCACGCCTTGGCGTCGGCCACGCTCATCTTCGTCGGCGTGGCGATATCGGTCGCCCCCTTGCCCTGGCCGACCTTCACCGCCAGCGCCTTTTCATTGAGACGCTTGCCGTTGCAGGCCTCGCACGGCTGCGCGGTCTGGAACTTGGCCAGCTCCTCGCGCATCCACGCGCTCTCGGTCTGGAGCATGCGGCGGTTGAGGTTGCCGATGACGCCTTCGAAGGGCTTGTTGACCGTGTATTCCTTGCGCCCGTCCTTGAAGGTGAGCGGGATGGCGCGGCCCTTGGTGCCGAACAGGATGAGGTCGCGGATCTCGCGGTCGAAATCCTCCCACGGGGTTTCCAGGCTGAACTCATATTCCTTCGCCAGGCTGGCGAGGACCTGCATGTAATAGGGTGATGGCGGGTTGGACTTGGCCCAGGGCACCACCGCGCCCTTCTTGAGGCTGAGCGCTTCGTTGGGGACGACCAGTTGCGGATCGAATAGCAGCTTCTCGCCGATCCCGTCGCAGGTGGCGCAGGCGCCCTGCGGCGCGTTGAACGAGAACAGCCGTGGCTCGATCTCTTCGATGGTGAAGCCGCTGACCGGGCAGGAAAAGCGTTCGGAAAAGACGATGCGGTTGGCTGGAATGCCCGCGCCCTTCATCGCCCCGCCGGCCTCGCCCTCGCCCTCGCGCCCCGGCACCACGCCATCGGCCAGGTCGACATAGGCCAGCCCCTCGGCCAGCTTGAGCGCCTGTTCGAAACTGTCGGCAAGGCGGGTCTCGATCCCTTCCTTCACCGCGATACGATCGACCACCACCTCGATGTCGTGCTTGAACTTCTTGTCGAGCGCGGGGGCTTCCTCGATCGCGTAGAACTCCCCGTCGATCCGCACGCGGGTGAAGCCGGCTTTCTGCCATTCGGCCAGTTCCTTGCGGTATTCGCCCTTGCGCCCGCGCACCACCGGCGCGAGCAGGTAGAGCCGCGTGCCTTCAGGCAGCGCCATCACCCGGTCGACCATGTTGGAAACGGTCTGCGCTTCGATCGGCAGGCCGGTGGTGGGCGAATAGGGCACGCCCACCCGCGCCCAAAGCAGGCGCATGTAATCGTAGATCTCGGTCACCGTCGCCACGGTCGAACGCGGGTTGCGGCTGGTGGTCTTCTGCTCGATCGAGATCGCGGGGCTGAGCCCGTCGATATGCTCGACATCGGGCTTCTGCATCATCTCGAGGAACTGGCGCGCATAGGCCGACAGGCTCTCGACATAGCGACGCTGCCCCTCGGCATAGATGGT
>NZ_JAYPTL010000005.1:47417-85950 GCF_038133525.1 Erythrobacter sp. | reverse complement strand
GGCCTATACCACCCGCGTCGGCAGCGGTCCTTTCCCAACCGAGCTCGATGACGAGACTGGCCAGAAGCTGGGTGAGCGCGGGCATGAATTTGGTACCGTGACTGGCCGCAAGCGTCGTTGCGGCTGGTTCGACGCGGTGCTGGTACGCCAGAGCTGTGCAATCAGCGGCGTAACCGGCATCGCGCTCACCAAGCTCGACGTACTCGACGGCTTCGAGACGGTGAAGATCTGCACCGGCTATCGCCTGGGCGGCAAGATCCTCGACTATTTCCCCAGCCATGCGGCCGACCAGGCCAATGTCGAACCTATCTACGAAGAGATGGACGGCTGGCAAGAGACCACCGCCGGGGCGCGTTCGTGGGCCGACCTCCCGGCGCAGGCGATCAAGTATATCCAGCGCGTGCAGGAACTGATCGAAACCCCGGTGGCGCTGGTAAGCACCAGTCCCGAGCGCGAGGATACGATCCTGGTGCGCGATCCCTTCATGGATTGAGGCCGGATTCGCGCTAGGATGACGCGATGCGAGTCTTCGCGCCCTTGCTCATGTTCCTGCTGCTGGCATGCTCGCCCGTACCAAGTGCGCGAGCCCAGGAGGTGGACGTCGGTGAACAGGCGGATTTCCTGCTGGTCGACAAATCGGAACGCACGCTTTGGGTCTACCAGGGTGCCAACGTGATCCGCACCTATCGCGACCTGCAATTGGGCGATGCACCAATAGGTCACAAGCGCTTCGAGGGCGACGAGCGCACGCCCGAGGGGCGCTATACCATCGACTACGGCAATCCGAACTCGAGATACTACCTTTCGCTCCACATCGACTACCCGAATGCGGCGGATAGCGATTTTGCGCGAAGCCAGGGGCGCAGCCCGGGCGGCCTCATCTTCATCCACGGTCAACCCAATGGTGTGCCCGAAGGGATGCGCATTCCTGGCGATTGGACTGATGGCTGCATCGCGCTGAGCAATGCCGAGATCGCCGAATTGTGGAGCCTGGTGCCCGACGGTACGCCAATCGAGATACGGCCTTAGGCCCGCTCGTTCTCGAGAATTGCTACTTGTACCTGCAGGCGCTTCACTTCGCGCAGGATCGTGAACATGTTCATGCGGCTGAAGAGCCAGTCCTTGAGGAAGCCGGTGGACATCACCAGCACCACCGTGCCCGTGGCCCACAACACCGTTTCGCGAAGCTCGCTGGCGGTGAACATATGCCACACGCAATAGAACATCGCGCCGGCCATCACAAAGGTCAGGGCGAAGACCAGCTTGGCCCAGCCACCCAGTGGCCCGCCCAGGCTGTCGCCGAGCTGGGTGAACAGGCCGCGCGAGTCGTCGAGCGAAGCGAGGAAGGCGCGGTCGTCCTCGTCGAGGGCGCCGCGGATACGGTCATCAATGGTCATCATGGGACGTCTCCGGATAGGGCCGCCTTCAACTGGCGGCGGGCATGGAAGAGGCGCGACTTGGCGGTGCCCAGCGGCACCTGTTGCACCTCGGCAAT
The DNA here is from genome assembly GCF_038133525.1 of Erythrobacter sp. GTDB lineage: Bacteria > Pseudomonadota > Alphaproteobacteria > Sphingomonadales > Sphingomonadaceae > Qipengyuania. The sequence continues at coordinate 84,455 of NZ_JAYPTL010000005.1, read as the reverse complement.
CTCGGCGAGGGTCAGGCCCTCGATAAAGAACAGTTGGGCGGCGAGCTGTTGGTCGGGCGGCAAGCCTGCGATCGCCTGGCGCACTGCCAGGGCGTCATCCGCGTCGCCAATTGCCGCAGCGGGTTCGCTCTCAAGTTCGCCTGCTTGCCCGCGTTTCACCTGCATTCGACGAATGTGATCGACACAACGCCGGTGAAGGATTCCGAAGACCCACGGCGCAAAGCGGGCCGGATCGCGCAAGCTGCCGATCCCACGCAGGATCGCCACCCAACTATCCTGGACCGCACTCAGCGCCGCATCGCGACTTCCCAGCAATCGCATCGCGGTACGGGCAAGACGCGGTTGCCAGCGCGCGGCCAGTCGGTTCGCGGCAGCCCGATCGCCCGCCTGGACCAAGGTCACCAGCAGCTCGTCATAGAGCCGCTCAGCCTGGATTGCGGGGGCGTTCGAACCGCTCATGCAGGGATAGTCGCAGCAGTGGCGCGAAAGGTTCAATCCGGAGCCAAATCTTTGCACCACTTCTTGCCCTGATCTATTTATGTTCTTATCATGTTCCATCGAATCCGATGAGGAGGATGAGTCGATGCAGGCCAATTTCCAGTATGAGCCCGCGCAGGATGGTGCCGGTTGCCAATTGGGGGTTACGGTGCTTGCGGACCGCGCGCATGTTCGCGGGGAACTGCGCGACGATGCCGAAGCTGCGGGCTTCCGGATACTCCATTCCTGTTCACTGGCGGAATATGCCCAGGGTGAGCTCACGGCGCTGGGCGATCTCGTCCTGATCGATTGTGCGGAGGACAGTGCCGAGGCGCTGGCTTTGCTGTCGCGGTTAGACATGCGGGCAGGCAAAGCAGGATCGGCGCTTGTAGTGTCGACAACCATGGCCGCACTCGACGCGGTGTTCGGGTGCTTCTCCTTTTCTGCCCCGCAGATTCTCGTCGATCCGAGCCGGTCGGAACGGGTGATCGCAATCGGGCGGGTGCTTGCGCATGTGCCCAATCTGCGCCTGCGCGAACTGGGCGAAGAAGACCGGCTGATGCTGCTGCGCCTGACCGAACAGGTGGGCCGGATTGCCGAGCGGCTGGAGAAGCTGCCTTCCGGCCAGCGTGCCGGTGGCGGGGCCTTTCGCCTGGAATCGCCGGCGCCTGCCTGGCGCAGCGATGGGCCTGGCGAAGGCGGTTCCGAACGTCCACGCTTGCCGCATGCTTCGATCATTCGCCGGGCGATCAAGCACCGCCATGCACGTGCGCGCTTCTTCGATCCGGACCTGTTTGCAGATCCGGCTTGGGACATCTTGCTCGATCTTGCGGCGGCGCGGGCGGAAAGGCAGCGAGTGAGCGTGACCTCGCTGTGTATTGCCTCCGGCGTTCCTGCGACCACGGCGCTGCGCTGGATTGGCCAGATGGTCGAGGGAGGATTACTTGTCCGGGTCGCCGACCCGCATGATCGCCGCCGCGCTTATATCGCGCTGGCCGACACTACGGCTGATGCGATGGCGCTCTATTTCGCGGAAATTGGCGTGGAGCATGCTAGTCTCGAAATAGTTTAAGGCTGTCGGGGAATTCAGTGTGCGTGGCGTTGTTGCATTTGGGGCTTTTGCGCTGGGCTTGACGGCGGGTCCGCTTGCCGCGCTTGAACCGGGCGTGCCGCCGGTTCCCCATATGGTCACTGGGTTGGTTGGCTGCTGGCAAGGCGAAGGCGACGTCGGTGGCAAGCCAATCTGGATATCACTGCGGGTGTACCCCGTTGCCGATGGCGGCTTTGTGGCCATCGATTCGTTGAGCATCGCAAACTCGGATCCGAATGATCGCTACCAGACCCATCTGCTCTTTGGTGGCAGTGGCACCGACGATGGCAGGGGTATTACGGCATTCTGGTCCGACAGCTTCGGCGGTGCCTATTCGGCCACCGGGGCTGGCCTGGTCGTCGATGGCGGCTTCGTGGTCACCTATCGCTATTCCGAACGGACCTTTATGAACGAATGGCTGGTGGGAGACGACTCGTTGACCTGGACAGTGACTGCGCGCGGCCCCGACGGCCGCGAGACGTCTTTCGCGCGGAGCCAGCTTCGACCCGTTCCCTGCGACTGAGCCAGCGGCCTCGACTCAGCCAGACATTAAGGTAGCGATGACAAGGTCGGCTCTTTGCGCCACGCCGATCCGCGGTAGGACTTCGATCGAAAACCCCAGCCTCGAATAGGTATCAAGCAAGCGCTCGTATTCTGCGACCGCCTCGGTGAAGTCGCCGCTGCGGTCGGCAGATGAGTGCAGGTTCTCGCGCCACGGCGGCACAAGGAACGCTGTAGTGTGCAACGCCTCGCAACCATCATAGGCTTCGGGCAAGGCAGTACCGGTCGCATATTCCAGCGCGGCCGCAGCGTCGATCAAACCGCGATCGAAGAACACCGGGCCGTCAATGCTACGGGCGATCACCAGATCGTAACGAGCCATCTCGACCGCGCGATGGGCAAAGGCCGCCGGGTTAATCCAGGGCAGGGCGTTACCACCGTTCGCCCGCTCCTCCTTCACGATCCGCAAGCCCGGCTCCGGCACGGTCGCGTATCCGCGCCGCGCAAGTTCTTCAATCAGGCTGGTCTTGCCTCCGCCTGAGCAGCCGGAGAGAATGACGCGCATGGCGGCTACCAATAGCCCTCCATCAACTCGTTTGCCCAGGCAGGCTGGCGCTGTTTGCCGCGTGGCTGGAATTCGCGCATCAGCGGCTTGATATCGAGCACTGGGGTGCCGTCGATCGCGTCGAGGCCCGCCACTTCAAGTCGCGTGCCGTCGATGCTGACGATGCCACAGGTAGTCAGGCCGATCCGGTTCGGCCGGTTCTTGCCGCGCTGGGCAAAGATGCCGACCAGCGGCCAGTCCTTGCGATTGCGCGGATGCCGCGCACCGGTTTCGATCTTCTCAGGCGCCACCCTGTCGAACAGGAAGATCACCTCGGCATGGCTGAAATCGGCCAGCCCGGCGAGCGCTTCCGGACCGAAGCGGCTCGTGTCGAGCTCAATCACGGCGCGCTCCTCGCCCCAATCATCATCCACTGCTTCCGTCCGACCTCCACGCACATATCCAATGGGGGTGACGGTGTAGTCCATGGTGGCAGGCTCCCTTGGTTGCAGGCTGATATTCAAATGCGGAGGATGACGGTCAGCCCCTCCTCAGGCGGATCGCAGGGTAGGGCATGGCGCGAGGCGTCGGCCCGGGCACGCACCAGGATCGCTTCGGGTACGTGCGGATCGTGAAGCACGGTGTCGGCCATGCCCAGCAATCGCGCCTGTCGCAACGTCAGGTCTTCGGGATCGCTTCCTGTCAGCGTGAATTCCGCCACGCCGCCGGTCGATGCAACGGCGTCACCAGCCAGCCAGCCATCAACCCGCGCCGGGCTGTTCGCATCGAACGGGTCGAGCAGGCCGCCTTCGCCCAAGGCTTCGTCGAGCGCGCGGCGGCGCTCGTCGGCTTTGGGATAGCGTGCCCGAATTACATCTCGCGCATGATCGAGTGCACGGGCCAGCGCGCCTAGCCCTTCGGGCAGCAGTCGTTCGAGCCGCAACCGCAGGTGCTTGGCAAGGCCCGCCGAAGCTCCGCCAGTGCTCACCGCCACTAGCACCGGGTCGCGGTCGAGGATCGAGGGCAGGGTGAAATCGCACAGTTCGAGCCGATCGGCGACATTGACCAACAGACCCGCCCGTTTGAGCCGCAATGCGACCACTTCCGCGGCGCGCGAATCCTCCAGCGCGACGAACGCCAGCTTTGCGTGATGCGCCTCGGTCTCCGCGCAGGGGATGCCACCCGCGCGTGCGACCAATCGCGCCTTAGCCTCGGCCATTTCTCCCTTTCCAACCACCACCACGCGCTGTCCCGCGATCCGGTGGAAGAGAGGGAGCGAATGCATCAGACCAGCCAATCCGGCACGCGCTCGGCATCCATGATCGCAGCGGGCGCCAGGCGATCCGCCACCACGGCGTAGCGGTCTCTATCGACGAGCACCTCGGCCACGAAGCCGCGCGAGTTGTACGACGACGCCATGGTAGCGCCATAGGCACCGGCGGTACGGAACACGGCAAGGTCGCCTGCCCCGATCGCATCGCATTCGCGGTCCATCGCAAAGGTATCGCCGGTTTCGCAGATCGGGCCAACGATATGCGCGGTCATGCGTTCGCCGGTCGGCTCGACCGCATCGAAATCGTGCCAGGCGCCGTACATCGCCGGGCGGGCAAGGTCGTTCATCGCAGCGTCGACCACCACGAAGGGCGGTCCATTGCCGCTGCGCTTTGATCGGATCACTCGGGTCAGCAATACGCCGGCATTGCCAGCGATCACGCGCCCTGGTTCGAACATCAGCCGTACGTCCCATCCGGCGGTGACGCGAGCGACCATTGCACCGTATTCGGCTGGTGAAGGAAGGACTTCCCCGGCCTTGTAGGGTACGCCGAGCCCGCCACCGAGATCGGCATGGGTCACAGTACAGCCAGCGGCGCGAAGCTCGGTGATCAGGGCGCCGACCTTGTCAAACGCGGTTTCAAGTGGCTCGAGATCGGCCAGCTGGCTGCCGATGTGGACCGCGATGCCGCGCATCTCCAATCCGTCCTCATCGGCAAGGCGGGAATAGATTTCCGCCGCGCGATCGAGCGGAACGCCGAACTTGTTTTCACGCTTGCCGGTCGAGATCTTCTCGTGCGTGCGGGCATCGACATCGGGATTGACCCGCAGCGCGCATGCGGCCTGCATCCCCATGCGCCCGGCGATGGCCGCGAGTTCGTAGCCTTCTTCCTCGCTCTCGATATTGAACTGGCCGATCCCCGCCTCGAGTCCCTGGACCAGTTCGGCAGGGGTCTTGCCCACGCCGGAAAAGACCACGTCCTCAGCCTTCATTCCCGCCGCCAGCGCGCGGGTCAGCTCGCCGCCGGAAACGACATCGGCGCCGTAGCCTTCGTTGGCCAGCACCTTGAGTACCGCAAGGTTCGGGTTGGCTTTTACCGCAAAGGCAATGTGTGGATTGTCGAGGCCAGCCAGCGCTTCGCGAAAAACGCGAGCGTGGCGTTCAAGTGTGGCGCGCGAATAGACATAGACCGGCGTGCCCACCTCATCCGCGATACGCGGCAGAGGCACGTCTTCGGCATGCATTACGCCGTTGCGAAGCTGGAAATGGTCCATGCGCGCCGCTTAGCCCCTCGTGTCGCGCGAAGTCGAGACAGGTTAGATTGCTTCGAACGTATCTCGCCTACGCCCTGAGTAGCGCTCGCATCATTCGGGAGGAAGGTCGAAAGGGTCGTCCTCGCGTTCTTCCGAACGGCGCCGCAGCTCGACCGTCCGGTCGGGTGCGGCCTGTGGTTGCTGTGCCAGCAGCTCTTCCGCGCTGGGTTGCGCTTCCGCGCCGAAGGGTGCCGGGGGAAGGGCCGCATCGGGAGCAGGTTCGAGACTCGATTTCTGCCCGCAGGCAGCCAGCGCGATCAGGGCGCCAAGTACCAGCAATCGCTTCATCTACTCGTCCATTCCCAATGCTTTTCGCGCTTCCATAACGCGCGCCTCTACCTGCTTCGGCGCCGTCCCGCCATAGGAAGCGCGCGAGGCGACCGAGGCATCCACTGACAATGCGCCATAAACTCGCTCATCGATCCGCGGATCGATCCCCTGCAGCACCGCCAGCGGCAACTGGTCGAGCGCTACACCGTCGGCCTCGGCCCGCTTCACCGCGGCACCGGTAATATGGTGCGCCTCGCGGAATGGGATATCGGCTTCGCGCACCAGCCAATCCGCCAGGTCGGTGGCGGTGGCATAGCCCAGCTCCGCCGCCTGCCGCATGCGCGCGGTGACAAACGTCGTATCGGCCACCATTCCGGTCATCGCCGCAATGCTCAGCGCCAGCAGGCTTGCCGCTTCAAAGACCGGCGGCTTGTCGTCCTGCATGTCCTTCGAATAGGCGAGCGGCAGGCCCTTCATGGTGATCATCAGCGCGGTTGCGCAGCCGATCACCCGGCCCGCGTGACCGCGCACCAGCTCGGCGGCATCGGGGTTCTTCTTTTGCGGCATGATCGAACTGCCGGTCGATAGGCTATCGGGCAATTTGACGAAGCCGAAGGGCTGGCTGGCCCATATGATGAACTCTTCCGCTAGTCGGCTGAGGTGGAGCGCACACTGGCTCGCCGCCATCAGGTAATCGAGCGCGAAATCGCGATCGGACACCGCATCGAGGCTGTTGCGCGTTGGGTGATCGAAGCCGAGCGCAGCGGCGGTCGCTTCCCGATCGATCGGGAAGCCGGTGCCGGCCAATGCGGCGCTGCCCAGCGGACTTTCGTTCATCCGCGCACGCGCATCGGCAAAGCGACTACGATCCCTCCGGATCATCTCGTAATAGGCCATCAGATGGTGGCCAAGCGTGACCGGCTGCGCGGTCTGCAAATGGGTGAAGCCGGGCATGATGCTGGCCGCGTGTTCGCCGGCGCGGGTGATCAGCGCGCGCTGCAGCGCGTCGAGCCCCGCATCGGCTTGGTCCATCGCATCGCGCACCCACAGGCGGAAATCAGTCGCCACCTGGTCGTTGCGGCTGCGCGCAGTGTGCAGCCGCCCGGCTGCAGTTCCGATTAGTTCGGCGAGGCGGCTCTCGGTGGTCATGTGAATGTCTTCGAGATCCCAGTCCTCGGGCACCCCGTCGCGCTCATATTCGGCACCGACCCGATCGAGGCCTTCGGCAATGCTACGGGCATCCTCGGCGCTGACGATGCCCTGCGCGCCCAGCATCGCGACATGCGCCTTGGACGCGGCAATGTCCTGCCGCCACAGCGCCTTGTCGAAGGGGATCGAGGCGTTGATTTCGCGCATGATCGCGCTAGGGCCCTCGGCAAACCTGCCGCCCCACATGCTATTGGAACCGCTATTGTCCCGCTTTTCGCTCACGCTCGTTGTCTTCCTCGGCCTGTCGGTCGCCGCATGCGATAGGGGCGCACCGGACGCGGCGCAAGAAAGCAGCACTAAGGCCGCCGCAACCGGAGAGATCGATCGCAGCCAGGCCGGCACCCTGATGCCGGCTGCCAGCCTGACTGACCCAGATGGGCGACAGCTCAATCTCGGTGCCCTGCAGGGCCACCCAGTGCTGCTCAACCTGTGGGCGACCTGGTGTGCTCCCTGCGTCAAGGAGATGCCGCAACTCGATGCGCTCGCGGCGGAATATGGCTATCGGTTGCGCGTGGTGACTGTAAGCCAGGACATGCAGGGCGCGCAAAAGGTCGTGACCTTTTTCGCCAGCGGCGGCTTCCAGCAGCTTGAGCCCTGGCTCGATCCCGAGGCGGAACTCGGCTTCGCGCTGGGCGGCGCAGTATTGCCGACGACCGTGCTCTACGATGCGACGGGTCAGGAAGTCTGGCGGGTTTCTGGCGAGTTCGACTGGTCGGGCGAGGAAGTCCGTGCGGCCATTGACGAGGCGATCGGCGGCCCAAGCGTCGAAGAATAACGCTTCAGTTTGCGACAGCTGCTCAGCGGTACTTGTCCTTGAGGGGTAAATCGCCGACCACTGAGGCATGGGGGAACGTCGGGCGATCTTGTGGGGCTATGGCTCCTTATTGGGCGTGACAGCGATTGCGGTGGTAACAGCGATAGCTGCCGGTGGACGCCTGATCCTATCAGTTCCGCCCTTTGCGGTTTTCGCGATCACGATTGCCCTCTTCGGCCTTTTGTTCCGCCCACTGCAGCTTGTGGCAATTCGGCATCCTGCCCCGTTGCGCCAGCTGCGCGACGATCTGACGAAGAACCGCGAGTGGTTCATCGGTGCTGCCGTCATGCTTGTGGCGCTGCCCTTGTTGTTTGATGCCACTACGCGGATCAAGCAGATGATCCCGCAGTTGCAACCATTTTATGCCGATTCATTTCTAATCGATCTCGATAATTTCCTGTTCGCAGGGCACGATCCCTGGCAGCTGACTCACGCCGTGCTCGGAGAATGGTCGACCTATCTGATCGACTATGTCTATGCCGGATGGCTGTTCGTCCAGGTCGCGATGACCGTGTTTCTCGTGCTGGTTCCCCGTCGAGACATCAAGGTCCGTGTGGGGCTCAGCCTCCAGCTAGCCTGGCTGCTGATGGGTGCAGGGCTTGCCGTGGCATTTGCGTCGGTTGGCCCATGCTTTGTCGACGATTTCTATGGCTCGCAACGTTTCGCCCCACTGATGCTGAGACTCGAGGAGTACGACGGGCTTCTCGCAACCAATGCGATGAACTACCTTCTAAGCGTGCAGGGACAGGCCGCTGTCGGTGGAGGCATTTCGGCGATGCCATCTCTCCATGTCGGGATCGCTGTCCTTATCCTGCTGAGCATCCGCACCTATTGGCCGCGATGGCAGGCTCTCGGCTGGGTCTATGTTGCGTCGATCTATGTCGGATCGGTCCACCTGGGGTGGCACTATGCAACCGACGGCATGGTCTCCAGTCTCGGCATGGTGCTGATCTGGAAGGCCGTAAATCGCTACTGCGACTGGATTGAGCGCAGGTGCAATGTGCTAGAGTCCCAACCTATTGCCGCAGCACAATGACCCGGTTGGGCCAATTGCGAAACAGGATTGGTGACTTTGCGACCTGGGTTAACACTTCGACGGGGTCGACGAGGGAGCCCGCGGGGCCATTGCCGCAGCGAGCGCGGAGTAGTCTGGCAGGTCGAGCCCCAGTGTCTGCAGGGGCCAGCCGAACAATCCACTCATCAGTTGCGCCTGGATTCGCGCCACCGGGCCAAAGCGTGACAGCGGAGCCATCATTCGGTCACGCAGCAATGGCCAGAGGGCCAGATCGGACTGGAACATCGGCGTGAAAGCGGCGGTGACGAACTGGTAGAGCGCGACGTGTTCGCGCCGCCAACGGGTGGTGAGGCGAATGCCTTCTGCCACCGAGCGTCCTTCGCGCAGGCCGGCAGCCAGGGCCCATGCGTCAAGCAGCGCCATGTTCGCACCCTGGCCCAGCTGAGGACTCGCCGAATGCCACGCATCTCCGATACGGACGAGGCGATTGCCGTGCGCCTTTCGGGAGGTGCGGTGAGCGTAGCGGGCAAAGGTGAGATCGTCGTGCGAGGTCAATCGATCGAGCAGGAAATCGACCTGTGGCCACAGCTTGCGGACCTCGTCCTTCCAAACTCCAAGCGGCGTCTTGTGCCATTGCTCATGGTCGACCCGGCGCAGCGACCAGAAGAATGCCACCTCTTGCGGCGCCCCTTCGCTGCGCGATCCGATCGGCAGCACCCCGACCATCTGCGCTGCCCGCCTATAGCGTTGTTCGAGCAGGTTGCGCGCATGCGGATCATCCGGCGTGATGGGAATGCTGGCCCACAAGGCACCGAAGGGCAGGAGGCCGCGCTGTTCGCCTTCGTCGATCCGCGATGCCCAACCGCTGGCGTCGACGATCAGGTCATGCGTGTACGAGTGCGTGTGGTCGGAGAAGACGAGGTAGCGTCCACCGTCGCTGGTGCGACTCGTTGTGACTTCGTGGCCTGTCCTGACTTCGATGCCTTGGGACAGCACGGCCTCGTAGAGCACGCCGAACAGGCTTGCCCGGTGAATGCCGATCCCGAAGGCATCGGGGACGCCTAGCCGGGCGTAAGGCGCCTCGAGCGCGATTCGACCGTGTTCCTCGATCCCCAGCAATGCGTCGATCCGCGCACCGCGCCGGGCGACGGTTTCGGCGAGACCCATCCTGTCCAGCACCGCCATGCCCGATGGTTGCAGCATGAGCCCCGAACCGAGCGGCCTGGGTGTTTCGAATCGTTCATAGAGGGTGACCCGATGGCCATCGCGCCGGAGCAGCAGGGCAGCGGTCAGGCCGGCAGGGCCGCATCCCGCGATTCCGATGTCATTGGTGTTCCGGATAGAACCCTCCCGCTACGCCGGGCGGTTATGCTCACCCTTCGCAATCGCTTGTCAGAATCGCTGTTTTTTGTCCCCTGGAGGGATCCGTGCGACCATTAGTGGTGGGCGCTGACGGGCTCGAACCGCCGACCCTCTCGGTGTAAACGAGATGCTCTACCAACTGAGCTAAGCGCCCCCGGGAAACCCTTGGGTGGGGCGCCCTCTAGCAGCCTCGCCTTTAAAATCAATTGCCGCTAACGCGCGCGGCATGACGAAAGCGAAAATTAGGGTCCTCGCCACCGGTGGAACGATCGCAGGCAGTGCCGGATCGGCGCTGCAGCGCGGCTATGCGCCGGGTCAAATCGGGATCGATGCGATGATGGCATCGGTGGCCGAACTCGGGCTGGATGCCGAACTCGATGGCATCGATATTGCCGCGGTCGGTTCGCAGGATATCGGCTGGCGCGAATGGCAGGCGCTGCATCGCGAAATTTCTGCAGCCATGGCGGATGACAGCGTTTCCGGCATCATCGTCACCCACGGCACTGACACCGCCGAAGAAACCGCTCTACTGCTCGACCTTACGCACCCGGCCTCCAAGCCGGTGGTGCTGGTCGGCGCGATGCGCCCGGCCGATGCCGTGGGTAGTGACGGGATGCGCAACTTCGCCAACGCCGTGCGGGTTGCCGGCGATCCCATGGCCGCCGGCCGCGGGGTGCTGGTGGTGATGGGCGACACGATCTTCGCTGCAATCGACGTGCGCAAGGCGGCAACGAGCAGTATCGATGCCTTCCGCGGATTTCCGCGCGGGCCGCTGGGTATGGTGACGCCGTTGACGCTCGATTGGTTCGGGCCGCCCGATAGGCCGGGCGCAGCGGCGCGTTTCGCCTGGCCTGATGCATTGCCGCATGTCGAGGTGGTCTATGCCCATGCTGGGATGGATGCCGGGCAAGTCGAAGGGGCGCTGTCGCGCGGTGCGCGCGGGGTCGTGCTCGCGGGCATGGGGCAGGGCAACGCACCTACGACCGTACTCGATGCGCTCGAAGCGGCCGCGAAGGATGGGGTGTTGGTCGTCCGCGCAAGCCGGGTCGACGAAGGTTCGGTCGATCGCAACCTCGAGGTGGACGACGACGCGCGCGGCTTCGTCGCTTCGCGTTCGCACAACCCGCAGAAGGCGCGAATTCTCGCGCAATTGCTGGTCGCGAGCGGGGTTGCGGACCCGCTCGCGGCGCAGGCGTTTTTTGACCGGCGTTAGCCGTTTGGCAGGACGAGGTACTTTTCGCCGGTTTTCATCTGGCGATAGTCGAGGATTGCATCCTTGGTCAGCATGCCTTCGAGATCGACGCGGGTCTTGTAGCTGCTGGCGAAGGTGGTGGTGAGGTTGTCGAGCACGCGCTTGCGCATCCGCATCACCGTTTCCATGCCTGCCGTCGCGAGGAACGGTGTCAGCAGCCAACCCGACAGCGTCCAGCCAAAACCATAGGATGGGGTCAGCGTGGTCGGTCCGAAGTCGAGCCGGCCATAGATGAACATGCGCTTCGCTTGGTTCGAACCATAGCGCGAATATTCGGTCATCTTCGACACCGCGACCTGTTCCATCGCCTTGAAGCAGGTATCGACCATGGTGCCGCCACCGATGGGGTCGAAGCCGTAAAAGGCATCAGTCTCGTCAATCGCCGCCTTGAGCTGGGCCATGAAGTCGCCGTCCGACGAATTCACTACATGCGTTGCACCAAGGCCCTTGAGCAAGTCGGCCTGGTCCTGCTTGCGGACGATGTTGACGAGGCCAAGGCCGTCTTCCTGGCAGATCTTGACCAGCATCTGCCCCAGGTTCGAGGCGCCCACCGTGTGCAGGATCGCCTTCTGGCCATCCATCTTGGCATTTTCGGCAAAGCCCAGTGCGGTCATCGGGTTGACGAAGCTCGATGCGCCGTCCTCCGAACTGTGGTTGCCCAGCGGCAGGCACATGGCGGCATCGGCGATCGCATATTGGCTGTAGGCATTGCCCGGAACACAGGCGACGCGCTGGCCCATCAGTGCCTTGGCCATGTCGCTGTCACCCGTGGCAACGACAGTGCCAGCGCCTTCATTGCCTGCGGGCAGGCGCTGGCCGTGGCGCGACTTCTGGCCGCTGTTGAACGGCTCGGGCATCTTGGCGACGACCTTGCCGGGGGAATAGGTCGCGTTCTCGAAATCGGCCGCACCGGTCAGGATGGCGAGGTCGCTGGGGTTGATCGGCGCGGCTTCCATCTTGACCAACACCTGATTTCCGGTGGGATCGGGGAATTCGCGGTTCGCTATCTCGACCGTGAGCGTACCGTCGCTTTCAAGAGTAGTGAAAAGCTGCTTGCCGGTAGTGGGCATGTCCATTCTCCCAATTCGAATCTGGTTTGAGCGGCTTGGCTACGCCTCTGTCGGACGCTTGGCTAGGGTGACGTTAGGTCAAGTATTCGCGGGATAGGACGCGCGCACGAAATATAGCCCGCAGGAGGGCGCATTGAGCCCGAGCGCTTGTCGATCGCGTGCCTCAAGAGCCTCGGCCACCTGTTCCACCCGCCAGCGACCCATGCCGACGAGCGCGAGGCAACCGACCATGCTGCGCACTTGATGATGCAGGAAACTGCGCGCCTCGGCGTGAATACGAACCTCCTCGCCTTGGCGTTCCACGTCGAGCCGGTCGAGTGTCTTGACCGGGCTTTCGGCCTGGCAATGCGCGGAACGGAAGGTGGTGAAATCGTGCAAACCAACCAGCGACTGCGCGGCGCGATGCATCGCCTCATGGTCAAGCGGGGTACCGAGTTGCCATGCCCGGTCGCGGTCGAGTGTCAGCGGCGCACGGCGGTTGGCGATGCGATAGACATAGGCGCGGCCGATGCAGGAAAAGCGCGCGTGCCAATCATCGGGTACGATCTCGCACGCGGTTACCGCGATCGGATCCGGCCGCAAATGCGCGTTAAGCGCTTCCATCAGGCGGAAGGGTTCGATGTCCTTCTGGATGTCGAGGTGGCTGCGCATCGCCAGCGCGTGGACGCCGGTATCGGTGCGGCCCGCGCTGTGCAGGCGTGTCTCCTCGCCGGTCACGCGGAAGGCGGCTTCCTCGACCGCCTGTTGCACGCTCGGCCCGTCGGCCTGTCGCTGGAGCCCGAAAAACGGCGTCCCGTCGAATTCTAGGGTGAGCGCGAAGCGGGTCATAGGGTTCCCCGTCGGCGCGTGGCCTTCGACAGGCTCAGGCCGAGCGGATGCAAGTAAGGCAACCAACCCCGCTCATGCTGAGCCTGTCGAAGCATGGTCGCCAAAATCACTTCAGCACCGAACCAATGGGAACCGGATTACCGCGCAGAAAGGTGTCGAGATCCATCGCCGGCTTGCCCGCGCGTTGCAAGCGTACCGGCCGGATCGCCCCGCTGCCGCAGGCGATGGCCAGCCGGTCCTCGAGTACCTCCCCGGGCGCACCCGAGCCATCGGTCAGCTCCGTCCGCAGCAGCTTGACCCGGTCTCCGCTTAGTTCGAACCAGGCGCCGGGGAAGGGGGCAAGGCCCCGTACCAGACGCTCAATCTCCGCGGCGGGTTTCGACCAGTCGATGCGCGCCTCGGTCTTGTCGATCTTGGCGGCATAGGTTGCTGCGTCGTCATCCTGCCGCATCGGATGCAGGGCGGGGAGATCGATCAGCGTGCCGACCATCAATTGGGCGCCGATTTCGGCCAGTTCCTCGGTCAGTTCGCCGGTGGTCTTGTCGTCGATCGGCGTGCGTGCCGTGGCCAGCATCGGGCCGGTGTCGAGCCCGGCCTCCATTTGCATGATCGTGACGCCAGTCACCGGGTCTCCCGCCATCACCGCGCGATGGATGGGCGCAGCCCCGCGCCAGCGCGGCAGGATCGAGGCGTGGACGTTGAGGCAGCCGTGCTTGGGCGCATCGAGCACCGGCTGCGGCAGGATCAGGCCATAGGCGGCGACCACGGCCACGTCTGCATCGAGCGCGGCGAAGGCCTCCTGCTCATCTGCCGATTTGAGCGTTTTCGGGTGACGGACCTCAATCCCCAGGTCTGTGGCGCGCTGGTGCACCGGGGTCGGCGTCAACTCGCGCCCGCGCCTTCCGCCGGGGCGCGGAGGCTGGGTGTAGACGCAAACCACCTCATGCGCCGCATCGACCAGCGCCTGCAGCGTCGGCACCGCGAAATCGGGCGTTCCCATGAAGATTATGCGCATGAGGGTGCCAGTGGCCTTTCTCTGTTTCGTCGCTGCCCCTATCTGTCGACCCATGGCATCGCAAGAGATCGAAACCCTCGCAGCCGCGTTGGCAAAGCTTCCTGGCCTGGGTCCGCGCAGCGCGCGACGTGCCGTGCTGTGGCTGGTCAAGCGGCGCGAGACCGCATTGCCCGCGCTGCTCGACGCGCTCGCCACCGTGGGCGAGGCGCTTGTCGAATGCGAGGTCTGCGGCAATGTCGATACCCGCAATCCTTGCGCGATCTGCGCCGACCCGCGCCGCGACAGCAAGAGCCTGTGCGTGATCGAGGATGTCGCCGATCTGTGGGCACTGGACCGGGCCAAGCTGTTTACGGGGAAATACCACGTCCTCGGTGGCAGGCTCTCGGCGCTCGACGGCGTGCGGCCCGAAGACCTCAATATCGCCGCGCTGCTTGCGCGGATCGAGGAGGGCGGGATCGACGAAGTCGTCCTGGCTATGAATGCCACGCTCGAGGGGCAGACCACCGCACACTACCTCGCCGAACGTCTCGAGGCCTATCCCGTGCGCATCACCCAGCTCGCCCACGGCCTGCCGGTCGGTGGAGAACTCGATTATCTCGATGAAGGAACACTCGCACAAGCCTTGCGTGCGCGGAGGCCGGTGGGTTAGTTCCGCCAATGGGGTCGCGTCGCTTTGGGAGTGACGGGATTGGCGACATCTGCGCGTCGGGCGGGGGCGGTACACCCGGCCTGGTATCTGTTCTGGCTGACCTTCCTGCTAACCTGCCTGTGGTTCCTCTACGAATCGGCAACGACCGACCATTTCGAGGAAATGCAGGCCGGGGCGACTTTCTGGAACCGCTTCGTCTGGTATTTCGGGCACGCCCTGATCTCTTCTCCGGTGCTGCTGATCGCGCCCTTGCAGTTCATGCCGGGATTGCGTCAATCGCGTCCGGCGGTGCACCGATGGCTGGGACGGGTATTCCTGGCCAATTGCATGATTGCCGCCCTGCTCGGCGTTTACCTCGGCTCGACGATCTACCTGCCGGGTTCACGGGTGCCGCTTTCGCTTCTGGGATCGCTTTGGTTCTTCTTTGCCGCCGTCGCCTGGCAGGCTGCTCGACGGCGCGATTTCGTCAATCACCGCAAGTTCGCCATCCGGGCCTTTGCGCTTGGTGCCGCCTTCGTGTGGGTGCGGATCATCAGCAGGATGCAGGAAGACATTTTCTCCTTCATGCCGACCGAGGACTTGCAGGAAACGACCAAGGAATGGCTGACCCTGTTTCTGCCCATCCTCGTCACCGAGCTTTGGCTCAACTGGGGACCGACCGCCAGGAAGCTGTTCTCAAGAAAAGCCTGACCGGGCGCAAGGCCGTTCGCGGATTGAATTCGCCGCGTCTCGCGACTATCTGGCCCCCATGGCTATCCGTGAAATCCTCGAAGTGCCGGATCCCCGGCTCAAGGTCGTGTCCGAACCCGTCACCGCGTTTGACGACGAGCTGAAGGAGCTCGTCTCGGACATGTTCGAGACCATGTATGCCGCCCCCGGCATCGGCCTCGCCGCGATCCAGGTCGGCGTGCCCAAGCGCGTGCTGGTGATCGACCTCCAGCCCGACGATCTCGATGCCGAGCCCGAGGAATGCGATCACGGCGGGCACCATCACCATCACTATCCGACGAAGAAGGAACCGCGGGTCTTCGTGAACCCCGAGATTCTCGATCCGGCGGAGGAACTGGCCACCTATCAGGAAGGCTGCCTCTCGGTCCCCGAGATATTCGCCGACGTCGATCGCCCGGCGACCTGCCGCGTGCGTTACCAGGATCTCGAGGGCGAGACCCACGAAGAGGACATGGAAGGCCTGATGGCCACCTGCATCCAGCACGAGATGGACCACCTCGAAGGGATCCTGTTCATCGACCACCTCAGCCGGTTGAAGCGCAACATGGCGCTGAAGAAGCTGAAGAAGATGCGCGAATACGCGTAATCCGTAATTCGGTTGATACCGGGCGAAGGCTACTGGCGTTCCCTCTCCGTTCCGCATAGGATGGCGGGATGGATATCACTGCAATTCTCCTGATTTTCCTCGCGCTTGTCCTAGGGGGCGCGCTGGGTTGGTTCGTCGGTTCGCGTCCTGTGGCCGACTGGAAGGCGCGGCATGGTGAGGCCGAAGCCGGGGCCAAGGCGGCGGAAGAGAAGCTCGCGCGCATGGTGCCCGAGCTTGCGACCATGTCCGAACGCGCGGCGCGGGCCGATGCACTGGCTGCGCAGCTCGACGCGGCCCGCGAGGAGAATTCCGCATTCCGCGCCGAACGTGCGGGTTTCGAGGAGCAGAAGCGCCTGCTCGAGGAAAGCCGCGCCAACCTGCTCAAGGAATTCGAGAACACCGGCGCCAAGGTGCTTTCCGCCGCGCAGGAACGGCTGGTCGCCGCTGCCGCAGAGCGGTTGGGCCATTCGGAAAAGGCGAGCGAGGAGAAGTTGCGCGCTCTGCTCGAGCCCGTTGGCGCACGACTCAAGGCCTATGAGGAACAGGTTGGCGCGCTCGAGGCGAAGCGCGTCGATGCCTTCGGCCAGCTTACCGGCCTGATCGAATCGATGAAGGCGGGGCAGGAAGAGGTGCGGCGTGAGGCGCAACGGTTGGGCAATTCGCTGACCAATGCCCCCAAGGCGCGCGGTCGCTGGGGTGAACGGGCGTTGCAGAACGTGCTCGAACAATGCGGTCTTTCCGAACACACCGATTTCCAGCTCGAACATTCGCTGGAAACCGATGAGGGGCGGTTGCGTCCCGATGCGATCGTCCACGTGCCCGGGCAGAAGAAGCTGGTGATCGACGCCAAGGTCTCGCTCAACGCCTACCAGGCCGCATTCGAGGCCGATGACGAGGTCGAGCGCAAGCGCCACCTTGATCTCCACGCCAAGGCCATGCGCGGCCATGTCCAGACGCTCGGCACCAAGGGTTACCAGAGCCAGTTCGACGAGGCTCCCGACTATGTCGTGATGTTCGTCCCGGGGGAACATTTCGTCGCCGCCGCGCTGGAGGCCGATCCCGAACTGTGGGACTTTGCCTTTCGCAACAAGGTGCTGCTGGCAACCCCGACCAACCTCGTCGCCATCGCACGCACCGTGGCGCAGGTCTGGCGGCAGGACACGATTGCTCGCGAGGCGATCGAGATCGGCAAGGCCGGTGCGGAGCTTTACGACCGACTCGCCGTCGCCGCCGAACACCTCAAGCGTGTTGGTGGGGGCCTCGAAACCGCGGTCAACAACTACAACAAGTTCGTCGGCAGTTTCGAGCGCAACGTCCTGACCTCGGGCCGACGCCTTGCCGACAAGGGCATCGAAATCGGCAAGCGCGAGATCGAGGAAATCCCGCTGGTGGAGAACGCGCCGCGCTATACCGCGCAGGATTTGCTCGACGATGGCAGCAAGGAAGTTGCGGACTAGGTGCGCACTCCCTTATCAGATAAGAACCTGGAAAGATTACGAATTATCAACTTCGTTCATGTCAGAATGTGTCCATGTATTATGTCGAACAGCTCCGGTATTGGCACAATTATAATCGCCTAGACTGTGGACATTATATGCGCGGAGCTGACGTTCCATTGGACGCAACTAGCGCAATGGTTGCTCGCGACAAATCGTCTCATAGGGGATTAAGAGAACGTACCGGACTACGTGAACTTTGTGCTTTCAGTGTAAATCAAGATTACCTTGATGAGATCGGTCACCTGCGTGCTCTTGAGTATCTAGAGATCCCAAAATTCTTTACCGCAAAAGACCTAGATCCTCTGCTGAATCTTCAGAATCTTCGCATCTTGAAGATAAATTCGCCCCGAAACATTCTCGATTTTGCGCCAATCTCTACACTTCCGAAACTTGAAAGGCTGCACATCACCAACGCTTGGAAGATGGGAGAGATTGACTGGTTGAGGCCGCTCAAGGATCGGCTCAGGGTCTTCTCCTTTGACGGCGATATGTACAGGAACGCACACCTCAATTCCTTGGCTCCACTTGAGGGATTTGATCTTGTTGCGCTCCTATTGGGCAATACCAAGATTGGCGATACGAGTTTGGCACCCGTACAATCGATGCAGAACCTCAGGTTTCTACAAGCATCATCATCTATTCCACGTTCAGAGTATGAGTCACTTCATAAGGCCCTCCCACAACTCAAGTGCTGTTGGTTTCATGATGAAGCTTGGGAAAGGTTGCGCGCGTAGTGCGTCGGGAATTTTTCGAAGGTACTCGAAAGCTCTCGTTCGGCTCAGGAGTTTCCGAGCAAATCAAGCTTGAGGACAAGGAGGCTTCAATGGCGGACGGTGTCCCAATTCACACGGCGCAAGACCGGCTTTTGGGCAATGATGCGGATAGAGCCGAATGAGCTGGCGTCTAGGCCTTGCTGCGGTCGGGCTCGCGATGGCGGTCCCCGCCTCGGCAAAGAGTTTCGCGCCGCGTGACGAGTGTGGGGCAATCCAGGGGGCAGATGCGTTCCAGATGACGCTCGCGACGGCGGTCGCCAATCGCGACGAGGCGATGCTGCTTCCGCTGTTCGCGCCCGACGTGCTGCTTGATTTCGGTGGAGGCAGTGGACGCGAGCTGTTGCAAAAGCGGCTGAATGATCCCGACTACCGGCTTTGGGATCAGCTCGACGAGTTGCAGCGGCTCGGTTGTGGCGGCGACGCGACTGGCTTCTACTCGCCGTGGTATTGGGGCGAGGACCTGGGGACCGACGATCCCTTTATGACCTATCTCGCCAACGACCGTGCAGTGCCGTTGCGCGCCTCACCCACCGAGGGCGCACCGGTCCTCCGATTGCTCGAATGGGACGTAGTGACGCTGATCGACGATGAAGACGACGGCTCGAAGTTCGCCGAGGTGGCGGTTGGGCGCATGCGCGGCTTTGTGGCATGGTCAGACCTGCGTTCGCAGATTTCCTATCGCATGCTCGTTGGCCGGGGCGATGGCCAATGGCGGGTCACAGCCCTAGTCGCGGGCGACTGATGGGTTGAATCCCGATCGAAGTGTGCGGAAGGCTGGCGTTAATCTCAAATTCCGCGGACGATCGGCAACCCCGATGTCTAACCTAATGCGCGCAATCGCTGCGACGCGATGTCGAGGATCTGCAGGCGGTCGAGGAACTTGGCGATGACATGGTCGTCTTCGCTGAGGCTGTCCGCCAGGCGATCGAGCTGGTCGGCAATGTCGAGCAAGTCGTCCCGGGTCGTCACGGCTGCTCTTTCGGCGCCGGTCAGTATGTGGTGCGTATCGGCTACCGGATATCGGTGCTTCGCTTCCTGCACCACCCGGTCCACTTCGCTCTGGCGCGCGCTGCCCGTTGCGAGCCAACTCTGGACCTCGATGTCGCGGTCGAATTGCAACCCGGCTTCCCGCCCATTGTGCCGCATGACCCTGCCTGAAACCGACAGGCTGCCCCGCCTGATCCGGCATCGTTCGCCAACCCGCGGCAGCTCCTGCCCTGCAACCAGGGCCCCGTTGGGGGAAAGGTTGCGAATGCGGACCGGTGCCGACAGTGCATCGGTCAATATTGTCCCCATCACGAATGTGTTCGTGCGGGCTTCCCGGCGACGCGACACTTCGCCAGCATCAATGACTGCGAGCGTTTCCATGACGCCCTTTTAGGATTTTACGGGTAAGATCGGCCTTATTGCCTCTAGGGGAAACTACGTGCCGCGCGGCGGAGGGCATGGGGGTGCCCCGCATGATTTCGGCACTTGTCAGGGCTACGGGATATGCGTTTGCTACAAGCCTCGCATCTTCTTCAACCTGGCGGATGGCGAAAGCACACGCCTGTCGCCTCCGTCGCCGTCCCCCGTTTTTCTCGCCCGTGCGGCTGCAGAGCGCTTTGCCCATGCGTGGCACACGGTGCTTCCGCCGCCGGGAGCAGACCGCCGCCATGAGGTGAAACCCGTCCGAAAACCTGACAATTCCGCGCTTCCCCGGTTGCTGCGGCGCAGCGATACGCTCGCCCTCTTGATGCGGCGAAGCGGGTCGAGGAGGTGATAGTGCAGTTCTTTAAAGCCCTCCGACCGATGTTCCGTGGGAGGCTGTGCCTAGCTCTCGAAACGGGCGAGTACCTCATACCCCAGCACAGCGGCCGCGACTGCAGCGTTGAGGCTGTCTGCGCGGCCTTTCATCGGCATGGTGACGCGCAGGTCGCAGGCCAGCTCATATTCCTCGGGCAGGCCGCGGCTTTCATTGCCGACCATGACAAAGCACGGCGCGGCATAGGGGGCGTTGCGATATGGCTGGGCGTCGCGCAGGCTCGCCGCGACGAGCTGGCCGGGACCGGTGCGGAGCCAGGGCTCGAACTCCTCCCACCGTGCTTGCGCGAGTTTCTGGGTGAAGATCGCACCCATGCTGGCGCGGACCGCCTCGACGCTGAAAGGATCGACGCAGTCGTCGATCAGGATCAGCCCGCCAGCACCGATGGCGTCGCCGGTGCGGAGCATGGTGCCGAGATTGCCCGGATCGCGCAGTGCCTGCGCGACCAGCCAGATATCGGCACTGGTCCGGTCAAGCGCGGCGAGCGAGGTGTCGAATTCGGCAAATACGCCGGCGACAGCCTGCGGATTGTCCTTGCCGGTGATCTTGGCGAGGATGTCGGGCGAAGTCTCGATCACCTCTCCGCCTGCGGTTTCGACTGCGATCTCAAGCTCCGCCAGTAAGGGGTGCGGATCGCGCCCAGTCGCCAGTACCAGCACTTCGGGCACATGCCCGCATTCGCGCGCATCGGTGAGCAACCGCAAGCCTTCGGCGAGGAAGCGCTTGGCTGCCTTGCGATGTTTCTTCTCGCGCAGCGCGCGCAGCGCCTTGACCGTCGGATTGGAAAAGCCTGTGATTTCGCGGCGGGCCGCCATGGTTCAGGGCTCCCCGAAGCCATCCTCGATCATCGCGGCGAGCCCGGCCATGGCCGCTTCGCCATCGGTTCCGCTAATGATCAATTCGATCTCGTCACCCTTGGCCGCGCCTAGCATCATCAGGCCGAGGATGGAGCCGCCGGCGGCTTCGTTCCCGTCCTTCGCGACACGTACGGTGCAGCCGTCGGGAAGTTCGGACACGGCATTGACGAATTTCGCGCTGGCCCGCGCGTGCAGACCACGTTGATTGACCACGATGAAGGTCCGCCGCAGCTCGCTCAAGAGGCCTTCCGCGCGGTTTCGATATCCTGCCCCAGGAACTCGCTGGCGACGGTGATATAATTGCGGCCGGCGGTTTGTGCTGCGTGAACCGCATCGACCACGTTCATGCTCTTGCGCGCTCCGGCCAGCCGAATGAGCATGGGCAGGTTGATCCCCGCGATCACTTCGATACGACCGGCGTCGAGTAGCGAAATGGCGAGGTTTGACGGGGTGCCGCCGAACAGGTCGGTCAGGATGATCGCGCCATCGCCGGTGTCGACCGCCTTGATCGCATCGGCGATATCCTGACGCCGCTGCTCCATATCATCGTTTGGGCCGATGCAGATCGTGGCGACGCCATCCTGCTTGCCGACCACGTGTTCCATGGCGTCAATGAAATGCTCGGCGAGCATGCCATGGGTGACGAGGATCATGCCTATCATGCGTGACGTATCCGAATTGCGACCGTGAAACGACTCGTGCCGGGCTCTCAACCACCAACCAGCTCGGGAATCAACGCCGTTCGAGCGGAACTGCCGGACGACTTCCCAGATTGCGATGGATTACCGTGGGCGAAAAGCCCGCCTCGCGCAAGGTCTCGGCGGCGCGTTCCGCACAGTAGACCGACCGGTGTCTCCCCCCGGTACAGCCGAAAGCGATGTTCAGATAGCTGCGGCCCTGCGCCGCATAATGCGGCAGCAGCTCGCTCAACAAATCGGCGATCCGCGCGAATGCGGGGGCGAATGCGGGATCGGCGGCGATGTGCTCGCCCACCGCAGGATCGAGCCCGGTTTTCTCGCGCAGCTCCTCTACCCAATGTGGATTGTCGAGGAAGCGCACGTCGAACATCAGGTCCGCCAGCGGCGGCGTGCCGCGGGCAAAGCCGAAGCTGGAAATCGTAACCGTCATCGCGCGTTCGGCGCTGTCGGCAAAGGTTTCACGCACCACCTGCTGCAGCTGGTTGGTGCCGAAATCGGAGGTGTCGACGACAATTTCCGCCCAGCGTCGCAGGGGTTCGAGCAGCTCACGTTCGGCCTTTATGCCGTCGAGCACCGGGCGTTCGCGCGCCATCGGATGCGGGCGGCGCGTTTCGTTGTAGCGCCGCTCGATCTCGCTGCTGGCGCAGTCGATGAACATGGTCGTCAGTTCGAGATCGGGGCGCGCGGACAGCTGCTTGCACAGTTCGATGATCTCGCGAGGGACGAAACCACGAGTGCGCGAATCGAAGCCGATGGCCAACGGGCCGCTGGGCATGTCGCCAGCCACTAGGCCGCCGAGCAGGCGGATCGGAAAATTGTCGATCGCTTCCCATCCGATGTCCTCAAGTACTTGCAAGGCAGTCGACTTGCCCGCTCCCGAAAGGCCGGTGACGAGCAGGATGCGCTGTGGTGCGGGGAGGGGCGAATCGTCAGCCATCGGCATCCCTTTTCGCGCCACCAGACGGATTGGGAAAGGTTAGGCCGTATTGGGCCAGTGCGTATTCGGCGCGCAGGGCCTGGATCGCATCGCCAGGAGCGAACGGCAGCAGCGGTATCGCGACATCGAGCAGCCGGCGCTGGCCAAACTCGAGCGGGAAACGCGCCGCCGCTGCGTCGAGCGTCAGCACCAGCGCGACCGGCGCCTCGACCGCCGGCAGTTCGATGATCCCCACATTGCGCACCTCGATCAGCCCCGCCGTATTGGGAGGTGGCGCGGCGATGATCCGCCCCGATTGCTCTGTGATCGTCAGGGCATCATCGCCGATGAGGTTCGCGCCCCGATCGATGAGGGCCAAGGCCAGCGACGACTTGCCGCTTCCGGGCTCGCCTTCGATCAGCAAAGCGCGTCCGTTTATGGCGACGGCGGTGACGTTGGCGAGGACCTGGGAAATCATCGCCTGGCCGGAAGACCGAAGACCAGGCAGGCCCCGCCTTCGCCATCCTCTCGCTCAGTTGCCACCAGTGTTCCGTCATGCGCTTCCGCGATCGAACGTGCGATCGCGAGTCCCAGCCCGGAATGCTTGCCGAAATCCTCGCCCTCGGGTCGGTCCGAGTGGAACCGCTGGAACACCGCCTCGCGCTTTTCCTCCGGAATACCTGGTCCTTCATCGCAAATCGTCAGCGAAACCCAGCCGTCCTGGCGTTCGATTTGGGCCGTGATGCGCCCACCCGGCGGGGAGAAAGAAACCGCATTGTCGAGCAGGTTTTCGATCACGCGCTCTATGCGGACTGGCACGCCCATCACGACGATCGGCGCGCCGCTGACAGTCAAGTCGATCGTTCGGCCATCGTTCTCTTCGCGTGCTTCGCGACTGGCGACTATGTTCGAGATCAACTGTCCGATATCGACCGGCTCGAATTCTGCGCGCGATAGCTCGGCGTCGATCCTGCTGGCATCGGAGATTTCGGTCACCAGGCGGTCGATCCGCTGCACGTCATGGGTTGCGATATCGAGCAGCTGTGCCCGCAAGGCCGGATCCTCCACCCGCGTGAGGGATTCGGTCGCGCTCCGTAGCGAAGCGAGTGGGTTCTTGATTTCATGCGCGACGTCAGCGGCGAAGCTCTCCACCGCGTCGATGCGCTGCCGCAGCGCAAGCGACATGTCCGAAACCGCGCGTGCCAGCATCCCGATTTCGTCCCGTCTTTCGGGCAGGCGGGGTACCTCGACCAGCCGGTCGCGACCCTGCCGTACCCGAATCGCCGCCTGCACCAGCTCGCGCAAGGGGCGTACGATCGTTCGCGCAAGAAATAGCGACAGCATGGTCGAAACCAGCAGAGCGAGGAGCACTACCACCAAGACCGTGGAGCGAGCCTCGCGCACGCTTTCGGTAATATCGACCAGATTGCGGGTCAGCAGCAGTGTGTCCCCATCGAGCCCGACCGGGGCTGCGGCGTTGATCACATGAGTGCCGTCAGCCGCATCGCGCAGCACGATCTGCGTCAGGCTTTCCTCACGGGCGCGCTTGAGCTCGGGCCAGTCCTCGACATCGTCGCTCTCCGGCTCCTTGTAGTCGGGTAGTGCCGGAGCACCGACGACGCGGTCGAACCAGCGATCGACCCGCAAGGCGAAGGCGTTCTGGTCGACTTCGACAGGGTCGGGCAGGGTAAAGCTGGGCGGGGCCAGGGCGAAACTGTCGGATTCGAGCCTGCCGTCGGGGCCGTAGACGCGGAGCCGCAGCCGCTGCTCCTTGCCGATCTGGATCAGCAAGGCGTCCTGGCGGCGCGGGGTCGCGCCCGCCAGCGCTTCGGCGGTGATCTGCGCTTCGACCAGGGCGAGCTTGAAGCGCTCGCCGAGCAGCTGCTTGCGATAGGCGTCGACATAGATGACGCCGCCGCCAAGCAAGACCAGCGGGAGCACGTTGACGAAGAGGATACGGCTGGTGAGCGACAGTCTTCGCGACCAGCGCAGCTTGTCAAGCCGCGGATCGCCCTTGAGGACACTGCCGATCTCGGTCACGTCTGCGCCCTTCAGCCGTCGCTGAAGCTATAGCCGGCGCCGTACAGTGTCTCGATTGCGGAGAACTGCGGATCGACGCTGCGGAACTTGCGGCGCATGCGCTTGATGTGGGAATCGACGGTGCGGTCGTCGACAAAGACATCGTCAGGGTAGGCTGCGTCCATCAACTGGTTGCGGCTCTTGATCACGCCGGGCCTTGCGGCGAGCGCTTCAAGCAACAGGAATTCGGTCACGGTAAGGGAGACCGGCTTGCCATCCCAGGTCACGTAGTGGCGTGCCGGGTCCATCAGCAACCGGCCTCGTTCGATCGCTTCGTGCGCGGGACCGTCGAGAGGATCGGCCATCGTCAGCGGGCGTACAGCGTTGCTGCGACGCAGGATGGCTCGGATACGGGCGAGCAGTAGGCGCAGGCTAAAGGGCTTGGCGATGTAATCGTCCGCGCCCATTTCGAGCCCGGCCTGTTCGTCGGCCTCATCGTCCTTGCTGGTAAGGAAAATCACGGGCAGCGGCGATTGCTGGCGCAGGCGGCGCAGTAGCTCCATCCCGTCCATCTTGGGCATCTTGATGTCGAAGATGGCGAGGTCTGGCGGGTTGGCCAGCAACGCGGCAAGCGCGGTCTCGCCGTCTGAATAGAGCCGCGTGGCGAAGCCTTCCGCCTGCAATGCAATCGATACGGTGGTCAGGATGTTTCGGTCATCGTCGACCAGCGCGATTATCCGCTGGTCGGGATCCTGGGGATTGGCGCCGAGTGTCGGGTCGCTGGTCATGATCAGCTGACTAATGTGTTTGGCGCAGCAAAACAACGCGGGCTGTATGTCCCCATAGGACAAGTCGTGCCTTCGCCATTTGACCTGTGGGCGGCGCGGGACTATGCGCAGAATTGCATGGCACGCATTCGTATGCGTACCCGATTCCATTACAGTAACGCATTGGCGCACTGGAGATTTTTGGTGACTTTTCCGCTTTCCTTCCCGCTGTCCAGCCAGGGCATCGAGACCACTGCAACAATTCACCCGAACCTTGATTCGACTGAACTGACCGCAGCGGCACTTGTGCGTGGCGAAGGACGGAAGGCCAAGGATGGGCCGTTAGTTGTGGAAACCGGCAAGCACACCGGGCGCAGCGCGAAGGACAAGTTCATCGTTCGCGATGCCGAAACCGAGAACACTGTTTGGTGGGACAACAACGCGTCGATGACGTCGGATCATTTCGCCGCGCTCAAGGCCGATTTCCTGGCAGCGCTTGCCGACAAGCCCGACCTGTTCGTCGCCGACTTGTTCGGCGGTTCGCAGCCCGAATACCGCGTCAATGTCCGCGTGATCAACGAGTTGGCGTGGCACAACCAGTTCATCCGGACCCTGCTGGTGCGGCCGACCGAGGCTGAGCTGGAAGGATTTACGCCAGAATACACGATCATCGACCTGCCCAGTTTCCGGGCCGATCCGACCCGTCACGGTACTCGCAGCGAGACCGTGATCGCGGTCAACCTGTCGGAAAAGCTCGTGCTGATCGGCGGCACCAAATACGCCGGCGAGATGAAGAAGAGCGTCTTCGGCATTCTCAACTACCTGCTGCCGGCCAAGGGTGTAATGCCGATGCATTGCTCGGCAAATGTCGGCCCCGACGGCAAGACCGCCGTCTTCTTCGGCCTGTCCGGTACCGGCAAGACCACGCTTTCGGCCGATGCCAGTCGCACGCTCATCGGCGATGACGAACACGGCTGGTCGGACACCGCTGTCTTCAACTTCGAGGGCGGCTGCTACGCCAAGATGATCCGCCTCTCGCCGGAAGCCGAGCCTGAGATCTACGCCACCACCAAGATGGAAGGCACTGTGCTCGAAAACGTTGTGATGAACGACGCGGGCGAGATCGACCTCGACGACAACAGCCTCGCGGAAAATACCCGTGGCGCCTACCCACTCAGTTCGATCCCGAACACGTCGGCCGAGAACATGGGGCCGCCGCCATCGAATGTGATCATGCTGACCGCCGATGCTTTTGGTGTGCTGCCTCCGATCGCTCGACTGACGCCCGACCAGGCGATGTATTATTTCCTCTCGGGCTACACCGCCAAGGTAGCCGGGACAGAGATTGGCGTGACCGAACCCGAAGCGACATTCAGCACCTGCTTCGGTGCTCCTTTCATGCCACGTCACCCCAGCGTCTATGGCAATCTCCTCAAGGAACGTATCGCCAAGGGCGAGGTACAGTGTTGGCTGGTCAACACCGGTTGGACCGGCGGTAAGTATGGGACCGGCAACCGCATGCCGATCAAGGCGACCCGCGCACTGCTGAACGCAGCGCTCGATGGCTCGCTCAACAGCGCCGAATTCCGCAAGGACGCCAACTTCGGCTTCGAGGTCCCGATCAGCGTACCAGGTGTCGACAGCACCATCCTCGATCCGCGATCGACCTGGGCTGACAAGGACGAATACGATCGTACCGCGCAAAAGCTGGTGCAGCTCTTCGTCGACAATTTCGAGCCCTTCGCGGCGCATGTCGACCAAGGCGTGCGCGACGCAGCCCCGATCGCGGCCTGACAAGTTTCGCCCTTCGGGGCGCATGAGTTGGAGAGGAGAGCCCCCGGCCGGGAAACCGGACCGGGGGCCATCTTTTCGTCACCTTGATCGGCTCTAAAGGCTGCAGCGTCCCAGACCGCAAGGAGATTGCAGATGAGTCTCTTCGATAGCGTGCTCAAGAAGATCGCCGGCTCACCCGACGATGTCGCAAACCTGGCCGCCCAGATCGGGATCAACCCCGGTATTGCGGAAAAGGCTATCGCGGCGCTCGGTCAGTCGCACCAAATGCAGGGGGACACGATCGAGCTGGCAGCCGCAAAGACCGGTTTGGATACTGGTACGCTTGGTCAAATTGTCGAGCAGATCGGCGGCGAAGGTTCGCTGATGGAGTTCGCAAACACGTTGAGGGACCATCCACAGGCAGCAGGGCTCCTGAAATCGCTCGACCGCGATGGCGACGGCAACCCACTCAACGACATCGCCGACATGGCCAGCGGACTATTCAGCAAGAAGTAGTGCTGCCGGTTTGGGCCCTGCTTAGGTCTTCGTCCGTGCGATATAGCGTTCGACATTCTTCGCCATGACATCGAGCGGGGCGTTGCCGCCGAGTATGACTGCATCGTCGAAATCGCGCAGGTCGTAGGCACTGCCAAGCGCGGCCTGCGCTCGTGTGCGTTGGCGGACGATTTCCGAATGTCCAATCTTGTAGCCACAGGCCTGTCCGGGCCAGCTACAATAGCGATCGACTTCGCTCGCCACTTCTTCGGGCTTTGATCCGTTGCGCTCGACAAAGAAGGCGCGACCCTGTTCGCGGCTCCAACGTTTGTGGTGGAGCCCGGTGTCGACCACCAATCGGCAGGCGCGAAAGGCGAGGCTTTGCAGGTAGCCGAGGCGGCCAACCTTGAATTCGTCATAGGCGCCAAGCTCGTCGGCAAGCTGTTCCGCGTAAAGCGCCCAGCCTTCGCTGAAGGCGTTGAAAGCGAGGATCGAGCGGATCAGCGGAAGCCGATTGGAGAATTCGCCTTCCCACACATGACCCGGAATGGTTTCGTGGAAGGCGAGATCGGGCAGGTCATATTTGCGGTGCAGGTCGGTGGTCCGCAGATTGATCCACATGCGGCCGGGGATCTTGCCATCCTTGCTGCCTGCTCCGCCATAGGCGCCGGGGGCACCGGGTTCTTCTTCTGGCGGCAGGCGGCGGATTTCCATGTTGGGATCGACCAGCGTGCGGAAAGCGCGCGGCATCTGTGCCTTGATCCAGTCCACCTTGTCCTTAAGGTAGGTCATGATCTCCGCGCGGCCAGGATCGCCCTCGGGGAACTTGTAGCGCGGGTCTTCGGCCAGCTTCTGCATCCGCTCGCCAACCGAGCCGGAGGTATAACCAATCTCGCGCAGAATCGGGTCCATGCGCCCGTGGAGCTCGTCCAGTTCACGTAGCCCGATCTCGTGGATTTCATCGGGGCTCAGAGTGGTGGTCGTGGCAGCGCGCAATGCCCAGGCATAGTATTCTTCGCCCTTGGGTTGGCTCCACATGCCGGGATCGTTGTCGGCGACTGCGTGCTGCATCTGGAGTTCCGCCAGCTGCGCTTCCAGGGCCTGGGCGATTGGGCCAGTCTCGAGCGTCTTGGCGCGGTTTGCGTGGCTTTCGGGCATGCCTTTGGCGATCAACCTGGCACGCAGGGGATCGGCGAAGAGTTCGCCCTTCATCGCGCGGGTCAAGGTGCCCTTGAGCTGGTCGATCGCCTTGTTCAGCAGGAAGGCGGGCGGGACCATGCCCATTCCGCGGGCAGCTTCGCATCGTTCGCGCTCGCCGGCGAAGGCGGCGGGCATGGCTTCCATTCGGGCGATGAAGGCATCGGCGTCATCGCCATTTTCGACCGGGTGGGTCGAATCCATGAAGCGCGGCAGGTCGAGATAGCCCCCGACGTTCTGGATCACGCAATAGGGCGTATTGCGCCAGCTCCCCACGGCGACGTCGCCATAGGGCTGGGCAAAACCATCGAGTGCGGTGGCGTAGCCGCTCTCGACCACTTCGAGGTTGGTGATCGTATCGGCATCGAGCCCTTCGCGCGGATAGGCGCGCACACGCTCGAGATCCTGCCGCAGGGTTGCGGCATAGGCGTCCTGTCCCGCCTTGGTCTGGTCCTCCAGAACGTAGCGTAGGCCGGCAAAGCGGCCGGTATCGACCCCTAGGTTGGTGGCGCGGTCGGGTTCGTGCGCGAGGAGGTTGTAGCCGACGACTTCAAGCAGCCGTTCGGCACCGATCTGTGAGGCCCGGACGACGCCCTCCGGTCGCGGGCCGGATGCGCATCCACCAAGCGTGAGCGCGGTTGTTGCGCCAAGACCTTCAAGGAGTTGGCGGCGGGTGATTTCAAAGCTGTGCTGGATCATGGCGCGCGGTGTGCGCTGCGGTTTGGAGGCTGTCAATCGAGCGGGAGGGACTTGCGGGCTTTGACCGCTCGGCTATGCAGAAAACATGCTCGACGCGGTTCTTTCGCTCCTGGTCCTGGCGGCCATAGTGCTTGTCATTGGCGCCTTCGTGCTGTGGCGTCGGACCGGCAATGTGAAGAACGCGCTGTTGATGGTGCTCCTGGCTGTCGTCGCGCTGGTCAACGTGATGATCTGGACCTTGCCCGACGCGGATGGCGAGGCCCCGCTCGAAAAGCTAGAACAGGGCGCTCGCTAGGGCCCGCCTAGTCGGGAAGTTCCCACATGACCGATCCGGAATAGCTGCCGACCACCGGCTCGCCGCTGGTTCCGCGTGCGGGTTCGAACCTGGCACGCTTGGCAACTAGGGTGCAGGTCGCCTCGTCGAGTTCGGCATAGCCGGTCGAACGAGTGATCGAGCAGTCCGTTACCTTGCCATCGGCTGCGATTTGCAGCCGGAACGCAGCCAGCCCTGTCAACTCGCGCCGCGCCCAACTGGGCCGGTAGTCTCTATCGATCAGCCAGCGCGAAGGATCGTTCCTGGCTCGCGCTGCCACCGGATCGAGACCGGGCTGGGGTGCTGGCTTTGGCAGGACGATGCCCGTTCCCTGTCCAGGACTTGGCGTCGCGACGGGGATGGGGAACAGTGTGGTTTGGGTTTCGGGTAGATCGACCTTGATACTGATGGGTGGCTGCGGTGTGATGGCTTGCGGTTGTACCGGCTGCTTCGGCGTCACTTTCTCGATCGGCTTTGGGGGAGGTGGAGGTGGCTCGACCGGAATATTGACGCCCTGAACGACAGTAGTGATATCGGGCAGCGAACCGGTGATGGTGAGCCCGAATACCAGCGCAGCGCCCGTCGCGGCATGGATGGCTACCACTGCCGCCATGCTGGCGGGTGAGGGCCTGCGGGACTGGTCGACATAGGACATGGGCTTGCTCCTCTTCCATAGCGGGAGGTT
Organism: Erythrobacter sp.; assembly: GCF_038133525.1. GTDB lineage: Bacteria > Pseudomonadota > Alphaproteobacteria > Sphingomonadales > Sphingomonadaceae > Qipengyuania. The sequence goes on along the minus strand of NZ_JAYPTL010000005.1, from coordinate 53,963 downwards.
GCTGATCACCTCCTCGTTTACGCAATGTTACAACATAACATTTTTGGAACAAGGACTTTCGAGTTCTTATTTGCCACCGACTATTGGCAGCGAAGGACTGACCTGGTTCCGGCGAGTGGAACCCTTCGCCTGCTGGCACAGGCGACAGTCGCTCTATTCGTTATCGCTCTCAGCTCTGGTGAACCAGAGCGCCTAACCCATCACTTGATCGGGCAGGCCGGGTCTAGGCGGAAGTCGAGGTAATTGTCGACCGCGGCCATAAGGTCCACCTGCTCGTTCTCGAAGAAGTGGTTGGCGCGCGGAATTTCCTCGTGGTGTACGGTAATGTGCTTCTGCGTGCGCAGCTTGTCGACCAGCTTGGTGACCGAATTGGGCTGCACCACCGTATCCTGCGCGCCGTGGATGAATATCCCGCTGGCGGGGCAGGGGGCGAGGAACGAGAAGTCGTACATGCTCGCAGGCGCACCAATGCTGATCCAGCCGCGGATTTCCGGACGGCGCATCAGCAACTGCATGCCGATCAGCGCGCCGAAGCTCACGCCAGCAATCCAGGTGACCTGCGCTTCGGGATGAATCTGCTGGACCCAGTCGAGCGCCGCGGCGGCATCGCTCAGTTCGCCAACGCCGTTGTCGAAGCTGCCCTGGCTGCGGCCCACGCCGCGAAAATTGAAGCGCAGCGTGGCGAAGCCACGATTGACGAAAGTCTTGTAGAGCCGCTGCGTGATCTGCTCGTTCATCGTACCGCCACCCTGCGGATGCGGATGGAGGATCATCGCTACCGGCGCACGCGGGCGCGGGGCGGGGGAGAAACGGCCTTCGAGGCGGCCTTCGGGGCCGGGGAAGATGACGGTCGGCATGAGCGGAATACCTGTCGAAATGTGCGGTTTCGCGCACCATCGGGTGGCGCGCGGGAAGTCGCGGGCTATATAGGGTTCGCAACCAAAATCGCAATCATTTCGAGCCCGTATCATCCCGGAACGCATCTATCTCGACCATGCTGCCACTTCACCGCTGCGCCCAGAGGCGCGTGCGGCGATGGAGGAGGGCTTCGAAATCTGGGCCAATCCGAGCAGTCCGCACGCCGAAGGCCGCAAGGCGCGGGAAGCTCTGGAGGCCGCGCGTGGGCGGATTAAGGTGGCGCTTGGGTGGCAGGGCGAGGTAATCTTCACGTCGGGCGCGAGCGAAGCTCTGGCACTGGCCCTTCAGCAGGGCCAGGCTGGTGCGCGATTGGTGAGTTCGGTCGAACACGATTCCGTTATGCAGGCCGCCGTTGACGCGGAGCGCCTGCCGGTGCGGGCTGATGGCGCGCTCGACCTTGAAACCCTCATGGAAGCTGTGCAGCGCGAGCGACCACTCGTTGTTGTGCAACATCTCAATTCTGAAACCGGCAATCGTCAGGACCTTGCCGCAATTGCTGACATAGTGGGTCAGGCTGGTGGGTTGCTATTGGCGGATTGCGCCCAGAGCGCCGGGAAAGTCACGCTGCCGCCATGCGATATGGCGGCGATATCGGCCCACAAATTCGGCGGGCCAATCGGTATCGGTGCACTGCTGGTCAAGGACTATGCCATGCTCAAGCCGAGCGGTGGCCAGGAACGCGGCTATCGACGCGGGACCGAGAACCTGCCCGGTGTGCTTGGCCTGGCGGCGGCGTTGGAGGCCTGTGCCTCGCCCTATTTTGCAGCCGAAGTGCTGGAGCCGCTCGACACTTTGGCCGAGCAATGCAGGAACCTGGGCGGCACCTGGCTCTCCGATCGCCTGTGCGATCCCACATCCTGCATCCGCGCCATTGCCATGCCGAATATGAGCGCCACCGCGCAGGTCATGCGCTTCGACATGGCGGGGATCGCCGTGTCGCAGGGCTCGGCCTGTTCGAGCGGGACGATGAAGACCAGTCGTGTGCTCGAGGCGATGCAGCTCAAACCCGATATCGCCGCGCGTACGATTCGTGTCAGCGTGGGCTGGAATACCACTCGCGCCGAGGTCGAGCGGTTCTGCGAGGTTTGGCTCGAACTGGCGGGTAAGGGATGATCTACCTAGATTACCAGGCCACCACCCCGCTTGCGCCCGAGGCGCGCGAGGCGGTGCTGCGCTGGCTTGGTGGACCGGAAAGTGACGAGTTCGGCAATCCCCACAGCGCGCACCGGATGGGCCGCATGGCCAAGGCCGCAATTGAGACCGCGCGAGAGAAGGTCGCAGCACTCTTTCCTCCAGGTGGGCGGGTTATCTTCACCTCGGGCGCGACCGAGGCGATCAACCTCGCGATCCGCGGATCGGCCATAGGAGGCACGGTGGCGGTTTCCGCGATTGAACATGCTGCAGTGCTCGATACGGCGGAGGCGTTGGGAAGCAGGTATATCCTGCCTGTCAATGGCGATGGAACTTGTCGGTCAACGCAGGAGCTGCCGTCGGACACGCGTCTGGTCTGTGTGATGCAGGTCAATAACGAGATTGGCACGATCCAGCCGGTGTCCGACTGGCAACGAAAGGCTCGCGCTGCAGGCGCGCTGTTCCTCTGCGATGCGGTGCAGGCGTATGGCAAGCTACCCGTTGCGAGGGCCGACATGATCGCGATCAGCGCCCACAAATTCCATGGGCCCAAAGGTATCGGTGCGCTGTGGGTCCGTGATGGGATCGACCTGACCGAAGTCCAGACCGGTGGCGGGCAGGAGTTCGGCCTGCGTTCGGGGACGCTCTCTCCGGCATTGATCGCAGGGATGGGCGCAGCCGCCGCGCTCGCCGCCGAGCGCATGGCCGACGATGCAGCACATGTCGATACGCTGTGGTTGCGTGCACGCGAGCTTTTCGCCGACTGGACCCTCAATGGCAGCGCTGAGGCGCGCTGGCACGGCAACCTCAACATCCGGCGCGACGGCCTCGATGTTGCCCGCCTGATGAGCGATTGCCGCGACGTCATGTTCTCCGCCGGATCCGCCTGTGCCAGCGGCTCCGGACGCACCAGCCACGTGCTCAAGGCAATCGGACTATCCGATGCCCAAGCCAAAAGTGCCATACGCCTCGGTTTCGGGCGCTATACGACGCTTGAACACATCGAAGAGGCAGCATGCCTCATCAACGCGGCGGCGGAGGCACAAGGTCTGTGAAGGTCCATTTCACCACGGCGAGGGGCGAGGCAGTTACGGCGGAAGCCGAACCCGGCGACAACCTTCTGCGAGTGGCACAGGCGGTAGGCATGCCGCTGGAAGGGACCTGTGAAGGGCAGATGGCCTGCTCGACCTGCCATGTGGTGGTTGCCGCCGACTGGTTCGCGCGGCTGCCCGAGGCTAGCGAGGAGGAAGAGGACATGCTCGACCTGGCGGCCGGGGTAACCCGCACCAGCCGCCTGTCCTGTCAGATCGTACTTGATGACACGCTCGACGGGTTGGCGGTGACTATCCCGCCCGAAAGCTACGACATGCGTCGCTGACCCTCGGTCCGGTCCAGTCGGCCTTCGGTCGATTGGCCTTTGCCCCACGGGGTTGCTGGGCTAGCGAGGCCCCTTCCGGTTCGCAGACCTTGGAGGGAAGTCATGCGTCTTGCTTACGCTCTGTTGCTCGCCACCGCGCCGATTGCAGTCGCCGCGCCTGTCGCCGCGCAGGATCACGCCGCTCATCACACCGAGCATCATGCAGCCAGCGAAAACAACGCCGAGCTGCGCGCCTGGTTCGAGGCGAAATACGAAGAACAGCTGCAGACCAGCCCACTTTCGCTCACCGGGCTTGGGCGCAAGGATCACTATGGCGAGATCGACGATTTTTCGATCGAGGCCGCCGATCGCGACCTCGCCTGGCAGAAGGCTAGCGTCGAAGAGATGGAACGGACCTTCGACTATGCCAGCCTGAGTGCGGCCGATCAGCTGTCCTATGACATCTGGAAATACGAATATGAAAGCGCCGCGAGGGCGGCAAAGTGGCGCGATAACAACTATGTCTTCACCCAGATGCAGGGGCTGCACACGGCCTTGCCCTCGATCCTCATTTCGCAGCACCGGGTCGATACCGCGCAGGACATGCACGACTATATCTCGCGTGTCGGCCAGATCGGCCGAGCCATCGGTCAGCTGGTCGATATCGCTGAGCCGCGCGCAGCAGCCGGCGTGCGCCCACCCTATTTCGCCTATGACTTCGTGATCGCGGAAGCGAAGAAGTTGACGTCCGGCGCGCCGTTCGACGATGGCCCGGACAACGCGGTGTGGCAGGACGGCAAGTCAAAGATCGCCCAGCTTGTCGAAGCCGGCACGATCACGGCAGCCCAAGGCGAAGCAATGCAGGGCGAGCTCGAGACTGCGCTCAAGACCGGCTATCGGTCTGGCTACGATCGTCTCGCTGCCTTCATGGCCGCCGACCGCGCCAATGCGCCGGAACTGGCGACCGGGGTTGGTAGCCTGCCCAATGGCGAAGACTATTATGCCTATCGCCTTGCTGCCTCGACAACGACCGACCTCACGCCGGAACAGGTCCACCAGATCGGCCTCGACGATGTGAAGCGTATCCATGCCGAGATGGAGGCGATCAAGGACAAGGTCGGTTTTGGGGGCGACCTCAAGGCCTTCTTTGCGCGCGTCAAGGACGACCCGGCGAACTATTTCCCGCAGGGCCACGATGGTGCGCAGATGTATATCGACGCCGCTAGCGCGGCGCTCGACAATATCGAGTCCAAACTGCCCGAATATTTCGGCCTGCTGCCCAAGGCTCCGCTAGAGGTCCGGCGCGTCGAGGCGTTCCGCGAGCAGCCTGGCGCGGCGCAACACTATCGTTCCGGCACTCCCGACGGCTCGCGCCCGGGCATCTATTACGCCCATCTCGCCGATATGAGCGCGATGCCCAGGAACATGCTTGAGGTAATCGCCTATCATGAAGGCCTGCCGGGCCATCACATGCAGATCTCGATCGCGCAGGAACTGACCGGCGTCCCGACTTTCCAGACGCAGGTCGGCTACGGTGCATTTGCCGAAGGCTGGGGGCTCTATTCGGAGCGCTTGGCGAAGGAGATGCCGGGCACCTACGCCGACCCCTATTCGGACTTCGGCCGGCTGAGTTCGGAATTGTGGCGCGCGATCCGGCTGGTGGTTGATACTGGCCTGCATTCCAAGGGCTGGACCGAGGAGCAGGCGATTGCCTATTTTACCGAAAATTCTCCCCAGAATGCCGAGACGGTCCGCAGCGAAGTGCGCCGTTACATTGTCTGGCCGGGACAGGCGACCAGCTACAAGATCGGGATGAACAAGATCCTCGAGCTTCGCGCAGAGGCTGAGGCGGAACTCGGCGACAAGTTTGACATCCGCGGCTTCCACGATGCGGTGCTGGGCGGTGGCTCACTGCCGCTATCGCTGCTCGAACGGCGGGTGCGCGGCTGGATCGCGGAGAAGAAGGCGAGCTAGTCGCAGAGCATAGGGACGGGGATTGGTTCGCGAACTCTTGTGCGCTCGCGGCGCACCATACCGGCCTGCTTCCTTCCGAGCCGCGTCCACTCTCCTCGGCCGTGAAATGTCGATGACTTGCCCGAGTAGAAGAGCTAAAACTGCGGAATGAATAGGGTTTTTGCCTGGGTTCTGGTTCTGCTTGCTATCTCTTCCGTGCCGGTATCGGCACAGGAGCAAACTGACGTCATCGTCGTCGAAAGCGATCGAGACAAGGTGCCCTCAACCACTCAAATCGTTCGCGCCTTATCCAAGGAAGTTGATGGAAGCATCCCGCGCTTCCAGAAGCCTGTATGTCCAGGCGTGGCAGGCCTGCGCTTGCCGCTTGCGACTGCCATCGTCGCGCGGATGCGGGAAAACATTGAGGAGGCGGGGCAGGCACTTGCCGCAGAGGGCTGCACGCCGAACCTGACGTTGATATTCACCGACGATGGCCAGCAATTGATCCAGGAACTGATCAGCAAGAGTCCGAGGATCTTTGGTCTGTTGACGGCGCATGAAATTGGCAAATTGAAGAGCGCGCCAGGGCCCGGCTGGGCCTGGCACGCAACAGTAGCGAAGCGTGCTGATGGGGGCCCGGTCGCCGATCCAACGGGTATCCCTCCTGGACCAAAGCCAAAGGGCTCTTATTCGGTACCCAATGCCTCACTTTCGCGGCTCAGTTCACCAGTGCGGCGTGATATCGAAGCTGCGTTTGTGGTCATTACGGTCGATGCCATTTCTGGGCTCACCGTGCGACAATTAGCAGATTATGCGACACTTCGCGGGCTCAGCGTATCTCCAAACCTCATTGCACGTGAAATCCTCGATGATTCAATCCTCTCGCTGTTCGACGACCGAACGAACGACCGTGACCCAGTAGACCAGCTCACATCCTTCGACCGTGCTTATCTGAGTGGAGTCTATAGCGGGAACGCCGGGCTTACTTACCGGCAAAAAACTAAGCTGATAGCTCAGGCTATCGAGCGATCAGAGAGGGACTGACGGCCAGGTCGCCACGAGGCCATTTCGCGCCAACTTGTTGCGCGAAGGTTTGTGCTGTGGGGAAAGCGGCGTCGCAGCTGACAGTTCCGGCAGCTAGCTGATAGAGCGGCGACTATGTCCACCACCGATCTCGAAGATTCCAG
>NZ_JAYPTL010000005.1:7519-47407 GCF_038133525.1 Erythrobacter sp. | reverse complement strand
CGCCGATCCGTTCGACGCCATCGTCGATGCTCCCTTCGATTCTGCGCTATCAGAGCGCTATCTCGTCTATGCGCTGAGCACGATTACCGCGCGCTCGCTACCTGACCTGCGCGACGGATTGAAGCCAGTTCACCGGCGCCTGTTGTGGGCGATGCGGCAACTCAAACTGGACCCCAACAGCGCCTTCAAAAAGTCTGCCCGCGTCGTGGGTGACGTGATCGGCAAGTACCACCCGCATGGCGACTCTTCGGTCTATGATGCCATGGTCCGCCTGGCGCAGGATTTTGCGCTGCGTTATCCGCTGGTCGAGGGACAGGGAAATTTCGGCAATATCGACGGAGATAATGCCGCCGCCTATCGATATACCGAGGCGCGGCTGACCAAGACCGCGCTGCAACTGATGGAAGGGCTGGGCGCCGGGACGGTCGATTTCATCCCGACCTACAATGGCGAGGAGGAAGAGCCCGAGATCTTCCCCGGCCTGTTCCCCAATCTTCTCGCCAATGGTTCGAGCGGCATTGCGGTCGGCATGGCGACCAACATTCCGAGCCACAATGTCGCGGAGATCGTCGACGCCACGCTTGAGGTGATTGACAACCCGCATGTCGAGCATGCGCGACTGATGGAGCTGTTCAAGGGGCCGGACTTCGCCACTGGCGGTATCCTGGCCGAAAGCGCTGAGACCATTGCCGCAGCCTACGAGACGGGGCGCGGATCCTTCCGCGTGCGGGGACGGTTCCATGCGGCTGAGTCCGACAAGCCCGAAGATCGCGAAGCCGGGATCGAGCGCCTCGGTGGAGGGCAATGGCAGCTGGTCATCTCCGAAATTCCTTACCAGGTGCAGAAGGGCAAGCTGATCGAACAGATCGCCCAGCTGATAGCCGACAAGAAGCTGCCGATCCTCGAAGATGTCCGCGACGAGAGCGATGAGCAGATTCGGATCGTGCTGGTGCCACGCAGCCGCAACGTCGAGCCCGAGCTGCTCAAGGAAAGCCTCTACAAGCTGACCGATCTGGAGACGCGCTTCGGGCTCAATCTCAACGTGCTCGATGCCGGTCGCACGCCGATGGTGATGAGCATCAAGGAAGTGCTCACCCACTGGATCGCCAGCCAGATCGACATCCTCCAGCGTCGCACGCGCCACAGGCTTGGGCAGATCGAGCGGCGGCTGGAGCTGCTCGAGGGCTATATCATCGCCTTCCTCAACCTCGACCGGGTGATCGAGATCATCCGCACCGAGGACGAGCCCAAGGCGGTGATGATGGAAGAGTTCCAGCTCACCGACAATCAGGCCGAAGCGATCCTCAACATGCGCCTGCGCAGCTTGCGCAAACTCGAGGAAATGCAGCTGCGGCAGGAGCGTGACGAGCTCTTGAAGGAGCAGGAGGACCTTAACAAGCTGCTCGAAAGCCCCGCGCGCCAACGCACACGGTTGAAACGCGATCTCAATGCACTGCGCAAGGAATACGGCGAGGACACCGCGTTGGGCCGCCGCCGTACGACAATTGCGGAGGCATCGCCGGCCGTCGAATTCAGCATGGACGCGATGATCGAGAAGGCACCGGTGACGGTGATCCTTTCGCAGCGCGGGTGGATCCGTGGGGCCAGCGGGCACTTGCCACTGGACCAGGAATGGAAATTCAAGGAGGGTGACGGCCCGGCATTCGTGCTCCATGCGCAGACCACCGACAAGTTGCTGCTGGCCGCTGATGATGGGCGCTTCTTCACACTGGGCGCAGACAAGTTGCCCGGTGCGCGCGGTTTCGGCGAACCGGTGCGCAATACGCTCGATATCGATGCCGAGGCGCAGATCGTGGCAGTGATCGTCCACAAGCCGGGCCAGCGCCTGCTGCTGGCTGCGACGACGGGCAAGGGCTTTGCCGCGACTACCGACGAGCTGCTCGCCGAAACGCGCAAGGGCCGCCAGGTCGTCAACCTCAAGGACAAGGCCAAGCTGGTCGTGGCACGCCCGATCGAAGCCGGGCACGATCATGTCGCGGTGGTTGGCGACAACCGCAAGCTGGTGGTGTTCAACCTCGAGGAAGTGCCGGACATGGCGCGCGGGCAGGGCGTCACATTGCAACGCTATCGCGATGGCGGCCTCAGCGACGCAACCACCTTCAAGCTCGAAGACGGCCTCAGCTGGACGATGGGTGGCAAGGAAGGCCGGACCCGAACCGAGCCCGAAATGTGGCAATGGAAGGTCGCGCGCGGCGGCGCAGGGCGCATGCCGCCGACTGGCTTCCCGCGGGATAACCGGTTCGGCTGACTTTACTGAGTTGGCAACTGAAAAAGGCCGGAAGCGTCTGCGCGCTTCCGGCCCCCTACAGCCCGGCTATGCGGGCCCCAGCTGTTACTGCGCCTGCGCGGCCAGAGCTTCGTCGATCTGGGCGTTGGTCAGGCGTGCCATCAGACCGTGGTCGGTGGCATCGAAGTGGCCGCGCAGCAGCGTGACCTTGTTGGTTTCATCACCGCCGCGAGCGATGATGATGTTGTCGCCATCGATCTCGAGGATGGTGCCGAGCGCGGCATGATCGGCGGCCATGGCTTCGGCACCAACGGTCAGAGCAGCATCGCGCTTGGCGGCGGCTTCGGCGAGCTGCGCGTCAACCAGGCCGTTGAGCTGATCCTTGGTGACGGTGATCGTCGGGCCGGTTTCGCCCTGGCCATACATTTCGACGCCCAGCGGAACCTTGTGCTTGCCAGTGTCGAGCACGGCCTGGCCGTTTTCGACCGATACGATGGTACCTACCTGGTTGCCCTGGGGTCCATAGACGGTGGCGCCGGCGACGACCTGCTCGTTGGCGAGAGCAGGGGTGGCGGCGAGGATGGCAGCGGCTACGGCCAACTTGGCGAATTTCATGATGCAACTCCGATATTCAAATTCGACACATACGGCTTCGCCACGCGCCAACGCGCAGTGCAGCCGACGGGGATGTTTAGAGCGGCGCGAATGGACATCCGCACGACCCGCAAGGCTCCCGCCAGGCGGGTGCGGGAACTCTATTCCATGCGAAAGCCGATATGGCAACCGCGTGGGAATCTTGTAGCAATAACCAGCTTAAGCCAGGCTGAAGCGGCTCAGCGCGCGGCCAGTTCTTCTTCAAGCAGGGCTTCTACCCGCTCGCGTGGCGGGAACTGCTCTTCGATCCAGCGCCGCTCCACGGCGCGCAGGATACGGGCAACTTCCGGCCCCTTGCCTATGCCGCGGGCGACGATCTCTCCCCCCTTGAGCGGAAGCTGGGGGACCTGCCACCCGCTTAGCGAAGCAGAATCGCTGGCCGTGAGCAGCAGTCGGTCGATCGCACCGTCGAGCCCTTCGCGATAGGCCAAGGCCCGTGGTGCCTCGGCATCAGTTGGAGTGCGCCCAGCTGCGCAAACCAGGCGCGCGCGTTGTGCCTTGGAGAGGCGCAGGCGGGCCGCCACGGTTTCGGCGACGCTGGGTACGGCTGGCAGCAACGCGGCGAGCCGACGAATCTCGTTCGGCTGGTGGGCTTGCGCATTTTCCTGTGCGACCAATGCCTTGAGGCTAGCGCGTTCGGGTGCGCGCGCTTCCGGCAGGATGACTTCGAGGACGCCCAACTCGGCCATGAGGTCGATCGTCTGGATCGGATCGGGCAGGGAGAGGATTGCCAGCAGTTCCATCGCAACGCGTTCGCGGCTGAGGCCCTTGAGCGTGCTGGCAAGCGACTGGCATGCGTGCACTGCCTCTTCGTCCAGTGCATCGCCGAACCGCGCCTGGAAGCGGAAGTAACGCAGGATACGCAGGTGATCCTCGCGAATGCGGTCTTCCGCTTCGCCAATAAAGCGGACGCGGCGTGCGGTCAGGTCAGCGAACCCGCCGAAATAGTCGGAAAGCTCCAGCGTGACCGGGTCGGCATAGAGCGCGTTGATGGTGAAATCGCGCCTGGCGGCATCCTCGCGCCAGTCATCGGCGAAAGCCACGGTTGCGCGGCGGCCATCGGTCGACACATCGCGGCGAAGTGTCGTTACTTCGACCGGTCCCCCATCGAGAATGGCAGTGATTGTGCCATGATCGATACCAGTGGGAACGGTCCGGATTCCGGCCGCGCGGCATTTGTCGATCACCGCGCCGGGGCGATGCGGTGTCGCGCAATCGATATCGTTCGGCGTAATTCCCAGCAGCGTGTCGCGCACGCAGCCGCCGACCCAGCGTACCGAATCCGCGCCAAGGGCGTCGACCAGTCGTGCCAGGTCTGCGCGCTGTGTCCATTCCGCCTTGGGCAGGTGCTCAGCCATCATGCGCTTCCAACCAGGCCAGGCGAAGCGAGAGGTTCCAGCAGATCGCTGCGGTCACACCCCAGATGCGATAGCCGTCATGATCCATCTCGAGATATTCGCGCATTGCGCCTTTCCAGAACACCGAGTTGCGGTTCCATTGCGACGCATCCATGAGCTTGTCGAGCGGGCATTCGAACCAGCTTTCGACCTCATGCGGGTCGGGCTGGATCGCCAGGCCATCGGGTACGGTGGCCAGCACCGGCGTTATCTCAAAGCCGGTTCCAGTCCAGTATCGATCGGTCGTGCCGATCACACGCACATGCTCGCCTGCAATACCGAGTTCTTCCCAGGCCTCGCGCAGGGCTGCCTCGATCGGGGTTTCGCCGTGATCGAGCTTGCCTCCCGGAAACGCAACCTGCCCCGGATGATCGCGCATGGTGCGCGGACGCTGAGTCAGCAGGACACTTGGGCGTTCGCTATCCGTTACTGCGATCAACACGGCTGCTTCGGCCATATTGTCGAGGTCAGCGAAGCGCTTGTCGGTCATCAATTCGCCGACGTCGCGCGCATGTCCCCGATGGAGCATGCCAGCAAGACGATCAAACAACGTGCTCATGCCGGCAGTAACGAGAAGCTCGCCCCCGCACTGGTCACGGTCCAGTCGTCGCCCCCATCGAGCGCGATCTGCGCCAGCTGCTCATAGGTCGAGCGGTTGAGCCGGGCCTCGCAGCCGCGCCGCACCGCGATGTAGAGCGCGGGCGCATCCGCATCTCCTGCCGCGTGGATCGGGTTCTGTGGCCCGGCAACCACCAGTTCGTCGGTATTGAGCCGGAAGGCCAGTGTGCCCTCGGTCTGGCTGACGTCGGTCGCGACGAAGGCTGCATCCTCGACTTTGATGGCGAGCTTCTGGATAGGCGTGACCAGCCAGTGTTGCCCTGCATTATCGCGCAGCAGCAGCCCGGAGAACGCGCGCACCATGGCCGGGCGGGTAATGCGCGATCCTTCGTGGTACCAGTTCCCGTCGGTAGCGATGCGCATGTGGCTTTCGCCCCGTTCCTGCGGCGACCACTGTTCGACCGGCGGCAGCTTGCGCGCAGCGACCTGCTCGGCGATTTGCGCAAGCGAGAGACCGGCAAGTTCGGGAGGAGGAACGTAAGGCATCGTCAGAACAGCCGATGCCAGATGCGCGCTAGTTCGCCAAGGCCGACGTCCACGGCCCCAACATGCCCTCGGGCGGCAAGATCGCCGGATTGCCCGAGCGAGCGAGGAGGCGATGCTTCTCGTAGGGCCCGGGGCAGTGCCAACCTCCCGTGTGTTCGGCGGTGAAGTGCCAGCGATCGTAGTAGTCGGGATCGCCGATCATCACCTGGGGCAGCGGGGCAGCACCATCATCGAACCCGCTGTCGATGGCGGCAAGGCTTGCCGCCATCAGCGCTTTGCCGAACCCTTCGCCCTGGCGGCCGGGCATGACCGCAACGGGCCCGACCATGATCATCGGATGCGGCCGCCCCTGCGGATCGGTTAAAGCGACTGGCCAGCACTGGATCGTCCCGGCGAGATAGTCGTCGTCATCAAGGGCGGCGAAGCTGAGTGCCTCCAACCAGTCCATCCCCTCGCGAATGCGGTAGGCGGTACGCGCGTGGCGGCCTTCTCCAAAAGCGGCGTCGAGCAGCTCTTCGACCAGCGCGGGGTCGATCGCGGACAAGGGCACAAGGGTCGCCATAAGGGCGCGGCGCTTAGGCCCCCTGCGCTCCCGAGTCGATCAATTTCACCTTAGCGCGGGCGAAGTTCCAGCAGGCGGCCGCCCTGTCCGTCCTCGATTGCCCATAGGGCCCCGTCAGGCCCCTCGATCACACCGCGGATGCGGCCGTCCATGGCATAGCGCGCGATCTCGCGTGCGGTATCGCCATCGATGGCAACGCGGACGATCGCATTACTCGACAGGCCGGCGATCAGGGCATTGCCCTTGAAACCGGGGAACAGGTCGCCGCGATAGAATGCCAGGCTGCCCGGCGCTATCACCGGGGTCCAGGTGATCGCGGACTGATGGTAGGCCGTGCTGGTGGCGTTGTTGGGGATTTCGGTGCCGTCATAGTGGTCACCGTCGGACACGCGCGGCCAGCCGTAATTGGCGCCCTTTTCGACCAGGTTGAGCTCATCGCCGCCGGCCGGCCCGTGCTCCACATCCCACAGGCGTCCTTCGAGATCGAAAGCGAGACCCAGGAGATTGCGATGGCCATAGGACCAGATGTCCTGTGCCTTGCCCGCTTCGCCGGTGAAGGCATTGGCTGATGCCGCGGTGCCATCGAGATTCAGTCGCACCACTGAACCAAGATTGTTCGATGTATCCTGCGCCGGCTCCATCTTCTGGCGTTCCCCGCTTGAAACGAACAGATATTGGCCATCGGGACTGAAGGCGATGCGGTGCGAATAGTGCCCGCGGCCCGTTACCTTGTGCTGCCGCCAGATCACGCTGAGGCCTTCGATCGTGCAGGTATCGACCCGCGGGCAACTGAGCATACCCTTGCCGACGACCGCGCCGCGCGTGTCGTCCTCGCCCGCTTCAGCCCAAGAGAGGTAGATCGTCCGGGTGCCAACTTCGCTCGCCGCCTCTGCGGGCAGGAAGGCGACGTCACCCAGGCCACCCTGGCCACCGAAGTCCACTTTTGGGGTGCCGGTGACCGCGCCCCGCGTGCCGTTGGCGGTATTGATGAACTTCAGCGCGCCCGCCTTCTCGGTGATGAACAGCAGAGAGGTGCCGGGCAGGAATGCGGCGGCCCAAGGGCGATCGAAATTGCCGTGCTCGGTGATCGCAAAGGTCTCTTCAGCGGATGGATTATCCCCGCCTGCACCATTCCCGCAGCTTGCGAGCAGGAGGAGGGGCGATAGGGTAGTGGCAAGTATCGAAGGCTGTTTCATGTTCTGTGCAATTCCCGAAGATGGACTTCGTGCCGCGCCGCTGGTCATCGGTGTCGATGAGGCCGGGCGCGGGCCGCTGGCGGGACCAGTTGTGGCGGCGGCCGTGGTGTTGGGCAAGCCGGTCCCTAAAGGATTGGACGATTCAAAACGCCTTTCATCGAAAAGGCGTGCCGCGCTGGAGCCGCAGATCCGCGCGCAGTGCGGTTGGGCGCTGGGCGTTGTCGAACCCGAGGAAATCGACCGGATCAACATCTTCCAGGCGACCATGCTGGCAATGACCCAGGCGGTTGCCCGGCTGGTTGCGGCGCTGGGAGTGGACCCGGAAGACGTGTTGATCGACGGCAATATGACGCCTGCCGGGCGCAGGGCCGAATGGCGCTGGTCGGCGCGCGCGATAGTCGGTGGGGACGGGCTCGAGCCGTGTATCTCCGCCGCGTCGATCCTTGCCAAGGAGTACCGCGACCGGTTGATGCGCGAGGCGGCCGAGAGGCACCCTCATTACGGCTGGGAACGCAATATGGGCTACGGCACGGCGGAGCATATCGAGGCATTGCGGGTGTACGGGCCAACCCCGCTCCACCGCCGCAGCTTCGCCCCGGTGGCGCAGGCCGATCTGTTTGCAGCGGCCGGCTGAGCCGTCAGGTCTCAGGCAAGGCCGATAGTTCCTCGGCAGCGGCTGCGCGGGCGGCGGCCTTCTCGGTTTCGATCTTCAGGCGCTGCTTGGCGACGGCGCGGGCTTGCCTGGCCAGCCCCATCCAGGTGGCTTCGGCGCGCAGGGCGCGTTCGCGCACGTTTTCGAGCGTGGCGACCTTCGCTTCGGCAGCAGAGGCTTCCGCTCGCGCGACGTAGAATTCGTAGGATTGCTGGGACACATTGGGGCCTTTCGACGCAGGGGTGGTCGCCCCGCACGGCAATTGCAAATCGATCGCGTGCGAGGCGAATCCGGGATCAGTCGGCGGCCGAAAGATTCACTGCGCTCGCCTTGCCATTGCGGCCGGTCTCGATTTCGTAATTGAGGCGCTGGTCCTTATCGAGCGACTGCATGCCGGCGGCCTGCACTGCACTGATGTGGACGAAGCTGTCGTCCGAACCATCGTCGGGCTGGATGAAGCCATAGCCCTTGTCGGAGTTGAAGAATTTGACTGTGCCAGTCTTGCTCATGGTGTTTCCTTTCAAGAAACGATGGGTTGCCCCACCGCAGGATGCGGCGAGGTCGTGCGTCAAATCGTCCGATGAAAGGAAGTCGTCGTCTGGTTTGCGCCGGGGCCCAATTGGGGCAAGCGGCGTTCGTCAAAGGCCGAAGTCCGTCGCAAATTTCGACGTCAGCGTGAGCGCAGTAGCATGCCGACGCTGATCGACCTAACGATTAAACTATCGGGCGATTGAGTCCTCCGCGCCACACCCGCATCATCTTGAGTCCGGCGAATCCGTCCGGACTCAATATCTTGTGCCGGACTCCTTTCGTTCTCTCTTGGATAACGGCATGTTAAGGCTAACGGGCTATCGCAAGACTCTTGACGTGGACTCCGCGAGGACTCACCCTGTGGATAACTACGAACAGGGGAATACGCATGGGGGTCATTACGACCACGAAGAACCGCGCCCAAGCGGTTGTAAAAGCAGTTGCAACACCGAAGGAACTGCTCCCGCTCGGGCAGATCATTGCGGGCGACTGCGTGGAAGCCATGCGTTCGATCCCGACCGCTTCGATCGACCTCGTCTTTGCCGATCCGCCGTATAATCTCCAGCTTGGTGGGGACCTTGCGCGCCCGGACGGCAGCCATGTCGATGCTGTCACTGACGAGTGGGACCGCTTCGACAGCTTCAAGACCTATGATGATTTTACCCGCGCCTGGCTGACCGAGGCGAAGCGCATCCTCAAGCCCGATGGCGCGCTGTGGGTGATCGGCAGCTACCACAATATCTTCCGCGTCGGCGCGATCCTGCAGGACCTGGGCTTCTGGATCCTCAACGATATCGTCTGGCGCAAGGCCAATCCCATGCCCAATTTCAAGGGCACCCGTTTCACCAATGCGCATGAGACGCTGATCTGGGCGAGCCAGGGCGAAAAGGCGAAGTATCACTTCAACTACCGCGCGATGAAGACGCTCAATGACGAGCTGCAGATGCGCAGCGACTGGGTGCTGCCGATCTGCGGCGGACAAGAACGGCTCAAGGAAAGCGGGACCAAGGTCCACCCGACGCAGAAGCCCGAGGCGCTGCTCTATCGTGTCCTGTTGTCGACCACCGAGCGCGGCGACGTGGTGCTCGATCCCTTCTTCGGCACCGGCACAACCGGCGCGGTGGCCAAGCGTCTTGGTCGCGAATGGATCGGCTGCGAACGCGAAGGCGTCTATCGCGACGCCGCGCTGAAGCGGATCGAAAAGGAACTCCCGCTCGACGAAAGCGCACTTACCACCATGCAGGCTGGTCGCGCCGCGCCGAAGGTCGCTTTCGGAGCATTAGTGGAGGGCGGTTTCCTCAAGCCCGGGACCGAAGTATTCGACAAGAAGCGGCGCTGGGTCGCAACGGTGCGCGCCGATGGCTCGCTGGCGCTGGGCAAGCAGACCGGCAGCATCCACGGTCTTGGCAAGGACCTGCAGGGTGCGCCCAGTTGTAACGGCTGGACCTTCTGGCACTATGAGAGCGCCGGCGAGATCAAACCGATCGATGCGGCGCGACAGCTCTACCTGCTGGCGGTGGAAGACTAGGGTGCGCTAAGCGCTGCCCAGCGCTCGAATTTTGAAAGCAAGCCGCGGGAAGCGCAGGTCCGCGGACGCCGATAGGGGCTCCTCAACTTTTTGAGGAGCCAGCGTGCGTTACATTATCGGATTGACCGCCCTGACCTGCGGCCTGATTGCGGAAATACATGACTACAGGTCATTCCGGCGAGACAAAGCGCTGTCAGCATTGACGTTCGGCCGCAGGGGTGGTCGATCGTGAGGTCGGGTTTGTGCAGTACCTCAATGAACAACAACCTTGACCGCTACGATTGGGATGCCATTCATGCATCACTGGATGCGAAGGGCTACGCGGTGCTGCCAGTGCTGCTCACTGAGCGGCAATGCCGGGACATGGCGGACCTGTATCAAGATGACAGCCGGTTCCGCTCCCACATCCATATGGCGCGCCACAACTTCGGGCGTGGCGAATACAAATACCTGTGCTATCCGCTGCCGCCGCTGGTCGAAAGGCTCCGTACGCAACTCTATCGACGGCTCGCTCCCATCGCCAATGCCTGGTGCGAAAGGTTGAAGCTCGACCAGCAATATCCCGGGTCTCTCAACGAGTTTCTCGACCGCTGCCATACCGCGGGGCAGGAGCGGCCAACGCCCCTGCTGCTCAAATACGGCAAGGGTGACTATAACTGCCTGCACCAGGACCTTTACGGTGAGCACGTCTTCCCTCTGCAGGCGGTCGTCATGCTATCCGAACCCGGGAGCGACTTCGAAGGGGGTGAGCTCTTGCTGGTCGAGAACCGTCCTCGCATGCAGTCGCTGGGGCACGTTGTCCGGCCGGGATTGGGTGATGCCGTAATCATTGCAGTCAATCAAAGACCGCAGCGCGGCACCAGAGGCGATTACCGAGTTGCCCTGCGTCACGGCGTCGCAGAGATTTCCTCGGGGTCGCGGCAAACACTGGGTATCATCATGCACGATGCCGCCTAGGAGTTCGAGTTCGGGGCTTGCTGACCTTGAGTTGTGCCGTTCTATCCGCCTGATCCAACGAAGATTGCTGATCAGAAGCCCGTCGTGAATTCAATCAAGCTCTGCGGCAGGAGGTCGAGCGCAGTTGCCTCGACTTGCTTGTCCAAGCCGGTCACTACCATCGTCCCGACTACTAGTAGCATCACGCCGAACACCGGCTTGGCGAAGCGCGAAATGGTGCGCAAGGCGCCTGCCTTGGCCGCCAGCGCCTTGCGTGATCCGTAAGCGAAGGCGATGATCGACAGGGCCACTCCCATCGAAAAGGCGAGGAAGATCAGGAAGGCCGAGGCGAGGCTTTCGCCCTGGCTTGCCGCGGCAATCGCGGCGCCCAACGTCGGGCCCACGCACGGGGCCCACACCACGCCGAGTATCAGCCCCACCAGGAACTGACCTTTCATCCCCGCACCGTCCACCGTATCGAGCTTGTTCTGCGCCCGGTTGGAAAGTGGAGCGGCGAGCGCCGAAATCCGTGCCTGCAAGGCTGGGATGAGCAGCACGATGCCCGAAATCGCCAGCAACGCCCCGGCACCGATGCGGATCGCCTGCTCGTTAATGCCGAGCTGAAAACCGAAGGCGATCACGGTGAAGCCGAACAGTGTGAACGACAGCGCGATTCCCGCCGCGAGCGCCATGGGACCGCGAGGATGCTTGCCCACCGCCGATGCCACCAGGATCGGCACAAGCGGCAGGACGCAGGGGTTCAGGATGGTTACCAGCCCTGCAATCAGGGCCAGTGCGAATTCACCGAGCATGCCAGATACGGATCTGTGTTAGGGTCAGAGGCCTGCGATGACCGCGGCGCTGAGCTTTTCCGGGCGGGTTTCAGCAATCGAGCGCGCCGTTTCGCTCCGTCCCTTGAAGACCAGGATCGTCGACTGGCGCGGGATACGGTGGGCCCGCAGGAAGTCCTTGTCCTTGTCGAAATTGACCTTGACGAAGACTACGTTGGTGAAGCGCTTGTCGGCCCGCAGTTTCTCAAGCGTGGGCTGCTGGGCACGGCAGGTCGGGCACCAATCCGCATGGACGTCGACGACGATTGTCTTCCCTGCGGCTTGCGCGGCCGCGAAGTTTTCCGGCTCGTATGCCGTCCAGCCTGCTGCAGCGAGCGCCGGAACCGCGGCGACCAGGGCCACCAATGAAAGCAGGAAAATCTTGAGCTTCTTCAGCATTATGGGAACCTCGATCGCAATTTTGATAGACCCTCGCCGGGTCCCGCGTTGCTTCGCTTGCCCCAAGGGATCGGTTACAAATATCGTGAGTTCGCGGTGCGGGTTTCCTAATCTTTCAGGCGCTCATATCCCTGGACGTATAAATCTATTCGCAACGCTCCCGATCTGGATTTTCTTCGCCATGACCCTGTTCCATGTGTTCCATCCTTAAGCTCGGCTGCTAGGAAGCTGAACGATGACAAGCTCAGTCTATATCCGCCCCATCGGTTTCGTCCTCGGCCCGCAGAGTGAACATGGCAATGCCATCAGGCTTGCTGGCGGGATGGTCTATGCAAGCCGCTTTGCAGTGATCCTGCGGCAGGACGGGACGGTCGCCGAACGCTGGCTCGCCGCGCCCGACACCATGGCGCAGGTGCTGGGGGAACTGCCCGATGCCGTCGGTGCCGAGGCGGAGGCGCAATGGGCCAATCTCAAGCTGGCGCATCCGCCGCTGGCGTTGGGTTCGCGGACGGTTCGGCTCGACCAGCCGCAGGTCATGGGCATCCTCAATGTCACGCCTGACAGCTTCAGCGACGGGGGTAAGTTTCTCGCCGATCGCGAGGCGGGAAGGGCGTATGCCGCGGCCATGCTAGAGGCAGGAGCGGGGATCCTCGATATCGGGGGCGAGAGCACGCGGCCGGGCGCCAAGGCCCTGTGGGAAGGCGACGAAATCGAGCGCGTTGTCCCGGCAGTCGAAGCCTGCACGGCCATGGGCGCCGCGGTCAGCATCGACACGCGCAAGGCAGCGGTGATGGAGGCGGCGCTCGCGGCGGGCGCGCACATGGTCAACGATGTCAGCGGCCTCGCGCACGATCCACGCGCCGCGGAGGTGGTTGCAAGTGCCGGCTGCCCGGTGGTGTTGATGCATGCACCGGGGACGGGGGACGATCTCCACGAGGGCGGCAACTATGACAGTGTGGTGTTCGACGTGTTCGACGCGCTGCGCGAACGGCGGGATGGTGCGGTAGCCGCGGGTATCGATCCGGCGAACATCATCCTCGACGTCGGCATCGGTTTCGGCAAGGCGCTGGCGCACAGCCTCGCGCTGATCAATGCGCTGCCGATGTTCCACGCGTTGGGGCACCCGCTGTTGCTCGGCGCGAGCCGCAAGCGGGTGGTAGGCGCCTTGTCGAACGAGGCGCCCGTCGAACAGCGGCTCGGCGGCAGCGTGACGCTGGCGGTGAAGGGCATGGACGCAGGTGCGCAGATGGTCCGGGTCCATGACGTCCCCGAAACCGTCCAGGCGCGAAACGTCTGGCGCGGCCTCAGGGACGCAGCGTTGACCGATTTTGCAGACCTGCCGGGCTAGTCGCCGGGCGAAGCTGCCGATCCGGCCAGTAGGCCACCATCGAGGGTGAGCTCGGCCCCGGTCATATAGGCGCTTTCGGGCGAGGCGAGGTATACGCAGAGGGCAGCGACCTCCTCGACCGTGCCGAAGCGCTTGAGCGGGGTATCGGCGACCATCGCTGCCATCCGCGCTTCGCGATCGGGCCCGTCGCCGATCAATGCTTCCCACATCGGGGTAAGCACGGCCGCGGGATGGATCGAATTGCAGCGGATCGCCCATCCGTGCTGCGCTGCGTAGAGGGCAACCGACTTGGTGTGGTTGCGGATCGCCGCCTTGCTCGCTGCATAGGCCGCTGCTCCCGGGATACCGACGATGCCTGAGCGCGAAGACATGTTGATGATCGATCCCGTTCCCCGGTCCCTCATCGCCCGCAAGGCATAGCGGCAACCGAGAAAGGTGCCTTCGGAATTCACCGCGTTGACCCGGCGCCACTCGGCAAGGCTCGCATGTTCCGGATCGTGCGGCCCGGGCGAATCTTCGAAGCCGGTAATCCCGGCGTTGTTGACGAGTACATCAATCACGGGAAATTCGGCGGCGAATGCGTCCCAGTCGACCTCATTTGCGACGTCGAGCTTGCGGAACTCGCAGCCCAGTTCGGCGGCCGCTTTCCTGCCTTCGTCCTCGTCAATATCGGTGAGCACGACATGCGCACCCTCGGCCAGGAATGCGGTGCAGACGGCTTTGCCGATGCCGCGCGCACCACCGGAAACTACGCACAATAATTCATTCAGTCTTTGCATGGGTATACCTCGGGAAAATCAGGTGAGATCACCGGACGCAATTCGCGCCGGGTTCGAAAGCTGGTCCGCCTTAGCGGTGGCTCTTGATCACCTGAGGTACTCCCGATTGGTTCGGCAGCGAGGTAGCGCGATCAGGCGGCGTTGTCGATCCCAAGCTCCGACAGCTTGCGGTAGAGCGTGGATCGACCGATGCCCAAACGCCGAGCGACCTCGGTCATGCGACCACGATAATGGCCGATGGCGAGGCGGATGATGTCGGCCTCGATTTCTTCGAGCGGACGCAAGTTACCATCGTCGGTATAGAGGATCACGCCAAGCCCGCGCGCACGGCTCTCGCCGCGGTCGGGGCTGTCGCCAAGCAGTTGCGAGAGCTGCGGGAAGCTGTGCGCAGTAAGTGCTTCCCGTTGTTCGAAGACTGAGGCGCGGAACAGCACCGCCTGGAGTTGGCGCACGTTACCGGGCCAATCGTAGGCTTCGAGCAGGGTCAGCCCGCTGTCGGCAATCGAATGGTGGATCAGCCCCGGCTGATCGCCGATCTTGGAGAGGAAATAGCGGGTAAGGGCAGGGATGTCGCCGAGCCTGTCGCGCAAGGCGGGCAGGTGGATGCGTGTCGCGGAAAGTGCAGTGAAAAGGCGCGGTGAGAATTCGCCAGCAGCCACCAGCTCTTCCACTGGCAGATCGCTCGAAGCGAAGATACGAACGTCGATCTTGAAGCCGTGCGCCGCACCTGTCGGGCGGACGATTCCGTTCTGGATCACGTCGGCCAGCCGTTCCTGCTGGGGGAGGTCCATGCGGTCGATGTCATCGAGGATCAGCGTGCCGCCGTCGCAAAGCTCGAGCAGGCCGGTCTGGCGATCGAAGGCCCCGGCAAAGGCACCCTTCTCGTGACCGAAAAGAAGCGATTCGAGCGAGGTCGCGGGCATTGCACCGCAGGCAACGAGCTTCATCGGCGTCTTGGCGCGGGTCGACGTGGCATGCATCGCCCGCAGCACCATTTCCTTGCCGGTTCCACTTTCGCCTTCAACCAGCACGTGGCCGTGTCCGCGCGCCGCGGTGGCCGCCTTGGCCAGCGCCGTACGGAACGGTGGCGCGGTGCCGACCATCGCGTCGAACTCCAGCACAGCAGGCATTTTCTCGGACATCGGCTGCAGCTCGTTGCGCTGCGCCTCGACCCGTGCCGCGCTGCGCAGGGCGGCAAGCAGACGGTCGGGCCCGACGGGCTTGATCAGGTAATCCGTGGCACCCGAACGCATGGCTTCCACCGCAAGTAGCGGCGAAGTGCTCGCGGTGAGCATCAAAATCGGGAGTTCAGGGCGCGCAGAGCGGATTTCGCGGATAAGTTCACAAGCATCTTCGCCGGGCACCCGCTGGTCGACCAGAACCGCATGAATGTCGGCTCCTTCGGGTGCGACGAGCCTTTCTATCCCCTCGGCTCCCGAGCCCACGACCTGCGTGCGCCAACCCTCGCGCGCGGCGAGCGTGCTTACGAAGCGGCTTTGCGCCGGTTCGTTGTCAATCAGCATCAACAGGCGCGTTTCGTCGGTCGCCATAAGGATTGCCGGCCCCCCGTAGCCTAAGGGCGGAACACCGCCGTTCAGCCATGCATAGGGCAAAGGGGTAAATAGCCGATTAAGCCTGTTTGCCCCCTGAGCAGGCCACCGAAGGGCTTGAGCGAGTGCCGCGCCCGCGATAGACCGCAGCAACTGTTATTCCGAACTCAGGGGAGCGTCATGGATTCCGCCAACGATATGAAGGCACACAGCAGCACCTATTCATCCTTCATCGGCATGCTGAAATGGGTCATCCCCACTCTGGCGCTGATTACGCTGCTCATCGTCGTCCTGATCTCCGACTAAGCCTGCGATCATGCGCATCGCGGTGCTGAAAGAGAGCACGACCGGGGAAAGCCGGGTCGCGCTGACACCCGAGACTGCGAAAAAGTTCGCAACGCTTGGAGCGACAATCGCGATCGAGGCTGGGGCCGGCATCAACGCCGCGATCTCCGACGAGGCCTATCGCGAAGCCGGGGTAGAGGTCGGCAAGGCAGCTGCGACGGTCAAGGATGCGGATATCATCCTTGGCGTGCAGGCGCCCGACGTGGCGGCGCTGAAGGGTGCAAAACCGGGCGCCTGGGTCGTCGCGACATTCGATCCGTTTCGCGAGACCGCGCGGGTAGAGGCCTATGCCAAGGCGGGGCTTGAGGCGCTGAGCATGGAATTCATGCCGCGCATTACCCGTGCGCAGAGCATGGATGTGCTTTCCAGCCAATCGAACTTGGCAGGTTACAAGGCGGTGCTGGCTGCGGCGAACGAATATGGCCGTGCCTTCCCGATGATGATGACCGCTGCCGGTACCGTGCAGGCGGCGCGCGCTTTCGTGATGGGCGTGGGCGTAGCGGGCCTTCAGGCGATCGCCACGGCCAAGCGGCTTGGCGCGCAGGTTTCGGCCACCGACGTTCGCTCGGCCACCAGGGAGCAGATCCAGTCGCTCGGTGCGAAGCCGATTTTCGTGGAGAACGTAGCAGGGATCGAAGGCGAAGGCTCGGGCGGCTATGCCACCGAGATGAGCGAGGAATACCAGAAGGCGCAGGCCGAACTGGTGTCGGGCCATCTTGCCAAGCAGGATATCGTCATCACCACTGCGCTGATACCGGGTCGCCCGGCGCCTCGGCTGATCAGCGATGCGCAGATCGCCACGATGAAGCCCGGCAGCGTGATCTTCGATCTCGCAGTGGCGCAAGGCGGCAATGTCGAAGGGTCGGTCCCCGACCAGGTGGTCGAGAAGCACGGCGTCAAGATCATCGGCTTTTCAAACACCGCAAGCCATCTCGCAGCCGATTCCTCGGCACTGTTTGCGCGCAACCTCTACAATTTTCTCTCGGCTTTCTGGGACAAGGAAGTGGGCAAGCCTGTGCTCGACGAGGAAATCGGCAATGCCGTGCGGCTGACGCAGGGCGGCAAGGTCGTGAACGAGAGGCTGGCGGCGCAATAATTCCGGACCCGGGGAGGGCCAAAGTGGACTTCATCTCAATCCTGTCGATTTTCGTGCTGGCCTGTTTCGTCGGCTATTACGTCGTCTGGTCGGTCACTCCGGCGCTGCACACCCCTCTGATGGCGGTGACCAATGCGATCTCGTCGGTGATCATTGTCGGCGCGCTGATCGCTGCCGCTACTGCGGGGAGCGATATCGCCAAATGGATGGGCTTGGCGGGCGTTGTGCTGGCGAGCGTGAACATCTTCGGCGGCTTCGCCGTCACCGAACGCATGCTGGCGATGTACAAGAAGAAGGAGAAGAAGTGATGTTCTCCTCTCTTGCTGCTTCCGCAGGCGCTGCGCCGCTCGAATGTTTCGGTGACTGTGGCCCGGCTGCCGCGCACGGTGCGGTGAACCCCTGGGTTGCGCTGGCCTATCTTGTAGCGGGTGTCTTCTTTATCCTCGCGCTGCGCGGACTGTCTTCACCAGCGACCAGTCGCCGGGGCAATCGCTTCGGAATGGCAGGTATGCTGATCGCTGTCGCTACCACCCTGGTCACGCACGAGATCGCCAATATCGCCGAGATCGGCATCGCAATCTTCCTTGGCGGCATCATAGGTTTCGTCATCGCCCAGCGTATCGCCATGACCGCCATGCCGCAGCTTGTGGCCGCTTTCCACTCGTTGGTCGGCCTCGCGGCAGTGCTGGTCGCGGTTGCGGCATTCTTGAATCCGGACGCGTTCGGGATCCTTGATGCTTCCGGCAATATCCTCGCGGTAAGTCGGGTCGAGATGGCGCTTGGCGCGGCAATCGGCGCGATCACCTTTTCCGGATCGGTCATCGCCTTTGCCAAGTTGAACGGGAACATGAGCGGCAAGCCGATCATGCTGCCCGCGCGACACGTGATCAACCTCGGCACGCTGGTGGCGATCCTTGGCGGCACTGCGGCCTACGCGATGGCTCCGGTCGCACCCGCAGGCGAGGGGTGGCTCTTTTGGGCGATCGTCGCCGCTGCCTTTGCAATCGGCTTCCTGCTGATCATTCCCATTGGCGGCGCGGACATGCCGGTCGTGGTGTCGATGCTCAACAGCTATTCCGGCTGGGCGGCGGCGGCGATGGGCTTCACGCTGCACAACACAGCGATGATCATCACCGGCGCGCTGGTCGGCAGCTCGGGCGCAATCCTCAGCTACATCATGTGCCGCGCGATGAACCGCAGCTTTATCTCGGTGATCGCCGGGGGCTTCGGAGCAGATGACTCAGCTGCTGCGGCCGGGGGTGGCGAACAGCGCCCCTACAAGACCGGCAGTGCCGAAGACGCCGCGTTCATGCTCGAACAGGCGGAAAAGGTCATCGTCATCCCCGGCTACGGCATGGCGGTGGCGCAGGCGCAGCACGCCTTGCGCGAAATGACCGATCTGCTCGAAGAAAAGGGCGTCGAGGTGAAGTTCGCGATCCACCCAGTTGCGGGCCGCATGCCTGGGCACATGAATGTCCTGCTGGCCGAGGCGAATGTGGCTTACGACAAGGTGTTCGAGCTCGAAGACATCAACTCAGAGTTCGCCCAGGCCGACGTCGCCTTCATCATCGGTGCGAACGATGTGGTGAACCCTGCGGCGAAGACCGACAAGAGCTCGCCTATCTACGGGATGCCCGTCTTCGACGTAGACAAGGCCAAGCAGGTGTTCTTCATCAAGCGTAGCATGGGCGGGGTGGGTTACGCGGGGGTCGACAACGACGTCTTCTACATGAATCAGACCGTCATGTTGCTCGCTGACGCGAAAAAGATGGTCGAGGAAATCGTAAAGGCGCTCGACTGAAGGCGTCGCGATGAAACGGAAAATCCTGATTGTCGGTGCAGTGCTGCTTGCCCTGGGCGGCGGGTGGCTACTGACCGGCGGGCTTGGCCGGGCGGTCGAGAGCCGGATCGAAAGCGAACTCGTTGCCCACGGCCTACCCCAGCCTATGGCGTCTTGCATGGCCGATCGAATGGCTGACAGGCTGACTTTGGGGCAACTGCGCAAGCTTGAAAGCCTGAACTCGAAGGAAGGCGAGGCGGTGGCGCCGATCACCGTGGCAGAATTCCTCGAGCGCGCGCGACAGGTCGACGATCCGGAGGTCATCGAAGTCACCGCCACGTCTGCCGCGGTCTGCGCTTTCACCGCCCGATAGGCGCTTCTTGCATTGTATCTCCGTTGCGGCATGATCGCCGCGGGGGGAAATCGTCATGAACAAGTTGGGTTTGATCATTGCCTGCGCCGTTGGCGCATTGGCTGTTCCGGCAGTTGCGCAGGACCGGGTGGGTGTTGAACATGTCGCCATGACGCACAGCGGAAATGCAAAGGCGTCTGCGCCTTTCCTGCGTGGCGTCGCACTGCTGCACAGCTTCGAATACGACCGCGCGGAAGCGGCTTTCCGGGAAGCGCAAGCCGCAGATTCGGACTTCGTGATGGCCTATTGGGGTGAAGCGATGACCCACAACCATTCCCTGTGGGATTACCAGGATCGGGATGGTGCGTTGGCGGTGCTGGCCAAGCTGGGGGCGACGCCGGCCGTACGCATGGCCAAGGCCCGTTCCGTGCGCGAAGCGCAATGGCTCGATGCGGTTGAGACACTCTATGGGGAGGGAAGCAAGGAAGAGCGCGACCTTGCATACCTGGCAAAGATGCAGGCGATGTTGGCGCAGGATCCCAGCGATATCGAGGCGCGCGCCTTTACCGGTCTCGCCATTCTCGCCTCGTCGCATGGTGGTCGCCAAATCCCGGTATTCATGCGCGCTGCAGGGGTACTGGAAGAAGGCTTTATGGAGCACCCGAAGCATCCGGGTCTCCTTCACTATCTGATCCATTCCTATGACGATGCCGACCATGCCCCACTGGGCGCACGCGCGGCGGCACGCTACGCCGTCGTCGCGCCCGATGCCGGTCATGCACAGCACATGGTAAGCCATATCTTCCATGCGCTGGGTGACTGGGAATCGTCGGAGAAGGCCAATATCAACGCCGATGCGGTAGTCGATCGCCAACGCGTGGCAGCGGGGAGGGGCCCATCCTTTTGCGGGCATTACAACGAGTGGCTCACCTACGCATTGGTCCAGCAGGGCAAGGATGCGAACGAGATCGTCAATGGCTGCCGTGCGCAAGCCGAAGCCCAGATTGCGCAAGGCCCCAAAGATAAACTCGGCTGGGGTGCGGCGAGTAGCTATACCGGGATTGCGCTTTCGAACGGTGTCACCACGGGGAACTGGCCGCAGCCGATGGAAGGTATCGACGATGGCTTCCTGCTGGCACGCTACGACCTGGCCTATGCACGACTGCTTCAATCCTTCGGTAGCGCATCGGCGGCAGCTGCGGCGCTTGCCGACATGAAGTCGCTTGGATCGCAGGTTGAAGAGGCACTCAAGCAGGAGGATCCGCTCAATACTTGGTTCATGCCGTGGTACGAACGGCAGCTGGCGCAGGGCGAGGCTGTGGTCGCACTGTCCTCGGGGCACAGTGATGCTGGACTTGCTCTGCTCCGTACCGCGGCGGAGGCCGAGAGCGCGGTTCCCGCTGTCTATGGCCCGCCGCCCATGGCCAAGCCCAGCTGGGAATTGCTCGGTGAACAATTGCTCGAGGCTGGGCGCAAGGATGAAGCGGCAGAGGCGTTCCGCCGGGCATTGGCGTTTGCGCCGGGGCGGCGGTTGTCACTGCAGGGTTTGGCTGCCGCTACGGCAAGCGGAACCTAGGTCAGCCAGCTTGCAATCGCTTTTCCTTGCGGCACTATGCGCCGCAAGGGAGAGACTCATGTTTCGAATGACACTTGCCGCCGCGCTGCTTGCAAGCACCGCACCTGCGCTTGCCGCCACCCACACTATCAAGCCAGGCGATGGCGCGCAGGAACGCTTGCAGGAAGCGCTGATCCTTGCTGAGCCGGGAGATGAGATCGTACTGGCCGCCGGACGCTATGCGATCAACGACGGGCTCAGCCTCGATGTCGAGGGCGTGACCATCCGCGGCGCGGGCATGGACGGCACGGTACTCGACTTCACCGGGCAGCAGGGCGCGGGCGAAGGGCTGCTGGTCACCAGCGACAACGTCACCCTACGCGATTTCGCGCTGGAGAATCCCAAGGGCGACGGGATCAAGTCGAAGGGCGCAGACAATATCGTCTACTACCGCATCCGGGTGACCTGGACCAATGGGCCGGCCGCCACCAACGGCGCCTATGGCCTCTATCCGGTCGAAAGCGACGGCATCTTGATCGATGGCTGCAAGGTAACGGGCGCTTCCGACGCAGGTATCTATGTCGGTCAGTCGAACCGCATCACCGTGCGCAATTCGATTGCGGAGGCCAATGTCGCCGGGATCGAGATCGAGAACAGCCGCAATGCGCTGGTCGAACACAATATCGCCACGCGCAATACCGGCGGCATTCTGGTGTTCGACCTGCCAGGCCTTCCGGTGATGGGCGGTGGCAACGTCATCGTCGCCAACAATCTCGTTGTGGCCAATGATACGCCCAATTTCGCACCGCCGGGCAATATCGTCGCCGGTGTGCGCCGCGGTACCGGGATCATGGTCATGGCCAATGACCGGGTGCTGGTCGAGAACAATATCCTGTCGGGCAACCCGACCGCCCCGATCATGGTCGTCGCCTACCCGCAACACTATGACGATCCGCGCTATGAGCCGATCCCGCGCAATGTCACGATCGGGGCGAACCTGATCGATCAGGGCGGCTACGATCCGCAGATTGATGGCAAGGAAGCCCTACTGGCGGCATTCGGCGGTGAACTACCGCCGCTGCTGTGGGACGGGCTGGGCAATCCGGCGACCACGCTCGCGGTGGCACCGGGTATCGTCGGCTGGAACCTCAACCTTCAGGAACAGGGTCAGGGTCTCGCCGACGCGCAGCCGACCTTGATGCAGAATGCACCACGCCCTGTCGATGTGTTCTACCGCGAGGGGATCGGCGCGCCCGTGGCGCTGGACGAGAGGCTTGGCGGATGAGGCATGCAGCCTGGGCGGCCTGCGCCGCGCTGGCCCTGGCTGGTGCGCTGGCGGTGCAGGCCACTCCAACTGCAGCGGTAAGCGAAGCAGCGATCACTGAACCGGGGTTGCCGCGCGCGCTGTCCGAATTCGGCTTCTTTGCGGATGCTGGGGCGCAGGTTCCAGCGGCGGGAGTGATGCCCTATCGACTCAACACCCCGCTCTATTCGGACGGGGCAGAAAAGCTTCGCTTCATCTATGTTCCCAAGGGGGCAAAGGCGTTTGCGCGGGGTGAAAACCTGCTCGATCTCCCGGTCGGCACTGCCCTGATCAAGACTTTCGCTTTCCCGGTAGAGGGAAAGCGCCGCCTGATCGAAACACGGGTGCTGTTGCACCGTGCGGACGGCTGGTTGGCGCTCCCTTACCTGTGGAACGAGGAGCAAACCGAGGCGCGGCTGGCAGTCGCTGGTGCGCGGCTCGACCTCGTTACGCCCAGGGGTGAGGCGATCAGTTACCGTGTGCCGAACAAGAACCAGTGCAAGGAATGCCATGGTCTCGACGGCGCGGTGACGCCGATCGGACCCAAGGCGCGGAATCTGTCACATGACTGGTTGCAGGGCATGGTTTTAGCGGGTCACCTCGATGCGATGCCGCAGGATGATGACCAGCTGCCACTTTGGGAAGACCGTGAGAGCGCGCCTTTGGTCAAGGCCGCACGCGCTTATCTCGACGTCAATTGCGCGCATTGCCATCGCCCAGGCGCAACCGCCTCGAACAGCGGCCTCGACCTGCGCTGGGAACAGCAGGATTCGCATGCGCTGGGGATCGGCAAGCGTCCGGTCGCGGCCGGGCGGGGGGCAGGCGGATTCCTGTTCGACATCGTCCCCGGCTCACCTGATCATTCGATCCTGCCCTATCGTATGTCGACGACAGAGGGAGGGATCGCCATGCCTGAGATCGGCAAGTCGACAGTCGACGAAGAAGGGCTCGCGGTGGTGCGCCGTTGGATCGAGGAGATGGCCCCATGAAGCGGTTCTTGCGTGTCCTGGGCATAGTCGCCGCCCTGTTCGTGGTCGGTTTCTTTGTCTTGCGCGTGCCCGATACCGATCCGGACGCGATGTGGGCGAAATATGGCGGCTCGCCATCGCAAAAACTCGATTTTCCCGATGGCCGCACCTACCACATTCGCGATGAGGGACCGCGTGACGCGCCGGTGATCGTGCTGTTGCACGGCTCAAACGCCGACCTGCACACTTGGCAGAAATGGACCGAAGCGCTCGACAATCACTACCGCGTGATCCGTTATGACCAGCGCGGCCACGGCCTGACCGGCGCGGTTCCCGATGATCGGTACGATATCGATGCTTTCGTCGAGGACGTCGACCAAGTGGCCGACGCGCTCGAGCTCGAACACTTTACGCTCGTGGGCAATTCGATGGGCGGCGGGATCGCCATGGCCTATGCCCAAGCCCATCCCGAGAGGCTCGATGCTCTGGTACTGGTCGATGCAGGCGGTGCGCCGATCGAACGCAAGGGCGGCGGCAACATCATCTTCAATCTCGCGGGCAAGCCGGTGATCGGTGACCTCCTGAGCCAGTTCCTGCCACGGTCGTTGGTTGAGAAGAGCTATTCGCAGAGCGTTTCAAACCAGACCGTGGTTACTGACGCGGCAGTCGATCGTTACTGGGAACTGGGACGCTATCCGGGCAACCGCGCCGCGACGCGCCAGCGCTTTGGTACTCCACGCCGAAGTTTCGCTGCTGAGCAGGTGGCTGCGATGCAGGTCCCGACACTGGTCATGTGGGGTGAAGAGGATGCACTGATCTCCTTCGATGCCGCGAAATGGTACATGGCCAACCTGCCGAACGCTACGTTGGTTGCTTACCCGGGGATCGGGCATATTCCAATGGAGGAGACCGCCGATCGCAGCGCTGCCGATCTCGAAGCGTGGCTTCAGAAGATCTTGGCCCGCGGGACAAGCAATATCGGGGTCTAGGTGTGCCCGTTTAGAGGACTTCCGCGGTTTCAACCGTGGATCGTTGCGACTTTTCGGCGACACCGCGGATTTTTTAGCCGAAATTAACCATCACCCCCTTGCTGCATCGACTGCCGGGTTCATTCTCCCTGCTCCACTTCATGGGGGAAGGGACTCAGATCATGAATAGCTTTATCGGGCGTGGTGCGGCCATTGGTGCCATTGCGCTTGCCGCCGCTGGTTCGGTTTCCACCGGTACTGCCCAATCCACGCCGGCCAAGGGCACCAAGATCGAAAACGCCTACATCTGCGTTTTCAACCCAGGCCTGGTCACCAAGAGCAACGTTCGGGCCGAGGCGGTGCGGTCGGCCAGCACCGCTGGCGGGCAGGTGGGCTTCACCTATCGCAACACCATTCGCGGCTTTTCGATCAACGCTTCGGCGCAGGGTGTGGCAAGGATGCAGGCGAACAATCCGCGTATCGCCTTTTGCGAACAGGACCAGTTGATGACCGCCGATGCCCAAGGGAAGGGTAAGCCTGGCGGCGGCGGTGGGACTCCTCCTCCAGAGACCGATCCCTGGGGCGTCGTGCGCGTCGGTGGTGGCCTGACCGGCAGCACCAGGACGGCTTGGGTGATCGACACTGGCATCGACTACGATCACCCGGACCTCAACGTCGACACAAGCCGCGCGGCAAGCTTCACCCGCGAAAGCGATGGCAACGATTTGAACGGACATGGCAGCCATGTGGCCGGCATTATCGGCGCCAAGCGAGGCAATGGCATCGGGGTCTACGGTGTCGCACCGGGTGTCAAGGTTGTGCCGGTCAAGGTGCTGACCCGCAATGGGTCAGGCTCGAACAGCGGTGTGATCGCTGGCGTCGAATATGCGGCCGATAATTTCGCTGCGGGCGATGTGGCCAATATGAGCCTAGGCGGCGGCTTCAGCCAGGCGCTTAACGACGCAGTTGAAACTGCAGCAGACCTGGGCCTCAAGTTCGCGCTTGCAGCAGGCAATGAGAGCACCAGCGCCACCACAAAATCACCCGCTTCGGCGAACGGCCCGAATATCTACACCATCTCGTCATTCGCTAAGGGCGACAAGTGGTCGAGCTTCTCGAACTACGGCAATCCTCCGGTTGACTTTGCCGAGCCCGGATCGTCGATTTACTCGACCTACAAGGATGGCGGTTATGCCACACTGTCGGGTACCTCGATGGCCAGTCCTCACGCGGCCGGGTTGTTGTTGCTCGGCGCTATCCGCAGTGGCGGACAGGTGACGGGCGACCCTGATGGCAAGCCCGATACCATCGGGGTGAATTGACCATCCTGGAATCGTGACGGACCGCGCGGCATGCGTCGCGCGGTCCTTTCTTTTTGCCGATAACCGCTGTGGTTCGCGCTCTGTTCACGTTGTCGCGTGGCGGTCGGTCTCCTAAGCCTCCCGCCACCGATGGAAAGAGCCCGCTACGCCGCTGATCCCGCAAAGAGCCGCGGGCGCGAATTCGCCGAGAACCGTGATGGTTCACGAGGGCCGCGGAGCGAATTCCAGCGTGATCGTGACCGCATCGTCCATTCCATCGCATTCCGTCGCCTGCGCTCGAAGACCCAGGTCTTTATTGCGCCCGATGGGGACCATTATCGCACCCGCCTGACGCATAGCATCGAGGTCGCCCAGATCGGCCGCGTAATCGCGCGCGAACTGGGACTGGACGAAGATCTTACCGAAGCCTTGTGCCTGGGGCACGATATCGGCCATCCGCCGTTCGGTCATGCCGGCGAAAAGGCACTGGAAGAGGCGATGGTCCATGCCGGCGGCTATGACCATAACGCGCAGGGCATTCGCACGCTGGCGCGGCTCGAAAGCCCTTATTGCGAACATGAAGGGCTAAACCTGACCTGGGAAACGCTCGAAGGGCTCGCCAAGCACAATGGCCCCATTGCGGCACCCAATTGGGCACTGGCAGAGATTGACGAGGCTTTTCCGCTCAACCTAGGGGAGTGGAGTTCGCTTGAAGCGCAGGTCGCCGCGATTGCTGACGATATCGCGTATGACAATCACGATATCGACGACGGTTTGCGGGCCGGCTTTCTCGATCTCGACGACCTGCTCACGCTCGACCTATTGGCCGATCAGTGGCGCTCTGTTGAGCGACGTTTCCCGCACGCCAGCCGAGAGCGCCAGCAACGCGAGCTGGTTCGGACGCAAATCGGGCTGATGGTCAATGACGTCCTGACCCATACGCGCGAACAGGTGCGGGGGCTGTCCAGTGAAGCCGAGGTGCGGTCGGCAGGCAAGGCGCTGGCTTCTTTCACCCCGGCCATGCGCGAACAGGAGCGGCGATTGAAGGGCTTCATGTACGAGAGGCTCTATTACCACCCAGAACAGATATCGACGGCCGAACGCGCGCGGGATGTCATCGCGCGGCTGTTCGTCGCCTACAGCCAGGACGCATCAACCATGCCGGATAGCTGGTTGGCGCAGTTGCCCGCGGGTGAACCCATGCGCAGCCGGCACATCGCCGATTTCATTGCCGGGATGACCGATCGCTACGCCATCGACCAGGTTCGCCGAATCTATGGGCGCGCCCCTGAGGGATTGAGCAATGTTTGACCCCATGCGTATCGCTCTGGTCGGGGCAACGGGCCTGATAGGTGGCAAGGTTATGGAAGCATGCATCGGCCGCGAGGACCTGCGGCTGACCGGCATTGCGCGGCGTGAGGCGCCGCTGCCCAAAGGCATTCGCATGGAGTTGTTCGTGGCCGAGCCCGATCGGTGGGGGGAGGTGATCGAGGCAGTACGTCCCAAAGCGATCATCTGCGCGCTGGGTACCACGTGGAAGAAAGCGGGACAGGATGAGGCGGCGTTTCGCGCGGTCGATCACGATTTGGTCCTGGCAGTCGCAAAGGCGGCCAAGGCGCATGGTGTAGAGCGGTTCGTCTACATCAGCTCCGTCGGAGCCGATCTCGCGTCCAAGACCTTCTATTTGCGCGTGAAGGGTGAGGTCGAGCGTGATCTCGCCAAGCTGCGGTTCGACCGGCTCGATGTGCTACAGCCGGGCCTCCTTTTGGGGAATCGAACCAATGATAATCGACCAGCCGAACGGCTGGGTATTCTCGCGGCACCCGTGCTGAACCTCATGTTGCAGGGGGGAATGCGCAGATACCGCGGCATCCGCGCGGAAGCGGTGGCCGAAGCCGCGCTGGCTCTAGCCAAGCGAGCGGCGCGGGGCCGCTTCGTGCATGACAACGACGCGATCCTGCGGACAGCCCGCACGCTGGCCAAGCCCGAACAGACATAGCATCTCAGGAACAGGGAAGGGGCATGATCGGACTGGCAACACGGCTATTTGCCTTCTGGACCGTTGCCGGGACTATCCTCGCGTGGTTCGCTCCGCCGTTGTTCTTGTGGGTGGTCGATCCACGTTTCGCACTGCTGGGTCAGCCGCTGGTCAGCGTGATGCTGGGCGTGGTCATGTTGGGAATGGGCATTTCCCTGACCATTGATGATTTCAGGCGCGTTTTGAGGCTGCCGGGCGCGGTTCTGGCCGGCGTTGCATTGCAGTTTACGATCATGCCTCTCGCAGGCTTTGCCTTGGCTAAGCTGTTGGGGCTGGAGACTGGGCTTGCGGTCGGTCTAGTGCTGGTCGCCTGCTGTCCGGGCGGGACGGCATCCAACGTGGTTGCCTATCTGGCCCGCACGAATGTCGCCCTGTCGGTTTCGATGACCATGGCTTCGACCATGGTTGCGGTTTTCGCGACGCCCATGTTGACCAGCCTGTTGGCCGGCGTGTTCGTTGAGATCGATCGATGGGCGCTCTTCCAGTCCATGATCGCCGTGGTCCTGGTGCCGGTCGTTGCAGGGGTTACGCTGCGCTCGCTGCTTCCCCGCGTGACGCAAAGGATCGAACCGGCCGCCCCGCTTGTCTCCATTCTCCTGATCGTGCTGATCGTTGGCGCGATCGTTGCCCGTTCCAAGGAACTCATCAGCATGCATGCGGGCAGCCTGCTGCTGGGGCTGTTCCTGCTCCACGCGACCGGTTTTGCGCTAGGCTATATCCTTACGCGCCTGTTCGGTTTTGACGAGCGCGTCGCGCGTACGGCGAGCATCGAGGTCGGCATGCAGAACAGCGGACTCGGTTCGACCTTGGCTGCCGCTCCAAGCTTCGCGGCGCAGTTTGCCAACCCGATGCAGGCCGCGCTTGCCCCGGTTCCCAGCGCAATTTCGGCAGTCTATCACGTGGTCCTGGGCAGCCTTTTGGCAAGCTGGTGGCGGCGAAGAATGGAAGGGGAGAGTTGATCCATGTGGGATGTAGCGTTCAGCCTGGCTAATGGCCTGGCGATGATCATGTGGGTTGCGCTGGTCCTCCTGCCACGCTGGCCCGCATTACTCGCGGCGATCCTATATGTCGGGGTAGGGCTGCTGTGCATGGCCTATGCCTTCGGACTGGTAGGGATATTGTGGGGCGTGCTCGACCCGGTCGGTGGCGGTCCTTCGGCGAATTTCAGCAGCATTGAGGGCGTACGGGCGATCTTCGCCAGCGATGGTGGGGTAACCATCGGATGGATCCACTACCTTGCCTTCGACTTGTTTGTCGGTTTGTGGATTGCACGCGACGCCGATGCGAAGGGCTTTACCCGTTGGGTGCAGGCGCCAATCCTGCTGGCGACCTTCATGGCGGGCCCGCTTGGCCTGTTTTTATGGTTGCTCATCCGGGAAAAGCGCGCACGTGCGCAGGGACGGTGGGAATAGTTGGTTGCAAGACGCAACCGACATGCCATGATGCTACCCGAAGCTGAAAACAGCGGAGGGGATGAAGGTGGAGAAGCAGCGGCTGACTTTTGATGAGCTGATCGGGCATTGGGCGCAGGAAAAGCCTGATGCCACAGCGCTCGAACAGGACGGCAAGGCGATTACGTTTTCCGAGCTGGAGAATCGCACGCGCAGGATCGTGGCGATGTTGGCCGCGCACGGCGTTACCAAGGGTGACCGGATTGCCTGGCTCGGCAAGAATGCGCGGCATTACTTCGAACTGTTCTATGCCGCAGCGCGCGCGGGAGTCGTGATGGTGCCCATCGGCTGGCGCCTCGCCGCACCGGAAATCGCCTACATCCTGGGCGACACGGGGGCGAAGGCGCTGTTCATCGATCACGACTTCGACGAACTTGCTGCGCTGTCCTGCCGTCAGATGCAGTCACCGCCCGAGGTGATCGATACTCCGACCGCGATGATGGAAATCGCAGCAGCGCCGGCGGATGAATTTGAACCAGCCGGTCCCGACGACGCAGTGCTCCAGCTGTATACCTCGGGAACGACAGGCAATCCCAAGGGTGCAGTCCTGACCAACCGCAATCTCTTTGCCCTGCGCATGCCCGCGGAAGAGGCTGGCCAGCCTTGGTCGAAGTGGGATGAGGACGAGGCTATCCTCGTCTGCATGCCCTGTGCGCACATCGGTGGCACCGGGCTGGGGATCATGGCGGTCGCCGCGGGCATCCGCGGCATCGTGCAGACGGAATTCACTCCGCTTGGCGTACTCGAGGCGTTCGAACAGGGCATCACCCGCCTGTTCATCGTCCCTGCCGCACTGCAGATGGTGATCCACCACCCGAGGGCAAAGACGACCGATTTCTCGGCGGTGAAATACGTCATGTACGGTGCCGCGCCGATACCGCTCGACCTGCTGCGTGAGGCGGTGCAGACCATGCCCGATGCCGGCTTTCTGCAATGCTATGGCATGACTGAGACGACCGGCACCATCGCCATGTTGCCGCCCGACGATCACGTGCTCGACGGGAATCAGCGCATGCGCAGCGCGGGCAAGGCGGTTCCCGGGACAGAGCTGAGGGTCGTCGGCGAGGACGGACAGGAATTGCCGCGCGGTGAAGTCGGCGAACTGATCGTCAAGAGTCCGTCGAACATGGCGGGCTATTGGAACCTGCCCGATGCAACCTCATCCGCGCTGATCGATGGTTGGATGCACACCGGTGACGCGGCCTACATGGATGAAGACGGCTACGTCTATATCCAGGACCGCATGAAGGACATGATCATCTCGGGTGGCGAGAACGTCTATCCGGCGCAGGTCGAAAGCGCGATCTACGGGCACCCCGCCGTGGCCGAGGTGGCGGTTATCGGTGTTCCGGACGATACCTGGGGCGAAGCGGTCAAGGCCTGTGTTGTGCCCAAGCCTGGCGCTGACCTGGATCCCAATGACATAATCGCCTGGACGCGCGAGCGTTTGGCCGGGTTCAAGGTGCCCAAGTCGATCGATGTCATCGATGTCCTGCCACGTAATGCGAGTGGCAAGATCCTGCGCCGGGAACTGCGTGCGCCCTATTGGGAAGGGCGTGACCGACTGGTCAACTGAATGCCCAAAATGAAAGCACCCGCCTGTAGGCGGGCGCTTTTTATCCGGCGTGAACTTGGCTCAATTGATGGCGTCGTCGCCCGCCTGACCGACGGATTCGATGTCGCGACCAAGGCCCTTGACGGTATTGCAGGCCGCGGTGCCCAGGGTCATGGCGGCGAGGCCGAGTACGATCATGATCTTGCGCATGTGTGATCCTTTTCCGAAGGGCGCTGTCATAAGTGCTATTGCGAGGAAACGGGTTGTACCGCTCGCGGTTCCCGCTGTCCAAGCCGATGTTCGCGCCACGCGATCAGGGCGCCTGCGCCAATGACCAGCGGTGCGCCAAGCCAAG
Organism: Erythrobacter sp.; assembly: GCF_038133525.1. Classification (GTDB taxonomy): domain Bacteria; phylum Pseudomonadota; class Alphaproteobacteria; order Sphingomonadales; family Sphingomonadaceae; genus Qipengyuania. The sequence continues at coordinate 16,626 of NZ_JAYPTL010000005.1, read as the reverse complement.
TGGTGGCCGGGGGTAGACGGTCCCAGATCAACCAGCCATAAATGGTCGCCCAGACCAGCGAGGAGTAATCCATCACGATTACGCTGGCGACCTGGCCGAAGCGTAGCGATGCGGTCAACAGGAGCTGCGCGAAACAACCCAGTGCACCTATCGCGATGAGCAGCAACCATTGTTCGAGGCTGTGGTCGGTCACGAAGAACGGCAGGCCGACGGCGAAGACCAGCGTCGACCATGCGGAAAACCAGAACACGATTGCGATGGGTTCATCGGTTCGACCGAGGTCGCGCAACTGGATCGAGATAAGGGCCACCATGAATGCAGCACCAAGCCCCACCGCAATGCCGGTGGCCGGCATATGCGATTGGCCCGGCTGCACGATCACAAGGATGCCCAGGAACCCGGCGATCACTGCACCCCAGCGCCACGGCCCGACGGTTTCCGACAGGAGTATGACGGAAAGGATCACCGCGAATATCGGCGTGGTAAAGCTCAAGGTGGTGGATTCGGCCAAGGGTAGCAGTAGCGGCGCGCCAAAGGTCATGATCATGCCGACGATACCCAGGATTGCGCGGCGCAGGTGTGCCGACATCCGCTTGGTACGCAAACGGGACAGCTGCCCATGCGCCAAGAGCCACAGGCCGATCATGGGCACGGTCAGCGACGCGCGCCAGAACAGGATTTCGCCGAAGCGGACGCCGGTTTCCGCGGTGTATTTGACCAGCATCACCAGGGTTGACAGCACGAGGGCGGCACACAAGCGCAGCACCAGCGCCAAAATGGGCCGGTGATGGGGGTGGTCGGGCGCAGCCGTCATGTGGTTGGCGAGTAGCCAAGCCGTGCTGTGATGCAAACCAAGAGATTGTAGGCAGGAAGATAGACACCCATATGACGCGCCGTGCATGTGCCCGACGCCATCCTTTTCGCCAGCGACGCCGACCTGCTGGCGATGTGGGGCGCGTTGCTCCTGACCTTGGCGGCAATTTGTTCGATGATGGAACGGCGCCGATTGCGGCGTGCGCAGATTAACCGCATCGGATGGGTGCCGTGGACCGGGCTACTGCTCACCTTCGCCGTGATTGGCTTCGGCTTGCTGGTGGTTGCCCTACCGGTTGTGCTGACCGACTGAGTTGTGCGGCGCGCGCGGTGCGCGTGAACGCATTTCCATCCAGGACTGGATCAGCAGCGCCTCGAAGTGGCGTTCGCGCTGGAGATCGCGCAAGACTTCGCCCTGTCGCTTGCTTGAACCGGAGTGAGAGAAGAGTTTCTGAGACATGACATCGTCCATTCGATGCCATGTTCATAGCCCAATGCTGCGTCACATGATTGTAAGCCAACGCCGTCTCGTGGCACTGGCTGGTTCGTTCTCGGATTAGAGGCAGGCCTCGAGATAGGCCTGGTCGAAGCCGAACTGGCGTGCCTTCTCGAGCGTGTAGGGACGCAGACCGCTCGAACGGAACTCGCCAAGGATCTTCCCGTCCTCGCTCTCGTCGAGATACTCGAACTTGAACAGCTCCTGCGTGACGATGACGTCGCCTTCCATCCCGATAACTTCGGTGATGTTGGTGGTGCGACGCGAACCGTCGCGGAGGCGTTTCACCTGCACGATCAGGTCGACGGACTCCGCAATCTGGCGGCTGATCGCCTCCTTCGGAATCTTGATGTCGCCCATCAGGATCATGTTTTCCATACGGCCCAGGCACTCGCGCGGGCTGTTGGCGTGGAGCGTACACATGGAGCCATCGTGGCCGGTGTTCATTGCAGCAAGGAGGTCGAAGCACTCCGCGCCACGAATTTCGCCCAGGATGATGCGGTCTGGGCGCATACGCAGGGCGTTCTTCACAAGGTCGCCGATGGTGATAGCGCCCTGGCCTTCGAGGTTCGGCGGGCGCGTTTCGAGCGGTAGCCAGTGCGGCTGTTGCAGACGAAGTTCTGCCGCGTCTTCGATCGTCAGCACGCGTTCGCCCGGATCGATCATCTTCGACAGGGCGTTGAGCATGGTCGTCTTACCGGAACCCGTACCGCCGGAGATGACGATGTTCATGCGGCACGCGCCGGCGATCTTCAGCGCCGTTGCCATCTTCTCGCTCATCGAACCGAAGTCCTTGAGCATGTCGATGGTGATCGGCTTCTCGGAGAACTTACGAATTGAGATCGCGGTGCCGCGCAGTGACAGCGGCGGTACGATCACGTTCACGCGCGACCCGTCTTTGAGACGCGCGTCAGCCAGCGGCGTGGTCTGGTCGACGCGGCGGCCGACCTGGTTCACGATGCGCTGCGCAATCTGGAACAGGTGCTGTTCGTCGCGGAACTTGATCGGCGCGATGACCAGCTTGCCCTTCTTTTCGATGTAGGTCTGGTCCGGCCCATTGACCATGATGTCCGACACGTCGGGGTCGTTGAGCAGTTCTTCCAGTGGGCCGAAGCCGAGCAGTTCGTCGACCAGCACCTTTTCCAGCGCGAACTGTTCGCGGCGGTTGAGGGTGACCTTGAGCTCGGCCAGCACTTCCATGATGATCGGGCGGAATTCCTCGGACAGTTCGTCCTTGGTCAGCGTGGCTGCCGCTTCCGGATCGACTCGTTCGAGCAGGCGCGGAAGCACCTGTTCCTTTATCTTGTGGACGCTGGCCTCGAAGCCGCCAACCTGCGATTCACCCGAATGATCGGTGTTCATCCGGTCATCGAGGCGCGACATGGCGTCAGCGGCATTCTTGGGATTCGACGTCGGAGCCGGAGCGTTTTCAGCCGGGATCGGCGGGAACTGCTCGCCGCCCTGCGGAGTGCTCGGCGCAGGCGCGCCGCCACGCATCGGGCGGGCAACGCCAAACTGCGGACGAGCGCCGGTGGCCATGCCTGCCGGTCCGTTCTTCCGTCCGAATGCGCTCATTCCATTACCCCCGGGGAGACTCTTGATTCGTGGTGCGCCTGCCCAACCGGAAACCGGCAAGACCTGCATATCTTGCAGTGGTGAATAAGTTAGAAACCTTGTTTTTTCCTTAATTCCCACCTTGTCGAACGGCCGAAAAATGGGCTCCCGGAGCCGCTTGACCAGAGCGGCGTAGCGGTGGACGGGTTAACGGCTCGTCACTACCGTGGTCGGGTAATCCGTCCCTGTGGTAGATCGTTCGTCGATTGACATGATATCGTGATATGATATCTAGATATCAATGACTCGTATTCTCGCCGATCTGCCCGATGATGACATCAAATGGCTCGACCGTTTGGCGGAAGAGCAGGGCAAGTCCCGTGCGGCAATCCTGCGCGAGGCGGTAAGCGCCTATCGTGGCGATGCGACGAAGGATGGGATCGAAAGGTACTTCGGAATTTGGAATGACCGTAGCGATATCGGCGATGCCGTTGAATGGCAGCGCCGCGAAAGGGCGGGCAACACACGACCCTGGGACGGCGACTATCATGAGGTCAGGGGTGAGTTTCCTGACCTCTTCGATCATGTCGACGATCGTGAACATGGCCGCCACCAGGTCTGGCTCGACGCCAAGAACGATAGAAGCCGTTCGTGACCGAGGCCGTATTCGACAGCAGCATTCTGATCGATGCGCTGCGCGGCGTCGAGCCGGCGCAGACGGAGCTGACCCGCTACTCACAGCGATACATCAGCCGGGTGACCTGGGTCGAGGTAATGGTCTGCGCCTTGCCTGACGATGGTGTGCGGGCAGAAGCCTTCCTGGATCACTTTCGCGTTATCGAGGTGACCGAGGATGTTGCCCGGCAAGCAGCAGTCTTCCGTTCACAGCGCCTGCGGCTTAAGGCACTTGATGCCATCATACTGGCATCGGCCCAGAGCACCGGGCGTATTCTCGTGACTCGCAACACCAAGGATTTCCCGGCAGAAATGCCCGGTATCCGCATTCCCTATACACTCTGACAGGACAATCATCGCATGTGCGGAATCATCGGTATCGTCGGCAAGGAAGCGGTTTCGGACCGGTTGGTCGATGGCCTGAGACGGATGGAATACCGCGGCTATGACAGTGCCGGTATCTGCACGGTTGATGGCGGAGCGCTGGTTCGTCGGCGGGCGGAAGGGAAGCTCTCCAATCTCACGCGAGTGCTTGCTATGGAGCCGGCCTCGGGTGACATCGGCATCGCCCATACACGCTGGGCGACGCACGGTGCACCTACAGCGAAGAACGCGCATCCTCACGCGACCGGCCATGTGGCGCTGGTCCACAATGGGATCATCGAGAACTTCAAGGAGCTCAAGGCCGAGCTGACGGCGGCGGGCCGCAAGCTGGAGAGCGAGACGGACAGCGAGGTGGTCGCGCATCTGATCTCGATGCAGATTGAGGCGGGCGTCAGTCCGCGCGAAGCCGTAAGGGAGGTGTTACCGCGCCTGCGTGGTGCCTTTGCCCTGGCCATCGTCTTTCGGGACCATCCCGACATGCTTATTGGCGCCAGGCGTGGCTCGCCGCTGGTGGTCGGCTTTGGTGAAGGGGAGACCTATCTCGGCTCCGATGCGCTGGCACTGGCGCCGCTGACCCAACGGATATCCTATCTCGAAGAAGGCGACTGGGTCGTTGTCACGCGCCAAGGTGCGGAGGTTCACGACGAATCCGGCGAACTTGTTGAGCGCGAGGTGCAGCTTTCGGGGGCTTCAGCTGCGGCGGTGGAGAAGGGCAATTTCCGCCACTTCATGCAAAAGGAGATTTTCGAGCAGCCGACGGTGGTTGCCCAGACGCTGCGATCCTATCTGCGTCAGGCTGACAACTCTGTGGCGCTGCCCCAGTTCGACTTCGATATTTCGGCGGTACGGCGCGTGACCATCGTTGCGTGCGGTACATCCTATTACGCTGCGATGGTCGCGAAATACTGGTTCGAACAGTTTGCGCGAGTCCCAGTCGACATCGATTTCGCTTCAGAGTTCCGCTACCGCGAACCGGTGCTGGAAGAGGGCGGGCTGGCACTGTTCATCTCGCAGAGCGGTGAGACCGCCGATACGCTGGCAGCGCTGCGACACTGCAAGGCGATGGGGCAGACGATCGGGGTGGTGGTCAACGTGCCGACCAGTTCGATGGCGCGCGAGGCGGATTTGCTGCTGCCAACCCATGCCGGTCCGGAAATCGGCGTGGCTTCAACCAAGGCCTTCACTTGCCAGTTGGCGGTGCTCGCTGCGCTAGCTGCCCATATGGCGGTAAAGAAGGGGCTGATGTCGCGGGCCGATGAGCAGGAGGTGGTCGAGCACTTGCTCGAGGCACCGGCTGCCCTGAATGCGGCACTGGACCATGATGACGATATTTCGTCGATGGCGCACCTGATCGCGCCGGCGCGGGACGTGCTTTACCTGGGGCGCGGGCCGGACTTTCCACTGGCGCTGGAAGGCGCCCTGAAACTCAAGGAAATCAGCTATATCCACGCCGAAGGTTATGCTTCAGGTGAAATGAAGCACGGCCCGATTGCGCTGATCGACGAAGCCGTTCCGGTGATCGTCCTGGCACCGTCCGGGCCACTGTTCGAGAAGACCGTTTCCAATATGGAAGAGGTCCGTGCGCGCGGTGGCAAGATCGTGCTGATTTCCGATGCCGAAGGCCTTGAACAGGCTGGCGAGGGATGCCTGGCCACCATAGAAATGCCGCGCGTCCACCCGCTGATCGCGCCGCTGGTCTATGCCATTCCGGTACAGTTGTTGGCCTATCATGTTGCCTGCGTGAAAGGCACCGATGTCGACCAGCCGCGCAATCTCGCCAAGTCGGTAACGGTCGAATGAATGCCCTATTGCGGGCCACGCTGGAGTGGGGCTTTCGACAAGGGCTATGCGGGGGTGCTGTCGTGCCCGGTTACGCAGTGCAGGAGAGGCCGTAACCCTTGGCGTAGACGGTGAAATTCCGGCCGAACTAAGGGCGGAATTTTACGGAGGGATAACCATTTCGCATTAACCGTGCACGGGTGAGCGAGCGCAATTCGGATAATCAAGTGTCCAAGGCGACACTGTCGACCAGGCAGGCCATCGGGCTTGATACGCCTGCTGGCACCGATTGGGCGCGCGTCCATGGCTACCAGTATGCGCTGATCCGCAGCCGAACGACCGCTCGTGTCATTGTCCATGCGCTCGCCTTCGCGTTTTGCGTCGCGACAATGTGGGGAAGCGTCAGCCCATTGCTGCTTGCAGCGTGGGGGGTGGCGCTTGGTCTGGCCGTGGTCATGGCTGCGTCGGAAGACAAGACCGCGGCTACCGCAGACATCGCCAACTACGGTGTCGAGGATATGCGGCGCCACGCCGTATGCTCAGGCGCCAAGGGCGTGGTCTGGGCGATCGGCCTAATGGTATTCGCCAGCGTCGGGCATGGCGAAAATGCCGCACTGGTGTGGAGCATCGCCGCCGCGCTCGTGCTCGTTTCAGCGATCAGCCGCTTCAGCGCTCCGCTGAGTTCAATCGTCTTCACCTGCGCGGTTGGCTTCGGCGGCCTGATTGCAGCTCTCATCACCTTCAACGTCACCCTGGCGGTCGTGGTTCTGGCAACGGTCTTTTTCGCGGTCTTCGGCTTGATCGAAAATGCACGCGTCGCTGTCGAGGCGCGCATTGGCGAAGCGGCGATCCAGGAAAAGAGCGAAGTCGTTTCCATGCTGCTGCGCGAGTTCGAGGAGAACCAGGCCGACTGGCTGTGGCAAATCGATACGCGGCGGCGGCTCAAGGCGGTTTCGCCGCGTTTCGCCTTTGCCCTGGGCAAGACGGCTTCGGAACTTGAAGGCATGTCCTTCTTCGAACTGATCGCAGGAACCAGTTTGGGCAATGCCGGGAATGGTGAGGGTCTGCGCGATTTCGCCGACAAGCTGAAGCGCAAGGAACCATTTTCCGATCTGACGGTCAGCGTTTCGCTTGAAGGCGGACTACGCTGGTGGGAATTGTCGGGCACGCCGATCATCGATGAGAACGGCCTGTTCCAGGGTTGGCGCGGCGTTGGTTCCGATGTCACAGAGAAGCGGGAGTCCTCCGAAAAGATCGCTTATCTCGCCCGCTACGATACGCTCACAGCGCTGCCCAATCGCCTCATGCTCAACGAGGCACTGGGCGAAGCACTCAAATACGCCGAGCATTGGCGCACGCGCTGCGCATTCCTGATGATCGATCTTGATCGCTTCAAGGCGGTCAACGACTCGCTTGGCCACCTGGTCGGTGACCGCATGCTCGCGCAGGTCGCGAGCCGCCTGAAAGGGATGATCCATGAGGGCGAGATTTGCGGGCGTCTCGGCGGTGACGAATTCGGCATCGTGATACGCGACGCGTCTGACAAGCGTCGCATCGATGCGCTTGCCCGGGCAGTGATCCAGCGCCTTTCCGAGCCGTATGAGATCGAGAACCAGATCCTCTATGTCGGCGCCAGCGTAGGTTCGGCCATCGGGCCGCGCGATGGCCATACGGTGGAAGAGCTTCTGCGCAATGCCGACCTTGCGCTCTACCGCGCCAAGGATGCGGGCGGCGGCGAACATTGCGACTATGAACCGCTGTTGCACGCCAACGCCCAGGAAAAGCGCCAGCTTGAACATTCTCTGCGGAGTGCACTGGAGAAGAATGAGCTGCTGCTTCACTACCAGCCGGTAGTCGATGCAATCACCGAAGAAGTCGTAAGCTTCGAAGCGCTGGTTCGCTGGAACAGCAGTGAGCACGGATTTGTCAGCCCGGCCAAGTTCATCCCGCTTGCGGAAGATACCCGGCTGATCGTGCCAATCGGCACCTGGGTCCTGCAACAAGCCTGCAACGAAGCGGCAGCCAGCTGGCCAAAGAACGTCAAGGTCAACGTCAACGTTTCGCCTGAACAGCTGCTCGAACCCGAATTCGCGACAACCGTTGTGCGGGCGCTGTCGCAAAGCGGTTTGGACCCCAATCGGCTCGAGATCGAAGTGACCGAGAGCATCTTCCTGCGCGATGCCAGCGTCGCCCGAAAGGCGCTGGAACAATGCATTGCGCTGGGTTGTTCAGTCGCACTCGACGACTTCGGAACCGGCTATTCCTCGCTCGGCTATCTGCGCAAGCTCAAGTTCTCGACCATCAAGGTCGATCGTAGCTTCGTGCAGGGCGCTGCCCAGCATAGTCCGGAATCACTGGCAATCATCCGCGCGGTCGTGGCCATGGCGGACAGCCTGGGCATGACCACCACCGCAGAAGGGGTGGAGAACGATGAGGAAGCCCAGATGATCCGGCAATTGGGCTGCACCAAGATCCAGGGCTTCCACTTCGGCCGCCCGATGACCGCGGTCGATGCTCGCCTGGTCTTTGCCCGCACCCATGGCGGGCCAGAGCGCAAGCAGGCCTGATCAGGCCTCGACCAGAGCCTTCACAGCACTTTCGAACAGGGCTGCGCCATCGGTACCGCCATGCGCAATGTCGATTGCGCGTTCGGGATGCGGCATCATGCCCAGCACATTGCCGGCAGCGTTGAGCACGCCTGCGATATCACGGGCCGAACCGTTGACCGCTTCGGCGTAGCGAAAGGCAACGCGGCCTTCGCCCTCAAGCTGGTCGAGCGTCGTGTCGTCGGCGTAATAGTTGCCGTCGTGATGGGCGACCGGGATGGCGATGGTCTGGCCGGCCTCATAGGCCGACGTAAACAGCGACTGGCTGTTCTCTACCGTCAGTGCCACCGTGCGACAGATGAAGTTCTGGCCCGCATTGCGCAGGAGCGCGCCGGGCAGAAGGCCGGCTTCGGTCAGTACCTGGAAGCCGTTGCAGACGCCCAGCACAGGTACCCCGCGGTCCGCCGCGGCCTTGACCGATTGCATGATCGGGCTGTTGGCGGCCATGGCCCCCGAGCGCAGGTAGTCGCCGTAGGAGAAGCCACCGGGCAGGGCGATGAAGTCCAGCCCATCGGGCAATTCCGCATCGGCATGCCACACACGCAGTGGGGCGCTCCCTGAAATCCGCTCAATCGCCACCGCCATGTCGCGGTCGCAGTTGGAACCGGGAAAGGTGATGACGGCGGCGCGGAAGCTCATCAGGCGGCCTTCTCTATGCGATAGTTTTCGATCACCGTATTGGCGAGCAGCTTGCGGCACATCTCGTCGAGCGCTTCGTCGCTGGTCCCGTCGGCCACGTCCAGTTCGATCAGCCGCCCCACGCGGACTTCCTCGACGCCAGAGAAACCCAGGCCCTCTAG
>NZ_JAYPTL010000005.1:0-7509 GCF_038133525.1 Erythrobacter sp. | reverse complement strand
CCCTGCGGGTCGAGCACGCCGGGTTTGAGGCTGACGTGGACACGAACTTTCATGAATGGGCCTTTCGCTTGCGCGCCTTTGCGCGCGCCTATGCCGCGAAGGAGCCGAGCATTCAAGCTGCTCGCGCGCTGCTGTGGTGGATGGTTAAGATCGTGACATATTAGGAACGGCTGTAACTATAGTGCAACAAGTGCAAGAATTCCGTCGCAATAGAGTGCCGCGGTGCCCCCCAAGCCGCGCCACTTTGCTATGCGGGTTGCGATTCAAAGACCGAATCTTTCCCTCCAAATGTCTGCGGTCGGATCGCCGCGGGCTCAAGCAGGACTACCCATCCATGACCATTCGCTCCACTGCCGCTCGCTTCCTTGGGACGAGCATGATTGCCATCGCGGCATTCGCTTCGCAGCCTGTCCTCGCCCAAGATGACGCATCCGACGATGCGGAAGCAGGCCAGCTCAACACCATTATCGTGACTGCCAACCGTCGCGAAGAGAACCTGCAGGACGTCGCTGTCTCCGCAGCGACGCTCGACGCCGACACGGTCAAGACGATCTTCGATTCGGGTGCCGAAGTGACCGCGCTTGCTGCGCGCGTGCCCGGTCTGTTCATCGAAAGCTCGAACGGTCGCGCCGCTCCGCGTTTCTACATCCGCGGCCTCGGCAACACCGACTTCGACCTGGCCGCCTCGCAGCCGGTTTCGGTGGTTATGGACGATATCGTGATGGAAAACGTCACGCTGAAGTCCTTCCCGATCTTCGATATCGAGCGGGTCGAAGTCCTTCGCGGACCCCAGGGCACGCTGTTCGGCCGCAACACTCCTGCCGGTATCGTCAAGATCGACACCGTGCGCCCGGGTGACGAGCTCGCCTTCCAGGGTTCGGCCAGCTACGGCACCTTCAATTCGCTCTCGCTTGAAGCGGGCCTGACCATTCCGATCGCACCCGGCATTGCTTCGTTGCGCGTTTCGGGGCTTTACCAGCACCGCGACAACTGGGTCGACAACGGCTTCACCGGCGAAGACGACGTGCTTGGCGGGTTCGACGAAGTCGCCGGCCGCGCGCAGTTGCTGCTCACGCCGACCGATGAGCTGAGCATCCTCAGCTCGGTCCAGTTCCGTGACCTGGACGGCACCTCGACGCTGTTCCGCGCCAACATCCTTGGCCCGGGCAACAACGACCTCAATGCCAACTACGACCGTGATACCGTGTTCTACGATGCCGGTGGCGGCAATGAGGCGGGCTACAAGGGCTTCATCACCTCGACCAAGATCGATTACGATTTTGGCGGCGCGACGCTGACCTCGATCACCGGTTGGGCCAACAGCAGCGGTTCGAGCCGCGGTGACATCGACGGCGGCAACCTCGTGACCGGTCCGGGCTTCATCCCGTTCCCGTCGGACACGCAGGACTCGATCGACCTCAACCAGTTCACCCAGGAAGTTCGCCTGGCCTCGGCCGACACGGGCACTTTCACCTGGCAGATCGGCGGCTACTACTTCAACAGCGGCTTCGACGTGACGACGGTCGGCTTCACTTTCCCGCCGCCAGTGACCGTCAACCACACCAACGAAAGTTGGGCGGTGTTCGGCCAGGGTACCTACAAGCTTAGCGATCGCGCCAAGCTGACCGCCGGCCTGCGCTACACCGACGACGAGAAGGACTTTGTCGTCCTGGCGGGTGCCGCACCGCAGCCGACCCATGTGGAAGACAGCCGCGTGAGCTGGGACCTCGCCGGTTTCTTCGACGTTTCGGATGACGCCAGCGTCTTCGCCCGTGTTGCCAGCGGCTTCCGCGCCCCGACCATCCAGGGCCGTGACGTTGCCTTCTTCTCGCCCCCGTCGGTTGCGACCAGCGAAAAGATCATGAGCTACGAAGTCGGCTTCAAGTCCGAGCTCGCCGATCGCCGCGTACGCCTCAACGGCGCGATCTACTACTACACGATCGAGGACCCGCAGTTCTCGGCCGTCGGTGGTGCGGGTAACCTCGTGCAGCTGGTCAACGCCGACAAGGGCCGCGGCTTCGGCTTCGAACTCGACAGCGCCTTCCAGATCACCCCCGACTTCCTGCTGACCGCCGGTGTCAGCTGGAACGACACGAAGATCCAGGACGACACGCTGGCCGTGGGCATCTGCGCACAGTGCACCGTGACCGACCCGACGGTCGTTCTGTCGGGCAACACCCGCGCGCTGGTGGACGGCAATCCGTTCCCCAACGCACCCGAGTGGATCGCCGACGTGACCGCGCGCTATGGCTTCCCGGTCGGCAATGACGGAGAGATCTTCTTCTTCACCGACTGGACCTATCAGGGGAAGACCAACTTCTTCCTCTACGAGAGCCGCGAATTCAACGCGAACAACCAGTTCGAAGGTGGCCTGCGGATCGGCTACGCCAAGCAGGACGGCAGCTTCGAGGTTGCAGCCTTCGTGCGCAACATCACCAATGCCGATAACGTCAAGGGCGGCATCGACTTCAACAACAACACCGCTTTCGTCAACGATCCGCGGATGTTCGGCATCTCGGCCCGCGTGAACTACTGATCACGCAAGCCTGAGTGCAAGGGACGAGGCCGGACCGCGAGGTCCGGCCTTTTTCATTTGGTATCGGGAACGACCTGGAACTCGACCGCCTTCGCCGGGTCGAGATAGGTCTGTGCCACGGCCTGCAGCTGTTCCGGCGTGATCGCGAGATAGCGATCCTTGGCGGTTACGAAGCGTTCGATATCGTCGGGCTGGCTTTGCGCGCGATCGACATAATCGATCCATCCGCCATTGCTCTTCAGTCGATTGTCGAGCGTTTCGATAATCGGCTGGCGTGCACGTTGCAGCAGGTCGGGGTCGATCGGCATGTCGCGGAGGCGGGCGACGGTGGCTAGGACCGCATCGCGCGAAGCCTCCAGGTCGTTTACGTCAACCTGACCACCCATGGTGAAGGTGCCGTAGCCATCCCAGACACTGGACTGGGCGCCGCCGACTTCGGGGCCGTAGGTCTTGCCCAGATCCTCGCGCAGCGTGTCGGTCAGCATGACCCGGGCCACCGAGGCCAGCAGGCTTAGCTGGCTGTTGAGTTCCCAGTCGTTGTCGTCGGTCGTCGGCCAGATGAACCGCAACAAGGCCTGGTCCTCTTCGCCACCATGCGTGATCACATGGGCTCTGCGATCGGCGGTGAAGCTGCGCGTGCGTTCACCCTGGTCATAGGGCCTGAAAGCGGCCTCGCGTGGCGGCAGCGCTCCCAGTGTGCGTGCTACCAGGTCGATCACCACCTGTTCTTCGAAATCGCCGACGATCCCGATTTCGACCGCGCCATGCGCCAATCGATCGCCAATGGTGTCCCTCAACACGTCGAAGTTCAGGGCCTGGTAGGCCTCGATCGGCTGGCGTGTGAAGCGCGGATCGTTGTCCGAAAGGATGGCATTGGCTGCCTCCGAGGCCGCCGAAGAGGGGGTTTTGCCCAGCCGCGCGAAGAAGGCAGGCAAACCCTGCCGCCACGATCCGAGCCCTTCCGGGCGATAGCCGGGATCGCTCAGCATGGCGGCGATCAGCTGGAGCTGCAGCTCGAGATCGCGCGGGGTAGTGGATGCCTCGAGACCGAAGCTGTCGTCACGCTCGCGGAACTGGCCGCCGATCGTCCGACCTGCGAGGATCGTCTGCAACTCGTCGAGACCATGCTTACCAAAGCCACCCATGGGCAGGAGGCTGGCGAGTTCGGTGCCCAGCGGGCTTTCGCGTGTTTCGAGCAGTCTGCCACCGTCCACGCTCAGGTCCACCCGGATCCTGTCGCGCTCCAGCTCGGTGGGCTTCAAATTGAGCATTACGCCATTGGCGAAGCGCAGCGTCCGGATTCCCAGATGTGCGGTCGTCGTGTCGGCGACCACGGTCCCCGGAGCGCCGAAATCGGTATAGGCCCATTCGGTCACAGCAGTGCTCGCCGCGGTATCGATGGGCATGGCGTAGGCAGTGTCCACCGCCGCGCGCAGCTCGGCCTCTCCGCCTTCGGGCGCGGTCTTGCCGGTGAACCGGATCAACGGGTTCTCGATCAGCGGCCAGTCTGCCTTGAGCACAGCCAACACCAGTTGCGGAGTGATCTGGCTTTCGAATCCTTCGAACAGTGCGAGTTGTTCCGCCGCACCATTGGGAACCATGTCGCCGCGTGCGGTGAGCAGGGCCGTCGACGCCCAGCCATCATTGCCGCGCGTCGCTTCCTGCGCAGCTGCCGTTTCGAATGAATTGCGGAAGTTGGCGAGCTGCTCTGCCACCTCGGCTTCGGTGAAGCCGCCCTGGATCGCGCGCCGGTATTCCATGATGGCCGCATCGAGGCCGCGTTTCCAGCCACCATCCTCGGTGACGACGGTGAGTTGGGTTGAACGAGAAATGTCGAGCGTATCGCCCAACCCCAGGTCGGCGCCGCGGAATGGGGGGATTTTCCTGCCGGGCGAGCCGCTGCAGGCGTCGGTCTACGATGCGTTCGCCAATCGAGCGCAGCAGGCTGCGCGCACGTTCGGATTTGGTGTCCGGGATTTCCACAAATGGAGCGTGACGGGACAGCGCCACCGATTCATCAAGCGCCGGATCGAGGTGGATATCGGTGGCTCCAGCGTAGGCCGGGTCGACCGGCCCTGCGGCTGGCTGTTCGGGCGAGGGCGCGGGACGCCAGTCGGCAAACCGTTCGCGAATCTTGCTTTCGACCTTTGCCGGATCGAAATCTCCAACCACGACCAGAACGGTCGAGGCCGGTACGTATTCCCTTTGCCAGAACGCCTTGAGGCCTGCCGCATCGGCGGCTTGCAACGTTTCCTGCGTGCCAATCGGCAGGCGATTGGCGATCCGGCCCTCGGGATAGCTGAAGGCCAGGCTGTCGATTAGGTTCTGCAGGGCATAGGTGTTGCGCACGCGGCGCTCGGACAGCACCACGCCCCGTTCGCGATCGACAGCTTCGGGTGCAAAGGTGAGTTCACTCGCGGTTTCGCGCATCAGCATCAGTGCGGTATCGAGCAATTCGTCATCGGTGCGCGGCAGGTCGAGCTTGTATTGCGTATAGTCGAAACTGGTCGAAGCATTGGTGTCGGCACCGAAGGCCAGGCCCAGCCGTTCAAGCAGCTTGACCATCTCCCCCTCGGGCACATTGGTCGATCCGTTGAACGCCATATGCTCGACGTAGTGGGCAAATCCCCTTTCATCGTCGCGTTCGTCAAGCGATCCGGCATGGACCAGCATGCGTACCAACGCGGTCCCCTCGGGCCGCTCACCCTTGCGCACGATATACCGCATGCCATTGTCGAGCTTGCCGAAAACCCAACCGTCTGCGGGTTGGATATCGCTATCGGTCAGATCCCAGTCTGCAGCATCCCAGCCCTGCGCTTCGGCTTGGGCGATGGTGGAGGTGGAGAGGAAAAGGGCGAAGGCAAAAGCACGGCGGGTCGTCATGGGCATAGTGGTGCCCTAGTCATGCCCAACTGACAACCCGATGAACCGGGCTTCCGCTGGCAGTTCGGTCTCCAAGCGGTATGTACAGGAAGATGAGCAAACTCAGCCTGGTCTACAATCCGCTGTCGGGCGGCTTTCATGAAGCGCACCTGGCGGTCTTTGTGGAGGCATTGAGCCAGGCCGGTTTCCAGGTCACGCCGATTGCGGATGCACGTGGAGACGTACTGCTTCAGACGGAAGCCGATATCGTCTGCATCTACGGCGGTGACGGGACGTTGCGCGATACCGTGGCGGCGCTGGGTGAGGATGCAGGTCGCATTCCCCTATGTATCGTACCATCGGGGACGATCAATCTCGTCGCGCGCGAGCTCGGCTATGTGCATGACCCGCAAGCATTCGTGCGAAAGCTTGTTCATGCATGGGAGGCAGGGCCGGATTCTTGGGTGAAGGCGCCGCTCTTTCGGCTGGGAAATACCCCTATCGTTTCCTGCCTTTCGATCGGGCCTGACAGTCGTGCCGTGGCGCAGGTGTCGGGGCCTCTCAAACAGCGTATCGGCCGGTTTGCCTATGTTGCGGCGTTGATGAAGCAATTGCCGAACTGGCCTCGGGAGGTCATTTCTTTGCGGGGCGAGTTGGTGACCGGGGAGCCATTCTCGGTCAGCGCGGAATCGGTGATCGTCTCGTCATCCGCGTACTTTGCCGGTCCCTTCCGGCTGAGCCCTGAGGCCAACCTCAGGGCGGCTTCGCTGGAGCTGGTTACCTTGGCGAAATCAACGCGTCTGAGTACGCTCGTTCTGGCCGGGTCGGCAGCTGCCGGCCTGCCGCTTGACAGGTATGGACTAGCAGAGATCCGCACCGTGCGGAGAATTGAGTTCGATCGCTGCGTGACGCCGATACAGGTGGATGGAGACCACATACCCGATTACGCCGGCTCGGTTGAACCGGCCGGCTTGACGTTGCGCTACGTCGTCTGATTACTTCTTCGGCTTGATCGAACTGCGCAGCCGTCCGCGGTGTGCATTCATGTCGAGCACTTCGCCTGGGCCGCTGTCGTCGTCCTGAAAGATGCCCAATCGCCGGGCGACTTCCTGATAGGCCTCGCTCTCGCCGCCGAGATCGCGACGGAAGCGGTCCTTGTCGAGCTTTTCGCCGGTGTTGATGTCCCACAGACGGCAGCCGTCTGGGCTGATCTCGTCGGCCAGGATCACACGGCTGTAATCGCCGTCCCAGATGCGGCCGAACTCCAGCTTGAAGTCGATCAGGCGGATGTCGATCGCGCTGAACATGCCGCACAGGAAATCGTTGATGCGGATCGCCATGCTCGAGATGTCCTGCATCTCTTCATGGCTGCACCAGTTGAAGCAGGCGATTTCTTCTTCCGAGACCAGCGGATCGCCCAGGCTGTCGTCCTTGTAGCAATATTCGAGCAGCGTGTGCGGCAGCAGTTCGCCTTCCTCGATACCGAGGCGGCGGCTAAGCGAGCCGGCGGCGACATTGCGCACGATCACTTCGAGTGGAATGATCTCGACCTGACGGATCAGCTGTTCGCGCATGTTCAGACGGCGGATGAAATGCGTCGGGATTCCGATGTGCGACAAGCGGGTGAACACGAACTCGCTGATGCGGTTGTTGATCACGCCCTTGCCGTTGATCGTGCCCTTCTTCTGGGCGTTGAAGGCGGTCGCGTCATCCTTGAAATACTGGATGATCGTGCCCGGTTCGGGGCCTTCGTAGAGGATCTTGGCCTTGCCTTCGTAGATCTGGCGGCGACGAGCCATGGGCGGGTATTCCTTCGCGCGTGAAAAGCTTGCGCCCCGGAAGGCGGAATCGACGGGCGATCGCGACTGCCGGGGCGGACGGCTTCGCCATACAGAAGCGGTGCGGCGAAAGCAATTGCGGCCGGGCGATGCGGTGGGTAGCGGGGCGCGCATGGATGGCCTCACCTTCCGCCGCCCCGCCTTCGCCGCGCAGCAGGATGATCTCGCCGCGCTCGCGCGCCAGTCGCGCATGCGCAGCCTGACGCGACCCGAAGGCGCCGACTTCTCTTCCAACGACTATCTCGCGCTGGCGGGCGATGCGCGGCTCAAGCA
>NZ_JAYPTL010000004.1:86928-89042 GCF_038133525.1 Erythrobacter sp. | reverse complement strand
TCCGCGTAATCAGCCTCTCGGTCATGTCGGTTTCCAACTTCTCCATGCGCGGGGTCTCCCTTTTAGGCGCGTATACTGCAGGTGCGACCCTGATTGCCTGCTATTGTATAAAATCGACAAGAGTTCGTAAAGTGAGCAATCAACACAATTGATTGGCGCTATCGTACAACTCGCTTGTCGCGTCGTTACAACTTTTTCCCGAAAGTGATGGCATCCAGCGTGCTGCCATCAAGGGTGCGGTAGTAACCAGGGCGGCGACCGATGGGTTCGAAGCCGCAGGCACGATAGAGACTGACCGCCGGGTTGTTGGCCCGCATCTCGAGAAATACAGTTTCGGCGCCGTTATTGCGTGCGGTGTCAAAGAACAGTTCGAGCAGTCTCCTGCCGATCCCGTGCCCCCTCAGCTCCGGACGAACCGCAATCAGCAGCAATTCTTCTTCCCCGGGAGCGCGTCGCACCAGGACAAAGCCGGCTGCGGTCCCGCCAACGTCCAAGGGTTCGCCCGATCCATCGATGAGCAGTGCATAGGTATTGGGCATCGAAAGCGAGCTTTCGACCTGGCTACGTGTCCAGGCCTCGCGCCACTGTGGATCGAAGGCGGCTTCCATAACCGCCATAAGTTGGTCCAGATTGGTCATGTTCCGGGCAATTTGGCATCGGGCGGGCGACCGTAGATCGGCGCCAGATCGGTGGTGAGAAGGGTAGCGGACAAGCTGAATACATCGGCGGCGGTGGGCAGCACGGTCCGTGCTGTATGTCCTGTGCCCAGCATGGAGACGAGTTCTTCGGCACGATTGCCGACAATCAGCGCTTCGTGGCTTTCGGCAGCGGCTGCCTGGTGGGTTAGCGAGCGAACCTCTGTGGTCGGAAGTCCATCGGCATCGAAACGCTGGACGAACCACTCACCATGCCCGCCATTCATGCAAATGGTCGCGGCCTCGCCAAGCCGTGCCGCAACAAGAGCGAGTGTCGGATAGCCCAACACTTCGGCATTCCAGGCGACGCCCAACGCACGAGCGACGGCCAAACCGATGCGAACCCCGGTAAAGCTGCCAGGGCCCAATGAAACGCGGATCTGTGCGGCACGCCCCTTGCCGGGTAGCTCGGCAATCATCGGGACCAGCCTTTCGGCATGGCCGCGGCCCAGCACTTCGTGTCGCGCGTCGACCAACACGGGGCCGTCGAACAACGCGACCGAGCAGGCCTCTGTTGCCGTTTCTATTGCGAGCATACGCATGGGCGCGCCCTGCCTCAGGCGGCCTGATGCTTCAAGTCAGGCGATGCGATTGAAGGTATCGAAATCGGGTCGCGGGCTGCGATCGAAGATACTGGCGGGGTCACCATAGCCGATCGAGCAAATGAAATTGCTCCGGTGGCGCGGCTCGTCGCCAAAGAACGCCTTGTCGACGGCGGCATTGTCGAAACCGGACATCGGACCGCAGTCGAGGCCCAGTGCGCGGGCGGCCAGCATCAGATAGGCGCCCTGCAGCGCAGAATTGCGAAAGGCACCTTCCTGGCGCAGCTGCTCATTGCCCTCGAACCAGCTCTTCGCGTCGGTATGCGGGAACAACCAGGGCAATTCTTCGTGGAAATCGATGTCGTAGCCGATGATCGCCGTGACCGGGGCTGCAAGAATCTTGGCCTTGTTCCCCTCTGACACCAGGTCGGCGAGTTGCTGTTTGGCTTCGTCCGACTTGACCCAGACGACCCGCGCGGGCTGCATGTTCGCCGAAGTCGGCGCCATCTTCATCAGGTCCCAGATCGCATGCAGCTGATCGTCGCTCACCGGCCTGTTGAGCCAGCCATTATAGCTACGGGCTTCGTTGAACAGCTGGTCGAGTGCGTCGGCACCCAGCGTGCGGTCATGGTACTGCTTGGTCATGTTGGTCCCTGGTTTTGCTGGCCTCAGGCGGCGCGGACTTCGGATACTTCGGGCACATAGTGCTTCAGCAAACCCTCGATGCCGTGCTTGAGTGTCGCCGTGGAAGAGGGGCAGCCCGAACAGGCCCCCTGCATCTGCAGATAGACTATGCCGTCGCGGAAACCGCGGTACTGGATATCGCCGCCGTCCCCCGCCACGGCGGGGCGAACCCGGGTTTCGAGCAGTTCATGGA
>NZ_JAYPTL010000004.1:82813-86918 GCF_038133525.1 Erythrobacter sp. | reverse complement strand
ACCAGCAGGTCACCTTCTTCACCGGGGACCACGATGCCACCGGCGGTGCCGGGCGTGAACAGGGGCGCTTCCGAGACGAAATGATCGAGCAGGATCGCTAGCACTTGCGGCTTGAAATCCGTCCAGCTGGCGCCCGGGGCAATGGTTACGCTGATGAAATTGCTGCCGAAAAAGACGTTGGTGACTTCGCCGGTGTCAAAGATAGCCTGGGCCAGCGGGCTCGCTTCGGCCGCTTCGGGACTGGCGAATTCGCGTGTTCCCGCACTCATGACCTCGCGGCCGGGCAGGAATTTGAGGCTCGCCGGATTGGGCGTTGTTTCGGTCTCGATGAACATGGTGGCGATGTAGGGAGGGGTTGGACGAGGGACAAGCAAAGATGCGCTTGTCCAATGTTCACTGTCCCTTCAGTTCAAGGCGCCCTATATCCCCCGCATGACTATTCTCCCGCGCGCCGTCCGGCGTCTCGCGCTCATCCTTCCGATTGCACTGCTGACCGCGCAGCTTACCCATGCACAGGATCCAGCGCCCCCGACACCACAATTCACCACGCCCGAAGGCGGGACACCCTGGATCTACGAGGGTAGCGACGTTCCGCGCGATGAAGAATGGGTCTTCGGCAAGTTGCCCAACGGCGTGCGCTATGCCGTGCGCAAGAACGGCGTCCCGCCCGGCCAGGTTTCCATCCGCGTCAGGATCGACGCGGGTTCGCTGTATGAGGAAGAGAACGAGCTCGGCTACGCGCATTTGCTCGAACACCTGCTCTTCCGCGAAAGCCAGTACCTCGGCCAGGCTGCTGCAATCCCGACCTGGCAGCGGCTGGGTGCGACCTTTGGCAGCGATACCAATGCCGAAACCAGCCCCACCCATACCGCCTACAAGCTCGATCTTCCCAACGTCGACCCGGCAAAGCTGGCGGAAAGCATGAAGCTGCTTTCGGGCATGGTGCGCGCGCCGGTGCTGTCCGATGCGAATGTGCGGGCTGAAGTGCCGATCGTCCTTGCGGAAAAGCGTGAGCGCGGCGGCCCCCAGCAGCGCGCGGCCGACAGGTCGCGAGAGACCCTGTTCTCGGGCCAGCGCTTGGCTACGCGTATTCCCATCGGCACCGAGGCGACGCTCAATGCGGCCACCGGCAAGTCGGTCAGCGCCTTCTACCAGCGCTGGTACCGGCCCGAAAACACCGTGATCGTCGTGGTCGGCGACATCGACCCCGCACAACTTGCGGCGGAGGTGGAACGCTGGTTCGGTGACTGGAAGGGCAGGGGTACGGCGAGCCCGGCGCCGGACTTCGGTGACCCTGCGGCTCCGGCCGGCGCCGATCCGGTAAACCCGGTGGGCGAAGTCGCGGCTATCGTCGAACCCGGCCTGCCGCGCAGCTTCAGCTATGCCATCATGCGCCCTTGGCGCCCGGTGCAGGATACCATCGCCTATAACGAGGGTCTCCTTCGTGACAGCCTGGCACAGGCGCTGATCAACCGCCGTCTCGAGGCGCGGGCGCGAGCAGGGGGCAGTTACCTCTATGCGCAGGTCCAACAGGATGATGTCAGCCGCTCGACCGACGCCACCTTCGTCGCATTCGCTCCGCTGAGCGGCGACTGGAAGGGTGCGCTTGCCGACGTCAGGGCGGTCATCGCCGACGCAATGGCAAACCCGCCATCGACCGAGGAAATCGATCGTGAACTGGCCGAATTCGAGGCGGCCTTCGCCAGTTCGGTGGAACAGCGCAGGGTAATGGCAGGCGCACGGCTCGCCGACGACATCGTCAATGCGGTCGATATCCGCGAAGCGGTTGCGGCGCCTGAAACTGTGCTGACGGTGTTTAACTCGATGAAGCAGACGGTGACCCCTGAACTGCTGCTGGAGCACACCCGCAAGCTCTTTGCCGGATCGGTCATTCGCGCCGCCTATGTGACGCCCGAAGCGGATGAGGCGAGCGATGCGGACCTGCGCGCCGCACTTTCGGCGCCGGTGGAGGCCGCCGCGGACGCGCGAATTGCCGCACAGGCAATCTCCTTTGCCGATCTCCCGCCGGTGGGCGAGCCCGGCACCATTGCCCGGCAAGGCGCGCTGGGCGTGCTCGATATCGAGCGGGTCGATTTTGCCAATGGTGTTCGCGCGATCCTTTGGGCCAACGACGCCGAACCCGGCCGGGTTTCGGTAAAGGTACGCTTCGGCATGGGTTGGCGCGCCATAGGGCCAAATGATGCGGCCTATGCGGCGCTTGGGCAGTTGGCCCTGGTCGGATCGGGCGTGGGCGAGCTTGGCCAGGAAGAACTCGACCGCATTTCGACCGGGAGGCGGATGGGTTTTGATTTTGATATTACCGACGGCAATTTTACATTCTTTGCGCAAACGCGGCGTCAGGATCTTGCGGACCAGCTCTACCTGTTCGCGGCGAAGCTCCAGGTGCCGCGCTGGGACGTTGCGCCGGTGCAGCGCGCGCTGGCGGCGGCCAAGCTATCCTACAGTGCCTATGGCGCGAACCCGGCAGGGATCATCAACCGCGACCTCGAATACCTGCTGCGCGACAGCGATCCGCGTTTCCGCACGCCCGACCCGGCGGCGCTCGATGCGGCGACGCCCGAAGGCTTCCGCAAGGTGTGGGAACCGCTGCTGCGGCAGGGGCCGGTCGAAGTGCTGGTTTTCGGCGACTTCGACCGCGAGGAGGGTATCGCGGCGTTGAGCAGGACCTTCGGCGCCATCGCCCCGCGCGAACCGGCATCGGAATCTGTGGCGAATGCGAGCTTCGGCTTCCCCGAGCCGGGCGAAACTGTGGTCGAATATCACAAGGGTGATGCCAACCAGGCCGCGGCGGTGATCGCCTGGCCCAGCGGCGCGGGCGTCGACGGCCTGCCTGAATCGCGCCAGCTCGAAATCCTTACGCAAGTGTTCAACAACCGGTTGTTTGATGCGATGCGCGAACGGGCTGGTTCGAGCTATGCCCCCGTGGTGAACAGTTCCTGGCCCACCGATGTGAACAGCGGCGGCCGGATCAGCGCCTTTGCCCAGCTTCGCCCGCAAGACGTCCCCGCATTCTTCGAAGCGGCCGACACGATCGCGCGCGATCTCGCCACCACGCCCCCGGGCGAGGACGAGCTCAAGCGGGTCACCGAACCGCTGCTGCAATACATCAACCGGGTTTCGACCGGGAACCTCTTCTGGTTGTACCAGCTCGAAGGATCGACGCAGGATGCCAAGCGCATCGCCCTGCTCCGTTCGCTGCTAAACGACCTGACCGAGACCACGCCCGAACGGATGCAATTGCTGGCGCAGAAGTATTTCGGCGGGAAGGCGGGATGGCGACTGGCGGTTATCCCGGAAGGCCAGCAATTGGCGACCAGGCGGGTCGCCACGCCGTCCGAAGCCGGTCGCTGAACCGGTCACTGCAATCGGCTTTTTGCGCTAGCCAAGCAAAAGCTGCTTGCTCCACAATGCCCGCTCGTCTGCGGTAGGCGGGCATTCTGGTGCCATGGTGGCACCGCAACTGGAATTGGTAATGGCGACGAATTGGGCACCGGATAGCTGGCAGGGTTTCGAGGCAAGGCACTTGCCCGAATATCCGGACGCGGTGGCGCTCGACGCAGCCACCTCGACCCTTGCGACGCACCCGCCGCTGGTCTTTGCGGGCGAAGCGCGCGCGCTGAAGGCGGATCTCGCCGAAGTGGCCGAGGGCAAGGCCTTCCTGTTGCAGGGCGGCGACTGTGCCGAAAGCTTCGCCGAATTCCATCCCAACAACATTCGCGACACCTTCCGTGTGCTGTTGCAGATGGCGGTTGTGATGACCTTCGCCAGCAAGAAGCCGGTGGTGAAGGTCGGGCGCATGGCCGGGCAGTTCGCCAAGCCGCGCAGTTCGCCAACCGAAACGCAGGGTGACGTCACGCTGCCAAGCTACCTTGGCGACAATATCAACGGCATCGAATTCGATCCCGAACAGCGTATCCCCGATCCGGCGCGCATGGTTCGTGCCTATTCGCAGGCGGCGGCGACGCTCAACCTGCTGCGCGCCTTCGCCAATGGCGGCTATGCCAATCTGCGCCAGGTCCACCAGTGGACGCTCGATTTCGTGGGTCGCAGCCCCTGGGCGGACAAGTTCAGCGATGTTGCCGAT
>NZ_JAYPTL010000004.1:55761-82803 GCF_038133525.1 Erythrobacter sp. | reverse complement strand
ATCGTATCGGCGAAGCGCTGGACTTCATGGAAGCCTGCGGGATCAGCCCCGAAACCCTGCCCCAACTGCGCGGGACGAGTTTCTACACCAGCCACGAAGCGCTGCTGTTGCCCTATGAGCAGGCGCTGACCCGCCGCGACAGCCTGACCGGCGACTGGTACGATACCAGCGCGCATATGGTCTGGATCGGCGACCGCACGCGCTTCGAAGGCAGTGCGCATATCGAATTCTGCCGTGGCATCGGCAATCCGCTGGGCCTGAAGTGCGGCCCCAGCCTTGAACCCGACGTGCTGTTGAACCTGCTCGATACGCTCAACCCGGCGCGCGAAGCGGGTCGGATCGTGCTGATCAGCCGCTTCGGAGATGACAAGGTGGAAAGCGGCCTGCCGCCACTCGTCCGCGCCGTAAAACGCGAAGGGCATCCGGTGGTGTGGAGCTGCGATCCGATGCACGGCAATGTGATCAAGTCGAACAGCGGCTACAAGACGCGCCCGTTCGATCGCATCCTCAACGAAGTGCGCGGCTTCTTTGCCGTCCACCGTGCAGAGGGGACCCATGCCGGTGGCGTTCACGTCGAGATGACCGGGCAGGACGTGACCGAATGTGTCGGCGGTGCAGTGGCAATCAGTCACGAGGCCCTGGCAGATCGCTATCACACGCATTGCGATCCCCGTCTCAATGCGGCGCAGTCGCTCGAGCTGGCGTTCCTCATTGCAGAGATGCTTAACGAGGAAGAGGTCACCCGACGGGCTGACGCGGCCTAAAGCTATGCGGTCTTAGGGGTTACTACCTAGCCGCCTCTTCGGCTGTCATTTCGAACATCTCGCTAGTTCCCTTCGCAGAAAGGGAATCGCATGCGCGCGAGATGGCTCGACACAATGCTGGTGCTTGTAAGTTGGGCCATGGTCGCGGTCCCGGCGGTCATGCTGCTGAGCGGTCGAACGCACCTCATCGAACAATGGCTGATTGCGGCCACGGTGCTGCCCTTGATTGGATTGCTTTGGCGCCACTACCGACTGTCAGAAGAACTTGAGCAGGGCGAAAAGTCGCTGGGCGCGAGCGTATCCGAACTCGCCCTGGCCGAAGAACTTGCAGGTGTCGGCCGTTGGTGCATCGATCTGAAGGACGAAGAACATCGCTGGTCGGCTGAAATGCGCAATATCGTCGGCGTGGCGCCAGGTGCCGAACCGACCGACGACCTGCTGGTCGAACTGATGCCAGAAGGCCTCTCCCAACTCGAGGTAACGCTGGCCTCGCATCTCAAGGATACCGAACCCTTCCGGATCGAATTCGAGTTCGAGAATCCGCGCCTAGGCACGCGTGTCCTGCAAGCCTGCGCACGCAACGTCTTCACCCAGGCGGGCGTGCGCGAACAGGTGTTCATGGTGGTCCGCGACGTGACCGAAACCTATCTCCAGTTTGCCAAGGCAGAGCAGGAGAAGAACAGCGCCATGCTCGAAGCCGAAGAGGCGAAGCGGATGGCCAACACCGATCCCCTGACGGGGCTTGCCAATCGCCGCGCGGCGATGGCTGCCCTCGACCGTGCGATCGTCACCGCGCGAACCGAGGGGGAACCGCTGGGTCTGCTGGTGCTCGACATCGACTATTTCAAATCGATCAACGATACGCATGGCCACGCTGTGGGTGACAAGGTCATTGCCCAGGTCGGCCGAATTGCCATGCGTTGTATCCGCCATGGACAGTTGGCCGCGCGGGTTGGTGGCGAAGAGTTCCTGGTAATCCTTCCCGGTGCAAATCCTACGGCGACTGCCAATGCGGCGGAGCGCCTGCGCCTGGCGATCGAGGCGGGCACTGCTTCGGCACCGATGCCCCAGGTAACCGCCAGCATCGGGCATGCCATGCTGGAACCCTATGATACCAGCCTGTTGCTCTTCGCGCGGGCCGATGACGCGCTCTACGCGGCGAAGCGCGAAGGGCGCAATCGGGTAGCTCGCGCCGCCTGATCGAAATTCGTCGATCGCTCCTGTAACTTCGCGCAATTTTCTGCGAAGTCTTTAATCGAACATATAAACACGCCATGTTGCGCCGCGGTTGTCGCATTCTGACGGCCGCGATGCGAGGGGGAGCGTAATGCCCCGGCCAATACCAGTTGCGTTTGATCACGGCGCGCCGCTTGCGGCGCGTTTCCATGCCGTGCGCGCGCTAACCGAAGCGCTTGCCGCACCGTTGAGTGAAGCGGATGCGACGATTCAGTCCATGGAAGATGCGTCGCCCACCAAGTGGCACCTGGCGCATGTGACCTGGTTCTGGGAAACCTTCCTGCTGCGCGATCACCTGCCGGACTATCGGCTCTTCAACGATCGTTGGCCGTTCATTTTCAATTCCTATTACGAGGCCGAAGGCGAACGGATCGCCCGCTTTTCGCGCGGGATGCTGTCGCGCCCGACCATGGCGCAAATCATCGAGTGGCGCGCCCAAGTCGATCAGGCGATGGCCCCCCTTTTCGAGCGCGAGGATCTGGCCCCGCTGATCGAGCTTGGCCTGGCGCATGAGCAGCAACACCAGGAATTGTTGCTGACCGATATCAAACATGCGCTGTTCCAGAACCCGCTGGGTCCGGCAATGTGGGAAGGCACGCCTCCGCCTGCGGCACTGCCGGAAGACAGCTGGTATTCTCACCCAGGCGGCGTGGCGCGGGTGGGTCACCAGGCGGATGGTTTTGCCTTCGACAATGAAGGCCCCGCACATCGGGTTCTGTTGGAACCCTTCCAGCTTTCCTCGCGGCTCGTGACCAATCGCGAATGGGACGAATTCATTGCCGATGGCTGCTATCAAAGCGCCGCGCTCTGGCTTTCGGACGGTTGGGCCTGGGTCAAGCGTGAGGGTATTTGCGCGCCGCTCTATTGGCATGAGGGTGAGCAGTTTACCCATGCGGGCTGGCAGGCGCGCGATCCCGACGCGCCGGTAACCCATATCTCCTATTTCGAGGCCGATGCCTTCGCCACATGGGCGGGCTGTCGCCTGCCGACCGAGTTTGAATGGGAAGCGATCGCTCGCGGCCAGGAAGGCGAGGCCGCGGCGCATGATCCGGCAGCCGGCAACCAGCTCGATACCGCCGCACCCCCAATGCCGCGCGGAGGCAGGGGCCTGTTCGGAGATACCTGGCAATATACGCGCTCGGCCTATCTCCCCTATCCGCGGTTCAAGCCGGCTGCGGGCGCCGTCGGTGAATACAACGGCAAGTTCATGAGCGGACAGGTCGTCTTACGCGGCGCGAGCTGCGCCACGCCACGCGGGCATTCGCGCGCGTCCTATCGTAACTTTTTCTACCCCCACCAGCGCTGGCAGTTCACTGGCCTCAGGCTGGCAAAGGATCTCTAATGAAAGCCAATCGTGGTATCGCGCTCGTCGATCTCGACGAGGATGGAGTCGACCGGGCGTTCCGGGCCGACGTTCTGACCGGCCTGCGCCAGCAGCAGAAGGCGATTCCGGCCCGCTGGTTTTATGACGAGGCTGGCTCTCAGCTGTTCGAGGCGATTACCGAGCTTGAAGAATATTACCCCACCCGCGCCGAGACCGAGATACTGCGTGCGCGCGGCAGTGAATTTGCTGCGCTGATCGGTTCTGGCCGGGCGGTCATCGAGTTCGGTTCGGGCAGTTCGGTCAAGACCCCGCTCCTGCTCGAATGCATTGCGCCTGGCGCCTATGTGCCGCTCGACATCTCCGGTGATTTCCTGCGCGAATCCGCCGCCGCGCTGGCGGCCAAGTTCCCCGGCCTGCCGGTCCATCCGGTCGAAGCGGATTTCATGCGCCGGGTTGCCTTGCCGCAGGAAGTAACGGCGCTGCCCAAGCTGGGATTCTTCCCCGGCTCGACCATCGGGAATATGGTCCCACGCACGGCCGTCGACCTGCTGCGCTCGATGCGCGCTACCCTGGGCGCGGATGAAGGCGATTGCCCGATGCTGTTGATCGGGATGGATCTTGTGAAAGAGCCGGCGGTTCTCGAAGCGGCTTATGACGACGCACAGGGCGTGACCGCCGAATTCAACCTCAATGTCCTGGCGCGCATCAACCGCGAGCTTGGCGGGACGATCCCGCTCGACGCATTCGAACACGTCGCCATTTGGAACGATGATTTCGCGCGGATCGAGATGCATCTTCGCGCCTTGCGTGCAGTTACCTTCGAAATCTCGGGCCGTTCGTTCGCGATGCAGGAAGGCGAGACGATCCATACGGAAAACAGCCATAAGTTCACGCATCGCAGCGCAAACATGCTGCTGCAGGCGGGGGGCTGGACCCCGGTCCAGCGCTGGCTCGATAGTGAAGAGCGTTTCTCGGTGATCCTCGCTCGCGCTACGGAACACCGCGACGCGCCCTGACCTGTCGCAGCTTTCATGGACGCGTCAGGGACGGGTACCTATATCGGGACCATGGATATCGCGCCCGCATTCAGTGCCGCTGCCGAAACGCTTCGCGCCATCCCGCGATCGGAGCTGATGATTGCCGCGATTGCAGCGATGGTGCTCAGCTGGGTGGGCGCAATCATCGCGCGTCGATCGTCTTGGGGCGCGATCCTGCGGACCTTCAGCTCGCTCGCGCTTGGCGCCATCCTGCTGACGGTGGTGTTGCAGCTGTCGCGGTTCGATCCGCGTTTCGATGTGGCTGTCCCGCAGGTCGGGCTGCCCGCGCAAGTGGTCAGCGGGGGCGAAACGCGCATCCCGCTCGGCGCTGATGGACATTATTGGACCCGGGCAGAGGTCAATGGCGTGCCGGGCAATTTCATGATCGATACCGGCGCCACGCTAACCGCGATCTCGACGGATCTGGCGGATCGTGCCGGTCTGGAACCGCGCCGTGGCGGTATTCCGATCATGCTGGGTACCGCAAATGGCACTGTCCAGGCGCATGTGGCCACGATCGATTCGCTTCGACTGGGCAATATCAATGCAACGGGAACCGATGCTGCGATCGCCGAAAGCTTTGGCGATTTCAACGTGATCGGCATGAACGTGCTTGGGCGTCTCGGCTCATGGCGGGTCGAAGAGGGGACGCTGATCCTGGTGCCGAAGCCGGAAGATCGGGTCGGGAGTTAGGTTGCCAGGCAGGGGGTGGGCTCATGGCCCGTTGCCGCCATGACCGACTGCTGCCACTTTGCGCTCCATGATTCGCGACGCATTCCTCGAGACCAAGGGCATCCACAATTTCCGCGACTATGGCGGCTGGCATGCACCGGGCGAGGGGCGGGTGCGGCGGGATGTGCTGTTCCGCTCTGGTCAGCATGTCGATGCTACCGACGACGATCTCAAGGCGATTGCTGAGCTCGATATTCGCACGGTGATCGATCTGCGCGGCACGTCCGAACGCGATCGCAATCCCTGCCGGCGGGTCGAAGGCTGGAACGGCGAAGTCGTCTTCTACGACGGCGAAACCACCAGCAGCCCGCCGCATATGGATGTCGAACCGGGTTCAAGCGCCTCGGACTTCGCCCGCCAGCGCATGATCGCGGTCTATACGCGCATGCCGCATAATCCGGCGATGATCGACATGTTCGGGCGCTACCTCAAGGTGCTGGCCGATCGCGACGGCGCGAGCCTGGTGCATTGCTTCGCCGGCAAGGACCGGACCGGGATCGCGGCGACCATGCTGCTGCATATCCTGGGCGTCAGCGAGGAAGACCAGCGCGAGGAATTCCTGCGCACCAACAAGAGCCCCACTTTCGAGGTGCTGGTCCAGCAATCGCTGCCCGGTATCGAGGAACGCCTGGGCCGCAAGCTGGATGCCGAGCAGGTGCGCGACCTGCTGGAAGTGCGCGCCGAATATCTCGACACCTTCCATGCCGAGGTCGAACGCGATTACGGCGATTTCGATAGCTACCTGAGCCAGGTGATCGGTATCGGCAACGACCTGCGCACCCGCCTGCGCGAACGTTTCCTCGTTTAGCGTTCGGCAGGGCTCCAGGGCTTGAACGAAGGCGTTGCCAGCACGGCGCTGCGCGCGCGTTCATAGGCGGCACCGATCTTCAGCACCTCGTGATCGGCCCATTTGGCGCCGAAGAAGCTAATTCCCACGGGCAGGCCCTCGATAGCGCCCATCGGCACCGTCAGGTGCGGAAAGCCGGCAATCGCGGCCGGGCTGCCGAAGCCGATGCTGCCGTTGAAATTGTCGCCATTGACCAGATCGCTGACCCATGTCGGCCCGCGCGTTGGGGCGACGAGGAATTGCACATCGTTATCTGCCAGCAACTTGTCGAGCGTCTCTTCCCCGGCAATGCGCAGCGCGTTCTCGCGCGCGGTTTCATAGGCTTCGCGGTCGGTGGTAGTTTCCGCCAGTTCGAACAGGTCCTGTCCGAACCAGCGCATCTCCTCGCTCGCATGTGCCTTGTTGAAGGCAATCAGGTCGGCCAGGCTGCGTGGCATGTTTTCACCGGGCAGGCTGGCGAGATACTTGCCCATCTCCTCGCGCAGTTCGAACATCAGCACGGTGAAGCTGTCGCGGTACATTTGCTGATTGGGGTTGAACTCGATCTCGACCAGTTCCGCCCCGACGGCCCGCATGTCCGCCAATGCCTGGTCGAAAAGCGAAGTCAGGTCCTCGCGATTGCCAACCTGCTTGCGCATCACCCCGATCCGCACGCCTTGCAGCGAATAATCCGCCAGACCGGCGGTGTAATCGGTCACGCGATTCTGCGCTGTCAGCGTCACCGGGTCGGCCGGGTCTTCACCGGCAATCGCGCCCAGGAGCATGGCCGCATCCCATACGCTTGCGGTCATCGGCCCCGGCGTATCCTGGGTGCTGGAGATCGGTACCACATGCGTCCGGCTGACCAGCCCGACGCTCGGTTTGAAGCCCACGATGCCGTTGATCGACGCAGGGCAAGTGATCGAGCCGTTGGTTTCCGTGCCGATCGCCGCCCAGGCAAGGCCTGCCGCAACCGCTGCGCCACTGCCCGAAGACGAGCCGCAGCTGTTGCGATCGGTCGCGAAGGGATTGCGCGTGAGCCCACCGATCGCACTCCAGCCGCTGGTTGAACTGTCACTACGGATATTGGCCCATTCGCTGAGATTGGTCTTGCCCAACACGACGCCGCCTGCGGCGCGCAGCCGGTCGATCATCGGCGCATCGCGCACCGTGCGGTTATTGGCCAAGGCCAGGCTACCCGCCGTGGTCGGAAACTCGTAGGTCTCGATATTGTCCTTTACCAGCACCGTTCGGCCGACGAGCGGCAGGCCGTTCCTTTCGGCCTGGGCCGCGAGCGCGGGAGCGCCCGGGTTGTAGGCAATGACCGCATTGAGCGTGGGTCCGGCATCGTCGAGCGCCTCGATCCGCTCGATCTGCGCCTTCGCAGTCTCGGCTGCGGGGCTGGGCGGCCCCACCCTATCCTCGGCTGACAGCGGGGCACTTGCGAGGGCAAGGACGATCAATGATGCTTTTGCGTTCATCCCGGCATCCTGCCACCGCCGCAGGCAGTTGCAAGCTACTACAGATGCCACGCAGTGGTGGTTGACCTAATCCTGTGGCGGCCGATCTGCCAATGCGGTCCCGATGAGCGCTTCGCGACTGACCAATGCGGCCAGTTCATCCTCGCTCCAGCCATCGGTTCCCTCCGGGCGGACGGGAATAACCATATAGCGGGTTTCGGCACTGGTTTCCCAGACGCGGATGGCGATGTCTTCGCCGAGGTCGAGCCCTAGTTCGCGCAATACCCCGCGCGGCTCGCGGGCGACGCGGGCGCGATATTCGGGGCTCTTGTACCAATCGGGTGGGAGGCCAAGGACCGGCCAGGCAGTGCAGGAACACTGCGTGCACACGATCACATTGTGGCGTTCGGGCGTGTCTTCCAGCGCAACGATATAATGCCCTTCCGCGCCTGAATAGCCGAGCTCGGCGCAGGCTGCAGTTCCGTCCTGCAGCAGGCGGGCTCGGAATGCCGGATCGGTCCAGGCACGCGCCACCACCCGCGCGCCGTTTTCAGGCTT
Source organism: Erythrobacter sp. (assembly GCF_038133525.1). GTDB lineage: Bacteria > Pseudomonadota > Alphaproteobacteria > Sphingomonadales > Sphingomonadaceae > Qipengyuania. The sequence continues at coordinate 74,866 of NZ_JAYPTL010000004.1, read as the reverse complement.
CCATTCTTCGGTTCCCAGATGCACGACCCCGTCGAATGCCTCGGCGGTGAGGATACCCTTGTCGATTATCGCCGACCTTACCGCCTCTGCACGCGCGGCGATTGGAGCTGGTTCGGAACGTTCCATTATTCGACCCCTTCCAGGTAGCAATCCCACAGGTCGACCACGACGCTTTCGTTCATTCCCCCGTCGCTTCCCCATAGCTCCTGAGCAGTGAATTCGACGTGATAGGTGTGTTCCTTGCGCTGCAAGCCATCGTGGGCCGACGCGTCGGGGAAGGTGAAGGGCGGGGCGACATGCAGCACGGTCCCGCGCCTGCCGCGGCAGAAACCGGGCGCGCGGGTGTGGCCACGCGGATGGAAATCGAGGACGCGTACCTGCTGGCCGACGATGAACCGTTGCTTCGGCTGGGGCGGCAAATCGGCCATGGGATTGTCCGCCACGGGCAAAGCCAGGGGGAAGGTCCCGCCAGCGCGCGCTTCAAGCTCTGCATGGGTTACCACGCCCCGCTCGACCAGCAGCGTTGCAACGCCCGTAAGCACACGCTCGTAATAGGTCGCTGCGAAATAGTGGCTCGGCCGCATCCGCTCGACCGAATGGCGATAGGCGTCGGCCGTGTGATTGCGCATCAAGGCCACGGTCGCGATCATCAGTGCGAAGGCGGTTTCCTGCCATTTCTCGTGAAGCGGGGGCAGTTTGGTATCGTAATCGATCGGCCCAAAGCCGTGCTTGCCGCCTAAATCGTGAACGCCATCCATAGCTTGCGGTGCTCCTAATCGGAGTGTCCCCACCCCGATTAGCTACTATTGCCCAATTGAGCGAGTCAATCAGCCGGAAGGCGTCCCGGGCCTAGAAATTCCCGCTCAAGGTCATGCGGAAGATGGGCCCGATGCGGCGGTTCTGCACTTCGGTGAAGAGTACATCGCCATCGGGGCGCGAAGCGTCATAGACCGTCCGCCAACCCTTGTTGCGCGCACCCAGTATGTTGTTGACCTGAAGCTTGGCGGTCATCCCGAACACGTCCTTATGCTCGAGGAAGATGTCCGCGAAGGTCGGGCCCTCCCAATAGCGCCCGACTTCATACCGGCGCGAATACTCGACGGGACGGAAGGTAAACAGGCCTATGCCCCAGGCCCAGTCGCTGCTGGGGATGTCGTGACGGAAGTCGACATCGAGTTGTGAGTCGAGATCGAAGGAGAAGCCGCGGTTGAGACCGGTGAATGGATCGGTGACGTCCATCCAGCGCTTGACCCCGGTGAAGTTGACCTGCGCACCTTTGAACCCGATCGGATCGAACTTGATCGTTCCCGACAGTTCGACATGCAACCGCTTGGCGTCGCCGATATTGCCGCGTGCCTCGCCGCCGTTGGATAGCGGGAAGAAGTCGACGAAATCCTGAAACCAGGCCTGGCGAACCTGCAGCTTGGCCGAACCCCAAGGGCCGAAATTCTTGTTCATCTCCAGCTCGACGTTCCAGCTCTGGTCGGGCTGGAGCTCATTATTGCCGCCATTGGTGTTGTTGTCGTCGAGGTTCACGCTGGCGAGGAAGTCGCTGAAGCTGAGCTGGCCGACCTTGCGGCGCACCTCCACGGAAATGTCGAAATCGTCGGCGGGCTTCCATGACAGGGAGAGCGATCCCTTGGGTCGCGTGAAAGAGCGCGAATTGGCCGCCGAACCGGTCTGTTCGATCTTCGAATATTCGAACCCGCCGGTTGCCTGCAGCGAGAGCTTCTGGGTCAGCTGCTTCGAGAAGCTGAGGATGGTCTCATAGCGATCCTCGGTAACGCCGCCATTGCCAGCGTCGAAGGGGAGGCGCTGGAACTGGCCGTTGGGATCGAGCTCGAACAGCGAAGACTGCCGCTTCAGGCGGTTGAAAGCCGCCTCGCCGGAAATCTGCCAATCGGCCTTGAACATGTTCCATCCATATTCGAAGCGGCCAATCCGCTCGCCCGTGCCATTGGTCTGTTCGAAGCGGAAGCCGGTCGTCGGCGAGCCGTCGCCGAAGCTGTCGACCAATGTGCTGACGAAATTGTCGCGCTCGTACCGGTCGAGGCCGATGAGCTTGAGCTTGCCGGGCCCGAACGGGAACTCGATATCGCCGCTGATCTCATGCGCGGGCCCGTCCTCGGTATTGCGAATGGATCGGTCGCGCTCGGGGCCCGTTACCGGCGTGGCGAGTTCGGTGATGTTCTCGGAGTAGTAATCCGCGCCGCGCTTCAGGTTGAGGTGGGCGACTACGTCGCTTGACGGGGTCCAGGTGAAGTTACCCGACAAGCGCGGATTGTCGAACTTGCCCGAAGCCTTTGAAAACTGGGTTTCGATCAGGTCGCCTTCGCCGTCTCTCAGGACGATCGGGCCATCGGCACCGAAGCGGTTGTTGTTGTTGCTCAACGACACCGCGTAATCGAGCGTACCGGTCTTGCCGGTAAGCGAGATTTCGCCCCCATAGAGCTGTGCTTCTGTGTTGTGCGGGCGAAAGCCGGTGAGCCAGCGAAACTGGCCCGATGTACCCGTGGCATTGACCACGACATTTGCGACCTGGCCGCTCAGGCCCGGAATATCGAGCGAATTGCCGTCGACGATCTCGATGCGCACCACGTCGCCCACCGGAATGCGGCTCAACTGGTCGCGGATGCTGTCCGACTTGCTCGAGAATCGGGCGCCATTGACCAGCACATTGGCGCTGGCCTGGCCCAACCCGCGCGCGCCCTGCTGGGCAGCGCCTTCGTCGATAGTGAAACCGGGAACCTGCCGGAGCATGTCGAGCGCATTGCGCGGCGCGTAGCGTTCGAAATAGGTGGGTTCGTAAACCTGTGCGCCCGCGGTGGGCGTATCCTTTACGTCGACCACGCCGATTTCGGCATCGGCTGCTGCCATCAAGGGGGCGGGGTTCAGGGCCAGCAAGGCAATGAAGCTGGCGGCCGTGGCAGCACGGAAATCGGGCATTCGAATTGGTCTCCCCATCGGGATCCTTCATGGATCTAACGGGGCGTTTACGCTTGTAAGCGAAAGACGGAATCGAGCCTCGACCGGAGCCGCATCCTGCCCGACGAATGAGTCCCGCGGGTCTGCGAACGGCGATCCTTGCCTGACGAGCGACAAGGGGTGCGGCTCAGCCTACTGCCAAGCCGCACCCCTTATTGAACGTCTTAATTTCAGTAACTTAATCTTGGTCTGCCGAGAGCGTCAGAAGGTCACTTCACTGGCGCGCTGGATCACCGTGCCGAGGATTCCGTAGTCCTTCGCTTCGTCGGTGCTCATCCAGTAATCGCGGTCGATATCCTTGATCACCTTGTCGTACTTCTGGCCGGTGGCATCGGCGATCTTGTGCGCGATGCGTTCGCGCATCTTGACGATTTCCTGGGCCTGGATGGCGATGTCCGATGCACGGCCACCTGCGCCGCCCGACGGCTGGTGGATCAGGAAGCGCGTGTTCGGCAGGCAGAAGCGCCGTTCCTTGGGTACGCTCAGGAAGATGTGCGTTGCAATGCTGGCCACCCAGCCGGTGCCGATGATCGCCACGGGCGAATTGATGTAGCCGATGAGGTCATGGATCGTGTCGCCCGATTCGACATGGCCGCCCGGCGAATTGACGATCAGCTTGATCGGGTCGTGCGACAGGTGGTCCAGATAGAGCAGCTGCATCGACACGCGTTCGGCCAGCTTCTGGTCGACCCCGCCGAACAGCATCACCGTGCGGGCTTCGAGGAACTTGGCCACCATCGCGGCGCGAATGCTGCTGCCTTCGCCGCCCTCCTCTTCTTCGTCGGCGCGGACGGGGGTGTACGAAGAGAAGACAGTTGACGACATGGTAGGGACCTCGTGTTGATCTGGTGTGCGGGTTACCGCTACGTGCACCACATCGCAACGATATCGCGCGATTCAAGCCTTGAACCGTGCTGCGGTAGCACAGATATACGCCGCAAAGACAAAGGACCCTTCATGATCGACCTGTTCGGCACCGACGCTTACGCTACCCAAGGCCAGTTCACCCGTGATCCCGTGACGGGCGCGCTGGTGCCGGTGGTCGTCGAGCAGACGAGCCGCGGCGAACGCAGCTTCGATATCTTCAGCCGCCTGCTGCGCGAACGCATCGTGTTCGTCACCGGACAGGTCGAAGATGGCATGGCTTCGCTGATCACCGCGCAGCTGCTATTCCTCGAAAGCGAAAACCCGTCGAAGCCGATCAGCATGTACATCAATTCGCCCGGCGGCGTGGTGACCGCCGGCATGGCGATCCATGACACCATGCAATACATCAAGCCGCGCGTGTCGACCGTGTGTATGGGCCAGGCCGCCAGCATGGGCAGCTTCCTGCTCGCCGCGGGCGAACCGGGCATGCGCATCGCGCTGCCGAACGCCCGGATCATGGTCCACCAGCCGTCGGGCGGCGCACGTGGCATGGCATCGGACATCGAGATCCAGGCACGCGAAATCCTGCGTATTCGCGAGCGGATGAATGCGCTCTACGTGAAGTACACCGGGCGTTCGCTCGACGAGATCGAGAAGGCGATGGATCGCGACACCTTCCTCGACGCCGAAGAGGCGATGAAGTTCGGGATCGTAGACAAGGTCTTCGAAACGCGGCCGGAGAATGAAAGCGATGGTTCGGCCGATACGGCCGACTGATCAGGCCGGCGCGGGGTGTGCCCGCGCGGGACTGTTGCAGATTTGCCGTAGGAATTCGGCAACCTTGCCGCTTCAGATTGTGGCAAGGGGTAGGGATTACCTTGGATATTGACCCAATCCCCATGCGCCTTACAGTCGGGACTCCTCCGATCGGGCGCGGGGAAGACGTTAGGAAATGACGAAGTTGAGCGGAACCGATAGCAAATCAACGCTGTATTGCAGCTTTTGCGGCAAGTCGCAGCACGAAGTGCGCAAGCTGATCGCGGGACCCACCGTGTTCATCTGCGACGAATGCGTCGAGCTGTGCAACGACATCATTCGTGAAGAGACCAAGGCCGGGATCGCCGGGAAGAAGGAAGGCGACGTTCCGACGCCGTCAGAAATCTTCGAGACGCTCAACGATTACGTGATCGGCCAGGACCGTGCCAAGCGCGTGCTCTCGGTCGCGGTGCACAACCACTACAAGCGGCTCAAGCACAGCGGCAAGGCGGGCGACGTCGAACTCGCCAAGTCGAATATCCTGCTGGTCGGCCCCACCGGTTCGGGCAAGACGCTGCTGGCGCAGACGCTGGCGCGCACCTTCGACGTGCCCTTCACCATGGCCGATGCCACCACGCTGACCGAGGCCGGCTACGTGGGTGAGGACGTCGAGAATATCATCCTCAAGCTGCTCCAGGCGTCCGACTACAACGTCGAGAAGGCGCAGCACGGCATCGTCTACATCGACGAAATCGACAAGATTACCCGCAAGGCGGAAAATCCTTCGATCACGCGCGACGTGTCGGGCGAAGGCGTGCAGCAGGCGCTGCTCAAGCTGATGGAAGGCACCACCGCTTCGGTTCCGCCGCAGGGTGGCCGCAAGCATCCGCAGCAGGAATTCCTGCAGGTCGACACGACCAATATCCTGTTCATCTGCGGTGGCGCCTTCGCCGGCCTTGAAAAGATCATCGCCGATCGCCTGCAGAAGCGCTCGATCGGCTTTGGCGCGCATGTCGCCGATCCGGACAAGCGTCGCGTGGGCGAACTGCTCGAGAAGGGCGAACCGGAAGATCTGCTCAAGTTCGGCCTGATCCCCGAATTCGTCGGCCGCTTGCCGGTCATCGCCACGCTGCGCGATCTCGATGTCGAAGCGCTGGTCACGATCCTGACCGAACCCAGGAACGCGCTGGTCAAGCAGTACCAGAAGCTGTTCGAGCTCGAGGACGTCCAGCTGACCTTTACCGACGAGGCGCTGAAGGAAATCGCCGAAAAGGCCATCAAGCGCAAGACCGGCGCCCGTGGCCTGCGGTCGATCGTCGAAGGCCTGCTGCTCGATACGATGTTCGACCTGCCCGATATGGATGGCGTAACAGAGATCGTGATCGACAAGGACGTGGTCGACGGCCGCAAGGACCCGGTACAGGTCCATGGCGGCAAGTCGGACGAGAAGGAAGCGGCGGCCTAGGCCTCCGTAATCATCGGAAATTCAGGACGCGCCGCAGCATCTCAGGATCTGCGGCGCGTTTTCATTATGGGGCTGAGATATGCGAACGCTCGGAATGATCGGCGGAATGAGCTGGGAGAGTTCCGCGCATTATTACCGTCTGATCAATGAGGGGGTTCGGGCACGACTGGGGGGCGTGGCATCGGCACCGCTGATCCTTCACAGCTTCGATTTCGGCCAGATTGCCGCAATGCAGGCGGCTGGCGAATGGACGGCGTTGCGCCAATCCCTGGCCGCTGCCGCGCGCGGGCTTCACGCTGCCGGCGCCGAGGGGCTGCTGATCGCCACCAATACCATGCACAAGCTCGCCGATGCGGTGACGGAGGCTGCGCCGATACCGCTGCTGCATATCGCCGACCCACTGGCAAATGCGCTTGTCGAAGCCGGGCACCGGCGCGTCGGCCTAATGGGCACGCGCTTCACCATGAACGAAACCTTCTATGCCGAACGACTAGCGGCAAAGGGCCTCGAAGTGATCCTGCCGCAGGCGGCCGATCGCGAGATCATTGATCGGGTCATCTACGACGAGCTGTGTGCCGGGGTGGTCAGGGATGAATCCCGTGCCGCTTATTCGGCCGCGATTGGTGAGATGGCGGGGCGGGGTGCTGATGCGGTTGCGCTCGCCTGTACCGAGATCATGATGCTGGTGGGTGAGGGCGATTCCTGCCTGCCCATCTTCGATACCACGGCGCTTCACGCCGCGGCCGCCGTAGATTTCGTAGGATCGTAGCGATGGACCGCCGGGGCGCGCAGTGGCTAGCCGTTGCCCGCTGCACTCTGCGCAATCAGTGCGTCCATGCGTGCGACCCGCTCCTGCGGCAGTAGCTCGCGGTAGTCGTAGTAAGTTTCGAACGCCGGGATGCCTTCGGGTAGCGTGACCCAGGGCATTTTCTCGCGCATATGGACCACCGCGTCCGGGACCAGGGCCTGGGGTTCGTCGAGCGTGCCGACCCTGATCCCGGCGCCCAGTCGTCCCAGCCTCGGGTAATAGCTCCACAGGGCTGCACCGCATTCGCTGCATCGGCAAATCGTATGCGGCCCGCCGCTGCCGGCGGTTACGACATGCTCGGCCAACTCGCCGCTCTCCAGCCTAATCCGGGCAGCCTCGTAGAACGCATTGACGACACTGGTTGAGCCGGTCTGGTGCTGGCACTGGGTGCAATGGCAGTTGTTGGTGAAGATCGGATCGCCCAAGACGCTGTAGCGCACGTGGCCGCACCCGCACCCGCCGCTTCGTTCGTGCTCTGCCATGTCGATCCCCTCCGATTGCCGCGATAGGCACTATTCTGCGCTAGCGAACCCGTAAAGCTAGCAACCGGCGCTGCATTCGCCCCGCTGGACTTCGACCTGGATCGTCGCGTGGCCGATGCGGTGGTGGTGCGCCAGTTCATGCGCGATCTCGTGAAGGAATTCGTCTCCGGGGTGGCCCGCGGGCATCACCAGATGGGCCGTCAGCGCTGTCTCGGTCGTGCTCATTGGCCAGATGTGCAGGTCGTGCACCGCGTTCACGCCCGGCAGCCCGGCGAGGTATGTCCGCACCGAACGTTCGCAAATGCCCTTGGGAACGCCAAGCAGGCTCATCGCCACACTGTCCTTGAGCAACCCCCAGGTTCCCCATGCGATCACCGCCACGATCGCGAGGCTGACAATGGGGTCGATCCAGCGCGATCCGGTGGCGATGATGGCGATGCCCGCAACCACGACGCCCAGGCTAACCAGTGCATCCGCCGCCATGTGCAGGAAGGCGCCCCGGATATTGATATCGTGATGCCGCCCGCGAAGGAACAGCAGGGCGGTGGCGGTGTTGATCACGATCCCGATACCCGCGACGACGACCATCGTTTCACCCTGGACGGCAGGTGGTTCCGCCATGCGGTGGAGTGTTTCGAAGAGGATTGCCCCGATCGCGACCAGCAGCAGGCCGGCATTGGCCAGCGCCGCCAGGATGGTCGAGCTCTTGTAACCATAGGTAAAGCGGTCGGACGGTGGGCGCTTGGCAGCGACGCTGGCGCCCCAGGCAACCAGCAGGCTGAGGACATCGGACAGGTTGTGGCCCGCATCGGCGATCAACGCCATTGAGCCGGAGATCCAGCCATAGGCGGCCTCGACCGCGACAAAACCTGTGTTGAGGATAACCCCGATCAGGAAGGCGCGGCCGAAGTCCGCCGGCGCATGGCTGTGCCCATGATCATGAGAATGCCCGTGCCCCAAACCGGTTGCTTCCTTCCGTTCGATCCGCTGCCGTGCGAATCCACCCCAAGAACCAAGCGATCCCGCCGCCAACGGGGAAAATCAAGCGAAATCAGTTAGATATAGAATATCATACTTTGCAATGTTATATCATACAAAACTCGAATCACTGCGCAAGTCTCTGTTTGTCCAGCCTATTCGTAGATGCAGGAGTCGAGGCCGTCGCGGCGCACCACCCCAACGCGGGCGGCGATCGAATTGCCGTGCCGCCGCAACCAGCCGGTTGGGTTCTTGACCGATCGTTGCTTGGGCAAGGGCAGGGCTGCCGCCATTCGCCCGGCCTCGAGCGGGGTCAGGCTGGCGGCGGACTTACCAAAATAGCGATGCGCGCCCGCTTCGACCCCATAGGTACCGATGCCTGTCTCGGCGACGTTGAGGTAGACCTCCATGATCCGCCGCTTGCCCCAGATCTTCTCGATCAGCACGGTGAAATAGGCTTCCAGACCTTTGCGGAAATACCCGCCGCCCTGCCACAGGAACACGTTCTTGGCGGTCTGCTGGCTGATGGTAGAGCCGCCCTTGATCCGGCCGCCCCTCGAATTGTTCTCGATCGCCTTCTCGATTGCCTCGCGGTCGAAGCCGTCGTGGCTGCAGAACTTGCCGTCTTCGCTGGCGATCACCGCGCGCACCATGTTGCGGTCGATATTCGAAAGCGATTCCCAGTCCTTGGTTATGCCATTGCCGTCCATGACCATGGTCGCCGTGACGGGCACGGGCACGAATTTGAAGAGCAGGACCAGGGCAAGGCTGAGGCCGATGAAGCCCAGCAGGGCCTTGAACAGGAAGCGGGTGACGCGGCGCATTCGCGCGACTTAACCGCGGCCTTTCCCGCGTGCAATCGTGTCGCTTGCCGCGCTGCGCGGCGCGTGCTTTGATCCCCCTCGATTTGTCACGAATAGGAGCGGGGTTTTATGGGATACAGGCGCAACATTCTGGTGGGCGCGGCGCTGGCACTCGCATTGGGTTCCAGCCCGGCCAATGCCGACCCAGCGGGTGTCGCCGCAGCGGTGGAGGCCGACTACGACGGCCACCTTGAAGACCTGTTCCTGCACTTTCACGCCAATCCGGAACTTTCCTTCCTCGAGACCAACACGGCCAAGCGCATGGCGGCGGAACTTCGCGCTGCCGGGCTGGAAGTGACCGAGGGAGTTGGGGGCACGGGCGTGGTCGGGATGCTGCGCAACGGGCCGGGACCGCTGATCTTGCTGCGCGCCGATATGGACGGATTGCCGCTGCCCGAGAAATCGGGACTCCCCTATGCCTCCAAGGTCACCCAGACGGGCCAGGATGGCCAGGAATATTCGGTCATGCACGCTTGCGGCCATGACGTGCACATTACTTCAATGGTTGGTTCGGCGCGGCGACTGGCAGCCATGAAGGACCAATGGTCGGGCACGCTGATGTTCGTCGTGCAGCCGGCCGAAGAGCGCGTGGGTGGTGCGGTCGCAATGCTCAAGGACGGGCTCTATGAACGGTTCGGCAAGCCGGACTATGCACTGGCCTTCCACGTCGCTGCCGAAGTTCCCACCGGCAAACTGGTCGGGCCGGAACTGTTGGTCGGCTCGAGCGCGGATTCGGTCAACATCACCGTACCCGGTATTGGTGCGCATGGTGCGGCGCCCGACACGGGCCGCGACCCGGTCTATATCGGCGCGCAGATCGTCGTCGCCTTGCAGTCGATCGACAGTCGCGAGATCAACCCGCTGCAGCCGGTGGTGGTGACGGTCGGCTCGTTCCATTCGGGCACCAAGCACAATATCATCTCGGACCGCGCCGATCTCCAGCTCACCGTTCGCGCCAATGAAGAGAAGGTGCGGGCGCAGACCATCGCCGCGATCGAGCGGATTGCGGTCAATATCGGCCGCGCGCATGGGTTGCCCGAAGACAAGCTGCCCAAGGTCGAGGTGGTCGAAGGCACGCCGGTCACCAACAATGATCCCGCGCTGGCCCGGCGGCTCAACGCCGTAATGCAACGCACCTTCGGCGACGATGTGCTGTTTCCCGATGAGCAGACATCGATGGGCGCGGAAGATTTCGCCTTCTTCGTTGCCGAAGACCTGGACGTGCCGGGCTATTACTTTTCCGTCGGTGGCACGCCGCAGGCGGCCTTCGATGCCGAAAAGAACGGGGGCCCGCCGGTCCCCTCGCACCATTCGCCATTGTTCAAGATCGCCCCGCGGGAATCGGTCACCTTGGGGACGCAGGCGATGATTGCGGCAGTGCTCGACCTCGCGCCGAGCAACTAGTCCTTCGCATATTTCCCGGCCAGCTCGCTTCCTTCGTGCCAGTGCGGGCTGGCCGGGTCGTCGGCGATACGTTCGGCCAGTTCGAGCCAGAACTGATTGAAGGTCTGGGCCGCTTGCCAGTCCATCAGCTGTTGCGGGTCGTCCTGCGGCTTGTGATAGCCGGTGCGGTACCAGTTGCGGTAGATCCGCTCGCTCTCGCTTCCCGGCGCGAAGCCGAAGGTGAAGTTGAGGAAGGGGATACCCGCCTCCATGAAGGGCCGGTGGTCGGTGCGCAGGATCAGTCGCCGCTCAGGCTCGGGATCGTCTTGCAGCACGAAGCCGTATTTCGCCGCGAGCGCTGCCGCATGTTCGCCCATGGTGCTGTCGGTCCGCCCGTGCGTGGTCAGCCGTTCGAGCGGGAAGATCGGTCGCAGCTGGTCGAGGTTCAGAACGCCCGCGATCTTCGCCAATGGCCAGGTGGGGTGCGCGGCGAACCAGCGCGATCCGTGCAGGCCCAATTCCTCGCCCGTCCACGCGCCGATGATGACGGGTCGTTTGAGCCTCTTGCCTTGCCGTGACTCGGCGAATTTCAGCAGAAGCGCGACATAGGCTGCATCGTCGAGCGTGCCGTTGTAGATGGCATCGCCATCGACCGCATGGCCGAAGCCATAACCGTCGAGGTGCGCGCCGAGCAGGATCGCCTGGTCCGCCAGCGCCGGATCGGTGCCGGGCAGGTAGCCGATCACATTGGGCGAGCTGTACTGGCTGGTGCGCAACACGGTGGTCAGCCGCATCGTGCCACCGTCGAAGGACGGAAGCGGTTCACCCGCAGCGCCTGTTTCGACGAGTGCTTTGGCATCGTGTCCGGGCACGAGTTTGCCCAGCGCATCGGCGTTCAGCAGGATCGACACGAAACTGTCGGCGGCTGGCATTTCTCCAGGCGTCGAAACGACCTTGTTATGGGCGAATGGCCAGCGGGGCGGCTCAATGGTGAAGCCCGGATCGGCAATCTGAATGATCGCAGCAGCGCCAGCCGCTCGAACCGCCGCTTCGCGTTCGGGATCGCTAGGCAGCCCACTGCGGCGCGTGTTGTGGCAAATCACCACCCGACCGGCGACATCGCCCAGATCACCCGCACCGCAGTAGCCGCGATAGGATAGCGCGTAGCTTGCGCTTTGCGGCAGTCCAGGCTGGGGGCGTACGATGAAGTCATCGAGATGGTGCAGCTTGCCCCCTTCGCCGTCCAGGGTCGCAAAGGATACCGCGATCTCCTCGAGCGGGACGCGCTGGTACCAGCTGCCGTCCTCACCCAGCGGCTGGAAGCCTGCGGCCGCCAGCTTGCTTGCTACCAGCACCGCTGCGCGCTCGTGTCCGGGCGAGCCGCTGGCACGGCCCTCATAGGCATCGCTCGACAGTTCGGTGGCGAGATTCCACCAGGCCTTCGTTTCGGGGTCGGTCGGTTCGCCTTGGTGGTTGGCAAGCAGTGCCGTGCCGGCAAACAGGGCGCAGATCAGTTTCGCAGGCTTCAAACGACAGTCTCCCCCGGTCGTGCTGGACCGGGGGAGACTGGAGTGTTCACCGTCGATGTCAATCGCCCGTGGGCGATTGTGCGGATCAGGCCATTCCGGGTAGCAGGCGCTCGCCGGCGATGCGCTGCATCGCCTTCTGCAGCTTCTCGAAGGCGCGAACCTCGATCTGGCGAATGCGTTCGCGGCTGACGTCGTAGACCTGCGACAGCTCTTCGAGCGTCTGCGGATTATCGGTCAGGCGGCGTTCGGTCAGGATGTGCTTCTCACGCTCGTTGAGGCTGTCCATTGCCTCCACCAGCATTTCGTGGCGCACGTCGGCTTCCTCGGCGTCGGCAACCAGCTCGTCCTGCAGCGGACCGTCATCGGCCAGCCAGTCCTGCCATTCGCCACTGCCTTCTTCGCCATTGCGCATCGGCACGTTGAGCGAACCGTCGCCACCCATCATCATCCGGCGATTCATGTTGACCACTTCCTGCTCGGGCACGCCGAGGTCGGTCGCGATCTTGGTCACGTCGTCGGGATGAAGGTCGGTATCCTCATAGGCGTCGAGGTTCTTCTTCATCCGACGCAGGTTGAAGAACAGCTTCTTCTGTGCGGCGGTGGTGCCCATCTTCACGAGCGACCAGCTGCGCAGGATATATTCCTGGATAGAGGCCTTGATCCACCACATCGCGTAGGTCGCGAGGCGGAAACCGCGATCGGGCTCGAACTTCTTCACGCCCTGCATCAGGCCGACATTGCCTTCGGAAATGAGGTCCGAAACGGGCAGGCCATAACCGCGGTAACCCATGGCGATCTTGGCCACGAGCCGCAGGTGCGAAGTGACGAGCTGCGCGGCAGCTTCGGGGTCCTCATGCTCGGCATAGCGCTTGGCGAGCATGTATTCCTGCTCAGCCGTCAGCACGGGGAACTTCTTGATCTCTGAGAGATAGCGGTTGAGGCTCTGCTCACCGCCGAGCGCGGGGACGCTCATGGACTTGTTATTGCTCACGTATACCCTGACCTTTCTAGCGTCGACCTCGGCTGCAGGACCCCTGATGGGCATCCGGCTTTCGGGCCACTCTGGTTACATATAGCGGAAACCGGTCAAAATTGCACTGCGATTCATCGATTTCAACGAGCGGTTTCGTCGATCAGTTCCTGAAAATCTGCTGGTAAATCAGCGTGGAAATCCAAGCTTTCACCCGTGATAGGATGAATGAATCCGAGTCTTGCGGCGTGTAGCGCCTGTCGCCGAAACTGGAGTCGGTCCAGAACGGGCTTGAGGGATTTGGGCGTGCGACCATAGACCGGGTCCCCCAATAACGGATGACCGATTGACGCACAGTGAACGCGAACCTGGTGCGTGCGCCCGGTTTCCAGCCGGCATTCGATCAAGGTTGCGTGGTCCAGCGTCCGTAGCGTTTCGTATTGCGTGACGGCGCGCTTCCCCCGGCTGGAATCATCCGGCAGCACCGCCATTTTCTTGCGGTCCTTGTCCGATCTCCCGATGCGTCCTGAAATGGTCCCGGATCGCGGATTGGGATAGCCCGAACACACCGCCAGATATCGTCGGGTGATTGTGTGGTCGGCGAATTGCCTGGCCAGGCCTTCATGCGCGGCATCGGACTTGGCTACGACCAGCAGGCCTGACGTATCCTTGTCGATGCGATGGACGATACCCGGCCGGGCTACTCCATTGATACCCGAAAGCCTGCCCGCGCAGTGGAACAGCAGGGCATTGACCAGCGTGCCGTCCGGATTGCCCGCCGCGGGGTGGACGACCATCCCGGCCGGCTTGTTCACGATGACCAGGTGTTCGTCCTCGAACACGATGTCGAGCGGAATGTCCTGCGGCTCGGTGGCAAGCGGTTCGGGCGGGGGCAGGGCGATGCTGAAATGGGCGCCTGCCTGCATCTTCACCGATCCGCTGGTGGCGAGCGTCTTGCCCACTGTGATCGCCCCATCGGCAATCAGCGCCTTGATCCGCTCGCGCGACAAGCCGCTCGCCTCGGCCAGCACCTTGTCCAGGCGACCCGCATTGGTCAGAGTTCCCGTGATGTTTTCTGGCTCGGTCATGCTAGGGCCATGCGCGATGGCACTCGAAGTCTCAAGCGCGGTGATCGATCGGCTACTGCTCGAAACGGAGCAATCCCATCCCGATGAGTGCTGTGGCCTGCTGTTCGGGGCGTCGGGCAGGATCGATGGCAGTACCCCCGCCACCAACGTGCATCCCACACCGCAAACCCATTTCGAAATCGATCCGCAGGCGCTCGTCGATGCGCATCGCGCTGCGCGAGAAGGCGGGGCCCAGATCATCGGCTATTACCATTCGCACCCCAACGGTATCGCTGAGCCATCCGTCACCGACCGGGAACTGGCGGCGGGCGATGGGATGGTGTGGGCGATTGTCGCGGCAGGGCGAGTTACATTCTGGCGTTCGGGGGATGCAGGATTCGCCCCGCTTCCCTATGTGGCTTGCCCTCGCTAAGACACCTCCGCAAACTTCATCACCGGGATCCCGATGGACGACCGCCAATCGATCGACCTTGCCGCAATGCTGTGCTCGCGCCTGTGCCATGACATGCTCAGCCCTGTCGGCGCGCTCTCCAACGGCCTTGAGCTGCTGGCGCTCGAAACCGACCCCGAAATGCGCGCCAACGTCATGCAGTTGCTTGAACAGAGCGCCAAGATCAGCACCAACAAGCTGAAGTTCTTCCGCCTGGCCTTTGGTGCTGCCGGTGGCTTTGGCGAGCAGGTCGATGTCGAGGAACCCAAGGCGCTGATCCAGGCCCTGGTCGCGGACAAGGCCAATGTCGAGGTCAACTGGGCCCTGGCCGACAGCACGCTGGCCAAGCCTGCCGTGAAAGTGCTCCTCAACTTCGCGCAGGTTGCGATCGATGCGCTGGTGCGCGGCGGGACGCTCGATATCGGGGCCGAGGTGCGCGATGGCGCCACCGAAATCGTGGTCCGCGCGACCGGACCCAAGATCGCTTTTGACGAGACTATCGGCAAGGCGCTCGACGGCACGCTCGACCGGTCCGAATTGTCCAGCCGCACCGCGGCCGCGCATATGATATCGCTGCTGGCGCAGGAAAGCGGTGGCGGGCTGCAGTATCACCGCTCGGCCGATGCGTTGGTCCTTGGCGCCGTGCTGCCGCAATCCGGAGAGCTGATCGGGTGACGGGAGACGAGCTCGTCCACCAGGAGCGCGCTTCGCCCAATTTCGACGATCGCGCGCTACCGGTGACGATGGCCGTCATCCATTATACCGACATGCTGGGCCCCGAGGCCGCTCTCGAGCGGATGTGCGATCCCGCAGCCAAGGTTTCCGCCCATTACCTGATCGCCGAAGACGGCACCGTCACCCGCATGGTCGCGGAAGACAAGCGCGCATGGCACGCGGGCGCTTCCTATTGGCGCGGTACCCGCGACGTGAACTCCGCCAGCATCGGGATCGAGCTCGACCACCCGGGCCACACCAACGGCTATCGCGACTTCAGCGAAGCGCAGTTCGAGGCGCTGGTGCCGCTGCTGGCGCGGATCGTGCGGACCCACGACATCCCCCGCGCCAATGTGGTCGGCCATTCCGACGTCGCGCCGGCACGCAAGCTCGATCCGGGCGAACTGTTCCCGTGGGAGCGATTGGCCGAATACGGGCTATGCCTGCCGACGCCAAAGATCGAACTGGGCGACCCCTTCGACAATGACGGCGCCTTCTACCTCGCGCTCGAACGTTTCGGTTATGACATCACCGACGGGCATAAGGCGGTCGAGGCGTTCCAGCGCCGCTGGCGCCCCCGCAGGATCGACGGCGAGATCGACGGCGAGGTACGGGCGATCCTGTTCCAGCTGTTGCTAGACCGTGACCGCGGCGCGCATCGGTAGGCGGAGCCTCGGGGATGGGTGTAAAGCGGACAATAAGATTCAAACGCTATCCAACTGAAGATCTATGGCTTGGCTTTCACGCCAACTTCAGGCGGATCAAACGCAACGACCTCTAGACAATCCCAATCAGTGGCAATCATGTAGCTGAAGTAAGGTTTGTCAGTCCCATGAAGCCAAGCGAGCGGGCTCTCCGATTGCCATTGGTGGCCTCGCACGCAGAAGGTCGTTTGTGCCGGGCGTGGGTTGCTTTTCGATGCCGCCCAAAGTTGTAGCAATCCACCCTCATCGACGACGCGGAACGCCCGAACATCGGAGAAGGTAAACACAACATCTGCTTGAAGGCGCTCGCACGCAAACGTAGCTACTAGCGAATGATCATTGGCCAGATTGATCGACACTAGCTCAAGATCGTCATCTTGGACTACGGTTTGCCACTCGGCGAAATGCACCCCGTCGGCAGTGAGGTCGAGAGCGAATGATCCTTCAGACATGCACTCTTCTACCAAGCACCCAATGGTCCGCAATCGGGTCGCTAGGGGCCATTCGCGCTTTCCTACCGAGTATCCCTCAAGCCAAGTCCTGAGCATGGATTTCGCTGCTCCACCATCCTCAACCGGCGTCGCTTCATCACGGCGACGCTTCCTCGGCGCTTTCTTCCGCAGAACCCTGTTCCATGTGTTCCATCCTGCAGGGGCGCCGCCTGGCCAATCCAAATTTGGTCCAACACGGCTTTTGCTTGGCGAAACCTCCGCGACACCCTATTTGCGTCCCCGCCAGGGGGCCGGGCAGCCGCGTGCCGCAAGGTGCGAGGAAAGTCCGGGCTCCACGAAGCAAGGGTGGCGGGTAACGCCCGCCGGGGGTGACCCCAGGGAAAGTGCCACAGAGAGTATACCGCCGATGGTCCCTAAAGGGCTCAGGCAAGGGTGAAAGGGTGCGGTAAGAGCGCACCGGGGCGCTGGCAACAGGGTCCGCATGGCAAACCCCACCCGGAGCAAGGCCGAATAGGGGCGGCGCGCCGCAAGGCAGGTGTGTTTCGCATCGACCGCCCGGGTTGGCTGCTTGAGCCATGGAGCAATCCATGGCCCAGACGAATGGCTGCCCCTGCGGATACGGTCCGGTTATCGGATACCGTCGGCAGGACAGAACCCGGCTTACAGGCCCCCTGGCACCACTCTCGGAAACCTAGCGTGCTAGGCGAGTTCGGTCTTGTCGATCGCGATCGCACCGTCGGTTTCGACCGCCTGGATGGTCCGGCGCGTTGTGCCTTCCAGCACCAGCGCGGTCAGGCGGCCGCTGCGAAAGGCGCCGGTGTCGATGCCGATGCGATGGTCGGTCGTCTCGACAGTGTCGAAGATCGTGTGGCCATGGACCACCACGTGGCTGAAGGGTTCGGTGTGCTTGAGAAAGCGCTCGCGGATCCAGCGCAGGTCGGACTGCTTCTGATCTTCGACCGGGCGCTTCGGGTTGATCCCGGCATGGACGAAGACATAGTCGCCCGCGATGACCATGTCCTCGAAACCGCCCAGGAACTTGCGGTGCTTGGCAGGGACCAGCTCGGCGAGCTCGCCCTGCAGTTCCTTGATGGTCAACTCGTTGTAACGCTTGCGCTTGATGCCGTAGGACAGGATCGTTTCGCGGCCGCCATGCTTGATGAAGTGGCGGAGCATTTCCTTGTCCTCGAAGGACTCCAGGAACATTTCTTCGTGGTTTCCGGCGATGAAGCGAACTGTGCGGGTCTTGGTCCAGGCACGTGCACGGTCGATCACGCCGGAGCTGTTCGGTCCGCGGTCGATCAGGTCACCCAGCAGCACCACGGTGGATTGTGCTGTTGCGGCAGCTGCGTCGTCCGCCTCGACTGCCTCGATCAGCGCTTCGAACAGGTCGAGGCGGCCGTGCACGTCCCCGATGACGTAATACCGCTCGCCCGCAGGCACCGACGCCAGACGGCGCGGGGCAGGTTTCTCCTTGAATAGCTGGCCTAGCGATCGGAGCATTGTGCGGTTGTATTCTGGTCCATCCCCTGGCCTGCGCCCGTGCGCCGACCTCGCTGGGCAGATAGGCGCAAGCCGCCCGCGCGGCAACCGCGGCACAGTCGCCAATCTTGCAGTTGCGAAAACACCACAGCTTTTGCTGCATATGCGAAATGTTGCCACACATATCTTGCGCGGTGGGTCCGTTCGATGCACAAATCTTTCTGTATCCGCACGAGGAGCCGATCAAACCAGGCCCCGACGGATTCGCAGGTGGGACGAAGCGACACTCGTTGAGGAGTTTGTAATGCTGACGTCCTTTCGTGGCCTAATGGCCGTTTCGCTCGCCACGGTGAGCCTTCTTTCCGCCGCGCCGGTCATGGCGCAAGACGATGAATCCACCGACGACACGTCGGCCGGCGCCTTCACGCTTTCGGGCAATGTTGCGCTGACGAGCGATTACCGCTTCCGCGGCGTTTCGCTCTCGAGCGGCGACCCGGCCATTCAGGGCGGTTTCGACGTCGCCCATGAAAGCGGCTTCTATGTCGGCACCTGGGCCTCGTCGATCAGTGGCGGCGACGCCTATGGCGACATGGAACTCGACATCTACGGCGGCTGGAGCGGCGACATCACCGATGGCGTCAGCATCGATCTGGGCGCGATCTACTATGTCTATCCGACCGAAGATATCGGCGCCAACGTGAACTATTACGAGTTCCTCGCGTCGGTCGGCTTCTCGCTCGGTCCGGTCGAAACCACGCTCGGCGTCGGCTATTCGCCCGATCAGGATTCGCTCGGCGATGACGACAACCTCTATGTCTACACCGACGTTGGCGTGGGCATCCCCAACACGCCGATCACCCTGACCGGTCACATCGGCTACACCGACGGTGCACTTGCTCCGCCGCTGCTCGCCGGTGCTGCCGACGATACCGGCCTCGACTGGTCGATCGGCGCCAGCGTTGCGCATGGTCCGTTCGAATTCGGTGTCGCCTATGTCGGTGTCGAAGGGCCTTCGATCAACGAATTCACCGACGATGCCGTGGTCGCCACGATCTCGGCCAGCTTCTGAGTACCAGGGGGGCGGGCCGCCGCCCCCCATTCCTTCGCTCAGTCGAGAGCGAAGTCGACCGTGGTGACGACCCGGACCTT
>NZ_JAYPTL010000004.1:40973-55751 GCF_038133525.1 Erythrobacter sp. | reverse complement strand
TCGCCCACGCCCCAGCCACCGGCTTCACCATCGCGGGCTTCGATCGAGAAATAGCCCTGCGTTGCCTGTCTGATCGAACCCACCGCGGCACCGCTATCCTTCGCGAACTGTTCCGCTGATGCGCGCGCGTCCTTCGTCGCTTCGGCTACCATTTCCGGTTTGACCGCGTTCAGGCCGGTAAAGGTGTAATTGATCCCCGAGCCGTCCTCCAGCACCACCCCGCGCCGAACCAGCTCCACCTGGCGGCGTGACGCTTCCTGCGCGCGATTGATGTCCCTGGTGCGCAGCACCATCCGTTGCTGAACGGTGTAACGAGTTATCCCGTCATTGGTGTAGCTTGAGACGTTGACGCCCGCTGGGGTCAGTTCGTTCTCGGGAAAGCCGAGCTCCTTGAAGAAACTGCGGATCGCGGCAGCATCGCGGTCGGCCGCTGCCTGCGCGCCAGCCAGATCCCCTGCAATGCCCGAATAGGAAATCGTCCAGGTCGCCAGATCCGCGACGACATCCCGTTCCGCAAGCCCGCGCACGGTAACGCTCCGTTCCGCCGCTTTCATGCGGACCAGGCCATCGCCCAGGACGAAGCCGCCAACCATGATCCCCGCGGCAAGGATGGCGGCGCTGCCAAGCCAGCGGCGCATGGTTGAATCGCCGCGGGCTTTCGTGGCACCTTCGGCTTCCTCGGACGAATCTACGGTCATGAGTGATTCCTTTCGCTGCTGCGGCCCTCGCAACTGCAATTAGGGGTTCTGCGATGAACCGTGCTTTAATGTCGACGAATGGAGTATGTTTTGACCAAGTACCTGCACAGCATGATCCGCGTTTCGGATCCGGACGCCACGGTCGCTTTTTTTGAGTTGATCGGGCTCAGTGAAGTGCGTCGCTTCGATAGCGAGAAAGGCCGGTTCACGCTGATCTTCCTGGCTGCGCCGGGCGAAGAGGGCGTGGCCGAGGTTGAGCTGACCTATAACTGGCCGCCTGAGGACGGCGAGCCGGAGGCATACTCAGGCGGACGCAACTTCGGGCACCTCGCCTATCGCGTCGAGAATATCTACGAGACCTGCCAGCGCCTGGCCGATGCAGGCCATATCATTCACCGTCCCCCGCGCGACGGACACATGGCCTTCGTCAAATCACCCGACGGCATTTCGGTCGAACTGCTGCAGGAAGGTCGGCTTGAACCGGCAGAGCCCTGGGCCAGCATGGAGAATGTCGGCAACTGGTAGGCTGCCTCACTCGCGATAGGGATTGCGTGGATCGTCCGGGTGGGTCGTGGTCAATCGCAGGATTGCGAAGCCCACCAGGGCGGACACCAGCGATCCCAATAGAGTGCCGATCTTGGCCTCGTCGATCAGTTCACGCGAGCCGGGGAAGGCCAGCTCGCCGATGAACAGCGACATAGTGAAACCGATACCGCACAGGATCGATACACCCCAGATTTCGGGCCAATTGGCCTGATCGGGCCGGGGCGCAAAGCGCAACTTCTCCGCAATCCAGATCGCCGCGAATATGCCCACCTGCTTACCCAGGAACAGGCCTGCGGCGATCGCGAGCGGCAGGGGGGCAAGCAGACCATCCAGACCCATGGTGCTGAAGTCGACCCCGGCATTGGCGAAGCCGAAGACCGGGACGATCAGATATGCGCTCCAAGGCGCGAGCGAATGCTCCATACGTTCGACCATGGTCTCGTCATCCTTGCCGCGCATCGGGATGGTCAGTGCGGCGACGACCCCGGCGATCGTGGCATGCACGCCCGAATTGAGCACGAGGAACCACAGCACCAGGGCAAGAAGGATGAAGGGGGAGTAGCGCGAAACCTTCATGCGATTGAGCGCATACATCAGACCGACCACGACTGCCGCGGCAACCAGATAAGCGACCTTGAGGCCGGACGTGTAGAACACGGCAATGACCAGCACCGCGCCGATGTCATCGACAATCGCGACAGTCAGCAGGAACAGGCGCAGCGAAGCGGGGACGCGATTGCCGAGGAGGCCGAGCACACCCATGGCGAAGGCGATGTCGGTGGCTGCTGGGATGGCCCAACCGCCTGTCAGCGGATTGCCGATCCCGACGATCGAGACGTAGATGAGTGCCGGGATCGCCATGCCGGCCGCAGCTGCGAGCACGGGGAGACGACGCTGAGAAGGCGATGACAGCTGGCCTTCGATCCATTCCCGCTTCACCTCCAGCCCTACGACGAAGAAGAAGACGGCCATCAACCCGTCATTGATCCAGAGATGCAGCGTGTTGAGCTTGAAGATCGCGGCAGAGAACAGCGCGTCGTGGAACAGGGCATGATATTCGTCATGCAGTGGGGAGTTCGCCGCAAACATCGCGGCCGCGGCCACGAGGATCAGGAGGATGCCTGCTGACGCGTCACTATCGAACAGTGCGCGAACGGGGGCAAAGACTACGCGAAGCGGGGTTGGGCGATTGGTCATACTGGGACGCCCTCTTCCGTATTCCGTCGCCAGTTGCAAGGTCGATGCCCGCCGCTGTTGAGTGGGAGTTGCCATCACCCTGTCGCGTCGTTACAAGTTTTGAAAAATGGGGTCGCGCTTGGGTCTGGATCAATTGACTGTTCTAGAATGGTTTTTGGTCGCGCAGCATGAATTGTTGCTGTTCACTGCCGCTTTCTTCGCAGTGGGGCTTATCGATGAGCTGGGGATCGATCTGGCGTATTTCGGAATACGCCTGAAACGAAGATCCAAGACATGGGTGGTGGATAGCGTCGAGCTATCACAGCGCCAGCTCTCCGGAAGCGCCGCAGTGTTCATTCCGGCTTGGCAGGAATCTGCGGTGATCGGCCCAACCATCTGTCACATGCTGGCCGTTTGGCCACAGGATGACTTGCGGATCTATGTCGGTTGCTACCGCAACGATCCCTCCACCATTGCTTCGGTGATCGCTGCTGCACGAAGCGACAGCAGGGTGCGCCTTGTGATTCATGGTGCCGACGGGCCGACAAGCAAGGCCGATTGCCTAAACCGCCTCTATTCTGCGCTGTGTGCCGATGAGCTTCGCAACGGCGAACAGTCGCGCATGGTCGTGATGCACGATGCCGAAGACATGGTTGATCCGGCAGCGCTCGGCCTACTCGATCTGGCAATTGGGCAGGCCGAGTTTGTGCAGCTTCCTGTCCTGGCATTACCGCAGGTTGGCTCGAACTTTATCGGCACACACTATTCGGATGAGTTCGCCGAGGCGCATGGCAAGACGCTGGTAGTGCGTGACGCCCTGGGTGCGGCGATACCGGGGGCGGGTGTCGGTTGTGGCATTGCACGGCACGCCCTTGCGCAATTGGGCGCCGAGCCATTTGCCCGACAGTCTCTGACCGAAGACTATGAACTCGGTTTGCGTATCGCCCAAATGGGTGGAAGAGGCCGTTTCCTTCGGTGCCGGACCCAGGATGGAAGGCTGGTCGCCACTCGTGCCTACTTTCCCGCAGAGCTCAACATAGCCGTGCGCCAGAAGACGCGCTGGATGCACGGGATCGCCTTGCAAGGTTGGGATCGATTGGGTTGGAGCGGTTCACCGGTGAACCTCTGGATGCAATTGCGGGACAGACGCGGCCCGTTCGGCGCAATCCTGCTGACTCTGGCATATACCTTGATAGTCCTCAGTGTACTCGCTGGTTTCCTGATTGGGCTGGGCCTGGTTGAGCCAATACCGCTGAGTCCTGCACTCGAAGCGCTTTTGCTGATCAATCTTTTTGGTGTGGTGTGGCGTTTGATCTCGAGGGTCGCCTTCTCGGCTCGCGAATTCGGATGGCGGGTGGGTTTGATGGCGGCTCCGCGCTTGTTGATCTCGAACATCATCGCAATCATGGCGGGGCGCCGTGCGCTTGGCGCCTATATCGGAACCCTGCGTGGTAATCCGATCATCTGGGACAAGACGGAGCATCGCGATCATCCGGCGATGAACCTTTCGCTGGAACCGAAGGTCAACTGATGCCGACCGAAGCCCAAAGGCGTCGCGGTCAGCCGATCATGTTTCTGGGGGTGCTGTTCTTTGGCTGGGCCCTGTTGCGGGTCCTGTTCTGGGAATCACCCCTGCCGGTCTCAGCACAGGCTGTGGTCGAAATGCCGCCCCCGGGCGAAGTCCTTTCGCCGCTGCGGATCGAAGCTTGGCTTGGCGCCTCGTCCAGCCACAGATTGCCAGACGTTCGATCCAAGCGAGCCAGGGCACCAAACGAGCCTTCCGGATTCTTGCTGACGGGAAAACTGCCACCCCTCCGGCTCGCCGAAATCGGCGCCCCTGATGCTGCTAGCAGCCAGTCGACTCCGGCGGGAACTGAGGGTTTGCAACGTCCGAGTGATTTATGGGCTCCTTCGCTTCCTGCGACCAATTCCGATCCCCAGAACATTGGCTTTCGCCGCCACGTCGACGTGAATCCTTGGAGGGTGGATGCTTGGCTGCTGCTACGCCCAAATGGCGGGAGTTCGATCACGGCTGGCGATCGCCCTGCCAGCTATGGGGCTAGCCAGGCAGGAGCCGTAATCAGCTATCGTCTTGGCCCGGGTACTGGTCTTGATCCCGCCGCCTACTTTCGCGCGAGCAGGGCCCTTGTCTCGAACGGCGAGAGCGAAGGTGCCCTTGGCTTGAGAGTGCGGCCCTTTGAACAGCTGCCGCTCTTTGCCCATGGCGAGGTCAGGATCGTTGACAGTGGCGAAGGCACCGAACCTCGTCCCGCGGCATTTGTCAGCTCGGGCCTGTCCGATGTTCCATTCGGCTTCGGCTGGCAGGGCGAAGGCTATGTGCAAGTGGGCTATGTTGCTGGCGACTTTGCGACCGGCTTTGTCGATGGCAGGGTAACGGCGGTGCGGCCTGTCCTGCGCGGAGCGGCAGCATCGCTTGGTGTGGGAGCAGGGCTTTGGGGCGGTGCGCAGCGGGGGTCGGAAAGGCTGGATCTCGGGCCTAGCGCGCAACTGGCCCTTAATCTGGGACAAGTGCCGGTGCGGGTCGCCGCGGATTATCGGATTCGGGTTGCTGGCGATGCCAGGCCGAACTCCGGCGTGGCAATTACGCTTTCAACCGGCTTCTGACACGGTTCAGCTTTTATCCGGGCAAGTGCTGCGATAGGGCGCTCCCATGGACGTCTACCTTCCCATCGCCAACCTTTCGGTCAACGGACTGTGGATTGTCGCGCTTGGGGGGCTCACCGGCCTGTTGTCCGGGCTTTTCGGTGTGGGTGGCGGCTTCCTGACCACGCCTTTGCTAATTTTCTATGGCGTGCCGCCGACCGTCGCGGCTGCTTCCGCTTCCACCCAGGTCACCGGTGCAAGCGTGACTGGCGTTATCGCGCATAGTCACCGCAAGGGTGTCGACTACCGGATGGGTGCCGTGCTCGTGGGTGGCGGTGTGATCGGCTCGGGTATCGGCGCGCTGTTGTTCCAGTTCTTTCGCGCGATCGGCCAGATCGATGTGGTCATCAATGCGCTCTACGTCATACTTCTGGGTTCGGTCGGCCTGCTGATGGCGAACGAGTCGTTGCGCGCCCTGCGCGGACAAGCCGCTGCCAGTCAGGCGCCGCGTCGGCGGCACCACCCGCTGGTCGCCAGCCTGCCGATGCGCTGGCGGTTCTACCGCTCGGGCCTTTATATCTCCCCGCTTGCCCCTCTGATCGTCGGCATTTGCGTCGGGATATTGACCATGCTCATGGGCGTGGGCGGCGGGTTCATCTTGGTTCCGGCGATGCTCTATATCCTCGGGATGAGCGCGAATGTCGTGGTCGGCACCAGCCTGTTCAACATCCTCTTCGTGACGATGGCGACGACGATGATGCATTCGCTGACGACCAAGGCGGTGGATATCGTGCTGGTATTCCTGCTGCTCCTCGGCTCGGTTTCCGGCGCGCAGCTGGGCTCGCAGATCGCGGTCAAGGTCAAGCCAGAGATACTGCGCTTGATCCTCGCAACCATCGTGTTGCTGGTCGCATTTCGAATGTTCCTCGGCCTGTTTTACCAGCCCGAGGAAATCTACACGTTGTACCCGCTATGAGGGCGGTCCTTCTCCTCCTCTTCGCAGTGTTCCTGATGGGGCAGCGCGACCCGATCCTGGTGCCGGAAGTGAGCCAGCACGAAATTCAGGTTCGGCAAGGCTTTACCGGCACCGAACTGCTTCTTTTCGGCGCGATTCTCGATCCCGGTGGCCGGGCCGCCGGCAATCAGTACGATATCGTGGTGGTCCTGAAAGGCCCGTCCGAACCTGTGCGCCTGCGCGAGAAGGAGCGGTTCGCGGGCGTGTGGGTCAATGCTTCGAGCAGCGACTTCCGATCGGTCCCGTCTTTCTTCGCCGTGGCATCATCCCGGCCCGTATCGGAGATCGTCGACGACAAGACAGCTGCGATCTATGAATTCGGCACCGACTACATCCAGCTCAGCCCCAGCGGGGTCATTGATCCGGCCGAACAAGCAAGGTTTGCTTCGGGCCTGGTGGACCTCAAGACGCGCCAACAGCTGTACAAGCAGGATTTCGGCGGCGTCCAGGTGAGCGAACAGGTGCTTTATCAGGCACGTATCTCG
Source organism: Erythrobacter sp. (assembly GCF_038133525.1). Taxonomy (GTDB): domain Bacteria; phylum Pseudomonadota; class Alphaproteobacteria; order Sphingomonadales; family Sphingomonadaceae; genus Qipengyuania. The sequence continues at coordinate 49,227 of NZ_JAYPTL010000004.1, read as the reverse complement.
CTGCCCTCCAATGTCACCACAGGAACCTATACCGCCGAAACTTTCGCGATCAGCCGTGGGCGGGTGATCGCGTCGGCCCTTGCCGAAGTGGAAGTGAAGAAGGTTGGCTTCGAACTGCTGGTTGCCGACTATTCGCAGGAATGGTCGCTGCTCTACGGCCTGTTTGCCGTATTCCTTTCACTGGGGATGGGTTGGGCTGCAGGTCGCCTGTTTGCGATGATCTGACGGCACCGCCAACACCTTAACATTGACGGGATTTTAACCCTTCCTGGGGCAGGAAAGCCGCGTCTGCGCATGAAGCGTAACGAGGGGCCGAGCCGAACCAATGACCGATATGGGTAATCCCAATTTCCGCACTTTCGATCCATCGAAGGAAGCAGGGGCCGAGCCACCGCAACCGCGCGGAAATTCACTGCGTGACCGGATCCGCAGGAGCGAACAGTCGGTCAGCCAACCCGCTGTCTCGCGCTCGGGCTACGTTCACCAGCCGCAACAGGAAGCGGCTCCGGCTACCGAGTATGCGCCGCCGCCATCCGCCCCGCAGCAGGAATCCCAGGCAGAGCCTGTCACTGCGATGGCGCCCGCACCGGTACTGGGACAGGCCCCGCCGCGTCCCGAGCCCGTAGCGGTGGAGGCTCCCGTCGAGGAGGAAGATACCTCTGCGGCGAAGGATGCGCCGATCAGCGAAAACGCCGCTCAGCCGATTGGCGTGGTGCTCGAGATCGCAGGTTCGGGATCGATGATTGCCATCGACCTGCAGCGCCTGTCGGAATGTTCGGAGGATGAAGATCCTTCTGTGGCTATGGCCGGTCAGGTCGGAAGCCAGATCAAGATTCGCGTCGGCAACAGCTGGCTGCTCGCCAGCGTCCGCAATCAGAAACAGGACCGCAAGGCCGGCAGCATCCTCGCCAATATCGATTTCCTTGGCGAAGGGGTCGAGGAAAAGCTGACAGGCCGACTGCATGGTTTTCGCCGTGGTGTGACACGTTATCCGGTGCCGGGTGCGCTGGTATTCCCTGCGTCGACCGGGGACCTCAAGCAGGTCTATGCCAGCGACGGCCGCAGCGCCGTCACCATCGGCAAGGTATACCCCACCAAGGATATCCGCGCCGGCATCTATATCGACGCGATGCTGGGCAAGCACTTCGCGCTGCTCGGCTCGACCGGTACCGGTAAGTCGACCAGTGCCGCGCTGATCCTGCACCGCATCTGCCAGGCCGCGCCAGAGGGTCACATCGTGATGATCGACCCGCACGGGGAATATTCCGCAGCCTTCCGCCAGACGGGGGTGATCCTCGACGTCTCGAACCTGCAGATGCCGTATTGGATCATGAACTTCGAAGAGCACTGCGAGGTGCTGCTGACCAGTCATGGCAATGAACGGCAGGTCGATGCCGACATCCTGGCCAAGTGCTTGCTCGCCGCGCGCAGCAAGAGCCGCCTGGCCGAAACCATGGGCAAGATTACCGTCGATAGCCCGATCCCATACCTGCTTTCGGACCTTTCGAACGAGATCCAGAACCAGATGGGCAAGCTCGACAAGGCGACCAGTTCGGCGCCCTACATGCGGATCAAGAACAAGCTCGACGAGTTGAAGGGCGATCCGCGCTACCAGTTTATGTTCTCGGGCATGCTGGTGGCGGACACCATGACCGACTTCATCGGCAAGGTGTTTCGCATGCCATCGAACGGCAAGCCGATCTCGATCATCGACGTCTCCGGCGTGCCGTCGGATATCACCGCGACCGTGGTTGCGGTCCTGAGCCGCCTGGTATTCGACTTCGCGATCTGGGGCCGTGAAGAACGCACCAGCCCGATCCTGCTGGTCTGCGAAGAGGCGCACCGTTACGTCCCCAGCGAAAAGAACGCCGATGGGAACTCGGTGGGCAAGATCCTCAGCCGTATCGCCAAGGAAGGCCGTAAGTACGGTATCTCGCTCGGCCTCATCACGCAGCGTCCTTCGGACCTTGCCGAAGGCGTGCTGTCGCAGTGCGGCACGATCATCTCGATGCGTCTCAACAACGATCGCGACCAGGCCTTCGTGAAGGCCGCCATGCCCGAAGGCGCGCGCGGCTTCCTCGACAGCATCCCGGCGTTGCGCAACCGCGAATGCATCATCTGCGGCGAGGGTGTCGCCATCCCCATTCGCGTCAGCTTCGACAATCTCGAAGAGGCCAAGCGTCCGGCATCGGAAGACCCAAGCTTCGTCGAACTGTGGAACAAGACCGGCGGCGAGGAAGACATCGTCAACCGCACCGTCCAGCGCTGGCGGAGCCAGGGCTGACCTTTGCTTTTCGCACCCGCCTCCGCGGGTGCGTCCTCGCTATGCGTGCAGCGAGCTGCACCCGCTGCGGGCGGGCGGTCGCCCTTGCCGTTCGCTGATCGCGAACGGAGTCTTTGCGTGGCGCTAGGTTCCCCGCGTATCGCCGAAAAGGTGGATATGCAGGCGGTCGGACAGGCGGAAGCCGTGTTCGACGCATAGCGGTGCCAGCCACTTCTCGCGGGTGCGCAGTGTTTCGCTGTCGGTGCCTTCGGGCATCAGGAAGACGTGGCCGGCGCGGAAGCGATACCGCTCGTGCAGGGCCAGGACCTCATCGACGTCCGCAGGCTCTGCGATCACGAACTTGAACCAGGCGCGTTGATCGGTGGCATAGGCATCGAGCCGTTCGGGCAAGAGCGCCAGTTCCGCCGGGTTTCCGCTATGCGACAGCTTGGGGCTGACGTTGAACTGGTCGATACGGATATCGAGCGCGGTCGAGGCCTTGGTCGTCCCGTTGGTTTCGACTTCCACATGCATGTCGGGCAGCAGGTCGAGCAGGCGGGCGAGGGCGGGGGCCTGCAGCAGCGGTTCGCCACCCGTGATCACAAGGCGCTTCTGCCCTAGCGCGAGAATGCGGCGCGCCACCTCTTCCTCGTCGAGGGTCAGCTGGTTGGCCTTGCGTTCGAAGTCCACGCCATCGCGGTGCGGACGATTGTCGCCTTCGAAGCGCCAGGTGTAGGCGGTGTCGCACCACTGGCACGCCAAATTGCAGCGTGACAGGCGCAGGAAGGTGCAGGGCATCCCCGCACTGGGGCCCTCGCCTTGAACGCTGGCGAAAATTTCCGGTTCGCCCGGCGCCTGCGTGGCGAGGACTAGCGGCATCCTGGTCCGTGCCCGAACGTCGAAGGCGACAAAGGCGACTCAGGTGTCGCCCTTAAAAACCATCTATTTCTAATCACTTGACCCCCTAAAGGCGACAGCCAGGGTGCTTTTCAGCCCCCCTTTGCAGTGATGGTGGCATCAATAGGCCCGTCATGACACGCGCCGGGCGAGTAGGAAACCACTGGATACCGTCGGCCGTGCACCGTCGGCGCTTGGCCTTCGACAAGCTCAGGCTGAACGGGTCTTGTGCTTGCGCCGCAATCCAGCCTGCTGATCTGGAGCTTGCCCTAGGACAGCTACCACCTATCCCAATCGCGCCAAAGCTGCTTCGAGGCGCGCGACCTCTGCGACGTGATGCGCGTGGTCGGCACGGGCCTTCTCAACCGCTTCGGGCGCCGCGCGCTCGACGAAGTTGGCGTTGGAAAGGCGCCCTTCGAGCGACTTCGCTTCCTTGGCCGAGGCGGCGAGCGCCTTTTCGAGCCGCGCCTTTTCGGCAGCGATATCGATCACCCCTGCAAGCGGGACAAGGAAGGCATCCTCGCCTGCCGAAACCTGCATTGCCGCACCGGCGGGTGCCTCGGAAAAGTGGATCGGCGTCAGTCGTGCGAGGCGCTCGATCGCGGCGGTATTCGCCTCGATCACGCGCTTGCCGAGCGGCGAGGGGCTGGCGACATAGGCTTCCAGCTTGGCGCCCGGGGCAATGCCGAGCTCGTTCTTCGCCGCACGCACTGCGCTGGTCAGTGCGATCAGCCAGTCGATTTCGGCCTTGGCTTCGGGATCGATGCTGGCGCCGATCTGGGGCCATTGCGCAGTGATAAGCGGGTAGTGGCCCCGGTCACCCTGCTTCGACCACAGCTCTTCGGTGATGAAGGGCATGAAGGGGTGAAGCATGACCAGGATCTGGTCGAGCACCCAGCCGGCGACGGCCTTGGTTTCGTCGTCGATCTGGCCCTTGATCAGCTCGAGATACCAGTCGCAGAAGCGGTCCCAGACGAAATGGTAGATCGTGTTGGCCGCCGCGTCGAAGCGCAGGTCGGCAAATGCCTTGTCCAGCGCATCCCTGGTTTCGACCACTTCGCCGATGATCCAGCGGTTGACCGCATGGCTCGCGGCAGGGGCCTCGATCGTGGCGCTCGCCCCGATGCCATTCGCCTGGCAGAAGCGGGTCGCGTTCCACAGCTTGGTGGCGAAGTTGCGATAACCCTCGATCCGCTTGTCATCCATCTTGATGTCGCGGCCCTGGCTTTCCATCGCGCACATGAAAAAGCGCAGCGCATCGGCGCCAAACTGGTCGATCAGGCCCAGCGGGTCGACGACATTGCCCTTGGACTTGGACATCTTCTGCCCATCCGCCGCGCGGACGAGGCCGTGGAGGTAGAGCCGGTGCCAGGGGGCCTGGCCCATGAACTTCATCCCCTGCATCGCCATGCGCGCATCCCAAAAAAACAGGATGTCGAAGCCGGAGATCAGTAGGTCATTGGGATAGTGGCGCTGGAGCAGTTCGGTGTTCTCCGGCCAGCCCAGCGTGGCGAAAGGCCACAGCGCGGAAGAGAACCAGGTGTCGAGGACGTCCTCGTCACGGGTCAGCTTGCGATTGCCGGCCTTGGCCTGCGCCTCTTCCTCGGTCATCGCGACAAAGACATTGCCGTCTTCATCGTACCACGCCGGAATCCGGTGGCCCCACCATAGCTGGCGGCTGACGCACCAGGGCTGGATGTTTTCCATCCAGTTGAAGAAGGTCTTTTCCCAGCTCTTGGGCACGATCTCGATCGCGCCCGAACGGACCGCCTCGATCGGGGCCTTGGCCAGCTTTTCGGCATCGACATACCACTGGTCGGTCAGCCAGGGTTCGACTACCACGCCGCCGCGATCGCCGAAGGGAGTCTGGATCGTGCGCGGCTCGGCGTCGTGCTCGACTTCGTTGCCGTCCTTGTCCTTGGTGACATGCGGGATGAGGAAGCCGAGTTCCTTCATCCGTGCGACCACCAGTTCGCGCGCGCCGTCACTGCCATCGCGGCGGAAGCGGTGCAGGCCGAGGAATTCGTCCGGCACCAGTCCGTCGGCGGTCTGGCAGACATTGCCTTCGGCATCGAGCATGTTGAGCATTTCGCCCGGCTTCATGCCCGCGCGCTTGCCCACCTCGAAGTCGTTGAAATCGTGCCCCGGGGTGATCTTCACACAACCGCTGCCCAGTTCGGGATCGGCGTGCTCGTCAGCGATGATCTTGAACCGGCGGCCGGTGATCGGCTGGAGGATTTCCTTGCCAACGACCGATTTGTAGCGCTCGTCATCCGGATGGACCGCCACGGCCATATCGGCCAGCATGGTTTCGGGCCGTGTGGTCGCGACGACAAGGTAGTCCTTGCCCTCGGGCGTCGTGACGCCGTCTGCCAGCGGGTAGCGGAAGTGCCAGAAGCCGCCCTTGACCTCATGCGTCTCGACCTCGAGGTCGCTGATCGCGGTCTTCAGCTTGACGTCCCAGTTCACCAGCCGCTTGTCGCGATAGATGAGGCCATCGTTGTAGAGGTCGACGAACACCTTCATCACCGCGGTGTTGAAATGATCGTCCATGGTGAACTGTTCGCGCGACCAGTCCATCGAGCAGCCGAGACGGCGCAGCTGGCGGGTGATCGTGCCGCCGCTTTCTTCCTTCCACTGCCAGACCTTGGCGACGAAATCCTCGCGCGAATAATTGGTGCGCTTGTCCTGCAGCTGTTCGAGCTGCCGTTCGACCACCATCTGCGTGGCGATGCCCGCGTGGTCGGTGCCGACCACCCACAGCGCGTCCTTGCCGCGCAGGCGCTCGTAACGGATCATCACGTCCTGCAGCGTGTTGTCGAGCGCATGGCCGATATGGAGGCTGCCGGTGACGTTTGGCGGCGGATTGACGATGGTATAGGGCTGGGCGTCAGGGCGTTCGGGCCGGAACAGGCCGTTTTCTTCCCAGTGCGCATACCAGCGCGCCTCGATCTCGGCAGGGTCGAAAGTCTTGGGCAATTCAGTGGTCATGGCGGTGGCCCATGCCAGCGCCAATGCTGCGATGCAACGTTCCGTTGCGGCGCACCCTATAGGCGCTTGTTATGCGCCGGATTTCCTCGCATACCCCGATGCCGATGAATGGTTTGGCGAATTACCGGCTCGAACAGAGCGGCAACGGGGAAACCGTGCTGGCGCTGTCGGGGCCCTATCTGGTTTCGACGATCGGCGCGATCGATGCGGAATTGCGCCTGCTCGCGGGCCCGATTGCGCGGATCGACCTGTCGGACCTGAGCGAGATCGATACTGTCGGGGCCTGGATTACCAACAACCTCGCCCGCCAGCACGGGGCGGAGATCTGCGGGGCCAATGCGCGGGCGGAACGCCTGATCGACGCGCTCAAGGACATGGGCGGCGAGGAACGGCTCGTGCCGGAGCTGTTGCCTTTGTGGGAACGCGTGCCCTTGGCGATGGGCGAAAAGGTATTCGCCGCGCGTGACGGCATCATGGGCGTGCTCAGCTTCCTGGGTGCAATTATCTCGGCGAGTGCCCACCTCGCTCGCCACCCGCGGCGGTTTCGCATTCTGGCGCTGGTCCACCAGCTCGAACTGGTGGGGGTGACGGCCCTGCCGATCATCGGCTTGATGAGCTTCCTGATCGGCATCGTCATTGCCCAGCAGGGCGCGGTGCAGCTGGCACAGTTCGGGGCCGAGACACTGACCGTCAACCTGGTGGGCCGCATCACGCTGCGCGAACTGGGCGTGCTGATGACCGCGATCATGGTGGCCGGCCGTTCGGGCAGCGCCTTTGCCGCGCAGATCGGCACGATGAAACTGACCGAAGAGGTCGATGCCATGCGCACGATCGGCATCTCGCCGGTCGAGGCACTGGTTATCCCGCGCATCCTGGCCGCGGTGATCATGATGCCGCTGCTGGGCTTCTATTCGGCAGGGGTCGGGATTATCGGCGGCGCCGTGATCGGGGATGTGATGCTCAATATCCCCTTCTGGACCTTCCTTTCGCGGATCCACGAAGTGGTGCCGCTGCACGATTTGTGGGTCGGCCTGCTGAAAGCGCCGGTCTTCGGCCTGATCGTGGCGCTGGCCGGCTGCTACCATGGCATGCAGGTCAAAGGTAATTCGGAAGAGGTGGGGCTGCGCACCACCATGGCGGTGGTCTCGGCGATCTTCGCGGTGATCGTGCTCGACGCCTTCTTCGCGGTGTTCTTCACCGAAATAGGGTGGGGCTGATGCCACAGGGTGAAGACGGCAAGCCGCTGGGCCGGCACGAACGCTTCCGCGGCGAGTTCCCGATTGTGGTCGAGGGGCTCGAAAACCGCTTTGGCGAACAGATCGTGCACCAGAACCTCGACCTCAAGGTCAAACGGGGCGAGATCCTGGGGGTCGTGGGCGGCTCGGGTAGCGGCAAAAGCGTGCTGATGCGCTCGATCATCGGCTTGCAGATCCCTTCGGCTGGCAATGTAGAGGTTTTCGGCCGCTCGATCACCGGGGCCGACCCGGATGCGGCGATCGGTGTACGCAATCGCTGGGGCGTGCTGTTCCAGGGCGGCGCCCTGTTCTCGACGCTGACCGTGGGCGAGAATGTCCAAGTCCCGCTCAAGCAGTTCTACCCCGAGATCGCGCCCGACCTGCTTGAGGACATTGCCCGGTACAAGGTGCGCCTTTCGGGCCTGCCCGAAGAGGCAGCGTGCAAATATCCGTCCGAACTGTCCGGTGGCATGCGCAAGCGCGCCGGATTGGCTAGGGCATTGGCGCTCGATCCCGAACTGTTGTTCCTCGACGAGCCGACGGCCGGGCTCGACCCCATCGGTGCGGCGGCCTTCGATCACCTGACCCGCGAGCTCAAGGCCACGCTTGGCCTGACCGTTTTCTTGATCACCCATGACCTCGACACCTTGCACGAAATCTGCGACCGCGTGGCGGTGATCGCGGACCGGCGGGTTATTGCGGTCGACACGGTTCCCAGGCTGATGGAACTCGACCATCCTTGGATCCAGGAATACTTCAACGGGCCGCGCGGGCGCGCTGCCCTGACTGCGCAGGCGATCGACGAATTGCGCAAGTACGGACACATTCCAGCGGCGGCCGAAGCGGTCAAAGCGTTGGACAAAGCCGA
>NZ_JAYPTL010000004.1:7447-40963 GCF_038133525.1 Erythrobacter sp. | reverse complement strand
CCGAAAAAGGCAAGGCATAAGCGAGGCTAGATGGAAACGCGCGCAAACTACGTTTGGGTCGGTGTGGTGACACTGGCAGTGCTCGGCGCGCTGGCGCTGTTCACGGTCTGGCTCGCCCGCTGGAGCGAAGGTGCGCAGAACGAATACGACATCTTCTTCAAGCAGTCGGTTTCGGGTCTCGCGAATGGCAGCCAGGTGAGCTTCGCCGGCGTTCCCGTGGGACAGGTTGCCGATATCGAACTGTGGGACAAGGATCCTGAGTTCGTCCGCGTGCGGATCAAGGTGAAGGAAGACGTGCCGATCCTGGTCGGAACCACGGCGACGATCCAGGGTAGCTTCACGGGCGTTTCGACCATTCTGCTCGATGGTGCACGATCGGGCGCACCGGCGATCACCTGCGAAACCACCGCATGTACCGAAGGTGCACCGATCATCCCGCCGGCCGCGGGCGGGTTCAATGAAATCCTTGCCAATGCACCCTTGTTGCTTGAGCGCCTGGCGACCCTGACTGAGCGGCTGACGCTGTTGCTGTCGGACAAGAACCAGGAGGAAATCTCCGCGATTCTGGCCAATACCAATCGCATGACGCAGGACCTGGCGAAAGCGGCGCCGCAGGTCGAACGGACGATGGCCGAACTCCAGGTGACCTTGCGTGAGGCCAGCGAAGCGCTCGACCAGTTCGAAAAGATGTCTGCTTCGACAGACCGGCTGTTGAACACCGAAGGAGAGTCGCTGGCCAGGCAACTGCGCGCGACGCTGACCTCCGCCAGCGGTGCGGCGAAGGAGCTGGAGGAAACGCTGAAGGAAGCACGCCCTGCGACGAGGCAGCTGACCGAAAGCACCTTGCCTGCCGCTGAAGCAACGATGAAGGACCTGCGCGCAACCAGCAAGGCGCTGCGCGAAGTAACCGAGAAGCTGGACGAGCAGGGGGCCGGCGCACTGCTGGGTACGCCGCCGCTGCCCGATTACAAGCCATGAGGGCCGACGCATGAATCGCAAGACCATCATCGCCGCATTGGCACCCGCCCTGTTGCTGGGTGGCTGTGTCAGCCTTGGCGGCAAGGCACCTCCCAGCCTGTTGACGCTGACTTCCAGCGAGACTGCGGCGGCGGGTGCGGGTGCAACCGGATCGCAGCAAACCGCGCTGGCTATGGTGGAATTCGAGGTTCCCCGGGTGCTCGACGTGACCCGGCTTCCGGTGCAGGTCAGCGACACCGAAATCGCCTATCTCAAGGATGCGGTGTGGGTCGAACGGCCCGCGCGGCTGTTCCGTCGCATGGTCGCCGAAACCATCCGCGCGCGATCGGGTCGGCTGGTGATCGATGGCGATGATCCGGGTGCTGGCGCCACCGATCGCCTGAGCGGAACCCTGCGCAGCTTCGGCTATGACGCGCGGACTTCGTCTGTGGTGGTGGTGTTCGATGCGACCCGCAATGGCGGCGGCGCGCAGGTGATGACCAAGCGCTTTGAGGCGCGGGTGTCCGGCGTTCCCGCCGATGTCCGTTCGGTTGGTCCCGCACTCAACCAGGCGGCGAATGATGTGGCCGGACAGGTGGCGGAGTGGGTGGCCGGGGCCTGATACTCGGCTTGGTGCTGGCCGTCACGGCTGCACCCTGCACCGCCGAAACTGTGGCGGACATCGTCTTCGCCACGCGCCCCGCACAGGCCGCGTATGATCGCGATGCGTTTGGCGGCAACCCATTCGCTACAGCGCTGATCGAAATCCTTGATGCGCGTCTCGACGAGGACCTTGCCTTTGAACTCGAGGTCCGAACAGGCTTGCACAGCGCTGGTCAGCAGGTGGCGGACGCATCGCGGCTGGTGCACGACGATACGCTCTTATTCAATGATGATACCGGCGCGGTGGCGCTCGTCATGGTCTTTGCCGATTATGGTGATGATCGGGAATTGGCGTCCCTGCCTGGAGCGGCCTTCGATGCGGCTCGGGTAGCTGCCGCGCTCGAACGGAAAGGGGTGCCAACCCGCTCGGTAGTTGCCAGGACGGCGGATCAATATCGTCGCGAGCTGGCCGATTTTGCATTGCGGTCAGCAGGCAGCAAGCGTGCTCTGCTCTACACCACTGGCCACGGCATCGCGCCTGCCGGGGCGGTGCAACTGCTCGCTCCCGATGTTGAAACCACGCGTTCCGGCAGAAATGCGATTGCGCTCGAGGAAATTTCCGGCGCGCTCCAAGCGACAGAGCGAAATCTTCTTCTCTATGCTGCGTGTCGCGACGACCTCACTCTCGAGGAATTTCTCGGGCGAGCTGGGTAAAGCCGGATTGGACCTGGAAGTTCGACGTGCTGGGTGCAGGGGGCTGCGCTGCTGGCAGGGCCGTCACCTGACGGCATGAGCAAGGCCCATCGCGGCAAGGAATGATGCCTTGCGGCGGGTCCGGCGAAAGGCGGCTTCGCTGTCATCACCCCAATGTTCGACCTGCCAGTCTTCCTCGAGGTTGGCCGCATCCCACAGCGCTTCACCATCCGCATCGGGTTCTAGTGTGGAAAGCGCGAGACTGAGCGAGGCTGCGAGCGAAGCGAGTGGCTCGAGCGCCGCGAGCGTCAAATCATCTAACGATTCCAGCTTCTTACGTAACTTGGTAAGCGTTTCATGCGGCTGCGGCCGGTGGATGATGCCGCTCACCCTTTCCATGCGCACGCCTTCCCTGGCCTCGAACGCAGCCAGAAGCGGCTCCCACACCTCCATCTGCCGTCGCCACAAGGGCTCGTCGGGATCGGCGCGATAGCAAAGTGTATCGGTTTCGGCGTAGCGCAGAAGCTTGTCGATCGTTTCGTTACGAGCGGTGGGGAGGACGTCGATCGCATAGTCGACCATATCGCGCAGCACGAAGTGTGCGGGGTCGATCTCTTCGCCCTGATCCTGCCATTCTGCCGCCATCAAATCGGCCAGCTTTCGCGATGGCACCACTTGCGGCTGCCCGCCCTGCGACTTGATCGCTCGCCCATCGAGCGCGACGTGGAAACCGAGCTCGGTCTCCACCACGGTCGCATACTTGTAGAAGCGTTTCACTCGTCGCTCTTCCACTTGCGGGCGAGCACTATCGGCATGACGAAGAAGTCGACCGCGCCGATGACGAACAAGGCCGCGCCCACCGCCTTGGATTGCTCGATTGTTCCCGCCAGTATCATTGCGCCGACCAGCACCAGCGCAAGCCCGCTCAAGCGCATGAATTGCAGCAGCCAGAAACGGCGAGCGGCGCGTTCATCCTGATCCACGGATCATCTCCTCAAGTTGAGCCATCGTCCCGGCGACCGCGCTCGCCCCCGCGTCGAGCAATTCATGCGGTTCGTGATAGCCCCAATCGACCCCGATCGCGCGGACCCGCGCGGCGCAAGCCATTTCCATGTCAAAGCTGGTGTCGCCGATCATCACCGCGTCTGCGGGAGAAACGCCGGCCTCGAACAGAGCTGCTTCAAGCATCGCGGGATGCGGCTTGGACGGATGCCGATCTGCGGTTTGCAGCGTCACGAAATGCTGCTTGATGCCATGCGTTTCAAGACAGGCGTGGAGCCCGCGATCGCTCTTGCCCGTGGCGACGCCCAGCAGCCAACCGGCGGCGGCCAGCCGACCGATCAACTCGGCGATACCGTCATAGAGCGGTTCCTGCAGAGCGCCTGAAAGGCGCAGCGCGCGATAGCCCTCCTTGTAAGCCTCCACCGCCCGTGCCCTTTGCTCCTCGTCGGCTTCGGGGGCCAGTTCCCGCAGCGCGTAGGGAAGCGAGAGGCCAACCATGCGCCGTACGAAATGACGATCGGGTTGTGGCAGGCCAGCGGCGGCGAACGCCCGTTCCATGGTTTCGCAAATGGCGGCCTGGCCGTCGACCAGCGTTCCATCGCAGTCGAACACCGCCAGCCGCATTATGGCACCAGACTGCGCATCAGACCGGCGATGGCGAGAGCGCCCTGCTGCTCGAGCCCTGCGATCACTCGCTCGCGCTCATCGGCGGGCGCGTTCTGCGATAGTTTGAAGGTTGGACGCCAGGCAGAGATTTCGAGCTCGAACCCGACGATTGCGGCCAGCAGACCATGCTTGTGGCTGTCAGGCAGTTTGTCCATCGTCCACGGCTTGCCTTCGAGCACGCGGGCCTCCTCGCGTGCGGTGACCGCTTCGACCTGGGCAAGCAGGCCATCATCGTCCATGCGCCGGACACGCCCTTCGAGTTCTAGCGCGACATAGTTCCACGTCGGTACGCGTTTGGTATCGGCATACCAGCGCGCGCTTACATAGCCGTCCGGCCCATTGATCAGCGCAAGCGCGGTCTGACCATCAAGATGTTTCGTCAGCGCGTTGCCGCGTGCCAGGTGGAACTGGATTGCACCATCGCCGGTGGAAAGTAGCGGCACATGCGCGACGCGGGGTCCATCGGGCGTGGTGCAGAAGACCATGCCGAAGCCGACTTCCGCAATCAGCGTTTCGAAAAGCTGCCGATCATCGTGGCGGAAGGCCGGATTGGGATGCATCAGCGCTTGCCCCGGGGTGGCTTGGACGGTTTCGCACGAGACCTTGGCTTGGGCTTGCTTGCGGCATTGGCAGTGGCACGGCCACGGCGAGTGGGCTTGCTCTTGCGCAGTTGCTTGGCGTGGGCGCGGGCTTGCTGCTTCTTTTCCTCGCGACTCTTGGGCGGCGGATCGTCGCGCATGGGGGAGGCGTCGCTGGCGCCGATGTTGAAGCCGAGATGTTCCATGCTCGCCGCGAAATGTTCGGGCAATTCGGCAGTCGCATCGATCTTGCCACCCGCCGGGCTGTCGATGATCAGCCGCCGCGCATGCAGGTGCATCTTGCGGCTGATCGAACCGGTGAGGAAGGCGTCCTTGCCGCCATACTTGCCGTCGCCGACGATCGGATTGCCCATGGCGGCACAGTGGACGCGCAATTGATGCGTGCGCCCGGTGAGTGGTTCCAGTTCGAGCCAGGCGGCGCGATTCCCAGCTTTATCGACCACGCGATACTTGGTCTTGGCCGGCAGCCCGCCTTCGTGATCGACGTGCATCTTCTCGCCGCCCGAACCCGGCTGCTTGGCCAGCGGAGCCTCGATGATCCCCTGTGCGACCTCGGGCACGCCGACAACCAGCGCCCAATAGACCTTCTTGGCGCTGCGGCCGGAAAAGCGCTTGGAGAAGAAGGCAGCGCTGCCCGGCGTGCGGGCGATCAGCAGCACGCCCGACGTATCCTTGTCGAGCCGGTGGACGAGGCGGGGCCGCGGTTCGTCGTCGCCCGGCGCGAACGCGTCGAGCAGCCCGTCGACGTGGCTCGTCGTGCCCGTGCCGCCTTGCGTGGCAAGGCCGGGTGGCTTGTTGAGCACGATTGCCGCCTTGTCCTGCTGGATGACCATCGCTTGGGCGGCCTCGATCTCGGCAGGGCTGAGCGCGCGCTTGGGCTTGGGCGCCTTGTGCGGCGCGTCGCCACCCGGGGGGACGCGCACGGTCTGGCCGGCGGCAATCCGGTCCTCGGGCTTCACCCGCTTGCCATCGACACGAAGCTGGCCGGTGCGCGCCCATTTGCTGACCGTCCCGAAGCCGATTTGCGGCAGGTGGCGCTTGAACCAGCGGTCCAATCGCACGCCGTCATCATCAGGCGCGACGGTAAAGGTGCGAACTTCATCGGCAGGCTTCATGCGAAACTCCGCATCACGGTAAGGCCGAAGATCAATCCGCTGATACCCAGCGCAAAGGATAGCACTGCGTAAAGCGCAGCGAAGGTGAACTGCCCGCGCTCGAGCAGGAGGACCATTTCGAGGCTGAACGCACTGAATGTGGTAAAGCCGCCCAGCAGCCCGACCCCCAGCAAGAGGCGAAGCTGTTCGCCTTCGCCCGATCCGTGGCGCGCAAGCCAGCCGGCGAGCACGCCCATTGCCACGCTGCCAAGCGCATTGACGGCAAGCGTCGCCCAGGGAAAGGTCATGACGGCCTGTACGCCGAGCCAGTGCGTCATGGCGCGGCCAAGCTGGTACCGCATCAGCGCGCCGAAACCGCCGCCGATGAAGACGTGCAGTGAGGCGACAAGGGGGGAAAGCGATGACATTGCCTCGCCCCCTAGCCGCTCGCGCTCCAAACGGGAAGCGGCAGCTAGCGCTTGCCTTTTGTCCCCCGAATCCTTATGTGCGCCCCCGTTCGAGCCGATCCGGCATGGATTCGGCGCGTTGTTCGTTCTCTAGACGAAACCGTAATCAAGGAGGCAACCCCGCAGCGGCGGGCTCTGTCCCGCTTAGTGAGGTGTTGGAATTTATGCAGATCATCGTTCGCGATAACAACGTCGACCAAGCCCTGCGCGCGCTCAAGAAGAAGCTGCAGCGTGAGGGGGTGTATCGCGAAATGAAGCTGCGCCGCCACTTCGAGAAGCCGAGCGAAAAGCGCGCCCGTGAAAAGGCTGCTGCCGTTCGCCGCGCCCGCAAGCTCGAGCGCAAGCGGATGGAGCGTGACGGCGTCAAGTAAGCCGTTGCCAGCCAATCCAAGCTAAGCCATGAGGGCGCGGAGAAATCCGCGCCCTTTGCGTATCAGGACACGAGTACCATGACCGAGATCACCCGCGTTCCCCTCCAGCCCATCGCCAAGGGCTCGCTCACCAAGCTGTGGCTGGGTGTCATCGTTGCAGTGCTGATCGGCGCCGGTCTTGCCTGGGCCGCCGCGCCCAAGGGCCTGTCGGTCGTCACCATCACCGAAGGCACGGGCGCTTCGCCCAAGATCGGCGACGTGGTGTTCGTGAACTATGTCGGCAAGCTGGCCGACGGGACCGAATTCGACCGCTCGCAGCCACTGCCGATCCCGCCCGGCCTGCTGCCCGAAGGCAACCCGCTGCTGCTCGAAGAAGGTGCGATCATCGACGGTTTCCTGACCGGCATTCTCGAGATGCAGAAGGGCGGCAAGTACACGCTGACCATCCCGGCCGATAAGGCCTATGGCGCGTCGCCGCCTCCCGGCTCGCCGATCCCGCCGAATGCCGATCTGGTGTTCGAGGTCGAAGTGGTTGATTTCATGAGCAAGGCCGATTTCCAGGCCCGCGCGGCTGCTATACAGCAGATGATGCAACAACAGCAGGGCGCCGCCCCTACCGAATAATACGGCGGCGCCGGGGAGAGGGCGCTTGAACGAGACGACAACGGTCCACGAACCCGATTGGCCGCTACGGCCATGGCTGCTTGCGGGTATCCTTGGCCTGGGCGGATTGGCCGTGTGGCTCGCGTCGGATCAGGATGGTGGCGCGCTCGAGCCCTGGCGCGCGGCGCTGACCGCGCTGGCCTTCTTCGGGACGATCGCGGCGGGGTTGACGCTCGAACGCGACAGATGGCTTCACGCAGCGTTGTTTTCTGCCGGGGTTGGCATTGTCATGGCGGGTATCGCCTGGCGGGTTGCGGGCGCCGAGCATCACTATGACGCGGCAGGCTATTGGCTGGCATCGGGCGTGGTCTCGGCCTTGCTGGCCGTTCCGCTGTTTCAGGCCGAATTCCACCGCCACCGCTGGAAGACCTCTTATGCCGAGGCGCATTACCGCGTGTGGACCGACGCCATTGCGGCGGGCGGCGCGTTGGCTTTCACGGGTCTATCCTGGCTGGTGCTGTTCCTGCTCAGCGAACTGTTTCACCTGATCAAGATCGATGTCCTTCGCGACATCATCGACCAGAGCTGGTTCGGCTGGAGCTTCTCCGGAGTCAGCTGCGGGGCGGCACTGGGTGTCCTGCGCAACCAGGTGCGGATCCTCGGCACGCTGCAGAATGTCGTCATGCTGGTGTTTGCCTTGCTTGCGGTGCCGCTGGCGACGGGGGTGGTGCTGTTCCTTCTGGCGGTCGCCACCCGCGGCCTCGACGTGCTGTGGGAGGCGACCCGCAGCGCCACGCCCATGTTGCTCGCCATTGCAGTGGGCAGCTTCGTGCTGGTCAATGCGGTGCTGCGCGATAGCGAGGAAGCCGCCAGCAAGTCGCGGATCATGCGCGCGGCCGCCTTCGTGCTAGCGCTTGGTATCCTGCCGCTGGCGATCCTGGCGGCGATTTCGATGGGAACCCGGATCGATGCCTACGGCCTCAGCCCTGAACGGATCTGGGGCCTGATCGCGATCGCGGTGGCGGTGGCCTATGGCGTCGCTTATTTCGTCGCCGCGATCCGCAGCCGCAAGCATGGCTGGGTGACCCAGCGACAGGCCAATCTTCACCTTGCGGTGGCGACCTGTGCGATTGCTTTCCTGCTGGCCATGCCGCTCGCCGATTTCGCCGCGATCTCGACGCAAAACCAGCTCGCACGGCTGGAGGCGGGCAAGGTCAAGGCAGAGGACTTCGACTATGACGCGCTGCGCTGGGACTTCGGCGATGCCGGACGTGCCGCATTGACCAGACTTGTCGCCAGTCCCGATCCGGAAGTCGCCAAGCTGGCAAAACTGGCACAGGATCGGACTGAACGCCCCTATCGCTGGCGCGACGACGATAGCGAAAAGCGTGACGCCCGCATGGCGAACCTGCGTACCGATATTCCCGCCGGTCCGCTGCGCGATGCAGTGGAGGCGGAAGTCAGCGGCAACAGCTGGCGCTGCAGCAAGACTTGCGTCGTGCTCGACCTGGGTCCGGGGGAGAAGGGTGGAACCATCGTTGCCTTCGTCGAAGGCGGTCAGGTGCACATGCGCGTGCTCGATACCCCGCCACAACAGCAGGACAAGGATGGCGCGGTTTCGGCCGCGGTGGACCTGCCGGGCAATTTCGATCTCGATCCGCCCAAACAGACCCCTGATTCCAAGGTTGAAGTTCGCGAATGGACCGGTCGTCGAATCTACATCGATGGCGAGGCCGCAGGCCAGCCGTTCGAATAGCCCCGCAGCACAGCACAAGCGCTTGAAGCGCAGCCCCGGCGCGGCTAGGGCGCGCGCATGTCCGTAACACGTGAAGAAGTGGCGAAGATCGCCTCGCTCGCCCGGATCAAGATGGGCGACGCGGAACTCGAACGCATGGTGCCCGAATTGAACGGCATCCTCGCCTGGGTGGAACAGCTCGGCGAGGTCGACGTGTCCGGGGTCGAACCGATGACCGCGGTCATCCCCAACCACTTGCGCCTGCGCGATGACGTGGTCGATGCCGATCCCAAGACCGGCGGCGGTCGCCGCGACGACGTTCTGGCCAATGCACCGGCGGCCGAACATGGCTTTTTCGGCGTGCCCAAGGTGATCGAATAATGACCAGCCTGACCGAACTTGGCGTAAAATCCATCCGTGACGGTGTGGCCGGCGGAACCTTCACCGCGCGCGAAGTGGCCGAAGCCTTCAATGCTGCCGTGGCCGAAGCCGCCGCGCTCAACGCCTTCATCGTCACCACCCCCGATCATGCGCTCGCCGCCGCCGATGCGGTCGATGCGAAGCGCGCCAAGGGTGAGGACCTGGGCAAGATGGGCGGTGTGCCGATCGGCATGAAGGACCTCTTCGCCACCCGCGGCGTCCAGACCACCGCCGCGAGCCATATCCTCGAGGGCTTCAAGCCCGAGTATGAGAGTACCGTTTCGCAGAACCTGTGGGATGCGGGCGCGGGCATGCTGGGCAAGCTCAATCTCGATCAGTTCGCCATGGGCAGCTCGAACGAGACCAGCCATTTCGGCAATGTCTCCTCGCCGTGGAAGAAGGCGGGCACCAATGCGGCAATGAGCCCGGGTGGTTCATCGGGCGGTTCCTCTGCCGCAGTCGCCGCACGCATCGCGCCGGCTGCAACCGGCACCGACACCGGCGGCTCGATCCGCCAGCCCGCCGCCTTCACCGGCATATGCGGGATCAAGCCGACCTATGGCCGCTGCAGCCGCTGGGGCGTCGTCGCCTTCGCATCCAGCCTCGACCAGGCCGGGCCGATGGCACGCAGCGTCGAAGATTGCGCGATCATGCTCGAAGCCATGGCCGGTTTCGATCCGAAGGATGCGACCAGCCTCGACATGCTGGTGCCCAACTGGGAAGCCGATTTGTCGGCCGACTTGCGCGGCAAGAAGATCGGCATCCCGCGCGAATACCGCATGGATGGGACCGACGCCGAAGTGCTGGCCAGCTGGGATCGCGGCATGGAATGGCTGCGTGACGCGGGGGCCGAGGTGGTCGATATCTCGCTGCCGCACACCAAATATGCGCTGCCTGCCTATTACATCGTCGCGCCCGCCGAGGCATCGAGCAACCTCGCGCGCTATGACGGTGTGCGTTACGGCCTGCGCGACCTGCCCGATGGGGCCGGGCTGCAGGACATGTATGCCGCCACCCGCGCCGCCGGTTTCGGTGACGAGGTCAAGCGCCGCATCCTGATGGGCACCTATGTGCTCAGCGCGGGCTTCTACGATGCCTATTACACGCAGGCGCAGAAGGTTCGTGCGCTGGTTAGCCGCGATTATGCCGAGGCTTTCACGCAGTGCGACGTGATCCTCGCCCCGACCACGCCGACCGCCAGCTTCCCGCTGGGCGAGAAGACCGACGATCCGTTGGCGATGTACCTCAACGACGTCTTTTCCGTGCCCGCGAGCCTCGCCGGCCTGCCCGCGATGAGCGTGCCCGCCATGCTCAACGAGGACGGCCTGCCGCTCGGCCTGCAGATTGTCGGCAGGCCCTTCGACGAACAGGGCGTGCTGAATGCGGGTCTGGCGATCCAGCAGCGCGCCAACTTCAACGCTCAGCCGGAGAAATGGTGGTGAGCACTTACCGCATCCAGGGCGCAACGGGTGAATGGGAGGTCGTGATCGGCCTCGAAGTCCATGCGCAGGTCGTTTCCAAGTCCAAGCTGTTCAGCGGGGCAGCCACCGCCTTTGGCGCGGAGCCGAACACGCAGGTCAGTCTCGTCGATGCGGCGATGCCGGGCATGCTGCCCGTGCCCAACCGCGAATGCATCCGCCAGGCGGTGCGCACCGGCATGGCGATCGAGGCGCAGATCAACAAATGGTCGCGTTTCGATCGCAAGAACTACTTCTACGCCGATCTGCCGCAGGGCTACCAGATCAGCCAGCTCTACCACCCGCTGGTGGGTGAGGGCAGCCTGACCATCGACGCCGACGAGAAGGCCGGGATCGCCGAAGACAAGGTGATCGGCATTGAACGCATCCATGTGGAACAGGACGCGGGCAAGCTGATGCATGACCAGCATCCGACCATGTCCTATGTCGACCTCAACCGCAGCGGTGTGGCGCTGATGGAAATCGTGTCGAGGCCCGACATGCGTTCGCCGGCGGAGGCCGGGGCCTATGTCCGCAAGCTGCGTTCGATCCTGCGCTATGTCGGCTCGTGCGATGGAAATATGGAAGAAGGCTCGATGCGCGCCGACGTCAACGTTTCGGTGCGTCGCCCGGGCGAGGAATTCGGCACGCGGACCGAGACGAAGAACGTCAACTCGGTACGCTTCGTCATGCAGGTCATCGAGTATGAGGCGAGTCGCCAGGTCGATGTGATCGAGAATGGCGGGACGGTCGACCAGGAAACCCGCCTGTTCGATCCGGGCACGGGCACCACGCGGACGATGCGTTCGAAGGAAGACGCACACGATTACCGCTACTTCCCCGATCCCGACCTGTTGCCGCTCGAGCTCGACGATGCCTTCCTCGAGGAATGCCGTGCCTCGCTGCCCGAACTGCCCGATGCCAAGCGCGCGCGCTATGTCGGGGAGCTGGGGCTAAGCGAGTATAATGCCCGCGAACTGACCGCCGAGGTTGAAACCTTCGCGCGCTTCGAAACGCTGCTTGCCGCCACCGCCAAGGGCATCGGCAAGCCAGAGCGCGATGTCGCCACGCAGGTCGCCAACTGGGCGCTGTCGGTTGCGCCTGGCGTGATCAATGCGTTGGGTGACGAGGCCAATCCGGCCTTCGCCACTGCAGAGGCGCAGGCTGCGATCCTCGACATGCAGGCCAAGGGCGAAATCAGCGGCGGGCAGGCCAAGGAGATCTTCGAGATCGTCCTCAAGACCGGCCGTACCCCGGAAGAGATTGCCGAGACCGAAGGGCTCAAGCAGCTCAGCGACACCGGCGCGATCGAAGGCGTGATCGACCAAGTCCTCGCCGCCAACGCCGACAAGGTCGAGGAATACCGCAGCGGCAAGGACAAGCTGTTCGGCTTCTTCGTCGGCCAGACGATGAAGGCGCTGCAGGGCAAGGGCAATCCGGCGGTGGTCAACCAGATCCTCAAGGATAAGCTCGGCTGATGACCCTCGAGTGCTTCTGTGGGGGCGTGCGGGTCACGACTAGCAGGAGGCCGGAATTCATCCATGCGTGCAACTGTGACCTTTGCCGCAAGTCCGGGGCGCGCTGGGGCTATTTCGAACCTGCTGAGGTGACGGTTGCCGGGAGTAGCTCCAGCTATCGTCGCAACGACAAGGACGAACCGGCCGTAGAGGTGCACTTTTGCCCAAGTTGCGGCTCGACCACCCATTTCCGATTGACCGAGGCAGCGGTGGTCAAATTCGGGGACATCATGTTGGGCGCCAACATGGGTTTGGCCGACGAAGCAGAACTGGCGGGAATTGAACTCCGCTTTCCCGATGGCAAGGCCTGGTCCGGAGAGGGTGAGTTCGGCTACGTTCGACAGAGTAGCATCCTCGGCTCCGACGGCTGAGCTGGCCGTGACATCCATCGTCCTCGTCCAGCCTGAAATACCCGGCAATACGGGTGCGGTGGGGCGCACCTGCGTCGCGCTCGATATGGAGCTGGTGCTGATCCATCCGCTGGGCTTCGAAATTTCGGACAAGCGGGTGAAACGGTCGGGTCTCGATTACTGGCCGCACATCCGGCTGGTCGAGTTCGCCAGCTGGGAGGCCTTCATCGCAGATCGGGCTCCGCGGGCCGACCAGCTGTTCCTGTTCGAGGAATATGCCCCCAGAACGTTCTATGAGCCCGACTATCCCGTAGATGCCTATCTCGTCTTCGGGCGCGAAACCAAGGGTATCCCGCCTGCGATCGTCGAGGCACATCGCGAGCAGATGGTGAGCCTGCCGATGCGATCGGACAAGGTCCGTTCGCTCAATCTCGCCAATACGGTCGCCGCGGCGGCTTATCAGGCGGTGCGGGCGCACCTGCCACGATAGGTTGCGCTAACCGCCTTCGACGAAAGCATCGACGATCACATAGGTCTCCGGTCCGAAACGGATGGTGACCTCATCGCCGTTGCGAAGGGCAGTAAAGTTCCACCCGGCCGAACCGTCCGACTGTGCGCTGTCCGCTCCATAGGGTTCGGTTCCCTTGAAGAAGATCGCGCGCTTGAAGCCATCGGGCTTCTGCACTTCGACCAGCGTGGTGCCGTCTTCACCCCACCTGCGCTTCACCCCCGCATCGCAGGTCCGTGTCGGCTTGGCGTTCCTGAAGCCGCACCGGACCTGGGCGGTGGCGTTGTAGTCGGTGCCCGCGACAAGGGCGTCTTCGCTCGGCGCGTCGACCGGGAGGACCATCCCGCCATTGGCATCGCCCATCGGGATACTGACCAGGCGGACGCCGTCGATATTCCCGACGACTGTTCCGCCAAGCGCTTCGGCGGCAGCTTCCGAAGGGCAGCCCACAAGGGTGGCACTGTCATCGAGGAAGTTGGACGTGGCTTCGCTCTCACCCAGCCGTCGGCACACATCGCCCGGGTTGGGATAGCCGTCACCGAAGGGGGCGAGGGCTTCCGGAATGGCCGTTACCTCCTCGGCCGATGCCGTATCCGCCTGGGATTCGTCGGATGCCTGGCTTCCGCCGCAGGCGGAGAGCGCGAGCGCTGCGACGCCCGCCATGATGATCGATCGCTGCATGGCCACTACTTCCCCGATCAACGGCAGTTGGGGTGCTGGCCGATATCGCGCAGGTCATAGAAATGACCATCGGCGATCGTCACCTGCACGCATTGCTGCGAGGCAGAGCGCCACTGGATCGAATAGCGCGTATTGCCCGAAGTGAAGTTATCGACCTGGCTGAAGCCGCGCCGTTCGAGTTCATCCATGCCGCCCGCCGCGCGCGCACCCTCAAGATCGTTGATCGCTACATGCTGTGCATAGCCGCCGCGCCCCGAATGGTGCGAGAGGTTGGCGTTGCGCTGGTCGACGCCCGCGGAATAGCCGTTCGAGTAGGCATCGGAGCGATCGTAGTTGTGATAGGCGGCATTGTGCAGGCCGTCGGTATAACCGCGCTCATACTGCGCCTCGGCCTGCTGGTCGGATGAATGCTGGCCGTCGTCGTGGTGGCTGCCCTTGTGGCTCAGCAAGGCGCCAAGCAGTGCCGCCCCGGCCACGACCCCGACCGCCGCAGCTGCGTTGCCGCCCTTGTGATGGCCGCAATCCTGGTCACTGGCATCGTTGATGGTTTGAACACGACCGTTGTAGACTTCGACCTGCACGCAATTGTCGTCACGTTCGTTCCACCAATAGCTGTAGACGTAGCCAGACGACTTCTTGTTGGTGGAGACATGGCTGAAGCCGCGCGACTGCAGAGCATATTCCGCATCCCGGCCATAGGAGCCGTTGATATCGATGAGCTGATTGGCCTTCTCGGCCAGGACGGGTGTGGCAACAAGTGCCGCGACCCCAGCGGTGCCAATGAGTCTTGAAAGTAACGTGGCCATCCTCACACTCCCCCGAAGGACTGACGTGACGGTCTCTGTCGAGACCCGGATACGACCACTGATTCGTTACTGTGAATTGGCCACAGACCCCGCCGTTTGACAAGTCCGGTGCCTGTCACGAGTTTCGCGCGACCAAGCAAAAGGGCGCCGGGATAAAGTCCCGGCGCCCTTTCGACGTACCATTACTTGGCCAAATCAGGCCTTGCGCGTGCCCGTCAGTGGCATGTCGCCGAAGGCGCCGGCATTGACCTTGCCGGTCAGGTTGTCGCCGTCGATGGTGGCAGTGCAGGTCAGCGTCATCGGCATCGGCACCGTCATGTTCATCTTCCAGCTGATGGTGTTGCCATCGACCGAACCGTCCGGGATATCCATCGCGCCCATGCCGCCGGCCATCGAGCCGGTGAAGCTGGTGCCGTCGTCGCTGGGATTGACGGTCAGCGTGCCCTTCTGGTCGCCCATCGGGCTCTTGACGGTGGTCTCATAGGTACCGGCTACGGACATGGCATTTCCTCTCTTCGCTTGAGGTTGGTTTGGTGACGCTTAATCCGCGTTGCTGACACTCGTGTCAACAGCGAGATAGGTGACGGGCAGCTCGAGCTTGCCCAGCTGTTCGTCGATCAGCTTGCGATCCCCGACCACGACGATCGTCAGATTGTCGGGCCCGAGATACTGCCGGGCGGCGGCATCGATCGCATCCTTGGTAATCGCGCGATAGCGATCGGGCAGGGTGGTGTAGTAATCGTCGGGCCGGCCAAGGCGATCATTCTCCTCGATCGCACCGAGCACCTGGAAATTGGTTTCGAAGCGATTGGGCAGGCCGCGGATATTGCCGTCGGTCACGCGATTGAACTCGGTCTCATCGACCCCCTGCGTACTATTGGCGAAATCGCGCGCGATATCGAGGATCAGCTGGACCGAATCCGCAGTGCGGTCCGACTGGACTGCGGTGCTGATCGTGAACAGGCGCGGGCCGGCCGGGTCATCGACCCCGCTGCGCGCACCGTAGCTCCAGCCCTTTTCCTCGCGGATCACCATGTTGATGCGGCTGAGGAAACCGTTGCCGAGCACTTCATTGGCCAGGTCGAGCGATTCCAGATCGGGCGTGGGGCCGGTGATCGGCAGCACGCGTCCGGCGTAGATCACCGACTGCGGCGAATTGGGCCGGTCGATCACCACCAGCCGGGTCTGGGCTGCGGGAATCGCGCCGTCCAGGACCTTGGCAGGTGCCGCCTCGCCGGTGCCCTGCCAGTCGCCAAAGGCGCGCTCAAGCTGGGGCTTGAGCTCGTCCATGGTCACGTCGCCGACGACGAAGATCTTCGCATTCTCCGGCCGGATCCATGCCTGGTGCTCGGCACGCAGTTTGGCCGGGCCGATCGCTTCGACCACCGGTACCAGGCCGAGCGATCCGACCGAGCCATAGGGGTGGTTCTCGCCGAACACGATCGGGCGCAGCGTGCGACCGGCCAGGCCACCGGGCGATGATAGCTGCTGGGCAATTTCGGCGAGCCGCTGGTCACGCACGCGCTGTACCTCGGTATCGGCGAAGGCCGGGTTGCGCACGATGTCGGCCATCAGTGCCAGCGATGGCGCCAGGTTGGAGGTGAGCGCGTTCATCGACACCGAGCTGGTATCGAGCGAGCTGCCCGTGCCGATCTCTGCGCCCAGGCGCTCCTGCTCTTCGGCGATCTGGACCGCGCTGCGACTGGTAGTGCCCTCTTCGAGCAAATCCATCATCAGCGATTGGGTACCGGCATTGGCCGCGCCATCGGCGGCATAACCGGCGTCGAATTCGACCGAGATGGCCACCTTGGGGATCGCCGTGCGGCGGGCCAGTGTGACTTCGATCCCGTTTTCGAGCTCGGCGCGTTCGACCGTCGGGAAGGTCAGCGGGCCGACCGGCTGCGGCGTTGGCAATTCGCGCGGCGGACCGGTGCGGGTGACCTCGATCGGTGCCTTGGCATCGGGTGGTGGCGCGGCAACGCTGCCTTCATCGCCCCAACCGCCCATGGTCGCGCCGCTTTCGACACGTTCGCCGGGTACGATGGCCAGGCGGTAGGCAGGGCGCGTCATCCAGCGACCCAGCGCCTCGGTTACCTGCGCGGGTTTCAGCGCGGCGACTTGCTCGAGCGTGGACTTGTAGAAGGCGGGATCCTGCGAATAGAGCAGGCCTTCGGCCAGCGTCGCACCCTTGCCGCCGAAGCCGCCGACGCGTTCCAGGCCGTCGATCTCATTCGACACCAGGCTGGTGGCAGCGCGCGTCAGTTCGTCCGCGGTCGGACCCTTGGCGAGCATTTCGGCGATCACTTCGTCGAGGCGCTTCTCGGCCGCTGCGCGATCGACCCCGGGTTTGATGTCCATCTGGGCGACCAGCACCGAAACCTGCTCGGACTGCCAGTTGAATGCGCTAACGCCTGTGGCCAGCTGCTCATCGCGCACCAGCACATTGTCGAGCCGGGAGCTGGCAAGCCCGCCCAGCACGCTCATCCCGATGCTCAGCGGCACTGCGTCGGCGTGATTGAGGCTGGGGCCGGTCCAGGCGCGATAGATGCGCGTCTGCGGCACCTGGTCGATCAGTTCGCGGGTCTTTTCGGCCGCCAGCGTCACCGGTGCTGCCTGCACCGGGGTCACTTCGGGCCCGCGCGGGATCGCCCCGAACCATTTTTCGACCATCGGACGTGCGGTTGCCGCGTCGATATCGCCGGTCAGCGACAGCACGACATTGTTTGGCCCGTAATTGTCCATGAACCACTTGCGCACATCACCCAGGCTCGCTGCGTCGAGATCGGCCATCGAACCGATCGTCGAATGGCGATAGGGGTGGCCGACCGGGAAGAGGCCCTCGAGCAGCGTATAGAAGGTCAGGCCATAGGGCTGGTTGTCGCCCTGGCGCTTCTCGTTCTGAACGACACCGCGCTGCTTATCGAGCTTATCCTGGCTGATCGCGCCAAGCAGATAGCCCATGCGGTCGCTTTCCATCATCAGCGCCAGGTCGAGCGCGCCGGTGGGAACCGTCTCGACGTAATTGGTGCGATCGAAATTGGTCGACCCATTGGTGCTGGTCGACCCTGCGGCCTCGAGCGGTATGTCGAAATTCTCGACGTTTTCGCTGCCGCCGAACATGAGGTGTTCGAACAGGTGGGCGAAGCCGGTGCGGCCGCGCGGTTCGTTCTTGGATCCGACCCGGTAATAGGTGGTGACGCCCACGATCGGCGCCTTGCGGTCGGTATGGACCAGCACGGTCAGGCCGTTGTCGAGCGTGAAACTCTCATAGGGAATGTCGACCTTTTCGACCAGCTCGGCGAGGGTCGAAGCCTCGGCCTCGGGTGCGGGCTGCTGCGAGGTTTCAGCGTAGGCGGCAGATCCGGCGACAAGCGCGATCGCGGCGAGGCTGCTGAGAAGATGAGGGCGCATCGAGGCTCCTGTTAACGATTGGGTCGGTGTGTGACGGTGGTGCGGGATGTCGCGTTGGCGAGCACATCTTCGCGCCAGAAATGGACCGGCTTCAAGCCGTGCTGGACGAACAGCCCAGCCTGATCGGTGTAATGCGGGGAATCAGGCCGTGTGGTGGCTGCACCGAAGGGTTGGATCGACTGCGAACTGACCCGTTTGCCCGGAGCCCATTCGACGAACTGGATGAAACTGTCGCCGTGCTTGACCGCCAGGCGACCGTCATCCGCGATGTCCCAGGTGGTGGAGGCACGCAGCGTGTCCGATCCCCCGTCGAGCGGAAGGTCGACATTGCCCAGGCGCAGGCGCAGCAACTCGCCGGCTGGTGGGTCGATGCGCCCGAAATGTGCTTTCAGATGGTCGACAGCCCAGGCGAGCTTTTCCCGGACATTGGGGAGCGGCTTGTTCTGATATTCGGCCGACATGAAATCCTTGATCATCAGCAGGGCCAAGGCATCACCCGGTCCCTTGCTATCGGCGTCGAAATCCCAGTCGATCAGCAGTTGGCGTGCCTTGCCCAGCTCGCTTGCGGGATCGAGCTGTAGCTTCTCCAGTTCCGTCCAGAGATCGGCGACATAACCTTCGCGGGTGTAGCCTGTATCGTACTTGATCCGCTTCAGGGTCGGCAGGTCGATCACCGCAGCTTCGCTCATCAGCTTCCACGCGCGGTGCGAACGATTGGTCTGCTTGAGTTCGACCCCCATCTCGGGCGCCACGCTGGCCGGTGACAGGTCGCTGCCCGGGCCCGCCGCGGTGAATGGTGTGTTGTTGGAATTGTAGAGCCATCCGCTGGCCGGGTTGATGTAGCGGGGCAGCGCCTCATAGGCGACGGGACCCTTCCAGATCGCCTTGGCATCATCGCCCGGCAAGATGCCGCGCCAGTCGTATCCCTTGGGCCGATCGGGGATCGCGGCATTGTAGACATAGGCGATATTGCCCTTGGCATCGCCGTAGATGAAATTGGTCGAAGGGATGTCCATCCGCGCCAGGATCGCCTGCCATTCATCGAGGCTCTTGGCCTTGTTGAGCCGGTAATAGGCGTCGAGCTGGCCGATGTTGTCGATCCCGCCATAGCGGATCGCAAAGGTGCCCTTGTCGTTGCGGATTACCGGGCCGTGCACGCTACGATAGACCGTGCGCGGGATCGGCAGCACCAGCGGGCCCAGTTTCACCGGCAGGGTTATGCTGCTTTCCTCAAGCGGCAACCACTTGTCGCCCAGGCGGTATTTCGTGCCGCTTTCGTCCATCACCAGCTGGTAGACGTCGGTCATATCCGGACGGTTCACGGTATTGGTCCAGCCCAGGTCCTCGTTATGACCAAGGAAGGGAAAGGGGCTGCCGGGGAAGTTGGCGCCGGCATAGTGCCAGCCTTCCTCGCTTTCGACGACCAATTCGTACCAGGCGACGCCGCCGCGCCAGGGCTGGTGGCTGTTCGACACCAGCCGGGTCGTTCCGTCGCCCGACTTTTGCGGGGCGATGGCAAAGGCGTTCGACCCCGACAGGGCGCCGTCTTCGGCCCAGGGCAGCGGGAAAGCGCGGGCCTGCTGACCTTTGGGTGTCGGCGGGCCGAATTCGGGCAAGAGGTCGGTGCCTGCGACCAGCGGCTCGATGACGTTGTTGAGGCCGAAGAAGAACGGCTGGCGCAGCGCGAAGCCGGTGGCGATATCGGTCCCGTCGACGGGGAACAGATTGCCGAGGCGTACTTCGCCCGGATGGTCCCTGGCATAGTCGTTCAGGCCGGTGGCATAGGCTTCGAACAGCGCCCGCGTATCGGCGGGGAGGCTGGGGTAATGCCGTTCAGCCGTGCCGCGCGCATCGAGCAGGTGGTAGACATAGTCGACCGCGGCGCCATCCTCGCCGGCAAGGGCACCATAGCGCCCGCGCGCCATGGCGATGACATCCTGCAGCGTTTCGAAATCGTCCTGGGCATGCGCCACCGCCACGCCATAGGCGACATCGGCATCGGTCTTGCCATAGATGTGCGGAACGCCGAATTCGTCGCGAACGATCTCTGCAGTGTAGGCCTGATCCGAGAGCCGGATAGTGTCGCGCTTGGCCCAGAAGGGCTCCCAGCTTGCCAGGGTCACGAAACCAACGATCAATACAACAACCAGCGCAAATCCAATGCGCCCTAACCATTTACGCATGCAGGCAAGTCCTCTCTTGCAACTGGCCTAGCGGGATTCGCGCGGGGCGGGAAGCGGCTCTTTCGGTTGGGTAAAACCGCTCGCCGCCTATTTCGTTAATGGGATTCGGCCCGCTAGCTCCACATACGTGACAGCCCGCATCACCATCGGCAACGACGCGTCCGGCAAGCCGGTCGAGTTCGATATCGAGGAGCTCCTCGCGACCCGTCTGCTCGTCCAGGGCAATTCGGGCAGCGGCAAGTCGCACCTGCTGCGCCGCCTGCTTGAAGAGAGCGCGCGGATGGTCCAGCAGGTGGTGATCGATCCAGAGGGCGACTTCGTCACCCTGGCCGAACCCTTCGGGCATATCGTGATCGACGGCGCGGCCTATTCGCCTGCCGAGATCGAGGCGCTGGCGCGCCGTATCCGCGAACATCGGGCGAGCGTTGTACTGGCGCTTGAGGGGCTTGAGGTCGAACAGCAGATCCGCTGCGCCGCGCAGTTCCTGACTGCGCTGTTCGATGCCCCGCGCGAACACTGGTTTCCGGCGCTGGTGGTGGTCGACGAAGCGCAGATGTTCGCGCCCGCGGTAGCGGGCGAAATCGCGGAAGACACGCGGCGCATGACGCTCTCCGCCATGACCAATCTGATGTGCCGCGGGCGCAAGCGCGGGCTGGCGGGGATCGTCGCGACGCAGCGACTGGCGAAGCTGGCGAAGAACGTCGCGGCCGAAGCCTCGAACTTCCTGATGGGGCGCACCTTCCTCGATATCGACATGGTCCGCGCGGCCGACCTGCTCGGCATGGAGCGGCGGCAGGCGGAACGCATCCGCGAGCTCGAGCGCGGGCATTTCCTCGCGCTGGGACCGGCAATCACGCGGTTGCCTGTCGCGGTGAAGATCGGGCCGGTGCAGTCGGGCCTCAAGGCACGCGCCGAAGGACTCATGGCGATGCCGGAAACCGCACCGGCCGACATGGAAGCGCTGCTCACCCGCGACCTTGCGAGCGAAGTCGCCAAGGCGCCGCCGCCTGCGCCACCCCCGCCGCGCTGGGAAGATGTCGAGGATTCGATCGCCCATGCCGAGGAACGCCAGGTCGAGGCGCCGCGCGCGCCCGTCGACACCTCGGCCGTGGCGCAGCAGATCGACACGATCATCGCCACGCTGGCTGCGGAGGAAGGCATCGCCTTCCAGTCGGCCAGCGCGCAGTATCAGACCTTCCTCTCACGCTGCCGGCGTGAACGGATCATCGGGCCGATGCCCGACATGGGAACCTTCCGCCGTCGCTTCGCCATGGCAGGGGCGGGTCTCGACCTGCTCGATGCGGACCTGCGCGAGCGGATCATGCAGCTCGCGCGCGGGGTGGAAGACGACCTGCTCGCACCCTTCCTGGTGCTGGCCAAGACTGCGAGCGGCGGCGAGGCCGACGTGGACGAAGATGAGCTGGGACGGGCCTATGGCACCAGTTCGCCAGGGCGCATCCGTCGCCTGCTCGACCATCTCGAGCGCCAGGGCCTGATCGTCTTGCGCGAGGATTTCGGCGGTGGCCGCTCGGTGATGGTGCCGGGGCTCGAAGTCTCAGCGACTCCCGCCGAATAGCTGCCGTCCGGCGAGGTCGAGCATGATCTCCTCGCTCCCGCCGCCGATCGCATTGACGCGCACCTCGCGATAGATCCGCTCGACCTTGCTGCCGGTGATGTAGCTCGCCCCGCCGAGTACCTGTGCGGCCTCGCGCGCGACGGCTTCGAGCATGCGTGTCGCCTGCACCTTGAGCATGGCGAAATCGGCCGGGCGATCGCGCCCCTCGCGTACCTGCCAGGCGCATAGGTCCACCCAGGCCTGCGTTGCTTCGATCTGGCGCTCCATATCGGCCAGCTTGATGCGGATCGACTGGTGGCCGACCAGCGGCTTGCCGAAGGTTTCGCGCTGTTGCGCCCATTCCGCCGCCTCGGCCATCGCTACACGCGCATAGGCGCAGCAGCCCATGGCCATGCCCAGCCGCTCGCCGTTGAAATTGCGCATGATCCCGATGAAGCCGCCGTTTTCGGGCCCGATCAGGTTTTCGGCGGGGACGCGCAGGTCGGAAAAATGGATCGCCGCGGTGTCCGAGCAGCGCCAGCCCATCTTGTCGAGCCGGGTGCGTTCGACGCCTTCGCTCGCCATGTCGATCAGCAGCAGCGAGATGCCGCCCGCCCCGGGGCCGCCGGTGCGCACCGCGCAGGTCAGCCAGTCGGCGCGCATGCCGCTGGTAATGAACATCTTGCCGCCGTTGACGACGTAATGGTCGCCTTCGCGCCGCGCGGTGGTCTTGAGGTTGGCGACGTCCGAACCGCCACCTGCCTCGGTGATGCCAAGCGCGATGATCTTCTCGCCCGCGAGTACCGGCGGGGCCACGCGTTGCTTCAATTCGTCGGAGCCGAGCGCAAGGACCGGAGGTAGGCCGATGCCATGGGTCATCAGCGAGGCGCCGACACCGCCGGCGCCGCAGGCCGCGAGTTCCTCGGTCACCACCAGCGAGTGGAAGATGTCGAAGCCTTCCTCGTGCCCGCCATATTGTTCGGGATAGCGCAGGCCCAGGATGCCCGCTTCGGCCGCCTTGCGATGCAACTCGCGCGGCAATTCGCCTTCCGCCTCCCACTGATCCACGTAGGGCGCAATTTCGCGCTCGACGAAACGGCGGACGCTGGCGGACAGCGCCTCGTGGCTTTCGTCATAGAAGGGAGAGCGGGCGCGCCAGTCGTCGAATGCGGTCATGCCGCATCCTTGTGCGACACGGCGGGACAGTCAATCTCCAAGCAAGTCGGAAAATTTTCACCTCCGTCTGGCCAAAATCTGGGCTACCCCTATATTCGACTAACACACCTCGCAAAATTTGGCGGGGAGGGCTTGTGTTGCATTATCGCCACACCATATCCGGGCGGTAATTCAGGTTTGGGGTGTTTGCATGAATCTCGAAAAGTTCACCGATCGCGCCAAGGGCTTCCTCCAGAGCGCGCAGACCGTTGCGATCCGCATGAATCACCAGCGGATTTCGCCAGTCCACATCCTCAAGGCGCTGTTGGAAGACGGCGAGGGCATGGCTGCGCAGCTGATCCAGCGTGCGGGCGGCAATGCCGGGATTGCGGTCAATGATGTCGACATGGCGCTGGGCAAGATACCCGCGGTTTCGGGTGGTGGCGCGCAGCAGACCCCCGGCCTCGATAATGATGCCGTGCGCGTGCTCGACCAGGCTGAACAGCTCGCGCAGAAGGCGGGCGACAGCTTCGTCCCGGTCCAGCGCCTGTTGCAGGCGCTCGCGCTTTCGGGCGGCGATGCCGGCAAGGCGCTGCAATCCGCCAATGTCGATGCCAAGGCGCTGGAGGCGGCGATCCAGGAAGCAACCGGCGGGCGTACCGCCGACAGTGCAGGCGCCGAAAACGCCTATGACGCGATGAAGAAATATGCCCGCGACCTGACCCAGGCCGCGCGCGACGGCAAGCTCGATCCCGTCATCGGTCGTGACGAGGAAATCCGTCGCACGGTGCAGATCCTTGCCCGCCGCACCAAGAACAACCCCGCGCTGATCGGCGAACCCGGCACCGGCAAGACCGCGATCGCCGAAGGCCTGGCGCTGCGCATCGCCAATGGGGACGTGGCCGACAGCCTCAAGGGCCGCACGCTGATGGCGCTCGACATGGGTTCGCTGATTGCGGGCGCGAAGTATCGCGGCGAATTCGAGGAACGGCTCAAGGCCGTGCTCGACGAGGTAAAGGGCGCCGAAGGCCAGATCATCCTGTTCATCGACGAGATGCACACGCTGATTGGTGCGGGCGCCAGCGAAGGCAGCATGGATGCCTCGAACCTGCTCAAGCCGGCGCTGTCGCGCGGCGAATTGCACTGCATCGGCGCGACCACGCTCGACGAATACCAGAAGTATGTCGAGAAGGACCCCGCGCTGCAGCGGCGTTTCCAGGCCGTCTTCATCGGCGAGCCCAGCGTCGAGGATACGATCAGCATCCTGCGCGGGATCAAGGACAAGTATGAACTGCACCACGGCGTGCGCATCACCGATGGCGCAATCGTCGCGGCGGCGCAGCTGTCCAACCGCTATATCCAGAACCGTTTCCTGCCCGACAAGGCGATCGACCTGATGGACGAGGCCGCTTCGCGCATCCGCATGGAAGTGGAGAGCAAGCCCGAGGAGATCGAGAAGCTCGACCGCCGGATCATCCAGCTCAAGATCGAGGAACAGGCGCTGCAGAAGGAGAGCGATGACGCGTCCAAGGACCGTCTCGAGACCCTGCGCAAGGAGCTTGCCGATCTCGAGCAGCAGTCGAGCGAGCTGACCACCCGCTGGCAGAACGAGCGCGACAAGATCCACGCCGAGGCGCGGATCAAGGAAGAGCTCGACCAGGCGCGGCTGGAGCTCGAGCAGGCGCAGCGCACCGGCGATCTCGCCAAGGCGGGCGAGCTGCAATACGGCAAGATTCCCGAGCTTGAGAAGAAGCTCAACGAAGCCGCTGGCCAGACCGAGAATGCGCTGCTGCGCGAGGAAGTGACCGAGGATGATATCGCCGGCGTCGTCAGCCGCTGGACCGGTATCCCGGTCGACAAGATGCTCGAGGGCGAGCGCGAGAAGCTGCTGCAGATGGAGGAAATCCTCGGCAAGCGGGTGATTGGCCAGGCGCAGGCGATCGATGCCGTGTCCAAGGCCGTGCGCCGCGCGCGTGCTGGCCTGCAGGACCCCAATCGGCCGCTCGGTTCGTTCCTCTTCCTCGGCCCCACCGGCGTCGGCAAGACCGAGCTGACCAAGGCGCTGGCCGGCTTCCTGTTCGATGATGACCAGGCGATGGTCCGCATCGACATGAGCGAGTTCATGGAGAAGCACGCGGTCGCCCGCCTGATCGGCGCGCCTCCGGGCTATGTTGGATATGAAGAGGGCGGGGTCCTAACCGAAGCCGTCCGTCGCCGCCCCTACCAGGTCGTGCTGTTCGACGAGGTCGAGAAAGCCCACACGGATGTGTTTAATGTACTTCTGCAGGTGCTCGACGACGGTCGACTGACCGACGGGCAGGGGCGCGTGGTCGATTTCACCAATACGCTGATCATCCTGACGTCGAACCTCGGCAGCCAGTACCTCGCCAATCTCGAGGATGGGCAGGACGTCGAGAGCGTCGAGACGCAGGTGATGGATGTGGTACGCGGGCACTTCCGCCCCGAGTTCCTCAACCGGCTCGACGAGATCATCCTGTTCCACCGCCTCGGCCAGGAACACATGGCGCCGATCGTCGATATCCAGGTCAATCGCGTGCAGAAGCTGCTCAAGGATCGCAAGATCGTGCTCGACCTTACCGATGGCGCGAAGAAGTGGCTCGGCCGTGTGGGTTACGACCCGGTCTACGGCGCGCGGCCGCTCAAGCGGGCGGTGCAGCGCTACTTGCAGGACCCGCTGGCAGACAAGATCCTGCGCGGCGAGGTGCCCGACGGCTCGACCGTGCACATCGATGAAGGCGATGGCGCATTGGCAATGAAGGTGGGCTGACCGCCCGGCGGGCCTGCGGTCCGCCTATCGTTCAGGACCCCCCAACAAAAAGGGCCCCGGTTTCCCGGGGCCCTTCGAGTTTGCGGCAAGCTACTTAGAACTTGGCACGTGCACCAGCAAAGAAGCGGCGACCAATCGGATCGAAGATCGCGCTTCCACCACCGGTGCCAAGCACACCTAGCGGAGGCCGCTTATCCAGGAAGTTGTCGACGCCTAGTGAGAACTCAAAGGTGTCTTCGCCCTTCGAGTTCTCGAACTGCCATGCCACGCGGATGTCATGGTACAAGACTTCCGGATAGACCAACCGGTCGTCCACGTCAGGGTTTTGAGGTGGGTTCCCATTGAGCGGGAACTGATCCTCGTACGCGCTCGTCAACTGCGGCCCGATGTAGCGGGCACCATACCCAACCGTGAATGGGCCGAAGGTCAGATCAAGATCAAAATTGAACGCATCCTTTGGATCGCCCAGTTCTGACAGTATTCGATCTTCAAATTCCGGATTGGTCGGATCCTGGAAATTGCTCGAGGTGAAGACATGAGTGTAGATCAGGCGAGCATTGATGAAAGTATCATCACCAATCGCACGACGATACGACACATCAAAATCGATGCCTTCACGCTTGCGGCTTGCAAAGTTTAGCGGTGACTGCAGCAGTGACCCCTGAACGATCTGTCCAGGAACCTCCTGATTGGGCCCGGACGGATCGCGGTTCCGCTGGAAGTTGCCGCAGAACTGGTTGTTTAAGTCCGGAAGGTCGTAACAGACATTGACGATCGTCTGACCACCTACCGCTGTAATCACGTTCTTGACTTCAATGTTATAGTAGTCGGCCGTGACCGCAAGTCCGGGGATGAAGCTTGGTTGGAAGACGGCACCGACCGTCCAAGAATCCGATTTTTCTTCAAACAGGTTCGGGTTGGCACCGTTGCGGCCCTCGACCGAAACGGCCGCGTTTGCAAACTGCTGATACGCAGGATCGTTCAAGATCGCACCAAGATCAGCTTCACAGTTCCGCCGGCGGTTCGCAGAACCTTGGTCAATTTGGTTCGAACCGCAAGGATCACGGAACGAGTTGAAGAAAGTCTGCGAAGGTTCACCCGAAGTTTCGGTGTAGTTTGGTGCTCGAACTGCACGAGCATACTGGGCGCGGAACGCAACATCCGGCACTGGCGACCAACGGCCCCCGACATTGTAAGCGTAAACCGTCCCCACTGCACCGCTGTAATCGGAAATCCGGCCCGCAGCAGATAGTGATAGCTCGTGGAAGAACGGCCGGTCCGTGAGAATCGGCAGGTTTACTTCCCCGAAGGCTTCGTAAACCTCGGAAGGTTCCGGATCGAACAACGGAAGCGGATTCGTGAAAGTGAGGTTCCTCTCGATCGCATCATCGGCCTGGAAGAAAGCCTCGTCCCGGCGGTATTCGCCACCCAGGGCAAACCCAATGGGCCCGCCGGGAAGCTCGAACAACCCTCGGGTATCGCCCGAAATGAACGCCACGGCGTTGTACTGTTCCAAACGGCCGAAGGTCCCTGCGTCAGCGGTGATATAAGCCCGTGCAGCGCTGTTGTCCGGAAGTCCAAATGGGTTGTAGGGCACACATGCAGCGATGTCCCCCGCTAGTGTCGTCGGATCGATTCCTGGCTGTCCAAATGCAGCTGTCGGATCGAACTGTGATCGGCACTTTATCTGGCCATCAGTGGGGTCGATGCCGGCATCAAGTGCAAGCAACAGGCGCTGAGTGAACACGTTCCCTAAGACCGTGTCAGTCTGTTCCGAGCGACCGTAGTTGAAGGACACTTCGTAGTTGAGGTTCGATGAGATGTCGCCGCGTGCACCAATAACGGCGCGCCAGGTCTCACGCTTGATGTCGGCGTCGCGAGCGCCAAGGTCTTCGAAGCTACGATTGACCGTGAACCGCTGCGAACCGTCTGCTACCGCGGCGGGATTGATCGGGCCGCCAGCAAGCAGGTCGTTCACCCTTCCGGATGCAAGCAATTCCGTTTCGATGATTTGACGCGCTTGTGCACTCAGGAACGGGTTGTCCAAGCGCACCCGGACACGCGGGTCACCGCTAAACGCGCCGGTAAAGCGGCCTTGCACAAATGCCGGACCTGCCGCTGATCCGATACTGTCTGCACGTACATACTTCGCTTCGATGAACGGCTTGAACGCATCCGAAACCTCGAAGGAGGCAAGGATGTTGAACGAATATCGCTCAAGTTCAGGCAGAATAGAGCTCTGTACACCTTCGCGACCAGTCTGGCCGTTGCCGCCCAGGAAAGCGCTGAACTGCGAAGTACCCCTGCGGCCGACGAAGGTTTGAGGTACAAGAGTTCCGTCTGGTTCAAAGATGTAACTGCAGTTGAAAGGGGTGCCGTTGATGGCGGCACCACCACATTCGGCGCGCGGCGCGGACTGGGGGAATGCCACCAATCCTCGGCGGCTAATCGTCGCGCTTCGGATATCGCGAGCAAAGACCGAATCTGGGATGCCATTTGACGATGAACCAGATGGATCGACATCGACCCGGTAGAATCCATTGTTCAGCCTCGCTTCCGGAATGTCTGAGGCATAGATTCGCTCTTGCTTGCTGTACTCTGCCGCGATGGTGACATTGCCTCGACCGTCAGCAAAATTCTTACCGGCAACAACGGAGAAACCATAGTTTGCGCCGTCGCCGAATTCAGGGATCCCGAAGTTCGCCCGGGCATCGACCCCTTCGTAATCCTTCTTAAGAACAAAGTTTACGACACCTGCAATTGCATCCGAGCCGTAAACGGCTGAGCTGCCGCCGGTTACGACATCGATCCGGTCAATCAAAGCGGACGGAATTGAATTAATATCGACAGCTGACGCCGTGTTCAGCACGTCTGCCGCAACATGGCGGCGACCATTCACAACAACGAGCGTACGCTCAACACCAAGTCCGCGGAGGTCAAGCAAGTTTAGCCCGGCAATTCCAATGCCAAGACCGGGGTTTGACTGTGAGAATGTTTGGCGGAAGGCCGGCAGATCATTCAAGATCTCGCCGACATTATTCTCACCTTGCTTATAGATATTGTCGCTCGAAAAGCTGAGTACCGGGGAAACAGAGGTCAGCTCAGGTCGACGAATTCGTGAGCCTGTGACAATGATCGAGTTTTCAGACGAAGGTTGGGGGGCAGCGTCTGCGCTCGTCGTCGGACCATCATCGGTTTCGGCTTCTTGGGCGTATGCTGAAGTTGCAATGCACAGCGCAGCAATTCCCGCGCTAGCAAATAGCGCGGTCCGGCCACCAACGGCGGCAAGTCTCATTTTCATAATATGCGTCCCTAATATTATTGTGCGATCCGGGCTTGACCGGCTCGCCGAGGAAGTATGAGCGAGGGTTACTTCCTGTAGCAAGAGAGTAGAGCGCCGGTTGCGCTAGATTGGCGATTATCCAGTCCCAAGGGTTACTGAATTGCAACAGATTCGTAGTGCGAAGACCCCGCTGAGGGCTCCAGTATCGTGACTGCCCTCGCCGTGAACGTTCATAAGTTACTGATTCGACGCGATTGCGAATCCATTTGATGCAACTGGCAATGCAAGTGAGGACGCAGCCAAGGTACAGGGTTTGATTCATAATATGCGTGCGGTGAACCTCTGAAGGCAGGATCGTGTGTACAGGCGTCCACGCACCTATGCTGCGCACGGACTGGAGATCGGGGAGATGATCCGGAGTCCCGCTCAACACTTCTGATCCCAACAAAAAGGGCCCCGGTTTCCCGGGGCCCTCTTATTTGATCAGAAAAACCGATCAGAGTTCGAGGCGGAAGCCTGCGTAGAAGTAGCGACCGAAGGTGTCGTACGGATCGCCACCGGCGGTGCCCAACTGCCCGAAGGGCGGCTGTACGTCGAATGCGTTGTCGACGCCGATGTAGAAGTTGTAGCCACCTTCAACATCGAAGCTGAGCCGGAAGTTGTTGTAGATCTTAACCGGGAAGGTCGGATCCTCGTACTGGTCCGCGTTTGCGGGGTCCAGGCGGGTGAGTTCGCCAGGAGTACAGGTGCCGCCGGAAGAACCCGTGACACCCGAAGCCGGACAACGCCCAGTGTAGGAGAACGCGTTCTCATAGGCCGACTTGGTCTGCACACCGAGGTAACGCATCGACCAGGTGAAGTCGACAGCGCCGAAGTCGTAGTTGAAGTTCGTCGAAGCGGCCCACTTCGGGTCGCCCAGCTCACTCCGCTGACGGTTCGGCACTTCTGGATCCACCGGGTTCAGATAGTTGTCCAGTGTGATCAGGTAGGTCGCGATGCCGCGGAAGCGCAGCTTGTGACCATTGTCGAAGGTGTGGTTGTACTGAAGGTCGAAGTCGATGCCTTCGGTCTTCTGCGTAGCGAAGTTCACACCACCCGAAATCGTCGCCGGATAGACGAACAGTCCGGTCGACGGGTCACGGTTGACGTTGGCGCAATACGGATTGTTGAGCCCGTTGGCGTCGCTGTAGCACTGGTTGATGATGGTCTGGGCCGTCAGGGTCGAAATCAGGCTGTTCACCTTGATCCGGTAGTAGTCGACGGTGAAGTTCAGACCAGGAATGAACCGCGGTTCGACCACAACACCTACGGTCAGCGACTTGCCGCGTTCTTCGACCAGTGCGGGGTTACCGCCCGAAAGGAAGCCGGTCGACGAGGTACGGGCCGTACAGTTGGTGTAAGGGTCGCCAAGTGCCACTGCGAAGGACGTGCCCGCACAGGCTGCCACGAGTGCGGCATTGGCTGTGGTTGGGACGCCGGCCGCGGCGCAGTTGGCTACGCGGTTCGGATCGGTATTGATCGCACCGGTCGCCTGGTCACAGGGATCCGCGATGAACGCGAAGTTCTGTGACTGCGGCGAGTAGAGATCGCTTTGCGTGGGTGCACGAACCGAGGTTGCGTAGGCAGCGCGGAAGCGAATGTCCGGGACCGGAGCGTAAATGCCCTGGACGTTGTAAGCATACACCGTTCCAGTTGCATTGTTGTAGTCCGATACACGGCCGGCGGCGCTTACGGTCAGTTCTTCCGCGAGCGGCACGTTCGCCAACAGCGGAATGCTGATCTCGCCGAAAGCTTCCTTCACGGTCAGCTTCGGCGGATCGAAGGGCTGGATCGCGTTGAGGAAGGTGGCACCGCTTGCGGTTAGCTCGTCAAAGGCGCTGTAGGCCTTTTCCGAACGGTATTCCGCGCCCAGGGCGAAAGCGATCGGACCGCCGGGAAGTTCGAACAGCTGCGACAGATCGCCCGAAACCGTGGCAAGAATGTCGAATTCTTCCGCCGTTTCTTCACGATGGCCCGTTGTGTTCACATAGTCCAGGGCAGCCTGGCTAGGCGCACCGAAGCCGAAAACGTTGATCGGCACACAGGCCGGGTCATTGTTGTTCGGATCTGCATCGACGTTGATGCGGCAGACCGGGTTGCCATTGGCATCGCGGACCGCGTCAACCGCAAGGTTGAACCCGGCAAGGTTGTTGCCATCCTGCGTGTAGAGCAGGAGGTTGTTCAGTGAATCCAGCTTGGTCTCGAGACGGCCATAGTTGACCGACAGTTCGTAGCGCCAGTCTTCGTTGAAGGTGCCTTCGACACCGGCAACGATACGATAGGTGTCACGATCGTGGATTTCGCCGCGGCCGCCGAAGTCGATGTTGAAGCGGCTGAGCGGAATGCGGCCAGTCGGGGTCGCGCACAGGCCATAGCTCTGGAGCGTCGAGAGCGCCTGGGCATTCAGGAACGCGTTGTCGCAGCGGATTGCCGGGCCGCCAAAGAACGAGTCCGGGCCGCCAACGAAGAAGCTCGGCTGACCTTCCTGAAGTGCGTCGACATGGACATACTTGGCTTCGACGAACGGGACGAAGGCTTCGCTCAGTTCGAAGTGCGCCAGCAGGTTGACCGATATGCGTTCCAGGCCGGCGGCAAGCTGGCCAGTGTTGCGCAGGGTCGACCCGTTGCCGCCGATCACATTGCCGCTGAAGGGCAGGAACTGATCGGGCACGTCGACAAAGACGTTGCCATTGCTGTCGAAGCGCAGGAACTGGCCCTGGCCCAGGCCGCCGATCGTGCCACCGTCCGAAATCGAACCGTTGCGGATGCCGCAGACCGGTTCAAGATCAGGGATGCCGTCAGAGCCGAACGGGCCTTCGTCGGACTGGCTGTCGCCAACGTTGTTGTACTGGCAGCGGCCGCTATAGGCGCCGGTCAGGCCATCGCGTTCGCGGAAATACAGCGGTTCCGACTTGGCATATTCAACTGCCACCGCGACATTGCCGCGGCCATCAGCGAAGTTCTTGCCGTAAACGCCTGCAAGGAAGTAGTTCTCACGATCGCCGCGCGAGGAGACGCCGGCCTGACCCTTGAGCGAGATACCTTCATAGTCGCGCTTCAGGACGAAGTTGACGACACCGGCAACTGCGTCCGAACCGTAGACTGCGGAATTACCGCCGGTCACCACGTCGACGCGTTCGAGCAAGTCGACCGGGATGGTGTTGACGTCGACCAGGTAATCGCCCGGCGAAGCCGTCACGTGGCGGCGGCCGTTGACCAGAACCAGCGTGCGGCTGGTGCCCAGGCCACGAAGGTCGAGCAGGTTGAGGCCGGCGGTGCCGATGAAGCGGGTCGAGTTGCCCTGGCTGAAGGTGGAACGGAGCGAGGGCAGATCGTTGAGCGCGTCACCCAGCGAAGTATCGCCATTGTCCGTCAATTCAGCCGCCGACACCGTGGTCACGGGGACGGGAGAAGAAAGGGTCGGTCGCGCAATGCGCGTACCGGTGACCAGGATCGCGCCGTCGAAGCTCTCTGCCGTATCTTCAGTGATCGATTCGTCGGCAGCGGCTTCATCCGCGGCATCCTGATCTTGCGCGAAAGCAGGTGTCGCAATCGTCAGCGAAATGGCAGCCAAGCCTGCACTACTAAAGAGCGCGGCCCGTCCACCAAAGGTGGAAGTCGTCTTTTTCATGAATTTCAGTCCCCACAGTTCAAGCCGGACCCAACCGGCATGATGAGAGACATAAAAGCAACCCGTTCATCCTGTGGCAAGGGAAGCGGGGCAGAAAACGACAAAATAGCGAACTTCGGGTCGGGTAGGTCACCGATTTGCAACAGGTTTGCCGCCGAACTTTCGTCCGGCGGCAAAATTATTCCAATCTTTTGCTGTATTGTGGAATCTTCGGCATTCCGCCGCGACGGAGAGCCTATCGAATTCGAGTTCCCCTGACGCCGGCCTGGCCGTTAATTCGCAGAAAATATGAGGAAAGCGCGGCGTTCTTGATAAGCACAGTGTCCCCGGTCTTGGGTTCCAGCAATCGCTTTGGAACATCATCAATTCGCCATACCGCACCTTCGGTGGTGCGAATAAGGTAACCGTTTGCGTAGGAGCCGGAGACGGATACGATCTTGGTTTCGAGCTCCTTGATCTCGTCCTGATCCTCGCCATCCTTGTCACGCTTACCAAAGATGCCGAAATCGGGAAGGGATAGGCCGAAGAACTTCCGGCGCGTCTTGCGAACCTCCTCGCGGTCCACAAGGCGCAGGTCGCCCGTTTCGCTAGCTCCGACGATTGTGGCAGCGGCGGCATCGAAACATGCGAGCCTGGCGGCCGAGTCCTGCTCTTGCTGACAGGCCTTCAGCGCAGCGAGATAGGAGTTTTCAGCCTGCTCGTCTTGCGCAGAAGCAGGTACACCGAGAGAGGCGGCCATGATGACGGCAGCCGTTAGAGCGGCTCGGCCCGCGTAACCTCTGAAACTCACGATTTTCTCCTGCATGGCTTTTTTGCCTTCGATGTAACGATATCTGCTTATCCAGCGAAATCCAGTACGAAGATAATACTGATTTTCGATGGCATTCCTGATCGCTATGGGATATGCTTAGTGTTTGGAATAAAACTAGATATTGGATTGGA
>NZ_JAYPTL010000004.1:7062-7437 GCF_038133525.1 Erythrobacter sp. | reverse complement strand
TGAGAATTCTTGCTTCTTCGGCCATAGCTTTGCTTGTTGTTTCCGCCCCAGTTGTCGCGCAGGATTCACAACCCGCCGCGGACGACACGGCAGCGACGGGTCAGGATGCTGCTGTGGAAGGTGAGAAGGAAGATCCGGATCTCGATAAGGTCGTGTGCCGATCCGAAAAAATTCTTGGCTCGCGTTTGGGTTCAACCAAGCGTTGCCAAACCCGTCGGCAGTG
Source organism: Erythrobacter sp. (assembly GCF_038133525.1). Classification (GTDB taxonomy): domain Bacteria; phylum Pseudomonadota; class Alphaproteobacteria; order Sphingomonadales; family Sphingomonadaceae; genus Qipengyuania. Next base: position 7,214 of record NZ_JAYPTL010000004.1, on the reverse strand, counting down.
GGAGGCTGAACGGGCCGCCGATCGCCGAGACATCGAACGTGTTCAGAACACTCGTTACAAGGCGGGGCAGTAAGATCCAGCCCCTAACTATCGGGTAATCTTGCGAAGAGAGCCGGCTCGTCTTTTGCGAGTCGGCTCTCTTCGTTTTGGGT
>NZ_JAYPTL010000004.1:2374-7052 GCF_038133525.1 Erythrobacter sp. | reverse complement strand
CAAAGACGCGACTGCCACCTTGGTCAAACTTCTTGGCTAGAGGCGCTGAATCAGATGGTCTTCGCATATCCCATTCGTTGGACCCAAGGCTCAAGCGTCGGCATCACAGGCTCGAGATAATTGGCATAGCGCTCCCACCGATAGCTGGCGCGGGTGTAGAGTGCTTCACCAATCTGAGAATAGCTGGCAGTCCTCACCCGACCGCGCTCGCGCGCGGTCGTTGTGTGGTCCAACAGCCGATCGTCCCAGTTCAAGCCGAGCCATGAAACGATCGGCTCCAGCTCAGCGCGAGGCTCGACGACCAGTCGCTCATAGCGCACGGGCTGCCAATCTACCGAGAAGAGCTCGATGCCGCGATGCCAGGCCCGCCATACCGCATCGTAGGTCCGCGCAGCCTCGTCGAGGTTTGTAAAGCTGCGCATGGCGAAGTTCAGGGTGAAGTTCGCCATGAAGCAACTGAGCACCACATCATAGGGATGGCGCTCCGCAAGAATAATTTTTGCCTGTGGGAACAGGCGCTTGATCAATGGTACTCGCTGCATGTTGAGGGGGTGCTTGTCGACCAGCCAACGTGTACCGTCCCAACCCTCACTCAAAGCAGAAGCGAAGTAGGATTCGCGAAGTTCGGCAACCCGCGCCGCATCATATTGGGCGATGTCATCTGACTCTGTAATCTTTACGAGCTGCGCCATCATCGGGCGTTCCTCAAGGACACAAAGTTCCTGCAGGCCCATGAGCATGGTATCCAGCAGCGTCGTGCCGGAGCGCGGAAAACCAACGAGGAAAACAGGATCACGACGCCCATCTTCAGGGAACGGAAGATCGGTCCAGGATGAAGCCCAGGCTTCATTCCACAATGAGAGATCTCTTTCGACTGTTTCGCGGTAGGTCAGGCCATGTCTGGGGCGCGCCTCGGCCACGGCCGACTCATTCATCTTCTCGAATGCCGCAAACGCCTTTTCGGAATCTTCGAGCCGATCCGCTATTCCTCCAACCAAGTGCCAGCGTCGCATTGGGAGCACGGTTTCGGGAATCGAGTCAGCGAGACGCGATGCCTCCTCATAGTTCCCCGAACGCCGTGCTTCCCAAGCCAGCAAAAAGGTCGCTTCGGGAGGCACATCACCGCCTTTGAAGCTGGCAACGAGCGCGGCAAGCTCATCGGTTCGATTTAGATTCTCCAGGATCATTCCATATTCGATATGAGCCTCGCCGAAACCGTCGGTAAGCTCGATCGCCCGTCGATAGGTCTCCATTGCATTATCTAGATCGTCGACGTGCGCATATGCCATGCCCAGATCCACCAGGACCCTGATGTTTTCCGGAGCGATCCTGTGCGCGTCTTGCAGGACTTTGAGCCGGGGAGGCCCACGATCTGCCATTCGCAGAAGCTCAGCGAGATTGAGATAGATCTGGATATCCGCGGGTGCGAGCGTAATCGCTTTTTCATAGGCGTCGATGGCTTCGTCCACATGCTGTGTTTCCGCCAGGACATTGCCCAGGTTGTTGAGACTAGCGAGGTCTGCGGGATCGCCTGCTATTGCACGACGATAGGCATTTGCCGCCAGCTCGTAGTCGCCCCGCGATTGATGAATGAACCCTTCGATCCGCGCGAGCGCCGGGATGTTTGAGTCCTTCGCCAATTCCATGGCGCCTGCATGGTCGCCGACCTGCACCAGTGCCGCTGCGAGATTGTTCTTGCTTGGCTGATCCGATGGATTGATCTCAATCAGCTCCCTCAGGAAAGGAATCGCTTGGGTGGGGGAACCCATGCGGAGGGCGACTAGCCCACCCAGCGCCAGGTAAGGGGCCCGATCGCTCGCTAGAGGCAAAGCCCGCTGTACGATTGAGAGTGCGCCAATGAAATCCCCAACGCGCGTGCGCGCCATTGCTTGCATCAGGTCCGCTGGCGGAGGGACGGGGGCATTCATGTTCAATTACCACTCTGATCTTGTGTGGGGCGGGCGATGTCGAAGGCGATTGTCATCCGTTCGCCGGACGGGAAGGGGCGCGTACCATGCCACATAGAGGAAGGGAACAGGACGAGGCGACCAACCTTGGGCTGGATCAACCGTAGAGGCTCCAGTTGGGGGACGAGGTCGCGAGATTCCCCCAGTGACAGCCATCCGGCGTGCGGCTCGCAGCGCCCGGATGAGCCATCGGTTACTGTAGGCGGCAAAGCCAGATACAGAGCCGAGCTGACCCAGCCCTTGCTATGGACATGATCAGTATGAAAGCCGGCGTCCTGCAGACGGACTGACCACGACCCGGAAAATCGAATGGGGCTCCGGTCTTGGATGCGAGTTGGATGAGGTCCAATATGGGGTGGAAGCTGGGCGACGTGATGTTCAACCGTCTCGACAATCAGGCTTCTGAGTTCCTTCACTGCTGCGTCTTCGCGGAGCAACAGGTTGCCGTCTGTCTGGGTTCCACCCCTTACCGACTGATCTAGTGGCTGCGCCGTACCGAAGTGAAGGCGGCGCACGTGGTCGATCAAGCCTTCGAGATCTTTGATCCGGTCGGCAAGATCGTAAACTCCAACGAAGCTATCATCGCCCTCTTGCTGGGCCCACTCGGCGCTACCGGTCAGGCGCCAAGCAAGCGAAAGATATGGCCAAAGTAGGTGATCGTAGTCTTCTGCTACCAGCGGTTCCAAGAGAAGGGTGGCCCGGTCTGGTTGCCCGGCTCGAAGGAGATGTCTCGCATAGAGGGACGCGACGGCAATCGACTGGTCGCCTTCGAGCGTCGCAAACAATCGGTCGGCCTTGGTGACGTTTCCGAGTTCAGAATAGACATGGGCTTCAAGCAGCGTCAGGCGAGGGTTTTCACCAAGCCGACTCTTTGCTTCTTGGATTGCTAGTTGAGCATGCTCCGGATTGGCCGCTTCAAGCGCGATGGCAATCTTCAGGAAATGGAGTTCGGCCTCGCTCGGATGCTGACGCAGAGCTTTTGAGAGGCTGGCACCGGGATCCAAACCGAGCTGGGCGCGGACACGTGCCAGGTCGCGATGTCCATCGATCCAAAGCGGGTTGGCCTCGATCAGCGCATCGAGCATTTCGACTGCCGCCTGCGCAGATTGGTCATGCAGTCGCGCCGCAGCAAGGCCCAGAAGGACCGAGCCATCCTGTGGTGCGAGCGCTGCGGCCTTCTCAAACAATGCAAGCGAGTTCCAGCCCGCCTCGAGCGCGGAGCGTGCCTGCGAATGTGCGATCAAAGGATCACCAGGTGCCAGCCGCGCCGCGATGCCAAACGCGCCGCAGGCTTCACCGCTATGCTGTGCTGCGCGTGCCGCCAACCCATGGAGCTGGTGCATTCTAGCGTCTGAAGGATATTTCGTCGCCAACTGGCGAGCTGCCGGAAGCAGTATTTCCGGATGATCGCCACGAAGCAAGCGAATGCCATTCGCAAACGCGGTTTGGCTGTCCTCTCCGGCGAGATTGGTTGCCAGGATCAGGGCTTCGCTACGATTCACCAAAGCTTCGTACTCTTGCAGGGGCATGCCCCAAACGAAAATGGCGGACCCGAAGGCCCGCCATTCCCTGTTTATCGTCGGTGAAGCTTAGAATTCAAGCGTCACACCAGCGTAGAGGTAACGACCAATGGCGTCGTACACCTGCGCGTAGGTATTGCCGTTACAGAAGCCGGCCGGGCAGGCCTGCGAACCGGTAAGCGGCGGCGACTTGTCGAGGATGTTGTTCGCACCCAGACGGAAGTCGTAGTGGTCACCCACTTCGAAGGTGAATGCCAGGTCGAGGTAGTCGCGTGACGGGAAACCATCCGCACCCGGACGACCGCCATCGAGCTCGACGCTGTCGAAGTGGCGCCAGCGCAGCGAGGCACCGAAACCGCTCGTGAAGTCGAAGCCGACGCGGGCTTGGTGACGCCACTCGGGGCTCGGTACGCCACAGACGTTACCGCCCTTGCCGACGCAGTCGATGTCATCCACGCCCGGAACGCCCGGGTTGGAGTTCAGCTCGTCAAGCCAGGTGCCGACAAAGCTGAAGCTCAGGCGACCGGCATTGCCGATCTGACGCGAATAGCCCAGCTGAACGTCCACGCCTGCAGTCTTCAGCTTACCGATGTTCTGCGACAGGTCGGTCACGTAGCCACCCGAGGTGCGCCACAGCGAGCCGGAGCCGTCACGATTGATCAGCGAGCAGAAGAACGGATCGGCGCGAGTGGTACATTCTTCAAGGATGGTGTCAGCACCGATGCCCTGGATCGCCCCTTCAACCTTGATGTTGAAGTAGTCGACGCTGGCGGTGAAGCCAGGCAGGAAGGTCGGGGTCAGCACCACACCGACGGTGTAGGTGTCGGCGACTTCCGGAACCAGGTCAGGGTTACCACCGATCAGGCCGTTGTACTGCGAAGCCGGGTTCGGCGCCACGGTCTGGCCGACACGCAGGCCTTGGGCAATACACCCAACGTCAGCGGCGGTGATGGTGAAGCCTGCGCACGGATCGGTCGAACCGTCGAGAGCGACACGCTGCGGAGCGAAGAGGTCCTGTACCGTCGGAGCACGGACCGCGCGGTTGTAGCCGCCACGGAACCGGATGTCATCGATCGGAGCCAGTTCACCTTCGATCTTGTAGGTGTCGGTCGTCGCGCCGGTGCTGTAGTCCGAATAGCGATAGCCACCGGTGATGGTGAATTCGCTGAAGAAGCTATCCAGAACGATCGC
>NZ_JAYPTL010000004.1:1481-2364 GCF_038133525.1 Erythrobacter sp. | reverse complement strand
CAACCGGGAGCGTCGGAGCACCCTGACCGGAAAGATCGCCGGTCTGGAAGGTGACGTCCGAGAAGAAGTCGAGCTTCTCCTTGCGGTATTCGCCACCGATTACGATGCCGACGCCTTCAGAGGCCCACGGCGACTGCACGCCGTATTCGCCCAGTGCACCCGAAACATAGGCCGAAGCCACCTGCGTCGAGTTCACGCCGCGCTGAAGACCGGGGATCGAGAGATAGTTCCTCGCGGCTTCGCTCGGTGCTGACGTACCGGGGTTGAAGATGTCCCAGGGCACGCAGTTCGGATCGCTGCCATCGAGCGTCGAGCGGCACACAACGTTGCCATTCGCATCGAGCACGGCGTCCAGAGCGCGGGTTGCACGGGTCACCGAAACGTCGTTGGTGTAGGTTTCCGCGAAGTTCGTGCGACCATACAGGTAGTATGCGTCATACGACCAGGCCGAACCCAGATCGCCGCGAAGACCGAGGACTGCGCGGTAGCTGGTGTGCTGCAGGTCGTCACGACGCGGGCCACCTTCGACGTTACGACGCAGGATCTGCGCGAAGCCACGGTTGTAGGTGTTGCCGGTCGACGGATCGATGAAGTCGAAAGCCGGTTCACCGGTGTTGCCAACGACATCGAATGCGCGTGCCGGATCGGGGCTGACGAGCAGGTTTTCGTTGTCGCAGATCACAGCCAGCTGTGCGGCACCCAGCAGCGGGTTGTCGCAGTTGAGCGAAAGCGTGTTGCCGAAGTTACCCGACGGAGCGATCTGGGCGACCGTGCGGTCGTCCATGAAGTTGAACTCCATGTACGGGTGCAGCGCGGGGCTGATCTCATCGTCCGCGAAGACGCCGGCCGTGTAACGTTCGTCGGGGCGCTGGAAGTAGTTCAG
>NZ_JAYPTL010000004.1:0-1471 GCF_038133525.1 Erythrobacter sp. | reverse complement strand
CAGGGTGCGGTTCGGACCGAACTGGCCGAGGGTCGACGTGAACAAATCAGGCACTCCGTCTTCATCGGAATCGATCGTGTCGTTGTAGAACACCGTGCCCTGAGGACCGGTCAGCGAACCACCGCAGCTATACTGCCGGGCGCTGCCAGCAACGTTTGCCGAGAGGGCGCAAGCCGAGTAGTCACGGCGAGCTTGGTTCACGGCCTTGATCTTGCGGTAGCCGACATAACCCATCGCACGGCCGCGGCCGTCGTCGAAGCTGGTGCCGAACGCAAGCGTGGCGTCGAAGGTGCCGCCGTCAGTGGTGGTGCCGCTGGGATAGGGGAAGCCGCGAGCATCCAGTGCGCCCGTAACATCCGAATTGGCACGGTTCTTGTGGCTGTAGACCGAATACTGGGTGTCGAGCTTGAAGCCTTCGAACTCGGTGTCGAGCACGAAGTTGACGACGCCCGAAACCGCGTCCGCACCGTACACCGACGAAGCACCGCCGGTCAGCACGTCGACGCGCTTGATCAGCGCAGCCGGAATGACGTTGATGTCCGGAGCCGAAGTGGTCGGGTCACCCGGGACGAGACGACGGCCGTTCAGAAGGACCAGCGTGCGCTCCGAACCCAGACCACGCAGGTTCAGCGTGGCGGTACCGGTTGCGCCGTTCGAAACGTTCGAACCCTGGCCAGCAAAAACCTGCGGCAGCGAGTTGACGAGGTCTTCGACGCGGGTCGTACCGGTCTGCGCGATTTCGGCCGCGCTAACGACCGTGATCGGGCTGGCCGATTCGAGGTTGGGTTGCTTGATGCGCGAACCGGTAACGACGATGGAAGCGGCGGGAGCTTCGTCAGCACCCTCATCCGCGTCCTGCGCCATCGCCGGCTGCGCCAGGAGCGCAAGACCGAGAACGGCCGGGGCCGCACTGGCTTTGAAATATGTCTGGAGTTTCACTCTTTTCAGTCCTTCTTCCGTTTCCCGATCAGTAGTCGACCGGGACTTAAGAACCCCCATGGATGGACCGCGACATGCAGCGACGCCGCACAGCGACCATCGGCGGAACGCGGTATCTGCATCCGGGGATAGTTACATTGCAAAGTAATTCTCTGTCGCGGCGGGGATTGGCTTGGTCGGTGTTGCGTCCGGATCACACCCTGTGTCTAGGGATGTGCGCATGCCGTGCTACTACGTATGCGTGCGACATATCTGATCGCACTCAGGGGGGAACTTGACCGGGAATTGCGAGCGACCTAACGCCAGTGGCAATTCGAAACTCAAAAGGGAGCTCGTTCCGATGCCTGAAGCCTATATCGTGGAGGCCGTCCGCACGGCCGGTGGCCGCCGTGGTGGCCGACTCGCCGGGGTCCATCCGGTGGATCTCGCCGCCAAGTCGCTCGATGCGATCATGGAGCGTTCGGGACTCGAGGCGCCGGCGATCGACGATGTGGTGATGGGCTGCGTCAGCCAGGGCGGCGAACAGGCGATG
>NZ_JAYPTL010000003.1:19816-95098 GCF_038133525.1 Erythrobacter sp. | reverse complement strand
GGCCTGGACCTTCAGCGAAACCTCGAAGGCCGAGACGCTGTTGGCCCAGCGCGCCTCTGCACCGTCGACCAGCGCCTGCTGCGATGCGTCCAGCGGAATTGCCCGATAGTGCCGGTCGAAGGCGGCTTCGATTTCGCGGACATCATAGGCGATGCGTTGTGCTTCGCGCAGCAATTGTTGGGTCTGCCGGATCTGCTCCTCCAGCGGCTGGAGGATGGACAGCGGCAGGCTCTCGAGGTTCCTCGCTTCGTTGACGAGCGAGGCCGCCTGGTTCTGGAGCATGCGAATCTGGTTGTTGACCTGTTCGAGCGTGCGCGCGGCGGTCAGCACATTCTGCGCATAGTTCGAGGGATCGTAGACGATGCCGCCGAAGCCGAACTGGGCCCGTGCCGGGACCGACACGATAGCCGTCGTGACGACGGCGGCGAGCGCGGTGCCAAGGGCAAGACAATGCAGGATCTTACGCGGGGTCATGGGAGGTCTCCTTCCGGGGGGGTAGTGGATGGCGCTGCATCGGGCCCGAGCAGGTCGGCGGCCCAGTCGAGCCCGCGATGCCTGAGCCAGGCGGCGGCAAAATGGGCGCGACCCGCGCTTTCGACGATGCCGGAAATGGCACGGCGGTCGCTTTTCGAGGAGGCCGCGGCAAAGGCGAGTGCGATCTCGCCCAGCCCCAGCTCGAACAGGCGGTTGCCGCGCGCCGACTGGCAGTAATAGTCGCGCTTGGGGGTTGCCCGACCGAGGATTTCGACCTGGCGGTCATTGAGGCCGAAACGGCGATAGATCGAGAGGATCTGCGGCTCGAGCGCACGCTCATTGGGCAGGAAGATGCGGGTCGGGCAGCTTTCGACGACGGCAGGAGCGATGGCCGAGGACTCGATGTCGGCAAGGCTCTGCGTGGCGAAAACGACGCTCGCATTCTTCTTGCGCAGCGTCTTGAGCCATTCGCGCAGCTGCGCGGCGAAAGCCGGATTGTCGAGCACCAGCCAGCCTTCGTCGATGATGACCAGCGAGGGCGAACCGTCGAGCCGCCCTTCGATCCGGTGGAAGAGGTAGGAGAGCACCGCTGGGGCCGCAGCCGATCCGCCGAGGCCTTCGATCTCGAATGCCTGAAACCTTGAATCGCCAAGCCGTTCGCTTTCGGCATCGAGCAGCCGCCCGAAGGGACCGCCGATGCAATAGGGTGCAAGGGCCTGCTTGAGGGCTTGCGCCTGCAACAGCACGGCAAGGCCGGTGAGCGTGCGTTCGGCAAGTGGCGCACTCGACAGCGAAGTCAGCGCCGACCAGAGATGGCCCTTGGCGACAGGATCGATCGCGATCCCCTCCCCGCCGAGGATCGCCTGGAGCCATTCGAAGGCCCAGTTGAGCTCTGACGGTTCGTCGATCCGCGCCAGCGGTTGCAGCAGCACTCCCTGGTCGCTATCCTTGGCAAGGCTCGAGCCCAGGTCCTGCCAGTTACCACCGCAGGCAAGCGTAGCGGCCTGGATCGAGCCACCGAAGTCGAAGGCGAAGATTTGCGAGCCGGCATAGCGCCGAAACTGCAGTGCCATCATCGCCAGCAGAACGGATTTTCCGGCCCCGGTCGGGCCGACGACGAGGCAATGCCCGACATCGCCGACATGGAGCGAGAAGCGAAACGGGGTCGAGCCTTCGGTCCGTGCATGAAGCAGCGCAGGGGCATCGAGATGCGCATCGCGCTCCGGCCCCGCCCAGACCGCCGATAGCGGCAACATATGAGCCAGGTTCAAGGTCGAGACCGGCGGCTGGCGGACATTGGCATAGACGTGACCGGGGAGCGAGCCGAGCCATGCCTCGACCGCATTCATGCCTTCGGCGATGCAGGTGAAATCGCGGCCCTGGATGACCTTTTCGACGAGGCGCAGCTTTTCGGCAGCCAGTGCGGCATCCTCGTCCCAGACCGTGACCGTCGCGGTGACCAGCGCCAGCCCGACATGACCGGCGCCCAGTTCCTGCAGCGCGAGATCGGCGTCGCCCGCCTTGTTGGCGGCATCGCTGTCGACCAGCACCGAGGGCTCACTGGTCATCACCTCCTTGAGGATCGCGGCGAGCGACTTGCGCTTGGCGAACCATTGCCTCCTGATCTTCGAGAGCAGCCGTGCCGCATCGCCCTTGTCGAGCATGATCGCCCGGGTCGACCAGCGATAGGCGAAGCCTTGCGCGTTCAGCTCATCAAGCAAGCCGGGAAAAGTCTCGCTCGGAAAGCCGACCACGGTCAGCATGCGCAAATGCGCCGCGCCGAGGCGTGGCTCGAGACCTCCGGTCAGCGGCTCGTCGGCGAGCAGCACGTCGAGGTGCATCGGGGTTTCCGGAACGCGGACAGCCTGCGCCCGCGTCGATATGCAGCTGTGGAGATAGGTCAGCGTCTCGCCATCGTCGAGCCAGGCGACTTCGGGGAAGAAACCTTCGCACAAGCGGAGCAGGCGATCGGTGCGATCGACAAATCCCTCGAGCAGTTCGCGCGGATCGATGCCCTTCACTGCCCTGCCCTCGTAGAGCCAGCCCTCGACACGCGCGGCGTCCTCGGCCGGAGGCAGCCACAGCAGCGTGAGGTAATAGCGGCTCTCGAAATGCGCGCCCGCCTCGGCGAATTGCGCGGCTCGCTCGCATTCGACCAGGGCGGTCGCCGGGTCGGGAAAGTCGCAGAGGGGATAATCCAGCGCAGGGCGACGCACGGCTTCGACAAAGATCGCCCAGCCCGAGCCCAGGCGCCGAAGCGCGCTGTTGAGCCGCGCATTCGTCGCCAGGAGTTCGGCTGGCGTCGCGCTGTCGAGATCGGGACCCCGGAAGCGCGCACTGCGCTGGAAGCTGCCGTCCTTGTTGAGCACGACGCCGGGCGCGACCAGCGCGGCCCAAGGCAGGAAGTCTGCGAGGCGGTCCGCCTTGCCCCGATATTCGCGCAGGTCCAGCATGGCTCAGACCTGCAGGTAGGCAGGGATGCGCAGATGCCGCCGCGAGACATCCACGAATTGGGGATCGCGCCGGGCGGCCCAGACCGCGACCATGTGGCCGAGCGCGAGAAAGACGAGACCGGCGAGCCACAGTCGCAGGCCCAGCCCGATCGCACCTGCCAGCGTGGCATTGGCGATAGCCAGCGCGCGCGGTGCGCCGGCAAGCAGGATCTGTTCGGTGAGTGCCCGGTGGACGGGCACGGAAAAGCCGTTAGGCAGTCCATGAGTAGTGCCGTCCATCAGACCAGTGCCCCGCCGCCGAAGGAAAAGAAGGAGAGGAAGAAGGAGGAGGCGGCAAAGGCGATCGAAAGGCCGAACACGATCTGGATCAGCCGCCGGAATCCGCCCGACGTGTCCCCGAAAGCCAGCGCGAGGCCGGTGGCGATGATGATGATCACCGCAATGATCTTGGCGACCGGGCCCTGGATGGACTCGAGGATCGCCTGGAGCGGCGCTTCCCAGGGCATCGATGAACCGGCGGCATGGGCAGGCATCGAGACGCCAAGCCAGGCCATGGCGCCCAGGGCGAAAGTGGAAAGCCGCGAATATTGCCGCGACAGGGCATGGGTCACGATGGGTCTCCTTGGGTTGGGTTGAGGGGCACGAGGAGATACTCGCCTGCGGCATCGAGCCCGCGGACCTCGGCCAGCTCGGCAAGGCGCCGGCCGCTGCCTTCGCGTACGAGCACGGCGATGATGTCGATGGTGTCGGCGATGAGTGCGCGCGGCACGGTGACGACGCATTCCTGGACCAGTTGTTCGAGCCGCCGCAGCGTGCCGAGCGCGGACCCGGCATGGATCGTCCCGATCCCGCCCGGGTGCCCGGTACCCCAGGCTTTCAACAGCTCGAGCGCTTCTGCGCCGCGGACCTCGCCGATAGGGATACGGTCGGGCCGCAAGCGCAGGGCGGACCGGACAAGGTCGGACAGCGTCGCTACCCCGTCCTTGGTCCGCATCGAGACCAAATTGGCTGCGGTACATTGCAGCTCGCGCGTATCTTCGATCAGCACCACGCGGTCGGAGCCCTCGGCGACCCTCGCCAGCAAGGCATTGGTCAGCGTGGTCTTTCCGGTCGAAGTCCCGCCTGCCACCAATATGTTCTTGCGGGCCTCGACCGATGCGGCGAGCGCATCGGCCTGCCAGCCCGAGATGATGCCATCCGCGACATAGTCGGACAGGGTGAAGACGGTAACGGCGGGCTTGCGAATGGCAAAACTCGGTGCCGCCACCACTGGTGCAAGCAGGCCTTCGAAGCGTTCCCCGCCTTCGGGGAGCTCGGCCGAGACGCGCGGCGCTCCGGCATGAACCTCGACGCCGACATGGTGTGCGACAAGGCGGATGATCCGTTCGCCGTCGGCAGCGCTGACATGGAAGTCGGTTGCGACCAGGCCCTGGCCCAGGCGGTCGATCCAGAGGCGACCGTCGGGATTGAGCATTACCTCGATCACGACAGGATCCTGGAGCCAGCGCGAGATCTCGGGTCCGAGCGCTGTGCGCAGCATGCGCGCGCCGCGCGAGGATGCTTCTGACCGGATCGGAATGACACTCATGGAGGGCCCCTCAAGGCGACAGCCGATCACCGGCCGCGCTAGCGAGGCAGATCAAAGAGACATTGAAACGGCGGCAGGCAACAAGGATTTGCGGCCGGCGCAGCGTGTCGAAGAACGACCAAGGAACGGCGGGTTCACCGGCCCGACGGTAAACTCGGCACCACGGGCCGATTTCAGTGCCGGCACGCGGGAACTCGAAGCAAAGTCCAGGGCGCTGCATGGTTGGCACGCACGGGAATATCGCTCGCACAGCCTGGCCCGCATGAAATCGGCAGGTCTTTGACGCCGATCAATGCAGCTTCGTCACCCGCGAACTAGCCATCTACCGATCCCAGCTTCGGAGCGGTGCGACCATGCCAATGAATGATATCGACTACCAGCGTACAAGGCAGACGGTCGCGGCCCCATTGGAACCAGGACAATGAGCCGGTTTCCGGGAAGTGAGGCCGATTGCCGTCGGCTTAGCGCGGCAGCCTGACTGTATGGATTTTTCTCTATCGAGCAGGCAGGCCTCGTGGCGCGACAGGGTGCGCAGCTTCATGCATGATCATGTGTACCCTGCAGAAACCCGCTATCGCGTTGAGCTGGAAGAACATCGCGGAAAACAATGGCAAGTCCCGGCGATCATCGAGGAGTTGAAGGCACGAGCTTTTTCCGAAGGCCTCTGGAATCTGTTCCTGCCCCCTTCCGAGCATGACACGCAGGACTACCGCGGCGCAGGCCTGAGCAATCTCGACTATGCCCTGTGTGCAGAGGAGATGGGCCGGGTCGGCTTCGCTGCGGAAGCATTCAACTGCTCCGCGCCCGACACAGGCAATATGGAAGTGCTGCACCGCTATGGGACGAGCGAACAGAAGGCCGCCTGGCTAAAGCCCCTGATGGAAGGCGAGATCCGTTCAGCCTTCCTGATGACCGAGCCGGACGTCGCTTCGTCCGACGCGACCAATATCCAGACCTCGATCCGGCGCGATGGCAATGAGTATGTGATCAATGGCCGGAAATGGTGGTCCTCGGGCGCAGGCGATCCACGTTGCAGGATTGCGATCGTGATGGGCAAGACCGATTGCGAGGCAGCAGCGCATCAGCAGCAAACCCAGGTTCTGGTTCCGCTCGAGACGCCCGGCGTGGAGATCGTCAGGATGCTGCCCGTTTTTGGCTATGACGGCGCGCCGCATGGCCATGCCGAGATCGTGCTACGCAATGTACGGGTTCCCGTTTCGAACCTCATCCTTGGCGAGGGTCGCGGCTTCGAGATCGCACAGGGGCGACTGGGGCCAGGACGAATTCATCATTGCATGCGGGCAATCGGCGCGGCCGAACGAGCGATGGAGAAAATGACCGAAAGACTGCTCTCGCGGGTCGCCTTCGGTAAACGGCTCGCCGATCAATCGGTCTGGGAACAGAGGCTCGGGGAGGCACGCCTCGATATTGAGATGACGCGCCTGTTATGCCTCAAAGCAGCAGACATGATGGATAAAGCGGGGAACAAGGTCGCAAGGCAAGAGATCGCCATGATCAAGGTGGCTGCTCCGCGCACTGCGCTAAGAGTACTCGACCATGCGATGCAGGCACATGGAGCCGGCGGGTTGTCGGACGATTTCGGGCTCGCCGAAGCCTATGCAGGGATGCGCGCCCTACGTATCGCCGATGGTCCCGACGAAGTCCACCTGCGAACTATTGCGCGGATGGAGTTTGGCAAATTCGGTGAGCGGATGGCGGAGTGGAGGGGCAGACCAGCCCGATGAGTGAGGCAACCATCGATCCTGCCGCACGGTTTGCCTCATGGTATTCCGCAGCATGTGCGCACCCGGGAATAGCAGATGCGAGCGCAGTCAATCTGGCGACGGCGACAAGCGACGGCAGGCCGGCAAACCGCATGGTCCTACTAAAGGACTGCGACGCTCGAGGCTTCGTCATTTACACCAATCTGGGCAGTCGGAAGGCAAGCGAACTGATCGATAATCCATACGCAGCGCTTTGTTTTTATTGGGAAGCTATGGGCAGGCAGGTGCGCATCGAGGGAAAAGCTGAACCAGTCAGCGACGAAGAAGCTGATACTTATTTTGCTTCTCGCCCGCTCTCGAGCAGGATTGGTGCCTGGGCATCGAGGCAATCGGCCAGGCTCGAAAGCCGCGCAAGGCTGGCGGCACGGGTAGCGCATCAGAGTTTGTCATTCAGCTTAGGCGAGAGGGGCCGCCCGCCCTTCTGGTCCGGATTTCGGGTTGTGCCGGAACGAATTGAGTTCTGGACGAGCGGGCAACACCGGCTTCATGATCGGATCGTTTTCGAGAAGGGGGACAGCGGCGATTGGCATCGCTACCTGTTGTATCCGTGACAAAGACCAGACCTGCCATCATCATCGCTGCCGGCGGCGGTGGAACCCGGATGGGCGGTGACAAGCCTTCGAGGAAACTCGCCGGAAAGCCGCTTCTTGAATACGCTCTTGAATGGGCGATGGACAATTCCGACAAGGTCGCGATTGCGGTGCAGGCCAAGGAACAGGTCTCGGTGCATACCGTCCCGATACTTTGCGACAAGGTGCCAGGGATTGGTCCCATCGGTGCGCTCGACAGCGCATTTCGCTTTTCGGAGCAGCACGATCGCGAACGGGTAATGCTGATTGGCTGCGATCTGCCTTTGCTACCAAGCGATCTTGTGCCCACTCTCGAAAAGAGGATCGGAGTGGAAGGCTGCGCCATGCCGGTCAGTCAGGGAAGAGATCATCCGCTGGCGGCCCTGTGGCAAGTCGAATGCAAGAGATTGGCAGGTTACATCGCGGGTGGCGGTCGATCACTATGGCGTTTTTCCGAGTTCGTTGGCGTCGTCCGGGTTGACTGGGGCCAGGATTTCTCACCGGATCCATTCGCCAATATCAACGAACCTACAGCACTTGCCGAAGCAGAGCGCTGGCTGGCGCCTTGATGTGACTTGCTTCGAATCGATACGGCTCGCACCTGGCCTCGGTACCGCTGATCTCAAAAGTCGAGGGCCTGGACCATTTGTCCAGCCTCGAGTGCCGGAATGCCTGGGCCAGAACGGATCAACCAGTCTGCCTGAGCGAGCGCCACCTGCGCACAGCTATCCTGATTTTCGAGCGGACGCAGCCCGTCCGTATCCCATCTTGCCCTGATGAGTGTTTCACGGCCATCGGTTCCCGGCAGTTGACAAGCGAGCGGCAGCATTCGCCATCGCAGGACCTCGCTGATTGGCTGCCCTTGCAGCGCCGCCAAAAGGGCGTGCAGGAACAAGCGTGCAGTGACCATGGCAGAAGTTGGATTCCCCGGCAGGCCAAGCACCCACTTGCCCTTTGCGCGGCCCAGCCAAACGGGCTTTCCCGGCTTCACGGAAACTTTGGTGAACAGCAGCTCAAGGCCATGAGCTACGAACATCGGTTTGGCAAAATCGCGCTCGCCAACCGATGCGCCGCCGGTCACGACGACCACATCGGCCTGGCCCAGCATCTCTCCGGCCAATTGCTCGAGTGTTGGCAGATTGTCTCCTCCTGTCATGCGCGCAACCACGTTTGCGCCGGCCTGCTCGGCCATTGCGGAGATGCCGTAAGTGACGCTTTCAGGGATCGCATCAGCGCGCAGATGCGCCTCCCCCGGGGAGGCTAGCTCATCTCCGGTGCCGATGATGGCCACCTTGGGCCGGGTGGCGACCTGCAGAATTGCCTGATCGGCTGCCGCTGCGGCGACGATTACGCGCGGTCCGAGGCGTGCTCCGGCGCCCAGGAGGAGATTTCCGGCTGAAAAGTCGCTGCCTGCATCGCGCACATGCCAGCCCGGTCCGTAGCCTGCGACGAAGCGCACCTTATTGCCGTCACGCACTGCGTATTCCTGCATCACAACGCGGTCGGCGCCTTTCGGGATGGAGGCGCCGGTAAAAATGCGAACGGCCTCACCCGGCTGAACCGTCCCAAAGAAGCCGGCGCCGGCTCGGCTTTCTCCAACGACCGCAAGCTGAATGTCCGCCCTGGTCGAGCCATCGCACACCGCATAACCATCCATCGCTGCGACAGCCGTGCGCGGAGCCGATAAGCGGGCGAATACAGGCTCGGAAAGCACACGTCCGGCAGCCTCTGCCAGCGGTACGTCCTCGCCCGGCAGCGGGGTTACCGAGCCGTCAAGCAAGGCCAGCGCTTCGTCGATACCGATCAAGCGCAAATATCCCGCAGCCTCGGCAGCGCCCCTGCGATCGAGCAAGGCTTATGGCGGCTGTCGAATTCCAGTTCGAGCAGCCCGTCCCATGCATCACGGCAGGCGCCGGTCGATCCCGGCACACAGAAAATGAAGGCATCACCCGCCTGCCCCGCAAAAGCCCGCGACTGCATGGTGGCGACACCCACGCTTTGAAGGCTCTTTTGATGGAACGCGATCGAGAATCCATCCATCTCGCGGTCAAGCAGCGGTCTTACAGCTTCGGGCGTGTTGTCACGCTGTGAAAACCCGGTACCTCCAGTGGTCAGGACGATCTCGATTGCCGGATTATCCAGCCACGTGTTAAGCCGCGCCCGAATATCATCGATCTCGTCCTTGACGATGCCCCGGTCTATCAGCTTGTGACCCGCAGACTGCAGCCGCTCCACGAGCAGCGCACCAGAAGTGTCGGTTTCCAAAGTCCGCGTGTCCGAAATCGTGAGAACCGCGATGCCGAGCGGATAGAACGTCTGGCTTTCATCAATTCCGGGCATTTTCCTTACCTTCACTTTGCAGCCAGCGAGCCGTATCTTCCTGGTCCTGTACAGTTGGCTCGATCCAATATACGCCACCTGTGTATTCTTCCCGCTTCCAGAACACGGCTTCTGTCTTGAGCCGGTCCATCAGATAGTTCACCGCTTCGAATGCCGCCCGGCGGTGCGACGAGGCGGTGGCGACAAAGACGATGGGTTCCCCTGGCAAGATCCGTCCTGCACGATGAACCACGTGACTGCGAGAGATCGCAAACTTTTCATGAGCCTCGTCGACAATCGCTTGCATTGAGGCCAGAGTAACCCCGCGATAGGTTTCAAGGACCAGCGCGCCCACCAGACTTCCATCCTTGGCCTTTCCGCGGGCGCGGCCGGTGAAACTGGCAACCGCCCCCTCGTCTTCAAGCATCGCAGCGAAACTTGCGAGCCGTGCAGGCGGGTCGAGCCTGTCTTCCGTCAATTCTACCTGGCTGTTCATCCGCCGGAGACCGGCGGAAACAGGGCGACAAGATCGTCGGGTCGAACGAACGCTTCATCTGGAACGATGGTTTCGTTGACGCAGGCCCTGATCCGACCCTTCGATAAGGCGCTCTGAAGCGCCGGGAAGCGCCCACGCAGAATGGAGATCAGTCCCGTGACTGGTACACCGTCGGCGGGGAGCAACAGATCGACGAACGGACCGCAGCCATCAGCCAATCGGCCGCATAATTCGATACGGGTACCGCTAGCCACCATGTGTCACCCTCCAATGGACGCCAGATGCGGAGTGGCACCGCTATTGCCTTCATGTAGCCGGTGCGCAGGTGCCTTCGTGCCGACTAATGCTCGGATACGGGCTGTCAGGGCTGCAGTCTCCCCACCTTGCAAGTGCGGGCGGATATCCATGCCTCCATCGCCAAACAGGCACAGATGCAGCTTCCCGTCGGACGAGAGTCGCAGCCGGTTGCAGCTGGCACAGAAGTCTTTCGAATAGGGGGCGATGATACCGATGCGTCCCCTGGCAGTTGGATGACCCAGTTCGACAGCCGGCCCTGCTCCCGGCTGGCGCGGCATACGCTGCCACCCTTCTGCCTCCAGTCGGTCGATCACAGTCTGGCCGGCGACATGCCGCGCGCCAAAGAATGCCGCATTGTCATTGGTGCGCATGACTTCGATGAAACGCAGGGAAAGATCCCGTGTCGCGACAAAATCAACCATCGCGGCCAGTTCGTCATCATTAACGCCCCGCATCAGGACGGCGTTGAGCTTGATGCTCTCAAAATCTGCGGCCTGCGCCGCCTCGATTCCGCGCAGCACCTCTGCCAGCCGGTCATGTCCGGTAATCTGTGCAAACCGCGCCGGATCAAGCGAGTCCACGCTGATGTTCAGTGCACTGATCCCGCTGTCCCGCCACGCCTGCGCCCGCTCTGCCAGCCGATATCCGTTGGTGGTCATCGCGACGCGGCGAATGCCCGGGACAGACGAAACCGCGCGGGCAACCTCCTCGAAATCGCACCGCAGGGTCGGCTCGCCTCCGGTCAGTCGCACCTTCCACAAGCCAAGCCCGGCAAAGCCGCTTACCGCCCTGCGTATTTCTTCGACCGACAGCTCACTCGGCTTGTTGCATGGCTTCTTGTAGCCATTGGGAAGACAATAGCTGCATCGGAAGTTGCACACATCGGTCAGCGACAGGCGCAGATATTCGAACCGGCGGCCGCTCCCGTCCAGCAGTGGAGCGGCCAGCGGCAGGACGTCTGGGCAACGTAGGCCGCTCACTGAACCAGGGGTCCTTCGGCCACCGGCAGACTGACACCTTCGATGATTGTCTGACTGGCGAGGATCGAGAGATATTGGGCCATGGCCTTGCGGTAACTGGCTTCCTCCAGATATTCGCGGATCGACGCCTCAACCATCTCAAACGGCAACTGCCGTCCTTCGACCCTGCGCCCCGCGCGGATGACATGAACGCCGAAGGGCGATTTCACCGGTTCGCGGCAGAGTTCGCCTTCGGATAGTGCGAACAAAGCCTTTTCAAACTCCGCTACTGTCTGCCCCTTTCCGATCTGGCCGAGATTGCCGCCCTGTTCCTTCGAAGGACATGCGGATTTGGACTTGGCCAGCGCCGCAAAGCACGAGGGGTCCTTCTCCAGCTCGCGGATCGCCATCCGGGCATCGCCGACAGCGAGGCTGTAGTTGAGCGCATCGTCGGGGCTGGCGGAGAACAGGATATGTTCGGCCTCGACCAAAGGTTCGCTGGCAAACCGTTCGCGATGTTGATGGAAGAAGCGCTGGGCTTCGGCTTCGTTTGCGACCGGTACAACGACTTCCTGGCACAGCAAGGCATCGATCCGGGCATCGTCCTCCGCAAGGCGGCGCCCTTCCTCATCGCAGCGTCCCCCTGACGCAATGTTCAAACGGTCGGCTTCGGCGAGCAAGAGCTGCCGGATCGCCAGAGCTTTTGCAGCCGCCATCCAGGCTGTTTCTGCGTCAGGTGCAGGATGGTTCTGCGCTTCCGCCGCAATTGCGGACTCCGCAATCTCCACGCCGCCAACCAGGACTGGCACGCGTTCCCTCACATCATCCATGGCTCAAGCTCCGCCGCGAACGGACGATCTGATAACCACCGCGCCACAGGTACCGGACCGGTACGGATAGCATGTGGACGAGGCGGGTGAAGGGGAACAGGACGAAGATCGTCAGCCCCAGAAACAGGTGTAGTTTGAAGATGATGTGGACATCCGCGATGTAGCTCGCAGCGTTACCCTGGAAAGTGAAGATGCCCTGCGCCCAGTTCATGAACTTGACCATCTCATGGCCATCAAGATGGCCAGCAGACAGCGGTATCGTCGCCAGGCCCAGCGCAAGCTGAGCCCACAGGATCAGGATGATCAAGTTGTCACTGAAGTTTGAGGCGGCGCGTACACGCGGATCGAAGAACCGGCGATGAATCAGCAGGGACGCGCCAATGATTGCAGCAACGCCTGCAATGCCGCCCGCCACTATGGCCAGGAGCTGCTTCGCACCATGGCTTATGCCAAGAGCGTCGAACAGAGCAATCGGGGTCAGCAGTCCGACGAGGTGGCCAACGAAGATGAACAGGACCCCGAGATGGAACAAGACCGACCCCACCATCAATTGCTTGCGGCGCAACAGCTGGCTTGACCCGGATCGCCACGTGTAAGGTTCCCGGTCGAAGCGGATGATCGATCCAAGGGCGAGCGTGGCCAGCGCGATATAGGGATAAATTCCATAAAGCAGGTGGTGGACAAAGCCTTCCATGGCTCAGCTCCTTTCCGTAGGTTGGGTTGCAGGTGCCTCGCGCATGCGGGCGAGCATTTCGCCAACCTTGGGGCATGCGGCATTCGGATCGGGCGCAACCTCGGCACCGAAGCGGATTTCCTCCTCTTCCCATTGAGCATCGAGTGCTTCCAGATTTGCCGGGTCTTCGACGGGAGGCAGTGCGTTCATAGCCTCTTCGTCCCGCTCGACCTTGGCTATTTCGCAGAGCAATTCGAAGACCGGAGCATAATCCGATTGGCGCTCGGCCAGGCGAGCCGCTATCGCAACCAGCACGACGCCCGGTTCCGCGAGCGCGTCACGCGCGGCGGCTTCGGGCAGGGTCGAGCAATATTCGAGAAACAGCGGCAGGTAATCGGGCAATTCGTTGCCACTGGGTTCCAGCCCGGCAGCGAGATAGCGCTCGCGCAGGTCGACCATTGCCTGCCCACGGTCACGGCTTTCGCCGTGCACATGCTCGAACAGGTGCAGGCTGTGTGCCCGGCCGCGGTCGAACAGGTCGACATAGTTTTCCTGGCAATCGTAAATGTCAGTGGTGGCTAGTCGTTTCAGTAGGGGTGAAACCGCCTTGACCCCCGCAAAAGGAAGAGTGCAGTCGTCCTCCAGCCGTTGGCGGATTTCCCCCGCGACCAATTGCAGGTCCTTGGTCGGGTATTGCAGCAGCAATGAAATCAGGTGAAGCGAGCGCATCAGAATACCTCCGTCGGCGTCTGGAGCTTCTTGCGGGTTTTCGTGGCGAACAGATTGTTCTCGCTAGAACCGCCCGAACAGCCGTTGCCAAAGGAGAAACCGCAGGAGCCGCGCTCCTCGAACATGTCCTCGGCGTCCTCGCGGTGGCCGGTCGGGATGACGAAGCGGTCCTCGTAATCCGCTAGCGCCATCACCTTGTACATTTCTTCGATCTGCGCGCCGGTGAGGCCGACATCGGAAGCAATCGCCTCGTTCTGCACGCCTTCGATCGATTTCGAACGCATGTAACCGCGCATGGCGAGCATCCGTTCGAGGCACACTGCAATTGGCTCCTCGTCTCCCGCTGTCAGCAGGTTGGCGAGATATTTGAGCGGAATGCGAAGCGAACGAATGTCGGGCATGTTGTTATTGACCGAAATTTGCCCCGCATTGGCCGCCGCGCTGATCGGCGAGAGCGGCGGGACGTACCATACCATCGGCAGGGTCCGGTATTCCGGGTGCAGCGGGAAGGCGACCTTCCACTCCATCGCCATCTTCCACACCGGCGAATGCCGCGCAGCTTCCAGCCATGCCTCTGGAACACCGTCCTTGCGAGCCTGTTCGATT
Organism: Erythrobacter sp.; assembly: GCF_038133525.1. Taxonomy (GTDB): domain Bacteria; phylum Pseudomonadota; class Alphaproteobacteria; order Sphingomonadales; family Sphingomonadaceae; genus Qipengyuania. Next base: position 81,321 of record NZ_JAYPTL010000003.1, on the reverse strand, counting down.
ACCTCAGGATCGTGGGGGTCGAGGAAGATATCGAGCTGCGCCTGATACAGGTCCTCGACATTTTCTGCGCTGGCAGCTTCCTCGATACGGTCGGCATCGTAGAGCATTACGCCGAGATAGCGGATACGCCCGACGCAGGTCTCCGAGCATACCGTTGGCTGGCCTGCCTCGATGCGCGGGTAGCAGAAGATGCATTTCTCGCTCTTACCGGTCTTCCAGTTGTAATAGATCTTCTTGTAGGGGCAGCCCGAGACGCACATGCGCCAGCCGCGGCAAGCCTCCTGGTCGATCAGGACAATGCCGTCTTCCTCACGCTTGTAGATCGCGCCAGAAGGGCAAGCCGCAACGCATGTGGGGTTGAGGCAGTGTTCGCACAGCCTCGGCAGGTACATCATGAACGTGTTTTCGAACTGTCCGTAGATCTCCTTCTGGACGCCTTCGAAGTTATAGTCCTCGGAGCGCTTCGAGAACTCACCGCCCAGGATCTCCTCCCAGTTGGGGCCCCATTCGATCTTTTCCATCCGCTCGCCAGAAATCAGGCTGCGCGGGCGGGCGGTGGGGAAAGCCTTGCTTTCACCCGCTTTTTGCAGGTGGGCATAGTCGAAGGTGAAGGGTTCGTAATAATCGTCGATCTCGGGCAAATCTGGGTTGGCGAAGATCTTCGCCAAGAGCCGCCATTTGCCGCCCATTTTTGGCCGGATCGATCCGCTGGGGACACGCTCCCAGCCGCCGTTCCAACGCTTCTGGTTCTCCCAATCCTTGGGATAGCCAATACCAGGCTTGGTCTCGACATTGTTGAACCAAGCGTATTCCATGCCTTCGCGGCTGGTCCACACGTTCTTGCACGTCACCGAGCAAGTATGGCAGCCGATGCATTTGTCGAGGTTCAGCACCTTGCCGATCTGTGCGCGGATTTTCATGCTGCGGTCTCCCCTTCAGCGAGGGCTCCTTCGAGCCAGTCGACCTTCGACAGTTTGCGGACGATGACGTATTCGTCGCGGTTCGATCCGACGGTGCCGTAATAGTTGAACCCGTAGGCCAACTGGACATAGCCGCCGATCATGTGGGTGGGCTTGAGCACCGCGCGGGTCACTGAATTGTGGATGCCCCCGCGCTGGCCGGTAAGCGGCGAGCCGGGCACGTTCGTGATCTTCTCCTGCGCATGATACATGAAGAGCGTCCCCTCCTTCATCCGCTGCGACACGACCACCCGGGCCACCAACGCACCGTTCGAATTGAAGGTCTCGACCCAGTCATTATCCACGAGGCCCGCCTTGGCCGCGTCTACTTCGCTCATCCATACGATCGGCCCGCCGCGAGACAGCGTCAGCATCAGCAGATTGTCCGTATAGGTCGAGTGGATGCCCCATTTCTGGTGCGGGGTAATGAAGTTGAGTACCACGTGCGGCACATCTTTCGCCTCCTCCAACATCGGCTTTACCGCCTTGGTATCGATGGGTGGGCGGTAGACGCAGAAGCCTTCGCCGAATGCGCGCATCCACTTGTGATCCTGGTAAAGCTGCTGACGCCCGGTCAGCGTGCGCCAGGGGATCAGTTCATGTACGTTGGTATAGCCGGCATTGTAGCAAACGTGCTCGCTCTCCAGCCCCGACCATGTGGGCGAGGAAATGATCTTCCTCGGTTGTGCCTGGATATCGCGGAAGCGGATCTTTTCCTCTTCCTTGGGCAGCGCCAGATGCGTGTGATCGCGGCCCGTCTTCTTCGACAGATCGCCCCATGCCTTGACTGCCACTTCGCCATTGGTTTCAGGGGCCAGCATGAGAATGACTTCGGCAGCATCGATCGCGGTATCGATCTGAGGCATGCCCTCGGTCGGGCCCTCAGCGAGTACCCGGCCGTTGAGATTGCGCAGGTTCTCAACCTCATGCTCGGTGTTCCAGCCGATCCCCTTACCCCCATTTCCAAGCTTGTCCATCAGCGGACCAAGCGCGGTGAAGCGCTTGTAAAGGTTCGGATAATCCCGCTCGACCACTGCGACATTGGCCATGGTCTGGCCGGGGATTGGCTCCACATCGTCCTTGCCCCAATCGGCTACATCATAGGGCTGCGCGATTTCATTGGGACTGTCGTGCTGGATCGGAGTGAGCACCACGTCATGTTCGACGCCGAGCACCTCGGGCGCGACTTCAGAGAACTTCTTCGCGATCCCCTTATAGATGTCCCAGTCGCTGCGCGATTCCCACACAGGGTCGACCGCTGCCGATAGCGGGTGAATGAAAGGGTGCATGTCCGAGGTGTTGAGGTCGTCCTTCTCATACCAGCTCGCCGTGGGCAGCACGATGTCGGAATAGACACAGGTGGTCGACATGCGAAAATCGAGCGTGACGAGCAGATCGAGCTTTCCCTTGGGCGCATCGTCGTGCCACTTCACTTCCTTCGGCTTCTGCGCGCCGGTCTCGCCCAGATCCTTGCCCTGCACACCGTGAGCGGTGCCGAGAAGGTGCTTGAGGAAGTACTCGTGTCCCTTGCCCGAAGAGCCAAGCAGGTTTGAACGCCAGACGAACATGTTGCGCGGCCAGTTGGCCGGATCGTCGGGATCGAAGCAGGACATTTCGAGCTCGCCGGACTTCAGCGCATCGGCAACGTAATCCCCCACCTCCTTGCCGCTTGCCTTGGCCGCCTTGCCCACTTCGAGCGGATTGGTCTTGAGTTGTGGCGCAGACGGCAACCACCCCATTCGCTCGGCCCGCGCATTGTAGTCGATCAGGCTTGCATCCCAGTCGCCGTCTGGAGCGATCGGAGACAGGATTTCCTTCACATCCAGCGTTTCGTAGCGCCATTGGTCGGTGTGCGCGTAGAAGAAGCTTGTCGAATTCATGTGGCGCGGCGGACGGTTCCAGTCGAGCGCGAACGCGAGTGCAGTCCACCCGGTTTGTGGACGCAGCTTTTCCTGGCCTACATAGTGGGACCAGCCGCCGCCCGACTGACCCACGCAACCGCACATCACCAACAGGTTGATGATGCCACGATAATTCATGTCCATGTGATACCAGTGGTTGAGCCCGGCCCCGAGGATCACCATCGACTTGCCCTTGGTAATCTCGGCATTGGACGCGAACTCGCGCGCCACGGTGATAATGTGATCGGCCGGTACGCCGGTGATCTTCTCCGCCCATGCCGGAGTATAGGGCACCATTTCGTCGTAATCGCGGGCGACATGTTCGCCGCCAAGACCCCGATCGAGGCCGTAATTGGCGCAGAAGAGGTCGAAGACCGTCGCGACGAAGGCCTTGCCGTCCTTCAACTGAAGTTGACGCACCGGTACGCGGCGATTGAGCACGCTGGGGTGATCAGTCCCTTCGAAGTGATCGTGTTCGCGGTTGCCAAAATAGGGGAAGGACACCTCAACCACTTCGTCGTGATTGCCTTCGAGAATGTTGCTCAGACGCAAGACAACGTCGTTCCCGCGCCCATCTTTCTCCTCAAGGTTCCACTTGCCTTCTTCACCCCAGCGGAAGCCTGCCGAACCATTGGGCGCAACCACCTCATCGGTGTTCTCGTCGATGGCAACGGTCTTCCAGTCGGGATTGTTTTGCTCGCCCAGGCCATCGAGGAAATCGGCTGCGCGCAGGAGGTTCTCAGGCACATAGGCACCGTCCTTTTCGACCAGCCGAACCAGCATCGGCATGTCCGAGTATTTGCGGCAATAAGCCTCGAAATATTCGGCCTGCCGGTCGAGGTGATATTCGCGCAGGACAACGTGGCCCATCGCCATCGCCAGCGCCGCATCGGTGCCTTGTTTGGGATTAAGCCAAAGGTCGGCGAATTTGGTCGCCTCGGCATAATCGGGGCTGACCACGGCAACCTTGGTGCCGCGATAGCGCGCTTCGGTCATGAAATGCGCGTCGGGCGTGCGGGTTTGCGGCACGTTCGAGCCCCACATCATCAGGAAGCCCGCATTGTACCAGTCCGCGCTTTCCGGAACGTCTGTCTGCTCGCCCCAGGTCTGCGGAGAGGATGGCGGCAGATCGCAGTACCAGTCATAAAAGCTCATACAGGTACCGCCGAGCAGCGAGAGGTAGCGCGAACCGGCCGCGTAGCTCACCATCGACATCGCCGGGATCGGGCTGAACCCGATTACCCGGTCGGGTCCATAGGTCTTGGCGGTATAGGCATTCGCGGCTGCGATGATTTCATTCACTTCTTCCCAGGTCGAACGTACAAAGCCGCCATGGCCGCGTATCGCGGTGTAGCTCTTGCGCTTGGTCGGATCCTCGACGATTGATGCCCAGGCAGCGACAGGCGTACGCACTAGGCGCGCCTCGCGCCACAGCTTCAGGAGGCGCGATCGAACCATCGGATATTTCAGGCGCTGGGCCGAGTAGATGTACCAGCTGTAGCTCGCGCCGCGCGGGCAGCCGCGCGGTTCGTGATTGGGCAGATCGGGCCGGGTGCGCGGATAGTCTGTCTGCTGGGTTTCCCAGGTGATGATCCCGCCTTTGACGTAGATCTTCCAGCTGCACGATCCCGTACAGTTCACCCCGTGGGTGCTGCGCACAATCTTGTCGTGCTGCCAGCGCTTGCGATAGCCGTCTTCCCAGTCGCGATTTTCATCGGTGATCACACCGTGCCCATCGGAAAAGGCGACTTTCTTCTGGTTGAAGAAGGTCAGGCGGTCGAGAAGCTTGCTCATGCTGTTGCTCCTTTGAGCGGGGCGGTTGACGGGGTCCGGACAGGTGCCTGGCCGCGTTCGATATCGTGCAGCAAGCCGCCGCGGCGGGTGTAGGCCCACCAGGTCAATACCGCGCAGCTGGCGTAGAAGATCAGGAAGCCCCACAGCGCCGGCATCGGAGATCCGGTAGCCGCGATGGCACTGCCAAAGCTCTTTGGGATGAAGAATGCCCCGTAGGCCGCGATGGCCGAGGTAAAGCCGACGATAGCGGCGGATTCTTTCTCCGACTGGCGCAGGCTGTCCTCGCCCGAAAGCTCGGGCATCAGTCGGGGCACCTCCTGCCGCATGATATTGGGGATCATCTGGAAGGTGGAGGCATTGCCGACACCCGTCATGAAGAACATGAAGATGAACATTCCCAGGAAGCCCCACCAGCTGGCAACCTGAAGGAAGTACATCACGCCGAGAACGCCGAGCATCATCGACACGAACACCCAGAAGGTGACCCGCGCCCCGCCCCACTTGTCCGAGACCCAGCCCGTGGCCGCGCGACTGAGCGCACCGACCAGCGGCCCGAGGAAGACAAACTGAAGGACGTTGATGTCGGGGAACTGCTGTTTGGCGAGGAGCGGCAGGCCGGCTGAAAATCCGATGAAGCTGCCGAAAGTGCCGGTGTAGAGCCAGCACATCAACCAGTTGTGCTTGCGCTGGAAGATCACCGACTGTTCGGAAAAGCTCGCTTTCGCATCAGCGATATCGTTCATCCCGAACCATGCTAGCAGGGTGGAGGCCATAATGAACGGCACCCAGATGAAACCTGCATTCTGCAACCACAACTCGCCGCCTTCGGCGGTCTGCTGCGGCCCTCCTCCCAGTGCGCCGAACACCCCCGCGACAATGACGATGGGGACGAGAAACTGCATCACCGAGACGCCAAGATTGCCCAGCCCGGCATTGAGCGCCAGGGCATTCCCCTTCTGCGCCTTCGGAAAGAAGAAGCTGATGTTCGACATGGAAGAAGCAAAGTTGCCGCCGCCAAAGCCACACAGCAGCGCCAGCACCAGAAAGATGATGTAAGGCGTGTCAGGGCTCTGGACGGCATAGCCGATTCCGAAAGCCGGGATCAGCAGCGATGCGGTAGACATGGTGGTCCACAGCCGCCCGCCGAAGATTGGCACCACGAAACTGTAGAATATCCGCAACGTCGCACCGGAAAGTCCAGGCAACGCCGCCAACCAGAAGAGCTGGTCGGTCGTGTAATCAAAACCGATGGACGGCAGCTTTGCGACCACCATCGACCATACCATCCACACGGAGAATGCCAGGAGCAGCGCAGGGATCGAGATATAGAGATTGCGCCGCGCGATCTTCTCGCCTGTCTGCTCCCAGAAATCGGTATCCTCCGGTTTCCACTCGACAAGAACCTTGCTTGGCGTGGCGGCAGCATGCTTTGCTTGGTCGTGCAGCTCCGCCATTTCCGGGAACTCGGGTAGCGAGCGCGTGTCCATTCCACTCGCCTTCTGTTCCATCTGGCGAATGGCGATATGCATCCACGTCAATGCAATACCGACCAGAGCGAACAGGACCATGAAGCAACTGGTCCAGATGCCGGTGAGGTCGCTGACCGCGCCGAAGACGATCGGAAGGACAAAGCCTCCCAGGCCGCCGACCAGACCGACCAGCCCGCCGACCGAACCAACATGTTCAGGGTAATAAACCGGGATATGCTTGTAGACCGCCGCCTTGCCTAGCGACATGAAGAAACCCAGCACGAACACGGTTACCACGAAGGGCACGAGGCTCATCGAGGTCGAAAAAGTGATATCGCCCTTGATGCCGTGAATGATGTAGTCCGTCTGCGGATAGGACAGCATGAACAGGCAAATCAGCGAGACACCAAAGGTCGCATACATGATCTTGCGCGCGCCGTACTTGTCCGACAGCACGCCGCCATAGGCGCGGAACACGCTGGCCGAGAGCGATAAGGTCGCCGCCAGCATGCCAGCCAGTTTCACGTCGATGCCGTAGAGGCCCACCATGTAGTTGGGCAACCACAGTGCCAGTGCCACGAAAGCTCCGAACACGAAGAAATAATACAGCGAGAAGCGCCACACCTGCTCATTGCGCAACGGCTCGAGCTGTTCGAGCAACCCTCGTGCCTTGACACCGCTGACCTTACGGGCCGCGAATTCGGGGTCGTCCTCGGCAAAGACGTAAAACAGCACGGCTACCAGTGCGAGCGCGCCCGCCCACACTTGCGCGACACCTTGCCAGCCGATCGCGACCATGACCCAGGGGGCTAGGAACTTCGTAACAGCAGCACCAACATTGCCCATGCCGAAGAAGCCGAGTGCCGCGCCCTGCTTCTCGAGCGGATAGAATTTCGAGACGTAGGCAACGCCGACCGCAAAACCACCGCCGGCAAGGCCCAATCCGAGCGCCGCCAGCAGCATGACGGCATAGCTTTCGGCGTAGGAAAGCAGGAAAGTCGAAAGCGCCGAGGCAAGCATGGTCACGGGAAACATGATCCGTCCGCCATGCTGATCGGTCCAGACGCCAAGTAAGAGGCGGCTGAGCGATCCGGTCAGGATCGGTGTGCCAACCAGCAGGCCGAACTGGGTATCGCTCAGGCCGAGTTCGGATTTGATCTCGATCCCTGCGATCGCAAAAATCGTCCAAACGGCAAAACAGATCGTGAAAGCGAATGTACTGAGGCCCAGGGCCCGGTTCTGTTCGCTGGTGCTCGAAATCGCCTGGCTCGCCATGGCATGATCCCTCATCAAGTAGTGCGTGACAGCCTTCGACTGCCGACACCCAAACCCATCCTCTTTGACTTTGATCAAACTTCAAACTGCAAGCCGGACAAAATCGCTTCGGCATGACAAGTGCCTTTGGGTGATTTAGAAGACATCAAGTCCTTCCTTGATAAACATCAAGTGGAGCGCTAGTTCTCGCGGCAGAATTCGTGGGAGCTCCGACATCAATGAGAATCGGCGAGAAGCCTGAAATCGCCCGACTTCCGTTGTTTCGCGAGATGGCCGAAAAGCAGCGGGACATCGTGCTCTCCGGCTCCTATTTGCAGGTCTTCCCGCCACAGCTCACCCTCTTCGAGGCAGGACAGGGTGCGGATTTCCTTCACGTTCTTGTCGATGGGCTGGTCGAACTCTTCGTCGAGGGAAACGGGCGCGATACCACGATGCGCATTGTCGAGCCCGTATCGAGCTACATTCTTGCGGCCGCGGTGACCGATATGCCCTATCTGATGTCGGCGCGAACTCTCGCTTCGTCGCGTATTCTGCTGGTCCCAGCCAGCCAGTTGCGCGACGCCATCCGCGAAGACGCTGCCCTGATGCAGGCAACAATGAACGAGCTAGCACTGTGGTCTCGCGATCTTGTCCGTGCGCTCACCGACATGAAAGTGCGCCAATCGGCCGAGCGCCTCGGCAACTACCTGCTGGAATACAGCAACCGTATGGGCAATCGCGAGCAATTCGAGCTTCGTGGCGAGAAGCGCCTGCTTGCATCGCTGCTCGGGATGACGCCGGAAAACCTCTCGAGAGCTTTTAGCACCCTGAAGAACCACGGCGTGGCGCTAGATGGCGCGCAAGTCACAATCGCAAACCGCGAACGCCTGTCCCGGCTTGCTCGGCCCGACCTTGTGCCAACTGACCCGCGCTAAAAAGAAACCTGCACTTGAAGCCAACCCTTGGTGGTGTCGACAGAGAACGCGTCTGCGTCATAGTGCGCAAACTTGGCAAGCAACGTGATGTTGCTGCTGACAGGATACATCGCGAGCAGGTTCCATTCGCGGCCATAGGGCCGATCGACCTCGGTTGCGCCGAAATCGTGCACGATAGCGCGCAGCAACAAGCCCGTGAGTGCAGAACCGTCTCCGAACTTGAAGCCGATGTCGCCATAGAGATCGCGTAGCCCTTCTGGCGGAGTGGCCAGAAACTTGTCCGCCCAGCCATTGAAGGCATGCAGCGTGGCGAGCGGGGTCTGCAGGGCCACAGCTCCGTCGCCTTCAAGCCGTTCAAAGCCTGCGCGGGCGGTAAAGCCACCAACCGCGATGCCGGGTTCGATCAGCAGGTAATCCAGCGAAAAATTCGCTGGATTTGATCCAAGATCGCGCTGGTTGGCGTATTCTGCGGCATACAGGAACTTGACTTTGCCCCCCACAAGCTGCGCACCCGACAACCGCACTCCGAACGTTTGCGAACTGGCCGCAGGCGCATCGGGTATGTCGAGGAAATAGCCATAGGCGGCGACCGTGCCGATCAAGGGGATGGTGTAAGTCGCGTGGACATTGTGAATGTCTGTGTCACGCCAGATCCCTTGCGGCGAATCCGGTCCGAATATGCGATTGACCCGCCAGGAGTGGACATAGTCGATGGCGGCTCCCTCGACCGGCTTCACCGTGATCTGAGCCAAATCGAAGGTCTGGTCGTTCTGCCGCCAGTCGACGGAACCGATCCAGCGCTGATTGTCGAAATTGACCTTCTGGCGCCCGGCAACGGCCTCCAGGGATGCATGGGGCCTCCACCGCACGAAGGCGCGGTTGAGCAGCACATCGGAAGGGTCTGCCACGACCGGGAACAGGGGCTGCCCGCTGACCGTGTCATTGAAGTCTTCAGGCCCGATCCTGACGATTGCCTCACCCTCGACCAGCGCACTCAGCCCGCTCCATTCATCGGTTTCGATCCCCCCCCTGACCCTCAGCGTCGAAGCGGTGGCATCTTCGGGCAAGTTCTCCTGATCGACAATTTCGAGCCGGTATCTGAGATCAAGATAGGGGTCGAAGGGCAGGTCATCACCTGATTGCGCCATTGCCGTTGCAGGCGAGAGACCGGCCAGCAAGCTGGCGACGAGCGAGAGGAGCGGTTTGTTCATAGCCGTCCAGATAGTAGGCTTCGAGCCAAAGTATTTGATCCGCGTCAAAGTCGTGGACCGACAATTCACCCATGGAGCGCGACACAATGATCGACGATTTCACTCTTGCCCGCGTAGTCCATGTAGCGGCGGTTGTCGGATGGATCGGCGGCGTCTGGTTCGTGACCTTTGTCGTCATGCCAGCAATAGCGAGAGCAGAAGCGCCCGCAGACCGACTCCATGCCTTTCACCGGATCGAGCAGGGATTCTCGGTCCAGGCCAAGGTCTGGGTTCTGCTGGCCGGGGCATCCGGCTTCTGGATGACCTGGCGCGGCGAGATGTGGTGGCGGTTTGCCGATCCCGCCTATTGGTGGATGTCCGCTATGTTCGCCTTGTGGCTGGCTTTCTTCCTCATGCTATTCGTGGCCGAGCCGCTGTTTCTCCATCGCCGGATGATCAATTCCCAAACGCCGAAACGTGACTTTCGGTTGATGGTGCTGATGCATCGCATCCTGTCTGCCTTCGCATTGATCACCACTCTTGGTGCGATGGCCGGCGCGCATGGGCTGATCTGAGAAGGACAATTTCGTGAAACCGTCACTCCTTTTGGCAGCGCCCCACCGGATACCCTTCCTGACTGGCTCGCTGGCCTTTGGCGGACTTCTGTTATGGTGGCTGGCACAATTGGCGGCGCTACATTCAGGGCTCTCCGGAATTCCGGCTACCGATATGCCGCCAACGCTGCTGCATGGTCCGAGCATGATCTATCTCGGCCTGGCTCCTTTCATCTTCGGCTTCCTACTCACCGTGTTCCCACGATGGATCGGTCTGCCCGATCTCGCCTTGCGGGAATTCGTCCCTGTCAGTGTTCCCCTTCTAATCGGCACTGTGTCAGTCCTTGTCGCCTTGGCCACCGGATCCGATAGACTTCTTTCGACGGGCTACGGCCTGGTCGCCCTTGGCTGGACCTTCGCGCTTCCGGTGTTGCTTCGTGTGCTTTGGGGCGGATCGAAAGCCGGAAAGCCCGCCTGCTGGCACGCATGGTCGGCGCTTGCGGGTCTGTCATTCGGCCTTCTCGGCCTGTTATCGACGATCGTCTTTCTCGGGTGCGGTTCACCGGAATATCTGGTCTACGCGAACCGCATCGGGATCGGCGGCTTCCTTCTCCCGATTTTCCTGACGATCGCCCACCGCATGGTCCCGTTCTTCGCCGGCAACGTGGTGGAAGGCTATGTCCGCTGGCGCCCCGATTGGCTCATCCTCGCTCTGTGGACCTTGCTCCTTGCCCGGCTGACAGGAGAACTACTCGACGTCGGCTTGCTGGCCATCGTGGCTAACGGCGGGCTTGCGGCGGTGACCGGCGTGATGGTGTGGAGATGGTGGCCACGCAGCAGCGCGCCGGGCTTGTTAAACGCGCTGATCTGGGGTTTCGCCTGGGGCCCCGTGGGCTTCGCACTTACGGCGCTGGATGCCGCAACCCTGGTATTGGGACGCGGCCCAGATCACGCCTTGCTGATCGGATTTGCCGGAAGCCTTCTCGTAGCAATGGTCACCCGCGTGACCCAGGGCCATTCGGGCCGTCCCCTGGCGATGCCCATGGCGGCATGGCTCGCCTTCGCTGCGGTACAAGCAGCCGTTGCGGCCCGGCTATGGGCGGCAATCGAACTGGAATGGGGCACGGCGCTGTTGCTCTCGGTCGGCGTGCTCGTCCTCGGAATGATGCCGTGGCTGCTTCGGAATATCGGCATCTACCTCTCACCAAGAAAAGATGGAAAGGCGGGCTAAGGAGATGGAGGAGGTCCCCCAACTCACACCCGACGAAGCGCTTGAGTTGCTCAAGGAAGGTAATCGCCGGTTTCTCGACGACACGACTTACGAGCCTTCGATGGATCGGATGCGTCGACTCGAACTCGCAGCGGCGCAGCGTCCTTTCGCCGCCTATCTGAGCTGCTCGGATTCGCGGGTACCGCCCGAACTGCTGTTCGAGCGCGGACTTGGTGAACTGTTCATCATTCGCAATGCCGGAAACACCTTATGCACGACTGCGCTCGGCAGCCTCGAGTTCGCGGTGACGAACCTGCAAGTACCCTTGATTGTTGTCATGGGTCACGAGGCTTGCGGTGCGCTGGACGCGGCCGTTTCGCTTGCTCGGGGCAAGGCAAGCTTTAGCGGGAATATCTCGAAGGTCCTTCAATCGTTGCTCCCTGCAGTGCTCGAAACTGATCCGTGGGCAGACCATATTGTCGATGCTGCTGCGGTGAGCAATGTTCGCCGCGTCGTGCGCGAATTGCGCGAGGAAGCATCCCCCGCCCTGCTTGAGCCCCAGCGCACAGGAAAGCTCATGGTCGTCGGTGCCTACTATCACCTCAGCAGCGGCAAGGTGGACTTTCTTGAACCCGAACCGCGAAGTCCAGGTCATTGCCGCTGATGCAGTACGACGTTCGGGAAGGAGGACCTGAAGACATGAGGACCAATCATCCGAGTGCGGCCAGCGACACCCACGAGGTCATCAACCAGCCGCCACCACTGGTCAATTTCAACCGCTTCCTTGCGGATCGAGCGCTTCGCGATGCCGTAGACTTAGCCGACGCAGCTTGCCACTTTGATCGACTCGATCATTTCGGGAACCGCACAGGATCAGAAGAAGTCATCGGATGGGGCGTAGAAGCGAACCGCAATCCACCGGTTCTCGAAACCCATGACCGGTTCGGCAATCGTGTGGACGAGATTCGGTTCCACCCCGCATATCACCAATTGATGGCACTGGGCTTGGATGCGGGAACTGCGGCTGTTGCCTGGGACGGCACCGAGGCCGGGCACACGCTCCATGCTGCTCTCGGCTTCCTCCTCGGCCAGGCCGAGGCGGGGACCGGCTGCCCGATAACAATGACCTACGCCGCTGTCGCGGCCCTTCGCCCTTGTCCTGAAGCCGGGGACGAATGGATCGCGAAGGTCAAGGCGTCGCGGTATGATCCATCGAACCGTCCTGCCGCGGAGAAGGCTGGCGTCACCATTGGCATGGCCATGACCGAGAAACAGGGTGGCTCCGATGTTCGCGCGAACACGACCAGGGCCGTACCAGGCGATGGGGCCTATTGGTTGACCGGTCATAAATGGTTCTGCTCTGCCCCGATGTGCGATGCCTTCCTGACCCTTGCCTATACCGAGGTGGGGCTGACCTGCTTCATGGTCCCCCGCTGGATGCCTGATGGCGAGCGCAACGCCGGATTTCGTATCATGCGGCTCAAGAACAAGCTCGGAGACCGCTCGAACGCATCGTCGGAGATCGAATACCATGCAGCCTATGCAGAGCGGATCGGCGAAGAAGGGAGAGGCGTGCCGACCATCATCCAGATGGTCCAGCATACGCGTTTGGACTGCATCGTCGGCTCAGCGGCGACCATGCGGGCGGCGCTCTCCGAAGCGCTCTGGCACACTCGCCATCGTTCGGCGTTCCAGCGTACTTTGGTGGACCAACCGGCAATGGCAGCTGTACTCGCGGATCTCGCGGTGGAAAGCGAGGCGGCAACAGCGCTTGCGTTCAAGGTTGCCAGTGCATTCGACGCACAAGATCCGCTCGGCAGGCTCCTGACTCCGATAGCCAAGTTCTGGGTCTGCAAGCGTTCACCGGGCATGGTGTATGAGGCGATGGAGTGCCTCGGTGGAGGTGGCTATGTCGAGGATGGCCCGATGCCCCGACTGTTCCGGCAATCTCCCCTCAATGCGATTTGGGAGGGCTCGGGCAATGTCATTGCACTCGACGTCCTTCGCGTCATCGACCGCGAGCCGCAGGCGGTAGACGCGTTGCGGGAATGGCTGGTCAGCGCGCGAGGTCGCTTTTCGGTCTACGATGGCTGGGTCGAGGCACTGGATTTCGCAAATAGCAGCGAAGCCCACGCGCGTTATTATGTTGAGCGACTGGCGCTCGGGGCACAGGCAGCGGCCCTGGTAATAGGCGAAAGCCCCGTCGCCGAGGCATTCTGTCGCCTGCGACTGGCACGACCGGCATCGATTTACGGAAGTTCGGACGCAGTCGTCGACACGCGCGGGATTATCGAGCGGGCAATGCCTTCGTACTGATTGGGGGAACTGGCGCACCCGTGGCTAGCTCCACTCCTGTTGAGCGATCTCTCATAGCTCCCGTGGCCGACGGCCGAGGGTCGATCGCAGACCTCTGCCGAGTCGCGGAAAATTCTTGTCGCCTTGATTTCGATCAAGGGAATCTCTTCATATTGTGGTTATGGATACTCCAACCCACAAGATATTGGGACGCAGCAGGTGGTCTGCTGCTTGAAGATCGAAGGGAGATCAGGGGTCATGGCAGCGAAATCGGAGGGTTTGGCTCTGGAGAGTTCGCCTGCGGGTGAAAGCACTTTCCATCCGCATGTAACAGGCCTGCTATCACGCGAGCGAGGCAGCAGCATCGACTGCACAGAAACCGTGGGTGAGTATATCTCCGGAGCCGACTGGCGAATCAAGGCGAATGCCAATGTCGGTTATTCGCATGCTGGCCTCATCAGCAACGTCGCAGGGAAGGTCATCGCCAATTTCTGGCTCGACCGGATCTATGCCCCTGAAGAAGGGTTGGCACATCGACGCGGCGACATTCACATCCATGATCTCGATTGCCTGACCGGTTACTGCGCGGGATGGTCCCTTCGCGCGCTACTAAACGATGGCTTCAACGGAGTAGCAGGCCGCGTTTCCTCGCGCCCACCGCGGCACTTTCGCGAGGCGCTGGGCCAGATGAGCAATTTTCTCGGCATCTTGCAGTCCGAATGGGCCGGAGCGCAGGCATTTTCGAGCTTCGACACCTACCTGGCGCCCTATGTCTTCTACGACAACCTGGACTTCGCCGAGGTCAAGAAGGCGATCAGGCAGTTCGTCTATAACCTCAATGTTCCTGCGCGCTGGGGTCAATCCCCGTTCACGAATATCACTCTCGATATTGTCGTTCCCGAAGATCTGCGGGCTCTTTATCCGACCTACCGCGACGAACACCTCTTCAAGGCCATCGATGCCCCGGTTCTGTTCGCGCGGGCCCAGGCGCGGGACATGGGATTGCGCGACCTGGAGGATATGACGTTCGCGCATTTTGCTCCCGAGATGGAACTGATCAACCTAGCCTACTATGAGGTGATGACCGAGGGCGATGCTACGGGCCAGCCCTTCACCTTCCCGATCCCCACCGTAAATATTACCGACGACTTTGACTGGGACAGCAAGGTCGCGACCGCGATCTTCGAGAACGCGGCCAAGGTGGGCTCATCCTATTTCCAGAACTTCATCGGCAGCCAGTACATTCGCGACCCGGCCACGGGCGAGCGCCGCCCCAACCCGGAGGCCTATTCGCCTGGCGCGGTGCGTTCGATGTGCTGTCGACTGCAGCTTGACCTGCGGGAGCTGTTGAAGCGCGGCAACGGCCTGTTCGGATCGGCGGAAATGACGGGATCGCTGGGTGTTGTGACAATCAACATGGCCGCGCTCGGCTATCGCTTCAAAGGTGACCTACCGGGCCTGATGGGCGAGCTCGATCGGCTGATGGAGATTGCCAGATCGACGCTCGAGAAGAAGCGCGCCTTCGTCCAGCAGATGTACGATCGCGGACTTTACCCCTTCACGTCACGCTACCTGCCATTCCTTCGCAACCATTTCTCGACCATCGGCGTCAATGGCATGAACGAGATGGTCCGGAACTTCACCGGGGATGCGTCCGACCTGACCCGGCATGACGGAGTCGAACTAGCGCTCGGCATCCTTGATCATATGCGTACGAAGCTGGTCACTTACCAGGAGCAGACCGGGAACCTCTACAATCTGGAGGCGACCCCGGCAGAGGGCACGACTTACCGCTTCGCCAAGGAAGACCGGAAACGGTTTCCAGACATCATCCAGGCCGGGAATGGCGACAACATCTATTATACCAATTCATCCCAGATTCCCGTCGACTACACCGACGATCCTTTCGAAGCGCTCGAATTGCAGGACGACCTGCAGTGCAAGTATACGGGCGGAACGGTGCTGCATCTCTACATGAGCGAGAAGTTATCGAGCGCCGGCGCGGCGCGAGATTTTCTGAGGAAGGTACTTACCAATTTTCGCTTACCCTATGTCACCCTGACTCCGGTCTTCTCGGTCTGCGACACGCATGGCTATCTGGACGGGGAACAACCTGAATGCCCCTCCTGCGGGGAAAAGACCAAGGTCTGGACTCGGGTGATGGGGTATTTCCGGCCTGTCGACAGCTTCAACAAGGGCAAGCAGGGCGAGCACCGCCAACGACGTCACTTTACCGAGACGTCGGCAATGGTTGGCAACCTCTTCCCTCCCCAGCATTGACATGGACCTTGCGGCTTCTCTGAAGAAAAGGGCACGACACGGGCAAGACAGTGCCGCGTCACCGTTTCATGCGCTCACCCCCTTCACGATGCTCGACTTTCCCGAACGAACCGCGTGCATTGTCTGGGTGGCCGGCTGCAATATGCGCTGCGGATACTGCCAAAACCCCCAAATCGTGCTTGGAAAGGGCTCCCTCGGCGAAGCGGCAGTCCTTGCGTTTCTAGAGCGGCGGCAAGGCCTGCTGGATGGAGTCGTATTGTCCGGCGGTGAAGCCACCACCTGGCCGGGGTTGCATGCTTTCGCCCGGCGCGTGGCCGGGATGGGATTCGCATTGAAGCTCGACACCAACGGCCTGCGCCCGGATGTGATAGCATTGTTGCTGGCGGAGGGACTCATCGACCGGGTAGCACTCGACTACAAGGCGCCACGGCATAGATTCCGTGGGGTAACAGGTACCACAGCATGGGACCGTTTTTCCTCGACGCTCGACTTGCTGGGCTCACAAGAGAAGGTTCCCTTCGAGGTTCGAACCACAGTCCATGCAGACTTGCTCCGCCGCGACGATCTGCTCGAGATCGCGCGCGATCTCGTTCATCGCGGCTACCGTGGCCCCTGGGCCTTGCAGCACGCCCTTGCCGGCCCGGATCGCCCGACGCTGGGGCATCTTCGTATCAACCCGACGGAAGTCGATATCGCGTGGCTCGCCCAACGCAGCCCGCTCGACATCGTGACCCGGTAGTTTCACTGCCAAGCCAGGACATCGTATATGGCCAAGCCTGTCCTCATCGTCGGCGCCGGTCCGGCCGGACTCGCTCTCGCTATCGGTTTGGCAAGGGTAGATGTTCCAGTCACCCTGATTGAACGCATGCTGGAAGAGGAACTCGCCGATCCTGCATTCGATGGGCGCGAGATTGCGCTTACGCATTCGTCGATCGCGGCGCTCAAACGCCTTGGAGCATGGCAGAACATCCCTTCCGGGAGAATTTACCCCCTGGCCTCGGCACGCGTGCTCAACGGAAAGTCCCCACTCGCACTGACCTTGGGACCGCCGCGCTTCAAGGCGCAACCCCTTGGCATGCTCGTATCCAACTGCGATATTCGCCGGGCCTTGTTCGAAACCGCTCGCAAACTACCGGCGATCGAACTTCTTGCTGGCCGAGCAACCCGATCGACAACGACGGGAAAGAGCGAGGCAAGAATAGAACTCGACGACGGCGACACTTGCGCGGGATCCTTGCTGGTCGCGGCCGATTCACGCTTTTCGGAACTACGTGCACAGCTGGGGATTGCGGCAAGCATGAATCGGCTTGGCAAATCGATGTTGGTGGGCCGGGTCGCGATCGAACGGCATCATGGCAGCATCGCAACCGAATGGTTCGACAATGGGCAGACATTGGCCCTGCTCCCGCTAGGCAGCCACGAGGCCTCGGTTGTGGTCACGCTGCGCGATAGCGAGGCGCAACGTCTCGCTGCCATGGACGACTGCAACCTGGCGGAAGAACTGACCCGGAGGTTCGCCAGGCGCTTCGGGGAAATGCGGCCGCTGACACGGCTCCACCTTTACCCACTAACGACAAGCTATGCCCGACACTTCGTGGCGCCAAGGGCTGTCCTTGTCGGTGATGCCGCAGTGGGAATGCATCCTGTCACGGCGCACGGCTTCAATCTGGGATTGGCGGGTACCGAGCGACTGACCCGTCTTGTGACCAGTGGTTTCGGCAGCTCTGGAGACCCCGGCAACTTCCGCGTCCTACGGCGCTTTGAAGCCGGCCACAGGCTGGCGACCTGGCCGCTGTACGCCGCCACCAATGCAATCGTTGGACTCTATACGGACGATCGCCCGACCGGGCGTCTTGCACGCAATGCCGGCTTGCTTGCTTCCGGATTCCCTCCGGTACGCAGCGCTGTAACGCGCATTCTCATGCGAAGCCGGGCGTAGATATGGCGCTGCGCCCCAGCGACGCCGGGCAAGTGAAGCAAAGCTGGATGATCCCCGCAGCCCGTGCGGCCATACCCGACACGCGCGCTGGAGGAGGAGGGGCAAGTCGGCCGGAGAAACCTTTTGAGCCGGTTACCAGGAGCTCCATCCTGGCGGACCAAGCCTGATTGCGCCTGTACTAGCGAACTATCGCACGGCGATAACCTGCAGCCCGGGCATCGGCTTCGGTACAAAAATACTCTTCGGCGCGGGTCGCATCGTAATAAGGCATTCCCGGAAGGTGGTAGATCCACTCGCCTTTCCGATTGCGGTTCCCCTTGATCAGGCATTGTGCATCGCGTTCCCACCTCCGCACAGGTCCGGCCTGCCGCTGGTGTGGCACGCGGTTCGCGGACGAAGGAGCTTCGCGGGTTTCCTGCGCTGACCGGAAATCTTCCGGCGGCTGGAAGGTCCATTGCCAAAGGCCGGTCCGCAATGCCCGGGCACGCGTCTCGGCAGGGACGTAAACGTCACTGTAGTTTCGATAGGCAGTTGCCCAGCCGGCTTCGACCATCGCCAGTCCCAGATCGAGATTCCCGATCCGGCAGACAGCGACCATACGGCCGAAACTGTCGGTCGACTTCCCGGAGCAGCTGACCTGGGAGCTGCCGATCATCGCCTGGAGCTGCGCCTTCGCCATTTCCCCGCAAGCGACAACTGTTTCTCCATCGTAACAGTTCTGGGCGAGTTCCGGCGCATCGATACCAAAGAGCCGGACGCGAATGCCCGATACCGAAAGCGAGTCCCCGTCGGCTACGCTGGCCGGACCGCTTACACCCCTCAAAATCGAATTTGCGATCCTGATGGCCCTGCAGCTGATCGCGCTCGCCAGCCTCGTCTATGTCCTGTTCGGCCCTGCCCCGATTGCAGCCCACCCAGGTGGCCTGGCGGCCGATGGCTGCCACAACGATCGCAAGAACGGGGGACGTCACTGCCATCGCGGACCCAATGCGGGCCAGTCGGTCTCCCCCCCGAGCAACGGCGAAGTGTATTATCCCAATTGTGCCGCCGCCCGGGCGGCAGGCGCAGCGCCCGTCCGCCGAGGCGAGCCAGGCTATGCGAGCCATCTCGACCGCGATGGGGACGGGATCGGCTGCGAGGGTTAGTCATTGTGGTTCGGTACTGCCCACCTTCGAGCGCCCACGAATGGCCCAGATCCTTATTGACCACCGCCGACACGGGGCCAGCTTACACCTTCTTCTTCTTGCCTGCCCGCTGTACCGGCTTCCTTCCGAGGCCGAACCTCCTGGCGAGATCCTTGCGGGTTTCACTGTAGGCGGAAGCTGTCATTGGATAATCGAAAGGCAGGCTCCAGCGTTGACGATAAGCAGCGGGACTGAGTTCGTGTTCCACCGAAAGGTGGCGCTTGAGCGTTTTCAGCTTCCTGCCGCAGTCAAGGCAAACAAGATGATCCTTCTTCACGGAAGCCCGAACAGACACAGCCGGATCTGCACGGCCTTCAGGACGAGTTGCCGCATCTCCCAGGCCCGAGAGAGCCGCGTGAACACTCGATATCAGATTCGAAACGTCCTCAAGGGCGACGCGATTATTGCTAAGGTGGGCCGCGACGATGTCAGCTGTCAGGACGATCAGGGTCTCCGCATTCTCTCGAAAACTGTCCATCTTCAGCCCCCTCCCGCGCCGAACTCGTGCAAAAAGGCGCGAGTATCATCGCCCAGCTAGTTTGCCCTGGAAGCAAGTTCAAGCAACGAGCTTGGATGCGATGCCTTGGCAGTAGTGGGGTCGTGTGGCTCTCGACTTAATCGTCGAAATCTACAGCCGGGTTTCACCCTCTGGGTAGCCACAACACATGAGGAAGAGCACCATACCCAGCGTGATTGGGCTGCCTTCGGCGCGTTCTCACAAAAACCTAGTGCTGTCCAAATCGAATGGCCTCAAGTGGAGAGAAGGGACAAACCGAGATTTACGTATTCCCACTTATTATTGGTAAGGCCAATCTTCTTGGTAAAAACCTATCAAATCCATATGGAAACGCTTGCCGTCGACTATGCTGCTGACAGATCGCGCAGGAAGGAAGCCCGTACGAACACGTTCGTGATGGGGACCATCCTGACCGATGCGATGTCCGCCCCGGTTCGAATTCGCAATCTGTCGCCTGGCGGCGCCTTGGTCGCTGGACCCGATCTACCTCATTCAGGAGAGCGCTGCCGGATAAGGCGAGGCAGCCTATCCGTAACGGGGAAGATATTGCGCCGCAGTGGGGACGAAGCTGGATTGCGGTTCGAACGCAGCATCGATGTTCAGAACTGGCTTGCGGCAGGCCACGCACGCCAGGGCGAAGTGGACCGCGTCGTTCAGGAAGCAAAGCATCGATATCCCGTCGCCGATACGCACCACCGAATGACCTTGGGGACAACGCCCGCCGCCACGACACGCGACGGCCTGCTCGACATAGCCGACCAGCTCGACCGGCTGGCGGATAGCCTCAGCGAGGATGAACGCATTGTCGCCGAGTTCCTCGACCGGCTGCAAATCCTCGATATCGTCTCGCAGCGCCTGCGCGCACTCGCCTAGGCCTCGATCCGCTCTGACGCTGGAAGAGCTTCTCAGCGTGCCAACGATCAAAGGAACGGCCGGTAGCCCACGGTCGAGCTTACGGTCTCAATCGCGTGTAACCTTGCCGCCGACACCACCGTGTAGATTCGTGGGTCTGTAGTCGGCACGCGCTTTGAGCCGAGCCTTCACTGACGGGTGCAACTCATCGTCCGAAGCGACCGTGCGGCGCTCGCCAAGCGGCCAGTAGACGCCCCATCCATGCCGCCGGGTCTCGCGCAGTTTCGCGAGCTTCGGCAGCACTTCGAGCGGCCACCAGGCCCATGAGAGCGAGTTGTGCTGGTCGGCCGCGGCGTCGGGCGGCGTATAGCGATGCTCGCTGCCCTTGCGGGGCCGCCCTCTCACCAGGTGATTGAACATAGCGGTGTTGATCGAGAGGCCCGCCAGCTTCGCCTCCTCCACCATCCAGATCAGCGGGTACTTCGAGAGCGCGCTTTCCTCCTCGCGGTAGCCACCACCGACATCGGAGTGGACACCGGAAAACCACAGTTCGCACGCATCCTGGTCCGGCGGCGCGCTCCTGGAGAAGGGATTGGCGACAAACTTCTGTCCGGGAGCCCAGCGACTTAGCCTGAACATGCGGCGGCGCTCATCGATCGCCATGGCATGCCGGAAAATGCGTACCGAAGGGTTGGCCACGGTATAGGGGAGGGTCTCCAAACTCGGGATGAGGCGATCCTTGCGCGGCACGATAACCGAGCTCACCGTATCCCACACGCCTACGAAGTGGATCGTCGCGCGCCGCGCGGCACTTACGCGTGCGAAGTGCCAGGCGATCGGCAGATCGTCCTCTTCCGAGGCCTTCTTGTAAGCCACCAGCGCATAGCCGCACAGGTTGAGCTGGTCGGGCCTCAACAAACCCACCATGTGGATGAACCCGGCGAGCACGCGGGCGGTCCAGGCTCCGCGGCTGAACCCGAAAAGCCAGATGCGGTCGCCTTCGTTCCAGCTGCGGCAGAGCCAGCCATAGGCCTCGAGCACATTGGCATCGAGGCCGTAACCGGTCATGAGACCGAAGACTTTCGACGCGTTCTGGCGCAGGCGCCGCCAGCGGCTGGGCTTGCCGATCGTGCCGACACCGGGGTTGTAGAACACCCGTTGCTCCTCGGTCTTCGCAGCGATCCGGAACAGCTTGAGGACATTGGACAGGTTGCGGCCTAGTTCATTGCCGGTTCCGTCGAGCATGACCACGAGGTCCCTGCCCGGCGCCTTGCGCGACGCGCCCCTGACTTTCGCCTGTCGGGTTTCAGTTGGCATCGTCGGGCACCTCGAGCTCCTGGCCAGCCGTCACACTGCCATAGGCGAAGACCTGTACGACGCTGCCGTCCGGCGACACCAGCTCGATTCGGTCGCCGTTGTTGTTGAGTGCCATCGGGGCACCGTGTCGCTTCAATGTCGCGCTCGCATCGACACCGAGACTCACGAGAGGATCGAGCATCCAGACATTGCCGGCAAGGTCGCGCACCTGCCAGCCGACAAGGGACACCGCGGCATCTCCCAGGTTGCTGAATGTGATCTGCTCATTGTCCAGGTCCTCGCCCACCGGGTCGGGGATCATCGCCGTCATCCGGACCCGCGCAAGGGACGCGGCTTCACCATGCATATGCGCCGGCTCGAACCAGATGGGTGCCGTCCAGACGACATCGTCGTCGGGATGCTCGTCATCGTCGGCGGCTTCGTCGCCGAACTGGGTTATGCGCAGGAAAACATACTCCCCCACTGCTTCCAGGCGTACCCCTTCGAGCGCGAATGGTGTGGGTTGGTTGCCGGTAATTTCAAACCGTTCGACCGGGCGGCTCGCGGGCGGCCCGCCCGCGGCATCGCGAAAGACATCGACGACATAGCCGGCATCGGGCTCGTCCTCGTCGAGGAGCTGGATCGTCAGCGGCAGTTCCGCACCGATTGCGGGTGGGTCGACAACATCGCCCATCAGCGCGGGACCCGAACGGAAGATAACCCTGAGGTTGCGATCCTCGCTGGCATAGGCATGGCGCGCGCGAAGAGCATTGAGGATACCCCGGCGCGAGAAGTCGGATGCCACTACGCCAACGCGTGCCTCGGTCGAAGGTCCCCAGTTTTCATAGTGGTTGTCCTGGCCGACGCTGGGCGCGACATGGAAACCAAGATTCAGGTACTGGCGATATTCGGATGCATGATCGTGGGTGCGCTGCCCTGTCCCGGGCCTCAAGGCAGGGGCATTGAACACCTCGATCAAGGAGACTCGCGGCCCCAGGGCCTGCAACCAGGCAAGTTCGCTGCCGCCCGAGAAATCGTCGCGCCCATAGTCCCTCGCCGCACGCTTGCCACCGCGGGGATGGTTGAACTGCACCAGCGGAAAATCGCCTGCGCCATCGGGATTCGTTTCCAGCCATTCGACCAGGAGGTCGAAGCGGCCGTTGGCGACATCGATCACCTGAGACACGTCGAAAATGTTGACGTGGTTGCCCTGGCTGATCGTCGAGAACTCCTGCCCGTAAATCGCGATGCAGTCACCAGGTTCGTCCATGCGGTCCGCGGCGCTCACCAGCGAAGCAGGGTCGCCCGAATAGAGTTGCGGCGAGGTCGCGATCATCACCCCGTCGCGCCGGTCGCCCTTGCCATCGGCGGCGGCATGGTTGTGCTCGGTTACGGCAAAGAAATCGAGGCCGGTCTCGCAGGCCATGCGATAGGCGTCTTCGGGAAGCCCGCTGCCGTCGCTATAGGAGGTATGCGCGTGGAGGTTCCCGAAGCGAATCTCGTCGAGCTGGGCCAGGGCCGGCACGGAAAATGTCAGCGAGGCAAATGCAAGGGCAGCGCGCATAATCGATCCCCCGAGTCGATTGAGGCGTCAAGCATAGCGCGAGTATCCGATTATTTCACGCTGCCGGATAACACTAGGGGCGATTGCGTAAGGTCTGAGTGGAACTCCAATCCGGCTGAGTAATACTGAAGACGAGTACCTCAACGGGATTTTTATCTAGGCCCCGACTATTCCCGGACCCTCCATGAGTCGAAGCAATTGCCGTGCGGATCGACCGGGCCCTTCCAAACAGCCACGGGGCAAACGGTCGAGGCCGGATCGAAGGATGCGACAAAGGGCGTGTAACCTTGCGGCAATCGAGAGCGAACAGGCTTTATCGGCGCCTCTCGAAGGGACTTGGCCGATGGGGCACAGATGAGGCTACCGCTGTGGCAGCCTAGCTTTGAGGGGTCGTGTTCATGGGATTTCGCAGTTTTGCGGCAGTAGCCGCACTCTTGCTTGGCACGCCTCTCGCGGCACAGGTCGCGACGAGCGATGTCCCAAAGGCGACGGATACGACGCTCGGCCTTCGGCTCGAGTCAGTACCGCCAAAGCTGGCGAAGGTACTCCCCGAGGGCACCCTGCTCGAGCTTACGCCGACCCAGGAAATCACCTCCAAACGTATGAAGGAAGGCGATCAGGTCGCGTTCGCGACTGTAGGCGACGTCGTCGAGAACGGTACCGTAGTCATCCCGCGCGGGTCATCGGTGATTGGCACTATTGTCTGGAAGACCGGGAGGGCGATCGGAGGCAAGTCGGGCAAGTTCGAGGTTCGCTTCGACAAGGTCAGCGTCAATGGGCGACATTACGCGCTGCGAGGCACCTACCGCCAGGAAGGCAGGGGCAATACGGCAGGCGCGCTCCTCGGCGCAATCGTTGTCAGCGGTCGCTCGGCCGTGATGCTGCCTGGCCAGATAGTGAGCGGCTTCACGGCCGAACCGATACCTTACTCCTAAGGAATTCCACCGCGGAGGACGATACTGGGGTCAAACACCCTCAAGCGCGCGCGCCATTACCGAGCGCTCAAGCATGGCGTTGGTGTTGCGCGCGGTCACTATGACATGGTCGCCCTGTTCAAGGGATGGCTTGGCAATGCGGAGGCCAAAGCCGCGCCATGCGCCGGTGACAATCCAGGTCTTCATTTTGCGGACTCCCCTGCCTGAATTGACAAAGGACTAGTATGCCTGGATCGTCGCGATTGCCGTTCATGCATTGCGGCAGTTGTTCCGAAATTGCTGCCCGAATAGGCCTTCTCGAGCTCCCTCGCTTTATGTTGAAGTGCCTGGCCGCTTGCCCGAAGCGCGGCATTGGAATGCCTTCACCCTTCCCCGACCCGCTTGCGCATTGGCGCGGGGTACGGAATAGCTGGTCGGCCCGCATTGTCCGCGAGAGGCGGTGAAAGAAACAGGCGAAAGTCGAGGTTGACCGCATTTTCGTGCGCGACGGCCGGCTCGTCACTTCGGCTGGAATAACGGCCGGCATCGACATGGCGCTGGCGCTGGTCGCGCAGGATCACGGGGCGCAGATCGCTCTCGCAGTCGCCAAGCACCTCGTCGTCGTCACCCAGCGACGCGGTGGACAGTCCCAATTCAGTCCCTTCCTTGCCGAGACGCCGCCAGAGGACTCGCTGGTGGCACGCATTCCGTCCTACGTTCTAGATCACCTGCGGCACGAGCTTTCAGTGGAGGATCTGGCGGCCGTGACGGGCATGAGCGTGCGCAGCTTCAGCCGGCACTTCACCCAAGAATCTGGAGTAACGCCGCGCGAATTCGTCGAACAGGCTCGTGTCGATGCCGCACGCAACTTACTTGAGGCCGGTGAGTTGCCGCTCAAGTCGATCGCCTACGATTGTGGCTTCGGTGATTCCGATAGGATGCGCGCAGTCTTCGCCCGTCGGTTTGGAGTCAGCCCAAGCGAATACGGCGCGCAATTCGGTCGAATTGCTATGACGAACTGGGGCAATACCAGAGCGATTCCGCATTGATATCTGAGTTGCAGTTCGTAGCTGCTACCGGTCTTGCGCTCATGGCCAGCAAAGTCCCGGCAGCGGAAGCGTTCGGGCAGAAAACACTACCGCAAATGGTTAACCTCGCCCTCGATCGGTAGCTGTATTTGCTCTGATAGCACTCTCGCGATTGTTGTGTGAGGAAGCTTGCGGGGCCGCTTTTCCAAGGGGTGCGACTTGAATTAGGCTCGTTGGGACAGCTAGGTCTCGACAGCGCTGTCGGGATATTTCCATGCCAACACGCCCACAACCCATATGGGCCACCATCGTGACTTGTTTCTTTCCCGACCAGAATTGGCGGAAGGACGTGCGACACACCATCCATTTCAGGACCAAGATCGAGCAAGCGCAGGGATCGACTGAAAGAGCTTTGATCCAGTACATTTCCCGGTCGGGTATCCGCTTTATGACCAGTTGTGACTCAAGGCAGGAGATGAAGTCTCCGTTCAGCTGATTGACGGTGCCATCGTCGACGGAACGATCGTCCGGCAATCCGATATCGAATTTGGACTCGAGTTTCACGAGCGCCTTTCGAAGGCAACGCTCTCGGCCATGAGATTGGCGTCTTTGCCTCTCGACAAGGCAGTTGGATCGGAAAGTTCGGGCGAGGGTCAAGCGGAGCGCCTTCTCGACACTGCGACTACATTCTCAATCAATAAGATGAACCTCTTGTCGCTCGCCAAGCTCTGGCACTCAATGCGCGCCTGGTTCATTGCCGTGAAGAGTAACAACTACGATTCATATTAGCCCATAGGCTTCGTGTCGAATGGCCGGGGGCCAGCTAGCCCAGAATCGTAGGACCATCAGAGCACGAGTTGCGCCAAGGCTTCCTCGGCATCGTTCCGAACAAGGTGCCCATAGTGCCGCTCAATCATCGCGACACTTGTATCCGCCAATTGCGCTATGGTCAGAATAGGAAGGCCGCCGCGAACCAGATCTGTGATGACACTGTGCCGTAGGGTGTACGCCGATGCTTTTGTAGGCAACCCAGCCGAAAGCACAGCCTTCTTGATCGGACCCTTCCACGTGTCTTTCGACCAGGGAACTCCATTGCTGCGCGTGAACAGCCATGCAGATGGCAGTTTACTCTTGGACTGCTCCCTCAAGAAGCTTGCGATGCTATCGGGCACGGCAATCTGGCGGGGCACGCCGTTCTTGTCCGAGCCGATCGTAAGTGTTCTGGTCCGTTCTTCAAAGCCGCTGACGTTTAGCGCAGCCAAGGCACCAGGCCGGAGCGGAAGCAGACAGAGCGCACGCACAAACGGCTCAATATCAGCGTCTAGCTCGGCGAGCAGCCGACGACGCTCTTGCTTGTCCAGATAGAGATCCCGTCTCCGGTCAGCACCTTTGATAGGCTTTAGTGCTTCCTGCCAAGCTGCGTCCGACCTCGGCGCGCCGGGAGCGAGAACTCGCCAAAGTGCGGCGCGGAGGGGCACCATATCTCGATTGATAGTAGCAGCCGAACGGACTTTGAATCGCTTGTCGCCCTTTTTGCTCCTGCTGATCAAAGCAGGAGCATCTTCAAGACGCTTTCGCCAGTCACTCAGGTGACGTCTGCGTAGTTTTGAAAGCTTGGTCTGCGCGAGTGGGTCCCCAAATACATGGCGTCGAAACACACCTTCTGCGATCGCGCTCGGCTTTTCATTCAAGTAGGCTCGACATGCGTCGGCCACTGTCTCCAGCGTCTCGACCTGAATTCCCCCGCTTTCGACCAACTCTGCGAAAGCAACGGCTTCCTTTCTGGCGGCAGCAAAGACATCCTTGCCCGTGAGGGTTCCGAAATGACCGAGTGCCTTTCGACGGTATTTCCGCAGATCCTCATCGTACGCGCGAGCAAACCAGGTTCCATAGCTGCCAAGCTTTGAGGGTCGATAGCCAACGTACCAGCCCGCTTGGAGGCGCTGCCAGTGCGGCTCCTTGTCCGCTCTCGGCTTCAATTTGTCGCGCGATCCGATCTTGCTGAGGTCCGGAAAACCGTTCTCCATCCGCGCCGCAAATCGAAAAAGTATGAAAAAAGTATGAAAAACACAGGCGCGCGCTTGAGGACGACTATAGACGAAAGACCTTGATTTTCAAGTATATTCTGCGTCCGCGCAGGTCCGTATTTGTCCTAGATCTTGTCGTTCACACGGGTGGGGTCACAGGTTCAATCCCTGTCGCGCCCACCATTTCCACTCGAGCAGGTTCGGAAATGGGAAGTCGGCTCGGTCAGCCGATCTCGACATAATTATCTAGCCCTTGGCGCTCCCCGCGGTCGAATTGCCGTTCGATCAGCACGCCACGAAACGACCGGTCGAGCAGCAGGATGCTGCTGGTGCGAGTCCCGTACTCCGGTGTGCGGATGAATGGTGAACCTAGCGCGCGTTCACGCTCGATGCCTATTCCCGTGTCGGGCAGCTTTTCATCGGGGGCGCAGCGCGTATCGCGCAGAGCTGCGAAGAGCGGATCGTAATCATCGAACTGCCCTGCCGCGAGCCAGGCATCGAGCGCTTCGCGCAAGGCTAGGGACTTAGGCCAGGGCGCATTGAGGGTTGCGTTGGAAAGGTGGTGCAGCCCTGGGTCGAGTGCCTTGGCCATCAGGCCATCGGCGTTGGAACGATAGGCAGCTTGGCCGGGCACGAAGCCGATGAAGTTGAAGCGACGATAGTTGGCGAAATCATCTCCCTGCCGCTCAAGGAATTCATCCGGTGCTTCGAGAAACTGGACGGGAAGCGATCCTCGAGAAAGCGGGCGGGCCTGCGGTGCCCCTTCGCGAACATTGGTGACCGCGGCTACCCCGCGTCCGGGTGAAATTGCAAGCCAGCTTCCGCCTTCCTGGAGGTCGCGGCCACCGATAATCTGTGGCCGGTCATCCCACTGCTCGGCCATGGAAGCGGGCCTCGCATAAAATTCGTCGCGGTTGCCGATCAGCGCGAGCTTGAACTGCGGGGAATGGTCCCAGGCGAAGGCAATGACGCACATGGCTCAGCCGATCGCCCATTCGAACGACGCATCCAACGAATTTTTGGGCACGAAAACTCCTTGGCCGAACATGAACTGGCCAGAGTTTAGAACAGCTCGATCAATCGCGGAACCCGTTGCCCGGTCGAGAATTCCCGTCCGAGCAATCAGTTCGCGCGTCGGTAAGATGTCTCGCTCACACGCCTTCTGAAAAGCCAGCGTCAGCCGCCTTCCGCCGGTCAGCGTATTTCTTCACGAGGTAACCACCAGCGCCCAACGCAACCATGGCTGGGAGGCTCACTCTGCGCAGCACACTTGCGGCGACTACCCCAATCGCAGCCCCTGAGGCCCCACCGATCTTGCTGGTCTGGTTGGCAAGCTTTTTGCCTGCGACTGCTCCGATAATCTTGCCGAACATGCAAATGTCTCCTTTGCATATTGAACCGGCGAGCCGCGAAGGGGTTCCTTGATCTACGCTTTGCTGCGGGCAGCTATGCCCAGTTCCAGCATCGCATTGGCTGCTCGCGCAATCGCCGTTGGGTCGGGATCGCCCTCGCGCGTCCAGATCGCGTAGCGCAGCCCAAGGAAGACGTTCATCCCCATCAACGCCCAAGCTTCGGGCGTACCGATTTCGGGGCGCAGTTTTCCTTCAGCGACACCCGCACGCAGGCGCTCTTCGATCCTGTCGCCAATCGTTTCATAATGAGCCCGATAGCTTTCCGGATCGACGAATTCCGCTTCATCGATGATGCGGTACAACGCCTTGTTGTCCGCCGCGAAGCGAAGGAATGCCTCCAATGCGGCACGCTCGACCTCGACTGCGTCCATCCCGGGCACCAAGGCGTCACGCGCTGCTGCACCGACTCGCTCGCTCATGTCGCTGACAAGGGCACGGAAGATCGCATCCTTGCTGTCGTAGTAAGTGTAGAAGGTGCCAAGCGCGACACCGGCCCTACGGGTGATCGCGCTGATCGAAGCATCGTGGAACCCGCGTTCGGCGAACTCTTTCGCCGCCGCATCCAGTAGCTTGCGCAGCGTTTTCCGCCCGCGATCGGTGCGTGGCACACGATCCGCATTGCTCGTCGCGGTATCCATTACCACCCCTTCCATCAGCAGCACTCCTAAGCCGGAAATGTATCTGCGACAAGTTCGAACTTGAAAGGTGGTTCAGGTTTCAGTATTGGGGTACCAAAGAGACCAGGGAGAGAGAACCCAATCTATGCGCAAGACCAAACTGCTTGCTGCCGGCCTGTCCGCCGGCGTCGCAACCATCGCCCTTCTCGCGGCTCCTGCCCATGCCCAGGAAAGTGCCGATGCGGGCACTGTCGCTGAGGAAAACGACAACGTCATCGTGGTGACGGCGCGCCGTCGCGAAGAGCGGATTACCGACGTACCCCTGTCGGTTACTGCGATCACCGGCGCAGAACTGGGCCTCAAGGGCACTCAGGACCTGACGCAGGTGGCGCAGGAAGTTCCGAACCTCACACTGGAGGTGAGCCGCGGCACCAACACCACGCTGACCGCCTTCATCCGCGGCGTTGGCCAGCAGGACCCGGTCGCCGGTTTCGAAGCGGGCGTCGGCCTCTATGTCGATGACGTCTACCTCAATCGGCCGCAAGCTGCTGTCCTCGACATATATGATGTCGAACGGATCGAAGTGCTGCGCGGGCCGCAGGGCACGCTCTACGGCCGCAATACCATTGGCGGCGCGATCAAGTATGTTACCGCCCGCCTGCCCGACGAGACGCAGGTCAAGGTTCGCGCGACCTATGGTTCCTATGACCAGGCGGACGTTATCCTCTCCGCCTCGACACCGATCAGCGACACGCTGAAGATCGGCGCCAGCGGGGCCCGGCTTTCACGCGGCGGCTTTGGCGACAACCTCACCCAGCCTGGCGTCGAGAACTACAACAAGGACGTCTGGGCGGCACGCGGCACGATCGAATACGACGATGGCCCGCTCTTCATTCGCCTGTCGGGCGACTATGTGAAGGACAACTCCGATCCTCGGCAGGGCCACCGCCTCCTTGCCGGACAGTTCAGCGGCGCCCCGGTGCTCGACAGCGTCTATGATACGCGCGCGGGCCTCAACGTCGTCGAACAGGAAGTCGAAGCCTATGGCGGCGGCCTGACCATCGCCTATGAGGCGAGCGATACCATCACCCTGAAATCGATCACCGGTTATCGCAAGGACCACTCCACCACCCCGATCGACTTCGACAGCCTTCCTGCTGCCGACCTCGATGTTCCCGCGATCTACCGCAACAGGCAGTTCAGCGAAGAACTTCAGCTGCTGTACGAAGGCGACCGGATTTCGGGCGTACTCGGCGCATACTATCTCGACGCCAATGCTTATACGGCTTTCGACGTTGCGCTCTTCACCACCGGTGCCCTGCCCGCAGTCGGCCTGCCCGGCCTGAACGCGCAAACCTTGGGCGACGTGGATACCGAAACCTATTCGATCTTCGGCGACTTCACCTTCGACATCACCGAGCAACTGAGCCTGTCGCTCGGCGGGCGCTACACGTGGGACAAGCGGTCCAGCCGGATCCTGCGTACCACCTTCATCGGTGGCTTCTCAGACCTGTTCCCGCCGTCAACGGCCACCGCGATTGCGGTTACCAGCGACTTCACGGGCAGCGACACGTTCAAGCAGTTCACACCGCGCGCATCGCTGGCCTTCAAGCCCAACCGCGACCACACACTGTATTTCACCTACTCGAAGGGCTTCAAGGGTGGCGGTTTCGACCCGCGCGGCCAGTCGACCGCGGCGCCCGATCTCGATGGCGACGGCGATCGTGATTATGACGATCAGTTCGAATTCCTGCGCTTCGCCCCCGAAAAGGTCGACAGCTATGAACTCGGTTGGAAGGCCTCACTACTCGACAATCGCCTGTTCATCGGCCTTGCAATCTTCAAGGGCGACTATTCCGACATCCAGATTCCCGGATCGGTCGGCTTCGACAGCAATGGCGACGGCGTAAGTGACAGCTTTATCGGCATCACCTCGAACGCCGGCAGCGCCGACGTCAACGGGATCGAGGTCGAAGGCAAGGCGATTGTCGGGCGCGATTTCGCCGGGGCGGGCAGCCAGCTCGCGTTCAACTGGGCGATCGGTTACCTCGATGCTGATTTCAACACCTTCATCGACTCTTTCGGCAACGACGTGGCGGACGAACGCGTGTTCCAGAACACGCCGGACTTCACCGCCAGCGCCAGCTTCGATCTGGGCCTGCCGATCGCCACGGGTATCGTGGACTTCATCGGTTCGGTTTCGATGCGCGGCGATTCGAGCCAGTTCGAACTGCGCGGACCGCTTGACCAGGATGCCTTCTCCCTGGTCGATGCCAGCATCGTCTATACCGACGACAGCGATCGCTGGTCGATCGGCGTCCACGGCAAGAACCTGTTCGACAAGCGCTACATCGTCGCGGGCTACGACTTCGTGACCGCGACCCGCCTCGGCCTCGAGGGCAACCTGACCGGCTTCTACGGCGATCCGCGCCGGTTCTACGTTACCGCTGAATACAGGTTCTAACTCCTCCCAGGACCTGGACTGAAGGGTCGGGGCGTGCCCCGACCCTTTTCGTTTGGTGGCAGCGCGCTCATGCCTCTGGCCAAGCGCGAGGGGACAGGGCATAGCGCGCCGCCATGCACGACATCGCTTTTATCCGCGCCAATCCCGAAGTTTTCGACGCCGCACTCGCCCGCCGGGGTGCCGAGCCAGCGGCCGCGCGGATCGTCGCGTTGGACGCGGCGAAGCGCGAGGCTTCGACCAAAGTCCAGCAGGCCCAGAGCCGCCGCAACGAGGCGTCGAAGGCCATTGGCCAGGCGATGGGTCAAGGCGACAAGGACAAGGCCGAAGCACTCAAGGCCGAGGTCGCAGAGATCAAGACGTCGATGCCCGAATGGGAAGAGGCGGAGCGCGCCGCCGGGGCCGAACTCGAGGACCTTCTCGCCCGCCTGCCCAACATACCCGCTGCGGATGTTCCCGGCGGGGCGGATGAATCCGACAACGTCGAAGTCCACCAGTGGGGGAAAAAGCGCGAGTTCAATTTCGCGCCCAAGGAGCACGCCGATCTTGGCCCTGCCCTCGGCATGGATTTCGAGACCGGGGCCAAGCTGTCGGGCGCCCGCTTCACTTTCCTGCGCGGCAACATGGCGCGGCTGCACCGCGCGCTGGCGCAGTTCATGCTCGACAAGCAGACCATGGAAAACGGATACACCGAGTGCAATCCGCCGGTGCTGGTCAACGATGATGCCATGTACGGCACCGACAAACTGCCCAAGTTCGCCGAAGACAGCTTCAGGACGACCGATG
Source organism: Erythrobacter sp. (assembly GCF_038133525.1). Classification (GTDB taxonomy): domain Bacteria; phylum Pseudomonadota; class Alphaproteobacteria; order Sphingomonadales; family Sphingomonadaceae; genus Qipengyuania. The sequence continues at coordinate 48,883 of NZ_JAYPTL010000003.1, read as the reverse complement.
GGCGCTGGCTGATCCCTACCTCCGAAGTCAGTTTGACCGCTTCGGTTGCCGACACGATCCTAGGGAATCTTGCCGAGCCGATCCGCATGACCGCGCACACGCTATGTTTCCGAAGCGAGGCAGGCGCGGCGGGGCGCGATACGCGCGGCTTCATTCGTCAGCACCAGTTCGAAAAGGTCGAGTTGGTCAGCGTCTGTCGTCCGGAAGAGAGCGAGGCCGAGCATGAGCGCATGACCAAATGCGCCGAGAGCATCCTCGAGGCGCTGGACCTGCCCTATCGCCGCGTGTTGCTGTGCACCGGCGATTTGGGCTTCGGCGCGCGCAAGACCTACGATCTGGAGGTATGGCTGCCAGGGCAAGGCGCCTGGCGCGAGATTTCCTCGTGCTCGAACACCGGCGATTTCCAGGCACGGCGGATGAATGCGCGCTACCGCCCCGAAGGCGAAAAGAAGACCGCCTTCGTCCACACGCTCAATGGCTCCGGCCTTGCCGTGGGGCGCACGCTGGTGGCCGTGATGGAAAACTACCAACAGTCAGACGGCAGCGTCACTGTCCCAACAGTTCTCCAACCCTATATGGGCGGTATCGCTACATTGGAGCCGCAAGTCTGATGCGTATCCTCTTGACCAATGACGACGGCATTCGCGCACCGGGCCTGGTCGTTCTCGAACAGATCGCGCGCCAATTCAGTGACGATATCTGGATCTGCGCGCCGGACGAAGAGCAGTCGGGCATGGGTCACGCGCTCACGCTGACCAAGCCGGTGCGGTTGCGGCAGCATGACGAGCGACGCTTCTCGGTCACGGGGACCCCGACCGATGCAGTTACGCTGGGCCTGCGCAAGGTCATGGACGGGCCACCCGACCTGATCCTCTCGGGCGTCAATCGCGGTGCCAATCTTGCCGACGACATCACCTATTCGGGTACCGTCTCTGCCGCCATCGAAGGCGCTCTGGCCGGCGTGCGTTCTGTCGCCATGAGCCAGGTCTATGCGCGCGAGGGAATGGGCGACGACGTTCCATTCGGCGCGGCGATTGAATGGGGTGCCAAGGTCCTGGGCCCCCTACTAGAAACTCCACTCCCGAAGCGCACGCTGGTGAACGTCAACTTCCCCGCCCTGCCCGCTTCCGAAGTGAAGGGCATTCGCATCGTGCGACAGGGTTTCCATGATTATTCACGAGGCACAGTGGTCGAAGGGCGTGACCCGCGCGGCTATGACTACTATTGGTTTGGACTGGAAGCGATCGAGCACACGCTCGATCACGGAACCGATCTGGAAGCGATCGACGAGGGATATATCTCGGTAACACCGCTACATCTCGACCTCACGCATCACGCCTCGCTCGGCGCTCTGGCGGACCGTTACGGCTGATGAAGCAGGGCGCACCAACGCTTGCGGGATGGGCCGGCGAATGAGTGCAAGCCGCAAGGCCCGATCCGCGCGCTTCCAACCACTGCGCCGGGCCGTCCGCATCCCGGTGTGGGGCGATCTCGGCATCCGCCTGGGCTCCGCGTTCCTGCTGATCTTTGCGGTGATCATGATCCACTGGTGGGATCGCACCGGGCTGGTGGACAACCTCGACGGCGAAGTCAGCTTCCTCGACGTGGTCTATTTCACGATGATCTCGATCACCACCACCGGCTTTGGTGACATCGCGCCAATTTCGGACCGGGCGCGACTGGTCGAGGCGGTGATCGTGACCCCAGTCCGCTTCGCCGTGCTCTTCATCTTCGTCGGCACAGCCTATAACTTCCTTATCAAACGCACATGGGAGCAGTGGCGCATGGCCCGCATCCAGGAAAAACTGAGCGACCATATTGTCGCGCTGGGCTTTGGGGTTTCCGGCTCCGAAGCGGTCGCTGAGTTGATCGAACGTGGCACCGACCCCAGCCGCATCGTCGTCATCGACCCGAGTGAGGACCGCCTGCATGACGCCGAAGCGCTAGGTTGCAACGTCATGGCAGGTGACGCTACGCGCGACGAGACGCTCAAGGCCGTGCGCATCGACAAGGCGGCGAACGTGCTGATTTCCGCCGGGCGCGACGATACGACCATACTGATCACGTTGACCGCTCGCTCACTGGCACCCGAAGTGCCGATCAGCGCCGTGGTTCGCGCCGATGACAACGAATCGCTTGCGCGGCAGGCGGGTGCCAACAACGTCATCAACCCCGTGCGCTTTACCGGCCTGCTGCTGGCAGGCAGTGCCAAGGGCGAACATATCGCGGACTATCTCGCCGATCTCGCCTCGGTGTCCGGCCGGGTGCAACTGGTCGAACGTCAAGTCACCGCAGAGGAATGCGGTTGCTCCCTGTCCGAACTCAAGACGGGTGGGCGAGGCCTACGCGTCTATCGCGATGGAAAGGCGCTGGGCTTCTGGGAAGAAGAGTGCCAGACGCTGCAACCCGGCGACGTCATCGTCGAAATCATACCCACCGTGAACGGCACGCAGCACGGTGACGGGCACGTTGGGTCGTAAAGGCACGCGAGCCTAAGCGAAGGCTACGAATACTCCGCCAGCCGCAGCCATTCCAGCAACGAAGTGCCCGGCGTCGATCAGAAACAGCGTCAGCGACCTTCTCTGGTGGAGGTAATTGATACCGATCGCTGGCGTCATAATGGTCAGCCCAAAGCCGATCGCCATCATCATGATAACGTGCGGCGCCGGATTGGTGCGCGCGATATTGTGGCCGAGCATGAGGCAGACCAGCAGTTCGAAGGCAAAGGTCAGCCCCATGATCTTGGCGACCTGCCCGCCCTTCGGTGCCTCAGTAACACCGGTCTCGCGCTGCCAGGGTCTGCCGAAAAGGACGCCGTACCAAAGTGCGCCGACCGCGAAGAACGCCAGTGCGGCAAGGAAAACGGTGAGCAGGTTCACATTGCCCAAAGATTAGCCCTCCCATTCCAGCATGACTGCCTCACGCTGAGCCAGCGCGCACCAGGTCTCTGAAAAACCTACGATACCTGCGCGGATCGCACCGAGTCGAGTCTCGACTCCTGCCGGCGCGGGAACATGCGATGACGCCCAGCCAGGCTCGGCCATCGCCATGATCCCCGCGTCGTCCGAACCGCCGCCCCAACTCTCGGCTTCGAAGCATTCGACCAGCCGTTCGGCCTGCAGGAGTTCGACGATCGACGCATCTGGCACACACGCGCGTTTGGCGCTGGCATGGCCTGCCTCCGCCGCCATTTGTCCGACCGCCTCGGGATCCATGCCTCCAGCAACCAGGCCCCAGAAGCCCGCCTTCATTCCAAGCTCTCGCTCCACGAAGAAGTGATATGCATCGTGCGGGACCGGCCCCTTCTTCGGGAAGTCGAAACTTGCATGCGTTCCGTCGGCTCGATCAATATTGATACGGTCGGCTCGTTCGCCCTTGGTAAGTGTGATTCGCATGGCTTGCCGGTAGCGCAAAGCCAAAGTTGCGTGTAGGGGGCCGCGCAATTCACGGAACATGCGCGTATGACCACAACCACCACCCTCCCTGACCAGAAGAAGGTCGGCATGGTTTCGCTTGGCTGCCCCAAGGCGTTGGTCGATTCCGAACGGATCCTCACTAAGCTCCGCGCAGATGGCTATGCCATGAGCCCGGACTATGCGGGCGCCGATGTTGTTCTGGTCAACACTTGCGGCTTCCTAGATTCCGCCAAGGAGGAAAGCCTGGAGGCGATCGGGGAAGCAATCGCCGAGAACGGCCGCGTGATCGTGACCGGTTGTATGGGCGAAGAAGCCGATGTGATCCGCGCACGCTTCCCGCAAGTACTCGCGGTAACCGGTGCGCACCAGTACGAACAGGTGGTCGAGGCGGTCCATGAGGCCGCGCCTCCGACCCAGGGTCCTTTTGTCGACCTGATCCCGCAAATCGATGTCAAATTGACCCCGCGGCACTACAGCTATCTGAAGATCTCGGAAGGCTGCAATCACTCGTGTGCCTTCTGCATCATTCCGCAATTGCGCGGGAAACTGGCCAGCCGACGGATCGATGCTGTGCTGCGCGAGGCAGAGAAGCTGGTTGCCGCGGGGACGAAGGAACTGCTGGTAATCAGCCAGGATACCAGCGCCTACGGCGTCGATACCCGCCACGAAGAGCGCATGTGGAAGGACCGCTCCGTACGCGCCCACATGACCGACCTTGCACGCGAGTTGGGACGGCTCAAGACACCAGAAGGCGATCAGCCTTGGGTGCGGCTGCACTACGTCTACCCCTACCCGCATGTCGACGCGGTAATTCCGCTGATGGCCGAAGGCCTGCTCACGCCCTATCTCGATATCCCATTCCAGCACGCCAGCCCTTCGGTCCTGCGCGCGATGAAGCGGCCGGCCAATGAGGCTAGGGTTCTCGAACGGCTGAAGAGCTGGCGCGAGATTTGCCCGGAAATCGCTATCCGATCGAGCTTCGTTGTCGGCTTCCCCGGTGAGACCGAAGACGACTTCCTCTACTTGCTCGACTGGCTCGAGGAAGCGCAACTCGACCGCGTCGGCGCCTTCCGCTTCGAGCCTGTCGAGGGCGCACAGGCAAACGTCCTGCCAAATCCCGTACCCGAAGGGATCAAGGAGGAGCGCTACGCCCGGATCATGGAAGTGACCGAGCGCATCAGCGCGGCCAAGCTTGCGGCAAAGGTTGGCCAGACCATTTCCGTCATCATCGACGAAGTTGGCGAGCCGGACGAGGATGGCGACATCGGTGCGACGGGTCGATCGCAAGCCGACGCACCTGAGATCGACGGCAACGTATTCCTGCGCAATGTGCCTGCTAGGCTCACCCAAGGTGATATCGTGAAAGTCGATATCGAAGAAAGCGACGCGCACGATTTATTCGGTGCTGTTTCCGCCTAATTCGGTAACAAAATTGCCGTCAGGGCGAAATTAACCATCTTTGATTAGCGGAAATTTGCCATCTAGAGTGCCGGTTTGACTGGCCTTTCCGGCACCCGGTAGCCAAATTCACCCTCTTTGGGGGCTTTCGCGGAGTTCATTCCCTAACGCGAAATTCACCATCGCATCCCGCAGATCGCCAAGGCTTGCGGCTAATGCGGTGCTCTCTGTCAAAACTTTCTTAAACTTAAGATGCCCATAAGGGTTGCGATGGACGCCACCCGCGCCTTGAACGCATTGCGCTGGACACCGCTTCGCTGGCCACGGCTCGGCAGCGGAGGCGCGTCCACGCGCGTAAGACACGTGTTCTGGTCAGCGTTGATTGCCTTCGCGATCCTCATTCCAAGTCTGCTCAATCCAGTCGACCAATTCGCCTGGATGATCCAGTCGAAGCTGGCCAGTCAAACCGCCCCTGCCAACGTCGTATTCCTCAGTTCAGCGGACGATCTCGATGATCCCCGGCTTGGGCATCGCCGCGCCGAACTGGCACAAGCTCTCGAAGAGCTTGAACGCCGGGGGGTCGGTAAGGTCTACCTCGATATCGCATTCGATGAGCCCTCGTCAGCGCAGTATGATGGCGCGCTTGCCCGCGCGATCGCCGATCTTGGCCCCCGCATTGTCCTCGCCGACCAGGTCGAACTCGACGCGAAGGGTCAGGAAGTCGTCTACAGGACAATTCCCGAAATTGCCGGGCACGCAAGCCGGGTAGTCTCGGACAAGCAGGACACGAATTACTTCGGGGTCAAATGGGTCAGTCGCTACACCTATCCCATCGAGGGTCGCGAGATCCCAACCCTGGGAGCGGTGTTGGGTGGTTGGGCCGGCAAGAAGCAAGGCACGTTCCAGATCGATTATGGCTTCCAAAGCCAGGAACTGACCACGCTCTCACTCGATGAACTTCTGGACAGGGGCAACCCGAAATCCAGCAGGATCGATCTTGCGGGCAAGAACGTCGTTATTGGCTATGAACGCCAAGTCTCAGGAACTCGCCTTAGCATTCCGAAGGGCGCCAATGCCCCCGCTAGCTATATCCCAATCCATGCCGGTGAAACTCTCCGCAATGACCGGACTGGCTTTGTCGACGGCCGGATCATGCTGGCCGCCGTTGCCGCCATGCTTACGCTGCTGGTCGTGATCGGCACCAATCGCCGGCGTCGTTGGGTTGGATACGCACTGATTTCGGCCGGGATCCCGGTTGCACTCGCCGTTGCGGCGCGCCTCGGCATCCGCCTTGAGGCTTCCTATGCGATAGGGCTCTGCCTGATTTACGCGATGTTCCGATCGCGCACACGCTGGAAGCACTGGGTCGCCCTGGTCAACCAGGACACCGGTATTCCAACCCTGCGTGCGCTGGAAGCCCGGCTTACCCGCGAAGGCGCGACCTCAGGCCATGTCGTAATCGCCAAGCTGCACAACTACGAGCGCGTTCTGAAGTCGCTGCGCAACGAGGACCGCAACGCGTATCTGATAAAGGTCATCGACAGACTGCGCGCCGCCGATCCCGGACTGGCGATCTATTCTGACGGGCACCACATCGGATGGTACACGCACAGCGACAACACCAAGGCACTGATTGAGCACCTGGAGGGCATGCGCGCCATCTTTGCCGCCCCAGTGTTGGTCAATGCTCACTCCATCGATGTCGATATCACGTTCGGACTTGCCGCGATCGAAGGCGATTCGCAGGGTCGCATCGTCGCTGCGCTGGCTGCCGCTGAGGAAACTTCCGAAGCCCACGAACCCATCAAATTCGCCGAGAGCAGCATCCAGTCGGACTTGCTGTGGGACATATCGCTTCGCGCACGGATCGACGAAGCCATGGAGATGGGCGAGATATACTGCGTCTATCAGCCGAAGATCGAGACCGCGACCGGGCATATGGTCGGGGTAGAAGCACTGGTTCGCTGGCACGATCCAGCCCGTGGCTTCATCAACCCGATGCACTTCATCCAGCAGTGCGAAAAAGCCGGACGCATGGAGCACCTCACACGGTACGTGCTGCAAAGCGCCTGCTCTGCTGGCAAGCTTCTGCACTTCCGCGGACGTACGATCACCATGTCGGTGAATATCTCGGCGACCTTGCTGGGCGACATGCGTATCGTCGGAATCGTCAGAAACATCCTTCAGGCGACGCGGTTCGATCCACGCTTCCTGATGCTGGAAATCACCGAAACTTCGCGCATTGCCGATCTCGGAACCGCGTCGACCATTCTCCACGAACTTCGTGCGCTGGGTTTGCGGATATCGATCGATGACTTCGGTGTCGGCGCAGCGAACTTCGAGACCTTCTATGAACTCCCATTCGACGAATTGAAGATCGACCGACTATTCGTGGCGAACCTAGCCCGCGACGCCAAAGCTCGTGCAATCGTTTCAAGTATCGTTTCGATGGGTCGGGAAGCGCGAATCACTATCGTGGCTGAGGGCGTCGAAACGGCGCAGGACATGGAAATTCTTAACAAAATCGGCTGCGACGAGCTCCAAGGCTACTACTTTTCGCGACCCATCCCGTTATCTAACCTATTGGAATTCAAGGATACAGCCCAGGAGACCCGCGCGGTAAACATGGTTTAGGCTTTACAAACAGATATGGTTAATAGATGGTTACCACTGTATCAACAGGAGGTACCATCATGCGTTGGAACATCTGGCAGTGGCTCTTTGATTGAGAGCTTGCTCAAATCGAACAAAAAGGGCTCCTTCACGGAGCCCTTTTTTTGTCCTGGCTACACTGATGGAATACAGCCCGCCGACTGTTCGAAACCTTGATCTTCTTGGGCATTACCCATCAAATGATTCTCAATCTGGAAACCGAGTTTACCTTCGCCGTCGAACAGGCAACCGACGTGTTGCTCCAGTTCGAGGTGGCCAGGCTCGCGTCTCAGAGAGTCGAGACATCGGAAACCCGCATAAATCCCGCCCCCACCCTAACCCGAGTGATGGCCGAGGCGGGAATCGGTGAACGCATCTGGCTTCCGGCTTCTGGTCAAGTCAGTGTGAGCTATTGTGCCTCAGTAGGTGTCGAACGATCTGCTCCTCCCTTGGTCGAACTTGCCTCGCTTGCTCCACATGAACTTCCCGCTGAGGCGGTGGGCTATCTACTCGATAGTCGATACTGCCCAGCGGAACAGTTCCAGGCACTCGTGGAAACTGAGTTCGGTACGTTTTCCGGCGGCGCTCGCATTGAAGCGATTCGATCCTGGATCGCCTCGAACTTCGCTTACACCCCTGGCAGCTCCGGAACGGAAACAACAGCAGTCGACAGCTTCGTGGCCCGGCGTGGTGTCTGCCGCGACTACACCCATGTCCTGATCTGCCTTGCACGCGCCAGCGCGATACCCGCACGCTACGTGTCCTGCTATGCTCCGGGGGTCGACCCACCCGACTTTCACGCAGTCGCGGAGGTCTTCCTCGCGGACCCGTCGAACAGTGCTTCTGGCACTTGGTACCTTGTCGATGCCACCGACATGGCCGACCCTGGCGAAACAGCCATCATCGGGGTTGGCCGCGATGCCGCCGACGTTAGCTTCCTGACCAGCTTCGGGCACAGCAACTTCGGGACACTCTCGGTTCGCGTGACGAAAGAATAGGAATGCAGCAGTCTGGCCCCAATCTCTTGGGACTGGTAACCGCCGCCAAAGAGAGGGAACGATCATGACCGTAAGGCCATACGCATGAGCTTCACAGCCGATCGCCTGCTGTTATTTGGTGCCACCGGCGACCTTGCCCAGCGAATGCTGCTCCCGTCGCTATGCGCGCTCGACGTCGACGGACTGCTTGCTGAAGATCTGAAGATCGTTGGCACCGCCAGATCCGATCTGACGACCCAGGAGTACCGGAATTTCGCGCGCGAAGCACTGGAGAGGTTTCTGCCAGAGTGTCGTCGCGGCGGAATGGAGCACTTCCTTGGACGGCTGCATTACGTCCCTGTCGATGCGACAACGGTCGAAGGCTATGACGAGCTTGCCCGTGAAGTGGGCGAGTACAAGCAAGGCCTGGCAATCTTTCTTTCGACAGCACCAAGCTTGTTCGAGGCGACAATCTCAGGCTTGCAGCATGCCGGACTGACCGAAGGGAACGTCCGTATTGGGCTCGAAAAGCCGCTCGGAACCGACCTCGCATCATCTTGCGAAATCAACGATGCAGTTGCGCGGGCCTTCCCCGAAGACCGCATTTTCCGGATCGACCACTACCTGGGCAAGGAGACGGTTCAGAACCTCCTCGCGCTGCGCTTTGCCAACTTGTTGTTCGAACCGGTCTGGAACGCGCGCTATATCGACCATGTTCAGATCACCGTGGCGGAGACGGTCGGCCTCGAAAGTCGCGTCGCCTATTACGATGATAGTGGCGCGCTGCGTGACATGGTTCAGAACCACATGCTCCAGCTTCTCGCTCTGGTTGCGATGGAGCCACCCACAAGTTTCGATGCGACTGCCGTGCGCGATGAAAAGGTCAAGGTCCTCAGGGCGTTACGCGCGGTCGCAAAGGACGAGACGGTTACCGGGCAGTATCGCGCAGGTGCCGTAAACGGCACGGCTGTACCTGGCTACGACGAAGAACTGGGCAAGGACAGCGACACCGAGACGTTCGTCGCGATCAAGGCGCACGTCGACAATTGGCGCTGGAAGGGCGTGCCCTTCTACATGCGCACCGGCAAGCGATTGCCCGAGCGTGTGACCGAGATCGTGATCCAGTTCCGCCCGATCCCACACTCGATTTTCGAAAGCCGTGGCGCGACGACCCAGCCCAACCGGTTGGTGATCGGCATCCAGCCAGAAGAGAATATCCAGCTGACCATGATGGCCAAGGTTCCCGGGCTCGATCGCGAAGGCCTACGGCTCCGGCCGGTTCCACTCGACATCGCGATGGATGACGCTTTCTCAGGTGCAGTCCGCAGGATCGCCTACGAGCGGCTATTGCTCGACCTTGTCGAAGGCGACCAGACGTTGTTCGTCCGCCGCGACGAGGTTGAGGCACAGTGGGAATGGATCGATGCCATCCGCCAGCTGTGGTCCGAAAATGATATCAAACCAAAGACCTATGGCGCCGGCAGCTGGGGGCCCAGCGCGGCCATCGCCCTGGCTGAGCGCGGCGGGGTAAGCTGGCACGATGAGTAAGAGCCTGAACGATACAATCCATCGCGTGACGCAACGCGTGATCGAGAATTCGCGCGCCAGCCGTGCGAGCTATCTGGAGTTGACCGAGCGCGAGAGCGAACGGCAGGTCAATCGCGGCACGCTGTCGTGCTCCAACCTCGCCCACGCCTTTGCTGGGGCCGAGGAAGACCAGCAGGCGATCAAGGCCGCGCGTGGGCCGAACCTCGGCATCGTCACCAGCTACAATGACATGCTTTCGGCGCACCAGCCGTATCACCGCTATCCTGAACAGATGAAGATCTGGGCGCGCGAAGTCGGCGCCACCGCGCAGGTAGCGGGCGCGACTCCGGCGATGTGCGATGGTGTGACACAGGGGCAGGACGGCATGGAGCTATCGCTGTTCAGCCGCGACGTCATTGCCCTGTCGACGGTCGTTGCACTCAGCCACGCGATGTATGACGGCGTCGCGCTGCTGGGCATTTGCGACAAGATTGTCCCTGGCCTTCTGATGGGAGCCCTGCGCTTTGGCCATCTCCCCGCGATCTTCATTCCTTCCGGCCCAATGCCGTCAGGCATCGCCAACAAGGAAAAACAGCGAGTTCGCCAGCTATATGCAGAGGGCAAGGTAGGTCGCGACGAACTGCTCGAAAGCGAAAGCGCCAGCTACCATTCGCCGGGCACCTGCACCTTTTACGGCACTGCCAACTCCAACCAGATGATGATGGAGATGATGGGGCTGCATGTGCCGGGTGCCGCCTTCGTCCTGCCGGGCGCGAAGCTGCGGCAGGAACTGACCCGCGCAGCGACACACCGCCTCGTCGGTATGGGCAAGGATGGCGACTACCGCCCCCTCGCCCGCGTCGTTGATGAGAAGGCAATCGTCAACGCGGCAATCGGCCTGCTCGCCACGGGCGGATCGACCAATCATGCGATCCACATTCCTGCGATGGCACGAGCCGCGGGGATCGCATTTGACTGGAATGACCTCGCCGAACTGTCTTCTGCAGTGCCGCTGGTCGCGCGCGTCTATCCCAATGGATCGGGCGACGTGAACCATTTCCATGAGGCAGGCGGCATGGGCTATGTCATCGGCACTCTGCTCGACGAAGGGCTGGCGCACCGCGACATCCTGACCGTGTGGGAAAATGGCTTCGAAGCCTATGCACAGGAGCCAGGGATCGATGGCGACGCCTTGGCATGGCGCGATCCCGGCCCATCGGGCGACATCGAAATGCTCCGGCCGGCTAGCGATCCCTTCCAACCTGACGGCGGTATGCGGCTGGTCGAAGGCAATCTTGGCCGCGCATGCTTCAAGTCGTCCGCGGTCGATCGCGAGCGGTGGACCATCGAGGCTCCCTGCCGCGTCTTCGAGGATCAGCCTTCGGTCAACGAGGCCTTCAAGCGGGGCGAACTAGACAAGGACGTAGTTGTCGTGGTCCGCTTCCAGGGACCACGAGCCAATGGCATGCCCGAACTCCACAAGCTGACCCCTGCCCTCGGCGTCCTGCAGGATCGCGGCTACCGCGTGGCACTGGTCACTGACGGTCGGATGTCGGGCGCGTCAGGCAAGGTCCCGGCGGCTATCCACTGCACACCTGAGGCGCTCGGAGGGGGGCCGTTGGCCAAACTGCGCGATGGCGATATCGTGCGCGTTTGCGCACAGACTGGGACGCTTTCGACCACTGCCGACCTGTCGGCTCGCGAACCAGCCGCAGAGCCTGCTTCGGATATGGGGATGGGCCGCGAACTCTTCGCAATGTTCCGTAACTTCGCCGACGGTGCCGAACGCGGCGCATCGGCGATGCTTGCGAGCGGGGGACTTTGAGCGTGGACCTCGTTTCAGTCGATATCGGCGGGACCCACGCGCGTTTTGCAATTGCCAGTGTGGCAGCCGATGGCTCGATTACACTTGGCGAACCTGAAACGCTTCACACGGTCGATCATGCCAGCTTCCAGACCGCCTGGGAGGATTTTCGTGAGCGCAAGGGCGGGACCCTGCCCCCGCGCGTATCGATGGCAATCGCTGGCCCCGTCGGCGGCGACGTGATCCGGTTCACCAACAATCCGTGGATCATCCGTCCGGCGCTGGTGAAGGAAAAGCTTGGGGTCGAACACTACACCATCGTCAACGATTTCGAGGCCGTTGCGCACGCCGTGGCGCGCGCGGGCGAAGATCAGTTCCTGCACCTGACTGGCCCCAAGGGCCCGCTGCCTGCAACCGGACGGTTGAGCGTACTTGGCCCTGGTACAGGCCTTGGCGTTGCCCATCTCTATCGCGAAGCCGATGGCAGCTACCGCGTTTCAGCCACCGAGGGCGGGCATATCGATTTCGCCCCACTCGATAGCATCGAAGATGCGATCCTCGCCCGACTGCGCAAGCGCCACACTCGAGTCTCGACCGAGCGGGTCGTATCAGGCCCGGCGATCGTCGACATCTATCAGACGCTGGCCGCGATGGAGAACCGCGCGGTGCCCGAGGTCGACGATATCGAGATCTGGACCAAGGGCATGAGCGGCGAAGACAGTCTGGCTGCCGCGGCGGTTGACCGGTTCTGCCTTTCGCTCGGTAGCGTCGCGGGGGACATGGCGCTTGCACATGGCGCCAAGGGCGTCGTGATCGCGGGCGGGCTGGGCTATCGCCTGCGCGACACGCTGCTGCAATCGGGCTTCGCCGAACGCTTTCGTGCAAAGGGTCGCTTCGAGACCATGATGGCTAGCCTTCCGGTCAAACTGATTGTCCTTCCGCAGCCAGGCCTGTTCGGCGCGGCAGCGGCCTATGCTTCCGAACACGGGATCACCTGAGCATGCCTATCGCCGACATCATGCAAACTGCACCAGTTATCCCGGTCATCGTCGTCGACGAAGTCGAGCACGCGGTGCCGCTTGCTCGCGCGCTGGTCGCAGGTGGGTTGCGCGTACTGGAAGTAACGTTGCGCACGCCAGCGGCGCTCGACGCAATTCGCGCGATGAAGCAGGTTGAAGGCGCGATTGTCGGAGCGGGAACCGTGACCAACGCACGCGAGCTCGATGCTGCAATAACGGCGGGCAGCGAGTTCATCGTATCGCCTGGCCTGACCGAACCCCTCGGCAAGGCGGCCAACGAAGCGGGCATTCCCTTCCTCCCCGGGATCGCCAACGCGGATGATATCATGCGCGGGCTCGATCTGGGCCTGACCCACTTCAAGTTCTTCCCCGCGATGGCGGCAGGTGGTTTGCCTGCCCTCAAGGCGCTGGCAGCGCCATTCGGCCAATGCCGGTTCTGCCCTACTGGCGGAATAACCCTGGAGAACGCACCGGAATGGCTCGCTTTCGACCCGGTCCTTTGCGTCGGCGGCAGTTGGGTTGCCCCGCGAGGCCCAGTCGATGAAACAGCTGTTGAAGCCGTCGCGCGCGAGGCATTTCAGCTGAGGAACTGACTACTGCGGCAGTGTTCCGGCACGGTACGCCAAAATGCCTCCGCTGGAATTGCTGCATGTCATGCCGCATAGTCCGGCAATGGAGGCGATTCTCAAGTGGATCGGGGGCGCAACCCTGGCCGTCGGCGCAGGGTTCGTCGCTATTGCTATCGGCGTCCCGAGCATGAGCGAGGTGACGCCTGAGGTGATCGCGCCTGCGCCAAAGCTTGAGCCAATGGGCGCAATCGCTGCCAAGGCAGAATCCGATTTCGAACGACTTTACACCGTGCGACGTATCCTGCCGATCAAGGAGCCAATCAAGTACGGCGACTGGTATTGGGATGACAAAGACGTCCCGCCAGGCCCGCTACTGGTGACCGTCGACCTGCAGGCTCGTGTGATATCGGTGTTTCGGGGAGGCTATGAGATCGGTGCGGCTGCGGTAATGCTGGGCACGGATGAACATCCGACGCCCGTTGGCCATTTCCCGATCCTCTATAAGGATCGGCACAACGTCTCGGAAAAATACGGCAACGCTCCCATGCCATGGAGCTTGTTTCTGACGAACGACGGGGTGGCGATCCACGGTGGTCACCTGGTCGAGAACGGATATGCCAGCCATGGCTGTGTCGGCGTCCCCGATGACCTCGCCAGTCGGCTGTTTGCGATCGCCAAGAAGGGCGACATGGTGGTGATTACCGATGGCCGACAAATCGGCCTGGGCGATAGCATCATCTAGATTTGCGCGGCGGCTCCGGCTCGAAACGCATCATGTCCTGTTGGGGGCTGGCGTCGGCCCCATACATCACGCGGCGACCCAAGACTCCCCCTAGCGATGCGTTCTCTTTCTCGCGCAACCGGTCGACCATCCTGGCAATCTCCGAGCCCCGTAGATCATCGGCTCCCAATTGCCGCAAGATACGCTCGACCACCCCGATCTCGATGATGCGCGGGTGCCCACAAGGGAAGAGACAAGCACCATCTTCCCAGATGAGGGTATCCATTACGCTGGCGACTTGCTGCTCGATAACCTCTTCCGCTTCGGCAAGGTGTCGCGCCGATGCAGCAATGGCCAACGGGTCGATCCAGGGCAGGTCGGCAATAGCCTTGCGCAGGCGAACCCGGTCAAAGCCTTCATCGTCGTTCGAAGGATCCTGGGCAGCACGGAAGCCAGATGCAGCGACGATCGCAGCCAGTTCGTGCCTACGCCAACCGAGCAAGGGCCTGACAAGCGAAAGTTCCTTCGTCGTGCCTTGGGGTTTAAAGACGGACTTTGATCGCACACCGGCGAGCCCTGCCAGGCCGCTGCCTCGATTGAGCCGCATCAGCAGGGTTTCGGCCTGGTCATCAGCGTGGTGCGCTGTCGCGAAGGTCAAGATCCCTTGCGTGGCAAAGTGAACGCTCAGCGCCTCATATCGTGCACGGCGAGCTTCCGCTTGGACATTTCCCTGTGCGACCTGCACCGGGAGGATCGCATGTTCTACATTGATGGCAGCGCAAATTCGCGAGGCCTCACGCGCCTCGTCCGCACTCTCTTTACGCAATCCGTGATCGACCGTGGCTGCATGAATCCGCCCCGGAAAGGCTGCCTGCGCCAGGAGCGTTAAAGCAAGGCTGTCGGGTCCACCGGACAAGGCGATACCCAGATGGGCATCACCTTCCTCTTGGCCCCACAATCGCAGGCAGTCTTGGCGAAACCGCTCGACCAGAAGCGGATCCGGGGTCACCTCAACTGCACTTCACCTTGGCACGATCAGCATCGTACTGGCTCTGGAGGCGACCCGTCGCAAGCGCAGGGTAGGTTTCCGAAAACTCCGCCAGCGCAATGCATGCGCGCTTGGTGTCCTTCAAAGCCAGCATTGCTTCGGCAAGGAAAAGCAGGCTGTCGCCAGCCCGCGCGCCGTTCTTGTCAGCCTGATAGTTCTTGAGGAACCAGGGTGCTGCCTCCTTGGCCTTCCCGTCATCGAGATAGGCGCGGCCAAGCAGGTTGCGCGCATAGCTGATGCGCGAGTGTGTCGGATATTTCTCGACCATCATCGTCAACTGCTGCTGGGCCTCGGGGTAGAACTTGGCGTCCCACAGGCGGAATCCATAGCTGTATTCGTCGTCACCAGCATCGTCGGTCTGCGGCTTGGCAATTGCCTGCACTGCCGCAAGTCGTTCGCTGCTCGGGCCAGCAGTGGTCGCAGGCTTGGCCGGCGAAGTGGCTGCCATGCGCTCGACATTGCTCGACACGGCGCTGCTTGGCGGTGTGAGTGCAGGTTCCGGTGGCGAAACCGCAACCACTTCTGCGGGTGGAGTTTCAAGGATCGCAACTCGCTCGGTCAAGATCCGTAATGTGTTCGAATTCTCTTCCACCTGCGCGGTCTGTCGCTGAATCTGTGCCTCAAGTGCATCAAGGCGCGCCAGGATATCCGTCACTGCGGTTGTCGACGGGGTTACGAGCGTGTTTGCCGTATTTGGCTGAGCGCTAATCTCAGGCTCGAAGAAGCGCCCGTCACCGCCCGGGAAGACCTTGCGTTGCAGCGCACGCACTTCCGCCTCGAGACGGCGAATGCGCATATCTGCGCTTTCTTCCTGTGCGATAGCGGGAACACTTGTGGCCAGTAGCGCGACTATCGCGCCGCCCAGGCCCGCCGTGCGAAGGGTTTGTCCGAAGATCATCGGTGAGGCTCCTCGTGGGATATCCGTAGCTTGAGAAATTGCCCCAGGCCCTCGGTTCTGTCGAGGGTAGGAGGCGGGCTTTTCCCCTTGTGAGGGGGCGAATGGGCGTCACTCCATCAAGTCGCTGGTACAGCAGGCACCACGACTGAGGGGGCGGGAGTCGCTATCGGTGCCGGTGGCCGCGCCAACAAAGCCGTCGCCGCCACTGGAACGTCCGAAACCACCTCATCCTTTTCCGAAAGGCGCGGCACCGGCTTTCCACCAATCGTTATGGCAAAGGCATAGGGCCGACCGGTGCGTATCTGCGGGTCCACGGCATCATCGGGGATCGTATAGGTATCCCCGGCAGCCATGATACCTTCGAAAAGGCGTTCGCCCGCGCCATCATAAAATCGTACCCAAGTACCGTCGATCTCATTGGTAAAGACCACTGGGCCATTCGTGATCGGTTGCGCGACTTGTCGGGATGGGTTTGCAGTTGCCTGGGACGCGGTTGCAGCAGGGACACGCTCGTCATGGAGTGATGCGGGGTCAATTCCTGGAGCAAAGTAGCTTTCATAGAAGGCGTAAATGCCGCCAAGCAGCAGCAATGTCGCAAGCAGAGCGAACCAAGCCAATCTGCGATCAGGCACCCGTGCCGGATCACCCGGCTCGAAGCGCGCCAGCGCGCCATGATCATCTGGATCGCCGGCAGCCAGTTCCTCCCGAACCTGAGCAATGATTTCGTGCTCGTCCAAACCGACAGTTCGCGCGAATGTCCGGCTAAATCCGACAGCATAGGTGCGCGAAGGAAGAGAGGAAAACTTGCCTTGCTCGATCGCCTCCAAATGCCGCTGGGGAATGCGGGTCTCCGCTGCGACCTGCGCTAGCTCCAACCCGGCTTGCTCTCGCGCCTTGCGCAACCGGGTCCCGACGCCATCAGCCCTTGCTTGCGTTTCTTCGGCAGTGACATCTTCTTCCATGGAATTCCCGACTTGCGACCTGGCAGGTGACCCCGCCTCTTGACCGGTTCACCTGAAAGCGAAGAGGGGCGGCACCTGTCAAGCACAGCATATACCATGGAAAAGGCAAACCGGCGAACCGCTTCACAGATGCGACGAAATCAGTCCGCTTCGATCCCGCGCTCGTCCGCCCATGCCTTCAAGGCTTCACGCAAACTGCGTGGCGGGTTCGCCAACCAGGAAGTCATCTGTTGGCTGATCTCATCCAAATCGACCTTGCGCACCAATTCCTTGATCGGGCCGACGGCAGCTGGTGTAATGGACAGTCGGCGATAGCCAATGCCCAACAGCGCCAGCGCCTCGAGCCGGCGCCCACCCATTTCGCCGCAAACACCCAGCCTAACCGGATAGCCTTCCACACCCCGCACAACCCGCTGAAGAAAGCGCAGGATCGCCGGGCTGAGCCAGTCGTAGCGTTCGGCAAGCTTGGGGTTCGCGCGATCGGCTGCGAACAGGAACTGAGTCAGGTCGTTTGTGCCAACCGAAATGAAGGACAGCCGGGGGACCAGCTGTTCGAGCACCTCTGCCAGCGCCGGCACTTCCAGCATGCAGCCATATTCGATAGCCTCAGGCAGCAACCTGCGCCGCCCACGCAGAAAATCGAGCTGCTCCTCGAAGACCTGTTTTGCAGCGTCGAATTCCCATGGTTCGGACACCATTGGGAACATTACCGAAAGCTGCCGGCCGGCCGCAGCTTCCAAAAGCGCACGCGCCTGAGCTTTCAGCAACCCCTCGCGCTCCAGCGACAAACGCAGCGCGCGCCAGCCCATTGCGGGGTTTTCATCCCGTTCGGCCACCTGCGAATTGAGATAAGGCACCGCTTTATCGCCGCCGATGTCGACGGTGCGGAAAATTACCGGCTTGTCGCCAGCAGCATCGAGCACATCGCGATAGAGTCGCATCTGCCGATCGCGTGCAGGCAGGGTGGCGGAAACCAGGAACTGGAACTCCGTACGAAACAGCCCGACTCCGTCCGCGCCGGTCATGGCGAGCGAACTCATGTCGTCGCGCAGGCCGGCGTTCATCATCACGGTTATCCGCGTGCCATCCCTCGTAAACGGCTCCACATCGCGCAGCTCCGCATAGGCGGCCTGGCGTTCACGGTTCTTGGCAAAACGTGCGTCGAAAGCATCGAGCAGAGCCTGCCCAGGGCGCAGGGTTACCAGTCCGCGATCGGCATCGAGCAGGACTTCGTCGCCCTCGCTAACTTTGGACAAGACACCGGTCACGCGCCCGAGCACCGGAATCCCCATGGCCCGCGCCACGATAACGACGTGGGCTGTGAGTGAGCCTTCCTCCAGCACCACACCCTTTAGGCGCCGACGGTCGTATTCCAGCAACTCGGCGGGGCCCAAATTGCGCGCAATAAGGATCGAATCGCGCCGCAATCCTTGGGTCGCGGCAGTGCCCAGTTGGCCGGAGACGATACGCAGCAACCGGTTCGAAAGATCCTCGAGATCGTGCATCCGATCCGCCAGCAGGGGATCGTCAATCTCGCGCATGCGCATGCGGGTGCGCTGTTGGACGCGTTCGATCGCCGCCTCTGCCGTCAGTCCGCTATCGATCGCTTCGTTTATGCGACGGCTCCAGCCCTCGTCATAGGCGAACATCTTGTAGGTCTCGAGCACTTCGACATGCTCGCCACCCTTGCCGAATTCCGGCTCCTTGCCGAGTTGGTCGATCTGCTCGCGCATCTTGTCAAAAGCACGATAGACGCGCTGGCGTTCAGCCTCGATGTCTTCAGCCACCACCTGGTCAATCTCGATCCGTGGCTGGTGGAACACTGCCTGGCCAGTCGCGAGGCCTTTAACGAGGATGAGTCCTTCGATCACCTCAGTCTCGGTATTCGTATTACCGAGGTCTATCGCCTCTACATCGTCGACCAGTTCTTTGTGCGCGATGAGCTCAGACAACACCATCGCCGTGGTCTGTAGCGCCTCGATCTCTACCTCTTCGTAACGCCGCGGATCAGCGTGCTGGACGCAAAGCACACCCACCGCCCGCTCGCGGTAGACGATGGGCACGCCAGCAAATGAATGGAACTTTTCCTCGCCCGTCTCAGGGCGATAGAGGAAGTCCGGGTGCGCCTTGGCCTCGGCCAGGTTGAGCGTTTCGATATTTCGCGCGATAGCCCCCACAAGACCTTCGGACAGACCCATTCGGGTCATGTGAACCGCGTCGGGGTTAAGGCCCTGCGTGGCGTAAAGTTCAAGCGCACCTTCACGCAGCAGGTAAATTGAACAGACTTCGGAGTGGAGGCTTTCGGCGATCGTCTCGACGACGCGGTCAAGCTTGTGCTGGGCATGGGTACGCCCAGCCATGATTTCGTGCAGGCGAGTGAGGATTTGGCGGGCGGAGGCTGCAGCGGACATAGGCCGAGCCTATAGCAAAAATGGGGGTTTGCGGAAGCGGGGCTGGGGGCCCCGCATCCGCTTGTACCCGATCAGCAGCGAGCCAGTTCTTCCTTGATGCGGAGCTTCTGCTTCTTGAGCTGCTGGATCATCGCTACGTCGGGCGCAGGACGCGATTGCTCGACATGCAAGCGGGCCTCGAGGCCGGCATGCTTGGCTTTCAGCGCTTCGACATGGGATGATTGCATAGAGTTGTCTCCTTTGCGGGTTGTTTGCGACCCCAAGAAGCGACTCGTGCCAGTGCGGCACGGGCCGCAGACCCAGTATCAAACCACACTATTGCCGATTTACAAACACCCGATCTTGAGGCCATGCGGTGAAGCGAGATTCGGGAAGGACGGGCGTGAACGAGCAAGAGCTGCGCAAGAGACTGGAGATGCTTCGAACAGAGCATCGCGATCTCGACGTTGCCATCGCCGCGCTAAGCGAAGCGGGGGAGCGCAACGGTTTTGTCGACCAGCTCCAGATCGCGCGCCTGAAGAAGCGAAAGCTCCAGCTCAAGGATCGGATCGCGCTGATCGAAGACACGCTGGTCCCTGATATCATCGCCTGAGCGATGGCGCGTTTCAGTGCGGGACACCGTTCTCCGGACTGCTGGCCACAAGTGTAACAAGAGCGTAATGAAGTCCCATGGCATCGCGCGATATCAGCGAGGAGATCATCGAGGACCTCTATGCAGAGGCCCTGCTTCTCGCGGATGATGCACGCTCTGTTTTCGATCTGCGAATGGGCGGGGAAGCGGAAGAGGCCAGCGATCTCTTGAAGATCGCGCTTTCGATCGAAGGACTGCGCACAACCACGCGGGTGATGCATGTGCTCGCCTGGTTGCTCAACCAGCGCGCTTATTTTTCGGGCGAGCTTAGTGAGAGCCAGTTGCGACGCCACAATGCCCTGCCGGACGAGCGCCTGGCAGATCCTGCCAACTTGGAGTTGCTTGAACCCGAAACGCGAGAGCTGATCCATGAAAGCGAACGGCTTCACGCACGTGTCGCACGGCTCGATCGGGATTGGCGGCAGCAACGGGAAGCCGCCTCCCCACCCGTTCAGGCACTACAAGGTCGAATAGCGCAGGCCTTTGGCCAAAGATAAGCCGATCAAGCGGCCGCGCGAGCGCGGGCGTAGCGCTCCAGCCGGCTCTTTCGCGTTTCTGCGTCCATCTGCGGCGTGAAACAGCGGGTCTTGCCGCGCATTGCCGAAGCCGCGTCGGTCAAGGTGGCGTGTATCCCCGCCCCCACCGATGCAAGCATTGCTGCGCCCAGGGCTGTTGTTTCGACGAAGTCCGGCCTCTCGACTTCCAGGTCAAGGATGTCGGCAAGATCCTGTGCCATCCAGTCATTGGCGCACATCCCCCCATCGATCTTGAGGCGTGACCATGGTGCACCGTCGGCAGCGAAAGCCGTGGCGAGATCATGGGTCTGATGCGCCATCGCTTCAAGCGCAGCACGCGCGATCTGCGCCTTCCCACTGGCGAAGCTGAGACCAGCAATTACGCCACGGGCTTCGGGCTGCCAGTGCGGCGCGCCAAGCCCCGCCAAGGCCGGCACGATGATCACTTCCCCGCTGTCGGGGATCGAGCGGGCAAGCTCTTCGGTTTCCGCTGCTGACCCGATAAGGCCCAGCTGGTCGCGAAGGTACTGTACGAGACTTCCGGCAACGAAACAGGAACCCTCGATCGCGTAAGTTCGCACACCGCTTTCCTGATAGAGCACCGTCCCCAGCAGGCGATTGTCCGAATGCGGGATATCCTGCCCCTTGTTGGTCAGCACGAAGGACCCAGTCCCATAGGTCGCCTTGGTTTCGCCGAACGACAGGCAACCCTGTCCGATGGTAGCTGATTGCTGGTCGCCCACGAGACCGCAGATGGGGATTTCCGTACCAAACCAGTCGGCTTGAGCCACAGCGAGCTTTCCATGCGTGTCGACCACTTTGGGCAACACGGCCCGAGGCACACCGATGAGTTCGCACAGTCCCTCGTCAAACTGCGCTCCATCCAGCGGGAGCAGCAGCGTCCGGCTGGCATTGCTCGCGTCAGTAATGTGGGTACCGCCAGAAAGCTTCCACACCAGCCAGCTTTCAACCGTTCCCATCGCCAGCGTCCCCGACGCGGCGGCGGCGCGAACCTGCGCATTATTGTCGAGAAGCCAGCGCATCTTGGTGCCCGAAAAATAGGGATCAAGCAGCAAGCCGGTCTTGCGCTGCACCGCTTCTTCGTGACCGAAATCCTTTAGCCCGGCACAGAAATCCGCCGTGCGGCGATCCTGCCAAACGAGTGCGCGGGCTAGTGGTCGACTTGTCGAACGATCCCACGCAACTACAGTCTCACGCTGGTTGGTAATGCCGATCGCGGCAATGCTCTGCCCCGCGGCGCCCACCACCTGCCGTGCGCAAGAGAGGGTCTTTTCCCAAATTTCCGTTGCGTCGTGTTCGACCCAGCCCGGCTCGGGATAGTGTTGGGTAATCTCTTCCTGCGCAACTCGCTCGAGCGCACCGTCAGGCGCGAAGATCATTGCCCGCGTGGACGTTGTTCCAGCGTCGAGAACGAGGATTCGGTTGGCCATGGATTCTCCCTGTTATGCGGCGGCGCGTGACATGGGCCAACCGGTACCCCATATGCAAGTGTATGGCAGGCGCTCCCCCCAAACCTTGGCCCACCGGCCAAGCGATGCAACTTGAACCGCTGGTGCGGCGCGTGCTCGCGCCCAACCCCTCCCCCTATACCTACACCGGGACGCAGACCTACATCGTCGGCCTGGGTGACGGTTGTGCGGTGATCGATCCCGGCCCAGATGATCCCGAGCATCTGCTCGCCCTCGATGCAGCGCTCGGTGGCGAACATGTCTGCGCCATCATGTGCACCCACACACACCGCGACCATTCACCCGCGGCAAAGACGCTCGCCGCGCGCACCGGGGCCCCGGTGGTCGGTTGCGCGCCACTTGTACTCGACGACAGCGGCCCGCGCGCCGACGCGGCGTTCGACCGCACCTATGAACCTGATCGGGTGATGGAAGACGGTGAGCAGATGACTGGCCCCGGTTGGACGCTCACCGCGGTCGCAACACCTGGCCACGTCTCCAATCACCTCTGCTTCGCTCTGGAAGAGAGCGGTGCACTGTTTACCGGTGATCACGTGATGGGCTGGTCGACCAGTGTGGTGATCCCACCCGATGGCGACATGAGCGCCTATATGCAGAGCCTCGAAAAGCTCCAGGCGCGGGAACAGGATCGCGTTTACTACCCCGCTCACGGCGAAGCGGTCGAGAAACCGCGCCAGCTGGTGCGCGGAATGATCGGCCACCGCCGCCAGCGCGAAAACCAGATCGTCCGTCTGCTAGCGGAAGGCCCGCATGCCGCAGCCGATTTCATCCCCAAGATGTACAAGGGGCTGGATCCCAAACTGCACAAAGCGGCGGAGATGTCGGTCACTGCCCACTTGATCGATCTTGAGCGACGCGGACTGGCCCGGCGGTCAGACGGTATCTGGCGGACCATTTAAGGGCGCCACGCAATCCCGGCGTGAGTGTCGTTCGTCGTATCGACGGACAGGCGATTCCAGGTCACTGAACGCCACTTCCCCTGATCAGCACAGAGGCGTATTGGCACGCCATTACAAGATTGACGTGGGTCGCGCACAACCGGAGGGATTTATGGCAACGCTAGCCGGCGCCCCCACGCGCCCCGCACACGATATCGCCGAACGGCGATTCTTCTTCATCATGGCACTGGTGATGGCGGCGGTCATCGTCGCCGGGTTTTCGTTAAACCTCGCAATGGGACGTTCGACTTTCGACGTGCCGGTCATCTATCACGTCCACGCCGGCGTGTTCTTCAGCTGGGTGGCCATCTATGTCGCGCAGAACGGCCTGATTTCGGCCAATAACACCGCGTTGCACCGGCGGCTCGGCATCATCGCCTTTCTTTGGGTTCCACTCATGGTGGTGCTTGGCTTCGTCATCATGATCACCAGCCTGCGTCGCACGGGTGGGCCGTTCTTTTTCGACCAGAACGAGTTCTTCATCAGCAACTCGTTGCAACTGGTGCTGTTCGCGACCCTTGTGTTCTCCGCACTGCGTGCCCGCCGATACACCGGATGGCATCGTCGCCTGATGTTCTGCGCGATGGCGATCCTGACCGGTCCGGGCATTGGTCGGATCCTGCCTTTGCCGCTGCTGATACCCAACGCCTGGCGGGCAGTGATCTTCATCCCGCTGATCTTTCCGATCATCGCCATGATGGTTGAAAAGCGGCGCACGGGCAGCATCCATCGAGCATGGTATTGGGGCGTAGGCTCGGTCATCGTCGTGCAGATTGTCTCTGACATCATCGCCTACAGCGCCTTTGGCGTCTCGCTGACCGAGCAGGTACTGGCCGGAACTCCTGGCGCAGAACGCCCGATGGAGGCCTTCCTGCCACCCGGCTTTACCATGTGAGAAGCGCGCAACGGCGCTTGACCGGAACGCACTCGCCTTCGCATCCGTTGTGGCTATAAGCGCCGCAAAAGCATTGCACGGGAAAGAGAATGACCGACCAGACCAAGCCGCTCACCGGGCAGGACCTGCTCGACGAGATCAATCGACTGCGGAAGGAAAAGAACGCGGTCATTCTCGCACACTACTACCAGACAGCGGATATCCAGGATCTGGCGGACTTCGTCGGCGACAGCCTCGAACTGAGCCGCAAAGCGGCGGAAACCGACGCCGACGTCATCGTATTCTGCGGGGTCAAGTTCATGGCCGACACCGCCAAGATCCTCTCGCCGGAGAAGATTGTGGTGCTACCCGACATGGACGCTGGCTGCAGCCTCGAGGATTCCTGCCCGCCCGAAAAGTTCAAGGCGTTCCGTGAGGCGCACCCCGACCACATTGCGCTGACCTACATCAACTGCTCGACCGAGGTGAAGGCGCTGTCCGACGTGATCGTGACCAGCTCTTCCGCCGAGACGATCCTGAGCCAGATCCCCAAAGAGCAGAAGATCATCTTCGGCCCCGACCGGCACCTGGGTGGCTATCTGTCGCGCAAGTTCGGGCGCGAAATGCTGTTGTGGCCGGGCGTTTGCATCGTCCACGAAGCCTTCAGCGAGACTGAGCTGCTCAAGCTCAAGGAGCAATATCCGAACGCCCCCATTGCCGCTCACCCGGAATGCCCGCCGGTGATCATCGACCACGCCGATTACGTCGGGTCGACCAGTGGCATCCTGCAGTTCGCCAAAACCTTCGATGGCGACACGCTGATCGTGGCCACCGAACCGCACATCATCCACCAGATGGAAAAGGCACTGCCAGAGAAGACCTTCATCGGCGCTCCGGGCGCGGACGGGAACTGCAGTTGCAACATCTGCCCCTACATGGCGCTCAACACCATGGAGAAGATCTACGCCTGTCTGCGCGACCTCGAACCGCGGATCGAAATCGAGGAAGGACTGCGCCTTAAGGCCAAGCAAAGCCTCGACCGCATGCTGGAAATGGCCAGCGGCACGATCGGCAAGGGTGATCTAGGTAGGGCCTAATGGCAGCCTTTGAGGTCATGCTGGAAGGCCACAATTTTGCGGGGGACCCAATCGGTGAGCCCGAGAATAGGTTCGGCTTCTTCGCCACTCGTTTTGTCCTGGCCCAAAACGCCGATGAAGCTGGAGAAGCAGCTAAAGAGCTGGTTCGCATGGAATTTGCATCGTCATTCGCTCGGGTGACATCCCCGTGGGACCAACCTCGGCTGACGATCGATTCGATCCGAGAAATTCGCAGCATGCCAGACGGCACCAATGCAGGCGCAAGCTGGTATCTTGCCGACGAAACATAGCAGGAGAGATAAAGAGATGGTCGCACGCCTGGCGCTCGCCGCCGCGCTCGCATTTGGGGGAAGCCCGATCCTCGCGCAGGATACCGACGCGGAGGACCCGTACATCTGGCTCGAGGAGATCAAGGGCGAGCGTGCGCTCGAACAGGTCGATGTCTGGAACGCGGCGACCGAAGAGTTGTTGACCAAGTCTCCCGAATATCCCGTCGCCCGCGCATGGGCGAAACAGATACTCGACGACGACCGGCAGATCGCCATGCCCACGGCGATCTATGGCGACCAAGTCGTCAACCTTTGGCGTGACTCTGCCAATCCCCGCGGGTTGTGGCGGATCGCATCGCTCGACAGCTACCTTACTGGCGAGCCGGAATGGCGGGTGCTGATTGACGTCGATCAGCTGGGCAAGGACGAAGGGCAGAGCTGGGTCTGGCACGGGGCAAACTGCCTCGCACCGGAGTATCGCCGCTGCCTCGTCTCACTGAGCCCGGGCGGGACCGATGCCGATGTCGTGCGTGAGTTCGACCTTGCGACAGGCGAGTTCATCGAAGGCGGTTTCACCCTCCCCGAGGCGAAGTCGAACGTCGACTGGTTCGACGAAGATACGCTGTTCGTCGGCACCGACGAGGGTCCGGGCAGCCTCACCGAATCAGGTTATCCCCGCCTTGTGAAGCTGTGGAAGCGCGGCACCGAATTCACACAGGCAGAGCTGATCGCTGAAGGGGAAGAGAGCGACATCAGCCTGAACGGTTTCTCGGTCCTCGATGGCGATACGCGCTGGCACTTCATTCGCCGGGGCGTGACCTTCTGGACCGATAGCTACGCGCTGGTCCGCGATGACGGATCGTCCGTTGCCCTGCCCCTCCCCGAAGATGCGGAATATGAGGCGGTCCTGGCTGGCCGGGTAATTGCGAAACTCAATTCCCCGCTCGCTCTGCCCGGGGGAGAGATCGAAGCCGGCGCCCTGGTTGCATGGTCGCTGGATGATGCCGTCGCCGGCCGCGAGGTGACCCCTGAGGTGGTCTTCCGACCCACCGCGTCGCAGGCGATCGAGGAAGTCGACAATTCGGAAGCCAAGCTATGGGTAAAGGTGCTCGACGATGTCTCGGGCAAGCTGCTCGAGCTGACACCCGGCCCCGACGGCTGGAGCAGTCGCGCGATGGACCTGCCGGTCAACAGCACGATCCAGCTCGCCACGACCAGCGGCAAGGGTGACACAGCTTTCGTCACAGTCGAGAGCATGCTGACCCCACCAACCCTCTATGCAGTGTCTGCCGAGGGAGAGGCACGCGTGGTCGCCAGCCAGCCCGCGCAGTTCGACGCCAGCAAATTCGCGGTTGAGCAGCGCTTCGCCACCTCGAAAGATGGCACGCGCGTTCCCTATTACATTGTCCGGCCCAAGGGCACCGCAGGTCCACTGCCGACGCTGATCCACGCCTATGGCGGCTTCCGTAGCGCACAGACGCCGAAGTACCTCACCGCCGAACCCTACCGCAGCGGCCCGCTGGCGCTGCTCTGGCTGGAAAGCGGCAATGCCTACGTCCTCGCCAATATCCGCGGCGGGGGCGAATACGGACCAAGCTGGCATGAGGACGCGCTGCGCGAGAAGCGCATCAATGCCTTCGACGATTTCAATGCGGTGGCCGACGACCTTGTGAAGGAACGGCTCGCTGAACCGGGCCGCATCGCTGCATCGGGCCGTTCGAACGGCGGTGTGCTGGTCGGTGCGGTGGCGAACCTGCGTCCTGATCTCTATGGCGCGGTCATCTCGGGCAGTCCACTCGACGACATGCGGCGCTACAA
This sequence comes from Erythrobacter sp., assembly GCF_038133525.1. Lineage (GTDB taxonomy): Bacteria > Pseudomonadota > Alphaproteobacteria > Sphingomonadales > Sphingomonadaceae > Qipengyuania. The sequence goes on along the minus strand of NZ_JAYPTL010000003.1, from coordinate 21,849 downwards.
CAAGTTGCTCGCCGGGGCTTCATGGATCGCCGAATATGGCAATCCAGATGTGCCTGAAGATTGGGACTTCATGCGCACCTGGTCTCCGTATCAGAACCTCGAGGCGGTGAGTGACTATCCAGCGGTGTTCTACTATCTCTCAACGCTCGACGATCGGGTCCACCCGGGCCACGCGCGCAAGATGGCGGCGAAACACGAGGCGCTGGGTCAGACGGTCTACTATCACGAGTACAAGGAGGGCGGCCATTCGGTCGGCGCCGATCACGAGGAAGACGCCAAGCGTGCAGCGCTACTACTCGCCTTCCTGAACCGTGAGATCGGCAGCGGAAAGGAATAGCCTACCGTCGGCGCGGTGCCGCTGAGCGCGGTTCTGCCAGCTTCGCGATCAGCAGCGCTGCGGCCACCAGGCCCATGCCGAGGACGTCCGCAGGCGCCAGTGTCTCGCGGAAAGCCAGCCAGCCGACCAGCGCGGCAAGCGCGGGTTGGCTCAGCAGCGCAAGACCGATGATCAATGGGGGGAAGTGCCGCAAAGAATAGACGATCAGTGCCTGGCCGACGAGTTGCCCTGTCGTGGCCATGGCAACGACGGGCAGCCAGCCAGCCGTACTAGGCAAGACTGGCTCTCCCGCGGCCAGCGCGATTAGCAACAGCACAGGTGCACCTGCGATGCTGACCAGCGACAGGACGGTCCACTGTCCCAGCCCCTGGCGGGCTTTCTGCGCTGGGATCAAATACAACACGTAAAATGCACCCGCCGTGAGGCAAAGCAGGTCCCCGAGCAACGTTTCTGCCGAAATCTCGAAGCTGCGCCCCAATAGGATCGCCCCCCCGGCAAGGGCGGCGACAATCGCCGCCGCTTCGTTTGCGTGGGGTGCCCGCCGCAACTGGAAGAGGCCCCAGATCATCAGGAACAGGCTGCCCGAATTGGCCAGCAATACCGAGTTGCCGAGGCGCGTCAGGTGAATGCCGATGTGCCAGGCAACAAGGTCAAGCGCGAAAGCGATGCCTGCAAAAGCGATCCAGAAAACGCGCCTACGATCGAGGCGCTGCTCGCCTGACTCGCGTCGCGCCAACAGCAGCAGGATCGGCAGTGGCAGCAATAGTCGCCAGAAACCCAGCGAAACCGGTCCCGTGTCGGCCAGTCGCACGAACCACGGCCCGATCGCCAGCGCGGCGTTGCCACCCAGCAGCGCGGCAAAGTGCCATGCGCTGGGCTGAAAGCCATTCTTGTCCATTGCCCCGGTTGCGCTGCCCATGACTGGCACCTAGCTCAATGCACCAGACGCGCCAGCAAAAAGGATCTGCCCGCATGCACGAGCCACTTTTCCAGCCTTTGAAAATGGGTGCCCTCGAAGCGAAGAACCGCATCTTCATGGCCCCACTCACCCGTGGCCGCTCGGACCAACCCGGTTCGATCCCGAATGAGATGATGGCCACCTACTACCGCCAGCGCGCCAGTGCCGGGCTGATCATCTCCGAAGCCACCGGCATCAGCGTCGAAGGCTCGGGTTGGCCGGCCGCTCCGGGCATCTGGAGCGAAGAACAGGTCAAAGGTTGGAAGCTGACCACCGATGCGGTCCACGCCGAAGGCGGACTGATCGTCATGCAGCTTTGGCATATGGGCCGCCTGGTCCACCCGATCTTCCTGGGTGGTCAGCCCCCTGTTTCCGCCAGTGCGACCACTGCCCCCGACCACGCGCATACCCCTGAGGGTCGCAAGCCGTACGAACAGGCCCGCGAGCTGTCAGTCGAAGAAATCGCCCGCGTGGTCGAGGACTATCGCCATGCCGCGGAAAACGCCAAGAAGGCCGGCTTCGACGGTGTGCAATTGCACGGCGCTAACGGTTACCTCGTCGACCAGTTCCTCCGCGACAAGACCAATCTGCGCACCGACGAATATGGTGGCTCACCAGAAAATCGCACGCGTTTCCTGCGTGAAGTTCTGACCGCACTGGTCGACGTCTGGGGCGCGGACCGGGTTGGCGTACGCCTTTCGCCCAACGGCGAAACGCAGGGTTGCGACGATAGCGATC
>NZ_JAYPTL010000003.1:0-19806 GCF_038133525.1 Erythrobacter sp. | reverse complement strand
CGCATGCCCCCCCCGGGCTAACGGGGGGGTTGCCACTACCGCGAGCGGGCGGCGTCTGGCCCCGCCGCGACCCGCGTCGTCGAGGACCTAGGCCTGGCCTTCCTTGAACTTCGCGAACCGGGACCGGAGGGGACGTTCGGACGCACTGACGTGCCCAAGCAGAGCCCGATGATCCGCAGCATTTACTCGGGCGCGCTGGTTCTCAACAGCGATTACACGCCAGAAGGTGCGGTCGCCGATATCGAGACCGGACGGGCCGACGCCGTGAGCTGGGGCCGCGACTTCATTTCAAACCCAGACCTTCCCGAGCGCTTTGCAAAGGGTGCCCCGATCGCTCCCAACGTGGGCGTACCGCACACGTGGTATGGCAAGGGGCCGGAGGGTTACATCGACTACCCGACCTTGGAACGGGCTGAAGCCCCGGCTTAATTCTCGGCAGGTGGCTGGGCGGAGGCAGCTTCGGCTGCTTCCGCCGGCTCCGCTGCCGCATCGTCCACCGCGTCAGCCGCACCATCGGTCGGGTCGCTTGCAGCAGACCTGGGCTCGATCTTAAGAGGCGGCGACTTCGATTCCAGCGTATCGAGCGGAATCATCGAATCGCTGATCGACCCACCCAGTACCTCGCCCCGGGCCTTGCGTTCGTCGACCTGGCTCGAATCCGATGCGGTCTGGTCACCGCAGGCAGACAGAAACAGCGCAAGTCCGGCGATAGTCAGGCAGGGACGGATCATGGCAGCGCGCGGGCCTTTCCTTGGAGCGCGGCGAGAAAGTCGCCGAAGCGCGCCCGCAATGCCTCATCGAAGGCCTCAGGCGCAAGGTCGATCTCCAGCTTCGCGAGGCTGGTAACCCCAAATTCCTCGATCCCACAGGGGACAATTCCTGCAAAGTGACCCAGGTCAGGGGCTAGGTTGACCGAAAAACCGTGCATCGTCACCCAACGACGGACACGCACGCCGATCGCACCGATCTTAGCTTCGCCCCCGTCAATATCGCGAGTCCATATCCCGATGCGACCTTCCGCGCGCCAGCAGTCAACCCCAATATCCCCTAGCGTGGCGATGACCCAGCCTTCGAGCGAATGGACGAAGCAGCGCACGTCGCGCCCGCGTTCCCTGAGGTCGAGCAATACGTATCCGACCCGTTGCCCCGGCCCATGATATGTGTAGCGCCCGCCGCGTCCGGCCTCGACCACCTCGAAACGCGGATCGAGAAGTTCAGCGCCATCGGCGCTGGTCCCGGCGGTGTAGACCGGCGGATGCTCGAGCAGCCAGATCATTTCGGGGGCTGAGCCCTCAGAGATCACGCGGTTGCGTTCCTCCATTGCGGCAAGCGCCGCGCGATAGCCAACCTGGCCAACCTCGGCGCGCCATTCGATGGTTTCGGGGGGCGGAATGGACATCGACGATTGCGTGGCGACTACCGCCCCGCTTATCAAGGGGCAAGGAGAGTGCAGGTATGAAATTCGACCTCGATACGGCGTGGCGGGAAACCACGCGGCTCGCCAGCGACAACGCCGGATTGCTTTCGGCCATCGCAGGGATATTCGTCTTCCTGCCCTACGCCACGCTGCTGCTGGTGCTGCCATCGATCGCGGCATTGCCCGAACTGCCTCAGGGCGCGAGCTTCGAAACCGCGATGAAGGCGATTGAGGCCTTCTATGCGCAAACCTGGTGGGCCTTTATCGCAGCCGGGATCATCGTCACGATCGGTCTCTTGTCGATGGTGGCGCTGCTGGGGCGGCGCGAGAGGCCAACCGTTGGCGATGCCATCGGGATCGGGCTCAAATCAATTATTCCGGCCTGGCTGACTTTGTTCCTGCAGAACATGGCGATCAACATCGTGGCCTTGCTGATCATCGCGATCGCCAGCGCTACCGGCCTTGCCGCTTTGATTTTTGTCGCAAGTATCGGCGCGATAGCCGTGGCCATCTATCTGGCCACACGCCTGTCGCTGGCCACGCCAATCATCGCTGTCGATGGAGAACTGAACCCGTTCCGCGTGATTGCGGCGTCATGGTCAATGACCCGTGGGTACGGCAGCCGATTGCTACTGTTCTATATCCTGCTGGCGCTCGCGGGTTTCGTGGTGATCGCGGTGGTGATGCTGGTTACGGGCGTCGTCCTGGCACTTGGTGGTCCGGCCTTCGAGGAAGCAGGCGGAGCTTTGGTATCCGCAGCGGTGATCACCGGGGTTATGCTGCTGATCTCTGCCGTTATGGCAGCCGTTCACCGCCAGCTACGCCGCCTGGAACAGGGCGGAGCGAGCGTGCCACGTGCCGGCGGATCCTAGGACTTCGGTTCCTTCCAGCCCCAGAACAGTTGGCAAGGCAGGACATTGAGCAGTTCGAAGCCGCTATCGATCCGTTCGAAATGCTTGGCCATGAAGTCACGCGCCTTGGCCGAGAACTGGTAGACCAGGAAGGCGCCACCGGGCCGGATGATACGATATGTGGCCGCGGCGATTGCGGGACCCACACCTGCCGGAAGGGTCGAGAATGGGAGGCCCGACAGCACGTAGTCGGCATGATCCTTGCCATGGGCACGGACGATGTCCTCAACATCGGCCGCCGAACCGTGAACGGCGTGAAACCGGCTGTCGGTGAAATGCTTGCGCAAGTAGTCGATGTAGAGCGGGTTGGTGTCGATCACGATCAACGTCCCGTCACGCCGCAGTCGATCCAGGACAGGCTGGCAAAATGTGCCGACACCGGGGCCATATTCGACAAAGACTTCGCAAGTCGACCAGTCGACCGGCGCCAGCATCTTCTCGATGGTGAAACGGGATGACGGGATGATCGACCCAACCATGCGCGGTTCTTCCAGAAAACCGCGGAAGAACACGCCCCATTGACCAAAAAAACGCGCGGCTTTCTGCCTGAAGTTCCGGCGCTCGATTGCGCCGACACCTTGTTCGAAAGACAAACTGACCCCCCACAACGACCCAAGTGTGATCGGCTGCGGTGTGACAGGCGCGCGGTACCATTGCAAGCGTGCAGCGGTCAGCGTAGCGAAACGCGCGATGGCTGACCTTGAACCTTCCCCTCCTCTTGCTGCGCAATCTTCAGCGCCACCTGTCGCGCCGGCGAAACCGATTTCGCGCGAGCGCATGGTGTTGCTCTTTGCGGTCATGCTGACCACAGCGGCTGGAAACACCGCCATGCAATCGGTCATGCCATCGATCGGCACGGCGCTGAAGATCCAGGATGTCTGGATTAGTCTCGCCTATTCTTGGTCGGCCCTGCTTTGGGTCGTGTGTGCACCCATCTGGGCCGAACGCTCGGATCGTCGCGGGCGCAAAGCAATGATGGCGCTTGGCCTTGTTGGCTTCATTGTCAGCTTCTCACTCTGCGGCCTGATGCTATGGTTTGGCCTGTCGGGCTATCTCACAGCATTTTGGGCACTTGTGCTCTTTGCGGCCTCTCGCAGCCTTTACGGTGGTTTCGGCAGTGCGGCCCCGCCCGCGGTGCAGGCCTATGTGGCCAGCCGCACACCCCGTTCGGAACGCACACAGGCGCTCTCGCTCATTGCTTCCAGTTTCGGGTTGGGCACGGTGATTGGCCCAGCACTCGCCCCGCTCATGGTGCTTCCAGGAGTTGGTTTGACCGGCCCATTCCTGATCTTCGCATTGATCGGCATTATCACACTCATTGCGCTTCGCTTGCGCCTGCCGAATGACGAGCCGCAGTTCCCTGCCAAGGGCAAGGCCTACGATCCGTCCTATTCGGGCAGCCCAACCGCGGATCTCGCACGCAGCGACGATGAGGATGAGGACGATGAGATCGAGCCGCACAAATTGCGCTGGTTCGAGCCTCGCTTGCGCCCCTGGGTCGTCGTTGGACTATTGGGCGGGCATGCACAGGCCATGATGCTGGGCATTGCGGGCTTCCTCGTACTCGATCGGTTGGGATTGCGCGCCACACCATCGGAAGGAACCGGTCCCGTCGGGCTGGTCCTGATGGCGGGCGCGATTGCCACGCTGTTGGCACAGTGGGGCCTGATCCCGCGATTCGATCTGGGGCCGCGCTCGGCGACATTGTCGGGCATCGCAGTGGCGGCGATCGGTGTCGCGATGCTTTCAGTAGCGAACGATATCCATTTTATCGCGCTCAGCTTCGCGATTGCTTCGCTCGGCTTCGGCCTGTTCCGTCCTGGATCAACCTCTGGAACATCGCTCGCGGTGACCCGCGCCGAGCAAGGTCAGGCATCGGGCATTACGGCGTCAGTCGCCGGAGCGAGCTACATCTACGCCCCGGCGCTGGGGGTCTGGCTGTATGGCCATTCGGACTGGTACGGCTTTGGCCTCATTATCGCGCTATGCGCAATTGTCTTTCTCTACGGGTGGCGCACATTGCAAGCCGATAGCCAGTTGATGCGCGAGCGACGCTGACCCCCGGATGTAGCAGCACAGAGACCGCTAGGAACTCGTCAGAGGATTTCGAGCACCCGATCCTGCGGGCGGCATAGGCGTACGCCCTTTTCCGTCTCGACCAAGGGCCGTTCAATCAGGATCGGATCTGCTGCCATCGCAGCAAGCACAGTCTCCGCATCGGCACTTGGCAAACCACGTTCTTCGGCGTCAGTCCCACGCCTACGCAACGCCTCGTTCGGCGCGATCCCCGCATCCCGATAAAGCTGCGCAAGCTTCTCGGGGCTGGGCGGATTCTTGAGGTACTCGACCACCGTCACCTCGACCGACGATAGATTCTCGAGAATCGCCAGGGTCTTTCGCGACGTGCCGCAGTTGGGATTGTGCCAGATGGTTGCTTTCATAGGGGGGACTCTCCTTCGTTCGGTCGCGGACTAAGCGACAGACGCGATCAGTGGAAGCTGTTCATGCGATTTTTTCATGATGGATTCTGCGATTTGACCTTGAATGTGCGAATGGTTCGCAATAGCAGCACATCTGCTTTTGATAGTCATTCGCAAGAAGAAAGTTCCTATGGCCCTCTTTTCCACCCGTTCTGCCCTGCTCTTCGGTACCGCCGTCACAGTCATAGCTGCTCCTGCGCAGGCCGCCGAATCACAACCGCAGCGCGATTATCTGCCGACGGACATCGTCGTTACAGGCTCCAACAACGGGTATGACGTCAATGACGGGTCGACCGGAACGAAAACCCCCACGGCGCTGATCGACGTTCCGCAGGCTATCACCATGATCACCGAGGACCAGCTCGACGATCAGGCGATTACCCAGCTCAACGAAGCACTGCGTTATGTTCCGGGTGTCTCTCTCGAAACCGGCGAAGGTCACCGGGACCAGGTCTATATCCGCGGCCAGTCCAGCACTGCCGACTTCTACCTCGATGGTCTGCGGGACGATGCACAGTACTATCGCTCGCTCTACAACGTCGAGCGCATCGAAGTGCTCAAGGGTTCAAATGCCCTGATTTTCGGCCGCGGCGGCGGCGGCGGCATCATCAATCGCGTCAGCAAGACGGCGGAGATCGGCAAACTGGCTGCAGGCTTCGACGCCGCCATCGACACTTATGGCGCGTTTGCTCTCACCGGCGATGTCAACCTTCCATTCAGCGACGCTCTCGCCGGGCGGATCAGCACCACATATGAAGAGTTTGGCAACCACCGCGATTTCTACGAAGGTCGCTTTATCGGTATTTCCCCGACCGTTACCACCCAGCTTGGCGAAAATACCCGCCTCACCGCGCACTACACTTATGACGACGACGAGCGCGTGACCGACCGCGGCATACCGTCGCTCGATGGTGGGCCATTGCGCGGATTTGATCGGACATTCTTCGGGAGCCGCGATTTCAATATTTCGACCAACATTGCACACATTGCGCGTGTGAAGCTTGATCATGAATTTAGCGACACGTTGAGCATCAACGTTTCGGGCCAGTATTCGAACTACGACAAGTACTACGGCAACGTCGTCCCGAGCAGCACCAATGGCACGACGGTGAGCCTGGGCGGCTATGCCAGCGCAACCGATCGCGAGAACTGGATCGGCCAGGCCAATCTGATCTGGGATACCGACTTCAATGGGATCGGTTCGACCTTCCTCGCGGGCGTCGAATTCGGTGACCAGCAGACCGACGCCTTCCGCACGGAAGTCGACTTTGGCGGGGGTGTGGAAGACATCGATCGCCCGCTCTCGCGCGTCATCTCGGTCCCGGCTGTGGGGGTCGGACGCACCACCAATTTCACCACCTCGCAGCTCGATACGTTCTCGGCCTATGTCCAGGAACAGCTCGACTTCGGGATCGTCCAGCTGGTGGGCGGCGTGCGATACGACCGCTTCGACCTCGATGCGACGAACCTGATCAATCCGGCCGCACCCGCGCCCACCAGCCGCGTCGACGAGAAGTGGAGCCCGCGCGTCGGGGTAATCCTCAAGCCGCAGGAAAATCTCTCGATCTACGGCAGCTATTCGACCAGCTTCCTGCCGCAGTCGGGTGATCAGTTCACGTCGCTCAGCACCGCAGATGCCGAACTCGAGCCGGAAAAGTTCGAGAACTTCGAGGTCGGCGCCAAGTGGGCGATCAAGCCCGACCTGTTCGCCACCGTTGCGGTCTTCCGCCTCAATCGTACCAACACGACCGCCACCGACCCCGCCAATCCGGGCATCGTGGTGCTGACCGGTTCGAGCCGCGTCGAAGGCTTCGAAGCGAGCCTAGTCGGCAAGATCCTGCCCAACTGGCAGGTTAGCCTGGGCTATACCTATCTCGACGGCGAAATCCGCAGCGACACGGAGCGTGCGAGCGCGGGCGACATCTTGCAGCAATTGCCCAAGCACCAGATCGCGCTGTGGAACCGTGTCGACCTGACGGACAAATTCGGCCTTGGCGCCGGGGTAATCTACCAGGACGAGCAGTTCGCCAGCATCAGCAACAATGTGGTGCTGCCCGATTACTGGCGCGTCGATGCGGCGGCCTATTACACGCTAAACGACCGCGTCAGCCTGCAGCTCAACGTCGAGAACCTGTTCGACGAAGACTATTACGCAAGCGCGCACGGCGACAACAACATCCAGCCGGGCAAGCCGTTGACGGCCAAGTTCGGGGTGCGCGTCGCGCTCTAATTGTCGGGATTGCCGGGGGCGCTGATGGCGGGGACTTCCCGCGCAGCGTCCTCGGCACTGATGCCGGGTGACGGGGCAGCGCTGATCCGTTCGCGCCGCCGCTTCACCCGCCCCGCCCTTTCAACAGCGCGAACCAGCCTGGGATAGACCCCGCAGCGGCACAGGTTGGGGATCGCAGCCTTGATCTCGGCCTCGCTCGGCGCCGGGTTCTTGTCCAGCAGTGCGGCCGCCGCCATCACGATCCCCGGCGTGCAGAACCCGCACTGGATCGCCTGTTCGGCCACCATTGCCTGTTGCACCGGATGCGAACGATCGCGGCTCAATCCCTCGATCGTGGTGATATACCGACCCTCGGCCTCGGCGATGGTGATCAGGCAGCTACGCAACGCCTCCCCATCGACGTGAACCATGCAGGCGCCACAATCCCCCTCGCCACAACCGTATTTGGTGCCTGTCAGGTTTGCCGCATCGCGCAAGGCCCACAGCAGCGGGGTGTCGGGATCCATCCGGAAGCGGACGGGCCGCCCGTTTACGGTCATGCTGGTCATGCAGCGGGCCTATCCCGGGCGGATCAGTATTTCCAGCTGTCGTCGATCTTCGAAACGCGGCGCTTCCATGCTTCGAAGTCGAAAATGCCCGCACCACCTTGCGAAGCCATCACCGAAAGGTCGCGCTGGTGCACGTCCACCACCTCTTGCGAGATGATATTGGCTTCGCCCTGCGACAGCGTGGCCACCTGGATTTCACAGGCACGTTGCAGCGCCCACATCTTCACGAACATGCCGGGAATGGTGCGGTCCATGACCACCGGGCCGTGGTTGCGCAGCATCAGGATCGAATGATCGCCAAGATTTTCGACCAGCCGCTCGCCCTCTTCCGGGCGCACGGTCACGCCTTCGAAATCGTGGTAGCCGATCTGACCCTGGAAATTGCAGGCATAGAAATTGGTCGGCAGCAGTCCGCCCTTGTGGCTGCACACCGCCATCGTCGCGGTCGTGTGCACGTGGCAAATCGCGTTCGCCTTCGCCCCCAGATGCTTGTGAAAATAGGCATGCTGGGTGAAGCCGGCCTTGTTGACCATATATTGCGACGGGCCGACGTTGTTGCCCTCCACATCGATCTTGACCAGGTTCGAGGCGGTCACTTCGTCATAGAGCAGGCCGAACGGGTTGATCAGGAACGTGTCATCCTCACCCGGCACCGCGACCGATATGTGGTTGTAGATGCTTTCGCCCCAGCCCAGGTGATCGAAGATGCGATAGCATGCCGCGAGATCCTGGCGCGCCTGCCATTCGGCATCGCTGCATTCAAAATCGCGGGCTTTGATCTGGGTGGCCACGGGCGCTCTCCTCGAAGGTTTTGTTTCAAGACCCGTATCGCACGCGGCTGGCGGGATAGGCAAGCTGCCAGACCCAACTCGGCTCTAGGCAAGCCCTGTCCGGCCCGCTAGGCGCAGCGCGAATGAGTGAGACGGCCAGACTTTCCCGAGGTAGCATCCGTGGCCATCTCGTAACCCAGACAGTTCCGATGATGATCGGCGTTGCCGCATCTTCATCCGTTGGCCTGATCGATGCCTATTTCATCGGGCGGCTTGGCCCGAGCGAGCTTGCAGCCGTCAGCTTCATCTTTCCGATCACCATCGCCATCCTGAGTCTGGGCGTCGGGGTGATGGTCGGCATCAACTCGGTCATCGCCCGCGCCTTGGGCGAAGGCGACCGCGACCGGGCAGAACGCCGTGCCAATTTCGGCGCGATCTTCGCGCTGACAATCGGCCTCATCTTCGGCGTGTCGCTGCACTTGCTGCTCGAACCGCTGTTCCGCCTGATGCAGGCGCCAGCAAGTTTGCTGCCGCTGATCCGCGATTACATGGAACCCTTCGCGCTGGGCATGCCGCTGCTGCTGGTACAGATGGCGATGACGGGCATCCTGCGCGGCCAGGGTGAGGCGCGGTTCACCAGCTACATCTCGCTAACCTATTCAATCGCCAACTGGATTCTCGACCCGCTGCTGATCACGGGGGTCGGCGGTTTCGAAGGGTTCGGCGTGGCCGGTGCGGCTTATGCAACCCTTGCTGGCTGGGCACTGGGCATCGCCGTGGCGCTCTATCTCGTCCGGCATACCCTGCTGCAGATCCACCCCAGCCTGGTCCTCAAATGCCGGATGCGGGAATCGGCGGTAGCCATCATGCGCGTCGCCGGACCGGCGGCCTTTTCCAACGCAATCAACCCCATTGGATTGTCGGTACTGACCGCATTGCTTGCCAGCCAGGGCGAAGCTGCCGTGGCAGGCTTCGGTGCAGCGGGTCGATTGCAGAGCTTTGCCGTAGTTCCCTTGCTCGCGCTGTCGGGATCGATTGGATCGATCGTCGGGCAAAACTGGGGCGCCAACCAGCCGGACCGTTCGCGGCTGGCCATGCTCGAAGCGGCACTGTTTTGTATTGGATATGGCCTGGCCGTCGCAGTCCTTCTGTACGCCTTCGGTGACTGGTTCGCCGATTTCTTCACCGACGATCCGGCCGTAATCGAACAGTTTTCATCGTACCTCGCGATTTCGGTCTGGGGTTATGCCGGTTTCGGTGTCCTGATCGTAGCGAACGGGGCAATGAATGCGGTCGACCAGGCGCGATATGCCCTGCTGCAAAGCTTTGCCCGCGTATTCCTCGTCATGTTGCCGATGGGCTGGCTGCTCCGGCCATTCTGGGGCGCACAGGCGATCTACGCGGCCGAGCTCGCTGCGAATCTGGCAGGGGGCGCATTCGCTGCATTCCTTGCCTGGCGGGTGCTGCAGGCAGCGCCGCGTACTGAAATTCCACCAAGAACCAATCGTTAACCATCTTAATGCATAGCCGCCCTGATACGTATCAGGGGCGAATGCTATGGATGACCTGCTGGCCGATTTTGTCGCCGAAACCCGCGAAATGCTGGAAGCCAGCGGCGGCGAGATCGTTGCTTGGGAAAACGATCCGTCGGATCGGTCGCGTCTCGATACGATTTTCCGCTTCGTTCATACGGTCAAGGGCAATTGCGGCTTCTTCGACTTCCCGCGATTGGAGAGATTGAGCCACGCTGCGGAAGACGCACTGGCCGAATGCCGCGCCGGTCGTCGCGAAGCCGACAGCGCCCTGGTTTCCGCAGTCCTGGCCATCATCGATCGCATCCGCGACATGACCGACGCCATCGAAGCCGGTGAGGAATTTCCCGAGGGCGGCGATGAACAGCTGATCGCCGCGCTGCAGCCGAGCGAAGAGGTCGAAATCGTTGGCGCATCGGTGATCGAGGAAACCATAGCGGCAGCCCCCGCCATGGCGGCAAATGACGATTCCACCGCGGACAAGGCCGGTGATGGTGCACAAAAGGCGCCTCGCGCTGGCGTCCAGCGTTCGATCCGCCTTCCGGTCGACCTGCTCGACGAGGTCATGAAGGGCGTTTCGGACATGGTCCTGGCCCGTAACGACCTGGCGCGTCGCCTGCGCGAAGCGGGCGAACAGCCCACCATCGATGGGCCTTTCGAACGCCTTTCGGCAATCCTCGCCGATGTGCGCGATTCGATCACCCGTATGCGCATGCAGCGGCTGGAGCACCTGTTCAGCTCGCTTCCCCGGCTCGTCCGCGACCTGTCGAACGAGCTTGGCAAGCAGGTGATGGTCGATTTCGAAGGTGGCGAGGTCGAACTTGATCGCGAGATGATCGAGATGGTGCGCGACCCGCTGACGCACATCATTCGCAATGCCATCGATCACGGCATCGAAGGCCCCGGTGAACGACTGAAGAAGGGCAAGCGCGAAATCGGCCTGCTGCGGTTCGCGGCACGACAATCGGGCAACCAGATCAGCATCGTCATTTCGGATGATGGGCGCGGCATCGATTGCGATCGCCTGGCAGCCAAGGCTGTTGCAGCCGGCATCTATTCGCAGGCCGAAGTCGACCAGATGTCGGAGCGGCGCAAGCAGCACCTGATCTTCGAACCCGGCCTGTCGACTGCGGAAAAGGTCAGTTCGGTGTCCGGCCGCGGCGTCGGCATGGATGTGGTGCGCGCCAATATCGAACGTGTCGGTGGCTCGATCGACCTGGTCAGCAAGCCCGGCGAAGGTGCCAGCTTCCACCTCAAGCTGCCGCTGACCTTGAGCATCATTGCGGCGCTGACGGTGGGTTCCGGCGGCCAGCGCTATGCCATTCCGCGCAGCTACGTCGAAGAAATCGTGTTCGGCTCCAGCTCGAACGTCGAGTTCGCCGAAGCGGGTGAACGCCGTCTCGTGACTTTCCGCGACAAGCGCGTCCCCTGCCTTTCGCTGGGGGACATCCTTGGCACGGAAAGCAACGACGACGTGCTGTGGGAAGAGAAGACTCTGGTTCTGGTCCGGCTGGCAAGCGACGATGTCTTCGCCCTCGCCGTCGACCGTGTCTATGACCACGAAGATGTGGTGGTGAAACCGATCGCGCCAGCGGTGATGGAGACGCGGCTCTATGCCGGGACCACCCTGCTCGATGACGGACGCCCGATGATGCTGCTCGATATGCCGAGCATCGCCGTGACCCGCTCGCTGGTCAGCGAGGGGCGGAGCAATTCGCAGGTGGTCGAGGAAGACAAGGTGGTTGTACGCCGCAAGGCCCAGCAGGTCATGCTGTTCCTCGGCCTTGATGGTCGCTGCCGCGCGGCGCGCCTCGAGATGGTTCGTCGCATCGATACGGTATCGCGCGAGGCGATCGATATCGACGGCAACCGCAAGCAGGCAGTGATCGACGGATCGATCTTCACGCTGGTCGGTCTCGAATACGGCGATCTGCCCGAAGACAAGTGCCGCCTCCTGCGCCTTTCGGACGGCGAGAACGAGGTGGTCTACGCCGTGTCCGAAGTGCTCGACGCGACCGAGATCACCAATGAGATCGTGCCGACACCCGACGATTCGGCGATCGAAGGCGTTACCCTGATCCAGGACCGGCCGATCCCGGTGGTCGACGGGCATGCGCTGTTCGCCCGTCATTGCGCCGCCAAGCGTGACGAACATCCGCTGTCCTGCCGTATCCCGGCGTCCAGCGATTGGGCACGGACGATCCTCGAACCGCTGGTGGAGGCCGCAGGCTACCGCATCGTCACCGACGAAGCGGAGGAAGCCGATGTCGCCATCGTGCTCGCCGAACAGGAAGAGGTGCCCGCTACCACGGCCCGCAACACCATTCGCCTGTGCCAGGATCCCGAAGACGCGGGTGACGGCCACGACGCCATCTATCGCTACGACCGCGACGGGCTGCTCGCCGCGCTCACGCAGGTTCGCCAGGGGAGGACCGCATGACCGAATTGCTGCTCATGTGCATGATCGCCGGACGCCGCGCTGCCCTGACGGCGGTGCGGGTGCAGTCGGTCATCGAGATTGACGAGATCACCCCGATCCCGGGCACGCCCGATTTCATCCGCGGGCTTACCGCGCTGCGCAGCCAGGCCCTGACGGTGATCGATTCGGCGCTGGCGCTGGGTCTCGAGAGCCGCGGCGAAGTGCGCGAACAGCGCGCCGCAGTGGTGGAGGTCGATGGCCATCCCTACGCTCTGCTGGTTGATGACGCCTATGACGTGGGCGAAGCGCTGGGCGATCCGGTCGCGGTTCCGGGCGGGTTCGGCCCCGGCTGGCAGCGCGCCGCGCGTGGCATGGTCGAGACCGAGGACGGTCCGACACTGTTGGTAGATATCGAAGCACTGGTTTCCGGCCCGATCGCGAAGGCGGCTTAAGCGAATAGTTACCCAAAGCCGCTAAGCCGGAGGAACAGCTTGTGAGGTCACATATATGAAAACCTGCCTTATCGTCGACGACTCGCGCGTCATCCGGAAAGTTTCGCGGCATATCCTCGAGACGCTGGGCTTTGCCGTGGAAGAGGCGGAGAACGGCCAGGAAGGGCTCAACAAGTGCCTTGAATCGATGCCCGACGTGGTCCTGCTCGACTGGAACATGCCGGTCATGACCGGGATCGAATTCATCACGCACCTGCGCCAGCGCGATGGTGGCGACAAGCCCAAGGTCGTGTTCTGCACGACCGAAAACGACGTTGCGCATATCCGCGAAGCGATCAGCGCCGGCGCTGACGAATATGTGATGAAGCCGTTCGACCACGAAACCCTGCAGATCAAGCTCCAGCTTGTTGGCATGGCCTGAGGAGGCCGGGCATGGGCGCGGTCCTACGCACTGAACGGGTCGACCCCGTCGCCACCGGCAAGAAGGTGGTGCGTGTCCTCATCGTCGATGATTCGCTGACCGTTCGCACGGTCTTCACGCGCATGTTGCAGCGTGAGAACGACATCCGCATCGTCGCAACCGCCAATACTGCCGAACGTGGCCTCGAGGAGCTCGCCGCGCAGGAAGTCGACGTGGTCATGCTCGACCTCGAAATGCCCGGCATGGGCGGTATCGAGGCGCTGCCCCGGATCCAGAAGGCGGCCCCGAAGGCTCAGGTCCTGGTAATCTCCTCGCTCACCGCGGACGGTGCCGAACATACAGTTCAGGCGTTGTCGCTGGGCGCAGCCGATACCATGCTCAAGCCGCGCCCGGGCGGCTTCAACGACGATTATCGCAACACACTGCTGGGCAAGATCCGGGCACTGGCCGGGGTTGATGTCGCCGCACCTGCTGCGCCGGCACGGATCGCCGCCGCCCCGCGCCGCTCGCTAAAGCGCCCGCAGGTCGTCGCCATTGGCGCCTCAACGGGGGGTATCCATGCGCTGAACCTGTTCCTGCGCAAGATTCCGAGCAGCTTCGACCTTCCGATCCTGATCACGCAGCACCTGCCCGACAGCTTCATCCCGGTGTTTGCCAAGCAAATGGAAATGGCAGCCAACCGCCCCGCCCTGCTGGCGGACGAGGGGGTGGATATCCGCCGTGGGCACATCATCATTGCGCCCGGGCATGGCCACATGGTGGTTCGCAAATCGGGCGGCCGCCATGTCACGGGGCTCGCCTATCACCCGGTCAAGAGCGGCTGCATGCCATCGGTCGATCCGATGTTCGAAACGCTCGCCGAAGCCTATGACGGCCATGTCGCGGCGGTCCTGCTTTCGGGCATGGGTCGCGACGGCACCGATGGCGCACAGGCCATTGCCGCCGCTGGAGGTACGATCCTTGCGCAGAGCGCGGATACCTGCGCCGTTTGGGGCATGCCCCGCGCGGTAACCGAAATGGGCCTCGCCGCCGCCGTGTTGCCGCCCGAAGAGCTCGCCGAGAAAGTGCTCGCCAGTGCTGGGGCCGGCGCATGGGCGTGAATGACGCATCGCACAGGATCATCTCGGACCTGCTTGCGCAGCGGACTGGCCAGCAGCTGACAGAAAGCCGCCGGTGGCGCGTTTCAACCGCCCTGGCAGGCCTGTTCCGCGAGTTCGGGATCGACAACATCGACCAGTTGGCATGCCTGCTGGAGCGGCCGGGCGAGCATCACCTAGCCACCAAGGTGGTCGAGGCGCTGCTCAACAACGAGACCTACTTCTTTCGCGATCACGTGTATTTCACGATGCTGGCCAACCAGGTCCTGCCCGATCTGGCGCGCAAGCGGCAGGGCACGAAGAAACTGTCGATCTGGTCAGCAGGCTGTTCAACAGGGCAGGAAGCGCTGAGCCTTGCCATGCTGTTTTGCGAACAGCCGGGCCGTTGGCAGGATTGGCAGATCGACATCATCGGCACCGATGTCTCGGGCAAGGCGATCTCCACCGCCAAGACCGGCTGCTATACTCAGTTCGAAATCCAGCGCGGCATTTCGGTCGCCCAGATGCTGAACTTCTTCTCGGAAACTCCGCGCGGATGGCAGGCAAGTGACCGGATCTGCTCGATGACCCGGTTCCAGCAGCAGAGCGTCCTCGACTTCCCGCCAATGCCGGGCAGGTTCGATCTGGTGCTGTGCCGCAACGTGCTGCTCTATTTCGATCCCGCGACCCGTCGGACCGCGTTTGATCGATTGGCCAGTGCAACCGCGCCGGATGGTTATCTCATGCTGGGCGCGGGTGAGACGGTGGTCGGCCAGACAGAACGCTTCGAATCCTCGGAATGGGGCTCTTCGATCTACCGACCGACTTCGATCGCGACCCGGGTTACTCCGCTACCCCAGGCCATCGCAGCGCGGTGACGAGAGCATGAGCCTATTTCCTACCAAAGAGGGTAAACCGGTCGTTTACATTTCCTTTGGCAATAGTAGCTAGGCCGGGATCCGTAGAAAGAATACCGGGCGCCATCGGGGGGATAGGTGGCAACGAGGCTCGATCAGTCACAGGGCGACGACAAGTCCGTCGTGCTCGGCCCGATCGTCGTACTTGCGACGATCTTCCTCGCGACCACGGCCCTCACCCTTGGAAGCAGGCTGACCGGCATCGGTCGACCGGTTTATATCCTCGCGACCGGTTCCTCGATCTTCGCGCTTGCTGTCGCATTCCTTGCGGTACGCGGCCTGCGCCATCTGCGCGACATCGAACGTATCAGCCGCAGCGACAGCCTGACCGGCCTGCCCAATCGCCGGGCCTTGCATTTCGATATCCAGCGCGAAGAGCAGAAGGGCGAAGAAGTCGCCCTCGCCCTGCTGGACCTCGACGGATTCAAGCTGGTCAACGATCACTACGGACATTTCGTGGGTGACGCGGCGATCCGCGAATGCGGCCGGATCTTCCAGGAAATCACCGATGGCGAGGCAGTCGTCTACCGCCTGGGTGGCGACGAATTCGCCCTGATGATGGCGGGACCCGTTTCGGCAACCCTGCTCGAAGGGGTGTGCCGCCGGATCGTCGAACGCCTTGCCAAGCCGGTGAAGGTCGAAGAACGCAGGCTTACGCTTGGCGCAAGTATCGGACTGGCCCGATCGACTCCGCCCGAAACGCAATCATCGTCTGAACTCCTGCGCCGCGCCGACGTCGCCATGTATGCCTCGAAGCGCGGCGGCAAGATGCGCTGCACCTGGTTCACACCGGCCTTCGATCAGAGCCGCGAGCAGCTCAAGGAAATGGACGACGAGCTGCGCGCCGCATTGGCGAACGGCGAATTCCGCCTGGCCTACCAGCCCTTGGTTGACAGCACCACGCGGATGGTCGTGGCCGTCGAGTGCCTGCTGCGTTGGCAGCGGCCGGACGGTAAGCCCGTAGGCCCGCACATATTCATCCCGGTTGCCGAGGAAAGCGGCCTGATCAACGCGATCGGCCTATGGGTCCTGCGCCAGGCATGTTGCGACGCGTTGCCATGGGACGACATCACCCTTTCGGTGAACATTTCCGCCGCGCAGCTGCGCAACCCCGAATTTCCAATCCAGCTCGGACATATTCTCGAGGAAACCGGTTTCGATCCGGAACGCCTGGAGCTGGAAATCACCGAAACCTGCCTGGTTCTCGATCCGGTCGTCGCCGAGCGCAGCCTTGCCGTTATCCGCGGCTTCGGGGTCAAGATTTCGCTGGACGACTTCGGCACCGGTTATGCCTCGATCGGTTTCCTGCGGCAGTTCCGCTTCGAGAAGCTGAAACTTGACCGCAGCCTTGTGGTGCAGGCCGGCGAAGACGACGGCAGCCGCGCGATGATGCTTTCGTCGATTACCGTCGCCCGGGCGATGAAGATGGGCGTTACCGCAGAAGGCGTCGAGACGCAGGAACAGGCGGACATGGTGCGCGCCGCCGGCTGCGACCAAATCCAGGGCTGGCTCTATTTCAAGGCCATGCCCGCTGAAGAAATCCCGCAACATCTGGGCCACCCCGTGGGGGTCGCCACTGCCACTCCTGCAAAGGATTCGAAGGCCGCATGAGCTCCCTGTCCGAAATGGTCGACGGCCTCGTGGCCGAACAACAAGTCACGCCTGCAGCGGCCGAATCCCATGCCTATGACGAGGCTGCTTTCGAGCAGATTCAGGCGGTCGAAGAGGAAGAGGTCCCAGGCGGCTTTCGCGGCTGGATTTATTCGATGTCGGTCGGCCAGAAGCTACGCTCGATCGCCTTTGCCAATGTCGGCGCAGTCGCGCTGAGCGTGCTTGCTACCGTCATCGGCGGGTATGTTGCGCTCAACCTGAAGCACGAACGCATGGTCCTGTCGGATGCGGCCGTCCGCGCGGCACAACTGGTCTCCTATTCTGCAGAAGGCCGGATGTTCATCCAGCATTATGCGGTTTCGGGTGAACGCGGCGATCTCATCGCCGCGCAGGATGCCTTCCGCGAAGCCGACCGCCTGTTGACCCGGATACAGACCGATGCGCGCGAGGTCGCTCCCGGTGCACTGCCGGGCCTCAAGGCCCTGAATTCGAGCCTCGCCGGGATGGCATCGCGCGTAGCAGCCGCCCAGCGCTCACGCGGCACCCAGGATCAATGGCAGGCCTTTTCCGACAGCTTCTACGTCGAAGGCGGCAAATTCATCGAACAGGCACGGGCACAGCGCGAACAGCTCGAACAGATCGGCCTGGAAGCGGACGCACGCGCCGAAATCGCCATCGGATGGCTGTTCGCCTTGTTTGTGATCGTCGCCAT
Organism: Erythrobacter sp.; assembly: GCF_038133525.1. Classification (GTDB taxonomy): domain Bacteria; phylum Pseudomonadota; class Alphaproteobacteria; order Sphingomonadales; family Sphingomonadaceae; genus Qipengyuania. The sequence goes on along the minus strand of NZ_JAYPTL010000003.1, from coordinate 2,310 downwards.
CGTCGGCGTTTCGACTATCCTGCTAAGCACCCGGTTCCTGGCCCGCGACGTCAGTGGCACGCTGCGCCGCATGACCGCGGTGGCCAGCCAGCTGGCTGCCGGCGAGAAGAACCTGCATATTCCGGCAACTCGCCGCCAGGACGAGATCGGCGAGCTGGCCCGTGCGCTGGAAGTGTTCCTGCGTGCAGCGTGGCAATTCGAGAAAATGTCGCAGGAACGCGCTGCAATGCGTGCCGAGCGCGGCAAGGAAATGATGCTGATCGCCGAAAGCTTCGAGCGGACGGTTGGTGAAGTCGTCAGCGGTGTGGCTGCAGCTTCGAGCCAGTTGCAGATTACCGCGAGTTCGATGGCCAGCGCTGCCGAACATGCCACCGGGCAGACGGCTGTAGTGTCCAGTTCGATGGAACAGGCCTTTGCCGGGGCGACCGCGGCGGCTGCGGCCTCCGACGAGTTCGCCATGTCGATCGGTGAGATCAGCCGTCAGGCATCGCATTCGGCCGAACTGGCCCGCAAGGCGACGCAGACCGCGACCGATGCAGATCAGACCATTTCCACCCTCGCCACTTCAGCCGATCAGGTCGGCCAGATCGTCGAGCTGATCCAGTCGATTGCCAAGCGCACCAACTTGCTGGCCCTCAACGCTTCGATCGAGGCGGCGCGTGGCGGTGAGGCAGGACGCGGCTTTGCGGTAGTCGCCAGCGAGGTCAAGGAACTGGCTGCCCAGACCAGCCGGGCAACCGAAGAAGTGGCCGAACAGATCCGTGCGATGCAGAATTCAACCGGCGCCAGCGTAGGTGCCCTGCGTTCGATCGCCGATCAGATCCGCCAGCTTGAAACCACCGCGGTTTCCATCGCCAGCGCGGTCGACCAGCAATCGGTCGCCGGCCAGGATCTGGCACGAAGCATCGATCTCGCCGCCCGTTCGACCGACGAAGTTTCTGGCAGCATCGTCAAGGTTCGCGAGACGTCGCTGGCGACCGGTGCAGCTGCACACCAAGTACTCACTTCGGCCAATGAATTGGAAGCCCAGGCAGGCACTCTGCAATCGCAGGTCGATACCTTCCTGCGACAGGTACGAGCGGCTTAACTGCTTCTCAAACTTTCCTTCTTACGGTTGACGATGGCTTAACGGGGAAAAGCTAAAAACGGGGAAGAACAACGCGATGAATGCCCAAAGCAGTGTGATTGCAGACGATCTCATCCGCGAGATCGCAACTGTGAATGTTGGCTATGTCGGCGCGACAGAGGAAAGTCGCACGGCAGTGGGCCGGTGGTTCATGTCGCTGACGATCGATCAGAAGGCCGTCTATGCGACCAGCTTCGGCATGATCAGCCAGGTCCTGCTGGCGGCACTCGCTTTCTGGGGCTTCTCCGATCCCGACAATGCGAAGTTCGCGATGATCGGCATCGCACTGCTGACCGCCAACGGCCTTTTGGGTGGTGTGTTCAGCCTCTCCTTCATCCGCAAGCAGGTCATCACGCCCTTCATGCATATCGCCAGCGAGATGCATCGCTTGGCGGCGGGCGCCCGCGATATCGAGGTGACGGGTACCGATCGCACCGACGAGATCGGTGATCTCGCTCGCGCGCTCGAGATCTTCACCAAGTCGGGCTACAAACTCGACGAACTTTTCGCCGGTCGCAAGGAAGCCGCAGAGAAGCGCAAGGCAGAATTGCGCAAGATGGCCGACGATTTCGATTCAAGCCTGGGCGAAGTGGTGGGCAGCGTTGCCGCCGCATCGAGCCAACTCCGCTCGACCGCATCGAGCATGGCCTCGACCGCGCAACAGGCATCGCACCAGGCAGACCAGGTAATCTCCTCCATGGACCGCGCATCGCAGGGCGCCACCGCTGCAGCGGCCGCGTCGGACGAATTCGCCATGTCGATCGGTGAGATCAGCCGTCAGGCCTCGCACTCGGCCGAACTGGCCCGCAAGGCTACCGAAACCGCCGCCGGTGCGGACAAGACCATCTCCACCCTCGCCACTTCGGCGGATCAGGTCGGCCAGATCGTCGAAATGATCCAGTCGATCGCGCAGCGGACCAATTTGCTCGCTCTCAACGCCTCGATCGAAGCAGCGCGTGGCGGTGAGGCAGGACGCGGCTTTGCCGTGGTCGCCAGCGAGGTCAAGGAACTGGCCGCGCAGACCAGCCGGGCAACCGAAGAGGTCGCCGAACAGATCCGCGCCATGCAGGATTCGACTGGTGCCAGCGTGGGCGCACTGCGTTCGATCGCCGACCAGATTCGCGAGTTGGAAACCACCGCGGTTTCCATCGCCAGCGCGGTCGACCAGCAATCGGTCGCCGGCC
>NZ_JAYPTL010000002.1:35141-107033 GCF_038133525.1 Erythrobacter sp. | reverse complement strand
TGATCGAGCCAATATTGACGATGCGGCCCCAACCGCGGTCCTTCATGCCCGGGAAGGTCGCCTTGGCCATGTTGAAACATCCGCCAAGATTGGTGCGCATCACCGCATCCCAATCCTCGTAACTCATCCGTAGCAGCGTGCCGTCGCGGGTAATGCCAGCGTTGTTGACGACGATGTCGATCGGCCCATATTCCTCGGCCACCTTGGCGCAGCCTTCCTGCACCGCGTCGAAATCGCCCACATCGAACTTGATCGTGGGGATCCCGGTTTCTGCAGTGAAGGCCCGCGCCGCATCATCGTTTCCGGCATAATTGGCGATCACAGTGCAGCCGCGCTCGTCGCGCAGCCTTTCGCAAATGGCACGGCCAATTCCGCGCGAACCACCGGTCACGATTGCAACACGTCCCATGTCGTCACTCCCAAGCTTTCCGTAACGTTTCTCTTGGTCTTAGGCGTGCAGATGTTACCGCGCAAAGGCAATCGCCCGCTGCGCGGAGTGTTCAATCGTATTCTTGGATTTGCCCACCGCAGCGGGAGGGATCAGAAGCGGATTTGCGTTCCGACATAGACCGCCTGATCGTCGTCGACCCCATCGGTCAACGGTGCCAGGCGATTGCGATCCTGCGATACGCGTACACCCGCAGTCACATCGAGATTGCGGCCCACGCGATAGGATGTGCGCAGATCGACGCTCTGCTGGCCTGCGCCTTCCAGCGTACGCGGCGCGCGTCCGGCGCTCTGTTCGTTGGTCAGGGCGATCTGTGACTGGAAGCGGCTCGGCTTGCCAGTCCGTTCCTTCTCAGGGCGGAACTGCGACAGGTCGGGCATGGCCACATCGCGCAGGGTCCCGGGAAGTTCAACCGGCTTGGTCGCCTGGGCGAAGCTCTGATAACCGCGGGCAATACCCAGATTGTAGCTGGTCGGTGCGATGGCCAGTGCGGTATTGCGGCTGCTCTCTGCCGAGGCACTGTCGATCGCGTCGCGGACCGAAATGGCGCGGGCAGTGGCCCCATCGATGCGCACCGCAACCGTCACTGTCCGTTCGCCATCGCGCGGAAGCTTGGTGGCAGGCGTGAAGCGCAATCCGTCCTCACCGATAATCGCGGCGACCCGGCGTGCCAGCCGCGGGTCAGCGCCGGCAGGGGTGAAGGGAAGCGATCCGAACGAGGCGTCCTGCGCCGCACCATCGCTGCCCGAAACGACCGCAAGGCCTGCGCCCGGAATCGCCAGGGCCAGGCCGGCAGCAGCGAGCGCGGCGGGAATTGCCCGCTTCGTGCTCGTCATGTTGCGGCTGCGTGCCATGTCGACTCTATTACCTCTGCCAAACATTCGGCTCGAAGTCTTATGGGCACACTGCTGAACCGCAGCTGACCCGACTCGATCCGAACGTATTCGACTCCCAAGGAAGCTAGGGTGCGTGTCGGTCGGACACCAGCTTTTCCACAGCCACAATGGACGAATCCGTACAACTGTTGCGTGGCTTCAACAGACCGGGGGATTGCCGGCCTCAACCGGTAACGGGGTTCAGCCACCATTCACCCCCCGCGCGTGCATGTGGCACCCATTCGCCAAGGCCGGTCGGCATGGCTTGCCCCCCTGCGTGCAGGCTCTATAGAGCCGTAAAACCGGATTGATACCAAGGACCGACATGATCGCTCTTGCCCAGCTACGCCGCCCTGCCATCTTCGCCCTGGCCATTGCTGCCACGGCCAGCCTCGCGGCCTGCGGCGGGCGCGAACGCCCCAAGGCGGACCTCGCTGCGGCGCAGATCACCACGATCGGCGTGAACTCCTATCTGTGGCGTGCTTCGCTGGAAACGGTGAGCTTTGCCCCATTGCTCCAGGCGGACAGCAATGGCGGCGTGATCGTGACCGACTGGTATGCTAACCCCAGCAACCCCGGTGAACGCGTCAAGGTGACCGTGACCATTCTCGATTCCGACCTGCGCGCGGACGCATTGCGTGTGGCCGCCAGTCGGCAGGTGAGCCAGGGTGGCACTTGGGTCGATGCCCCGGTGCAAGCTGCGACCGTGCAGAAGCTTGAGGACATCATCCTCACCAAGGCGCGCGAACTGCGCCGCCACACGATCAACTGATAACGGACCCGGCGCACGCGGGTCCTTCCCAAACCACGTAAAATCCGTAAGGCCGCTCGCATGAGCAGCGATACCCGTTTCGATCCGGCCAGCGCCGACGCGCGATGGCAAAAAGCGTGGGAGGAGGCGCAGACCTTCCGCGCCGATAGCAATTCGAACAAGCCCAAGAGCTACGTGCTCGAGATGTTTCCCTATCCTTCGGGGCGCATCCATATCGGCCATGTCCGCAATTACACGATGGGCGACGTGCTGGCGCGCTACAAGAAAGCGACCGGGCACGAAGTGCTCCACCCGATGGGCTGGGATGCTTTCGGCATGCCGGCCGAGAATGCGGCGATGGAGAAGGGCGTCCATCCGGGCGGCTGGACCCGCGCCAATATCGAACACATGAAGGCGCAGCTGAAGCGCCTCGGTTTCGCGCTCGACTGGAGCCGCGAACTCGCCACTTGCGAACCGGAATATTACGGCCACGAACAGGCGCTATTCCTCGACATGTACGAGGCGGGTCTGGTCTATCGCAGGGAAAGCGAGGTCAACTGGGATCCGGTCGACATGACCGTCCTCGCCAACGAACAGGTGATCGACGGCAAGGGCTGGCGCTCGGGCGCGGAGGTCGAACGGCGCAAATTGAACCAGTGGTTCATGCGCATCACGGATTTTGCCGAAGACCTGCTCGAAGGCCTCGGTACGCTCGAAAACTGGCCCGACAAGGTGCGGCTGATGCAGGAGAACTGGATCGGCAAGTCGCGTGGGCTGGAGTTCAGCTTCGACCTGTCGAATGGCGAATCCCTGCCGGTCTACACGACCCGCCCCGACACGATCTTCGGCGCGAGCTTCGTTGCGGTCGCCGCCGATCATCCGATCGCACAGGCTGTGGCCGCGCAAAATTGCGATGCGGCGAAGTTCGTCGAGCTATGCAAGAAGGGCGGCACTACCGCTGCTGAGCTGGAGACTGCAGAAAAGCTCGGCTTCGACACCGGCATCGGCGCGAAGCATCCGTTCACCGGCGAATACCTGCCCGTCTATATCGCGAATTTCGTGCTGATGGACTATGGCACGGGCGCGATCATGGCGGTGCCGGGCCACGACCAGCGCGATTTCGAATTCGCCACCAAATACGGCCTGCCGATCCCGCGCGTAGTCGCGACAAGCGTCGAAGAGGCTGCCAAGCCTTTCGCTGGCGAAGCCGAGCCGGGCGATGGGGTGATCGTCAATTCGGACTTCATCACCGGCATGAGCGTGGAGGACGCCAAGCGCGAGATCATCCGGCGCATAGAGGCGGAAGGACGCGGACAGGGCAAGACCGTATGGCGCCTGCGCGACTGGGGCGTTTCGCGCCAGCGCTATTGGGGCACGCCGATCCCCTTCATCCATTGCGGCAGCTGCGGCGTGGTGCCGGTGCCCAAGGATCAGCTGCCGGTCACCTTGCCCGAGGACGTCGATTTCCAGACCCCGGGCAACCCGCTGCTGCGCCACCCCACGTGGAAGCATGTCGATTGCCCCAAATGCGGCGGCAAGGCCGAACGCGAGACCGACACGCTCGACACCTTCACCAACAGCTCGTGGTATTTCCTGCGCTTCGCCAGCCAGCCGGCCGACAAGCCGTTCGACAGCGAAGAAGTGGCCAAGTGGCTGCCGGTCGACCAGTATATCGGCGGCATCGAACATGCGATCCTGCACCTGCTCTACGCGCGCTTCTGGACCCGTGCGCTCAACCGCATCGGCCTGGTCGACGTGAAGGAACCTTTCGCCTCGCTGTTCACGCAGGGCATGGTCACGCACGAAACCTATTCGCGTCGCGAGGGCGAGCGTGACGTCTTCTACAGTCCCGACGAAGTGATCCGCACGGGCGAAGGCGCGACGCTGAGGGACGGCGGTGAAGCGGTGACCATCGGCCGCGTGATCAAGATGTCGAAGTCGAAGAAGAACGTGGTCGATCCCGACACGATCATCGACCGCTTCGGCGCCGATGCGGTGCGTTGGTTCATGCTATCCGACAGCCCGCCCGAACGCGATCTGCCGTGGTCCGAAGCGGGCATCGAAGGCTGCTCGCGTTTCGTTCACCGCCTGTGGCGCCTGTTCGGCCAATATGAGGCGGAAGCGACGGGCGAGGACAAGGCGCTCGATCGCAAGACGCACCAGACCGTCGCTGCGGTGGCGCAGGATATCGAAGGCCTGGGCTTCAACAAGGCGGTGGCGCGGATCTACGAACTGACCGGTGCGGTCGAGAAGGCGCAGCCATCGGCCAGCCGCTCTGCCGCGATCCGCACGCTGGTGCAGCTGGTGGCCCCGATGATGCCGCATCTGGCGGAGGAAGCCTGGGCCGCGGTCGGCCAGGCGGGTATGGTTGCGGACGCCGACTGGCCCGAAGTCGATCCCGCGCTGCTGGTCGAGGATGAAGTGACCATTGCGATCCAGCACATGGGCAAGCTGCGCGACACGCTGACTGCCCCCAAGGGCGCATCGAAGGAGGATCTCGAGGCGCTGGCACTGGCTTCGGAAAACGTACAGCGCTCGATTGCCGGGGCAGCTGTGCGCAAGATCATTGTGGTGCCCGACAGATTGGTGAATATCGTAACCTGATGCGTCGCATTGCCCTTCTCTTCGCCAGCCTCGCGCTTTCCGCCTGCGGGTTGCAACCCATGTATGCCGGCGGCGGCAACGGCGCAGTCGCGCGCGGTCTGGCTGCGGTTGATGTACCTGCGATCGAGGGGCAGGCGGGCTGGCTGGTGCGCAATGCGCTCAATGACCGGCTCAGCGCGGCCGGTGCCGAAACTCCGCAGTATCGGCTCGATGTGCGGCTCGACGACCAGCTCGACGGGCTCGGCGTGCTGCGCGACGATACGATCAGCCGCGAACGCCGCACGCTGCGCGCGCGTTATCAGCTGATCGACCTGTCGAGCGGCGAGATACTGCTCGATGCAACCGCCGCATCGGATGCGGGTATCGACGTCGTCTCGAGCGAATACGCGACGATTGCGGCCGAGCAGACGGCGCTCGAAAATCTCGCCCGGGATGTGGCGCAACGCATCGTCACGCGCGTGGCCCTGACGCTGCGCAAGCAGCAGTGAAGCTCACCAGCCGCGATTTCGCCGCCAAGGGCCGCGATGCGGCAAAAGCCTGCTCGATCTTCTTCTTCTGTGGGCAGGACGAGGCGGGGGCGAGCGCTGCCGCGCGCGACCTCGTAACCTGGCTGCCCGAACCGGGTGAGCGCGTCGAAATGGCGGGCGCAGACCTGCGCGGCGATCCCGCGAGCTTGGGCGATGAGGCCCGATCGACGTCGCTGTTCGGCGACCAGCGCCACATCTGGGTACGCGCCAATGGCGACGATGCATTTGCAGCGATCGAGACGCTGATCGAGACGGGTGATGCCGGCGCGGGCTCGGCTTGCCCGGTGATCGTGATTGCCGCTGCGGCGACCGACAAGTCGCGCACGGCGAAATTGCTGGAGAAGCGCAAGGACGCGCTGGTCGCCCTGTTCTATCCGCCCGATCTGCGTTCGGTCTCGCAAAGCGTGCGTGCGATGGGCGATGCCGCAGGCGTGCGGCTTGGGGGAGATCTGGCCGAACGCATCGCGCGTGCTGCCAATCTCGATGTCCGGTTGGCGCAGAGCGAGATCACCAAGCTTGCGACCTATCTCGACGCCAGCCCGCAAAGCCCCTGCACGGCCAGTGCGGAGGATATCGACGCGGTTGGGGCGGCGAGCGAAGAGGATGGGTTCATGCCGCTGGTCGACGCGGTGATGGGCGGGCAGGGGAACCGGGTCGCCCCGGAGATTGCCCGCCTGAAGCAGTTGGGCCTCAACCCGGTTGGCGTATTGCTCGCCTTCGAACGTCGCGCGGCGCAGCTGGCGCGGATCGCCGCGGCGCTGGGACCGCGACCCTATGGTGCGCTGGACAAGGGTGAGAAGGCACGCCTCGGGATCTTCTGGAAGGAAGAGCGCGAGATCGGCCAGCAACTCGCCATATGGCGCCAGCGCAACTTGCTCGACCGGCTGACACATGCACTGGTGAAGCTGCATCGGGACCTGTTGACGAACAGCCAGGCGGCCGAGTTGCTGCTTGCCCAGCAGCTCACGCTGATCGCCCAGCTCGCCAAGGGCAGGCGCTGACTAGGGCTTGCGGACCGAAAGATAGGCGTTGAGCTGAACAACCAATCTGGCGCCGCGCCCTGCATTCCCGCCCAGCCGCGCCCTGACTGCATTTAGCAGCTCGCCCGTCAGCCAGCCGAGCCATGATCGCAGGCTTTCATGTCGTTCGCGCCGGAGGAGGGCGCGGCGCCATTTTTCGCGCCAGCCTATGTCCCTGCGAGCCAGCCGCGCCGCCGTCTGGTCGCTCCCGATCCGCTCGGGCGCCTTGGCCAGGAGCAAGGGAAGATCGTCGAGGACCTCCGCTGGTACACTCACGGGCGGATCTGGCAGGCTTGCACGGCCTCCGACCGTCCAACGCCGCGTTGCCGCAATCGCCAGCGCGGCGACCCTATCCCATCCTTCGGTGTTCGCCCGTTCCCAGACGGCGTCCCAGTCGAACCTGTGTTCCCGCGCCAGCTGCTCGAAGTCGGCAAGCATCAAGGGGCCACCATCGAATGCGTGGACGGAGGCGTGGACCGCGAGGTGCAGCAACTGGTCGATCGGGTCGAGATAGCGCAGCCCGGGATACTCGGGGTCGGCGAATGCGCGCAGGAAAACTTCATCGGGTAAGTGCGGCGTCCGCCAGTCTTCGATCCATAGCCGGTGGTGCAGTTCGACCACGATCCCGCTTGGGGAAACGAGCGGGGGGAGCTGGTGATAGCGCTGCTTCCACTGCTCCGCGGAAAGGCCCTCGGTCCCGATCTCGACATAGCCTAGCGTCAACAAGAGCCGTCGGGCGTCGAGCACCTTCCCCTCGGCAATGAGCAGGTCGAGATCGCGCAGGGGACGCAGCGCGGGATCGGGCCAGGCATGCCAGGCTAGCCAGGCTCCTTTGAGCGCGATCGAATCAATGCCAGCGCGTGCCAGCGCTCCCACGATGGCGACCAGCTCGGCCTTGTGCGCCAGCGCGGAGATGGCGCTGGCGCGATAGGCATCGGCCCAGTCCAGCCGCAGGTCACCCGGGATTGCGGTACAGTCGCCCAGACGGTGATGGAGCAAAGGCTGGATTCGATAATGCGCAGCCCGGCGGTCGAGTTCGGCCCACTGCGCGGGGCTGATGCCTGCCAGTTCGTCAAGATCCGGGTCCAGGCCGCCCGCCAAGCGAACCAGCAGGTTCTCGAGCGGCGGCCCAGCCACCGATGCGCCTCAGTTTTGCGGGACGGAGAAGGTCCCGCTCACGCGTCCCGACGAATTGGTCGTGGCGCCGCTGACCGATGACGATCCGCTGGCGCGCCCATCGACGCTCGACCGGCCGGTGGCAAGATCGATCACCAACCGCCCGCCATTGAGCGTGTCGCCACCCCGGTCGAGCCGGACATTGCCGGCCATGGTGATGATCCGGCGATTGAAGTCGTAGACCGCCGTGTCGCCCCGTGCACGTTCGTTGCCGCGCTGTACGTCGACCCCGCCGGTTGCCATGATTCGCTGGATCCTGAGATTACCCTCGTCCGAGTAGTTGACGATCGTGCGGGCCGCATTGAGCGACAGATCCGCCTGGGTGATCTGGACATTGCCCGAAAGCACGACACGATTCTCGCGATCCTGCAGTTCGATGCGATCTGCGGCATAGGAAACAGGGGCGTTGGAATTGTGCCCGGCGATGGCCTGCGCGCTCAGTTGCACACCGCCCAAGGCGATGGCGGTGGCGAGGAACCCGGCGGCGCCCCAGCGGGCAATGGTCGAACGAAGCGCGGTCATCAGGGTATCCTCAGTTTTCCCGGTGCCATGCGCAATCGCGCATTGCCGGATAGTGTAATGGTGCGTGCCGACAGGTCGGCGGTCAAGCGATCGGCACTGAAGGTGCCGGCGGGAATCTCGCCATCGACGCCGCCTTCGCCCAGCAGCGTCTTGGTTGCGAGGTCGACCGAAACGTCGCGGGCCAGCATGCGATAGCCGTCGGCGGCGGTCATCCTCATCGGTCCGATGATGGAAACCTTTTCCTGGTCGATGTTATATTGCCCCGCTTCTGCTGTGAGGCGCGCCGGACCGTCATTGAGTAGTAGTCGCGCGACGAGATCGTTCATGCGTACGATCCCTTCGCGGCTGGAGCGCTGGACGGCTTCGCCCGCGGTGAGCGAGAAGGGTCGACCTTCCTTGTCCTCGCCGCGGTAGAGTGCGTTGTCGACGCGCAGCCGCTCCTTGATGATTGCCACCTTGTCGCGATCGAGCAGGAAGCTCACTTCGCCGCGCGGGCCAAGCGGGGTCACGACCATCAGCGCGGCCAGCACGCCGACTGCCATCGGCAGGGCGCGCGCCAGGAAGTGAACCAGCCGGTCATGCGTGCCACCGGGTTCGGCCCAATGTTGGCGCCGATCGCGGAGCACTTTCGCTTCCTGCGTCTCGATCCTGCGCTGCGAGGTTGCCATTTCGCTCGTCTGCCTCGGCCAGCCTTACATGTGGCTGAAGATATCGTGCTCGGGCCAGCCGGCAAGGTCCAGCCGCGCCCGCGTGGGCAAGAAGTCGAAGCAGGCCTGGGCGATTGCCATGCGCCCCTCACGCACCAGCCGACGGTCGAGCTCGTCCTTCAACCGGTGCAGGTAACGCACGTCGCTCGCGGCATATTCGCGCTGGGGCTCGGTAATCTCGGGGCCACCCCAGTCGCTCGACTGCTGGGCCTTCGAAATGGTCCCACCGAGCAATTCCTCGATGAGGTTCTTGAGCCCGTGGCGATCGGTATAGGTGCGCACCAGCTTGCTGGCGATCTTGGTGCAATAACAGGGGGTGGCCATCACCCCGAGGTAATGTTCGATCGCGGCGAGATCGAAGCGTGCGAAATGATAGAGCTTGAGGCGGCTCGGGTCGCCCAGAACGGCCTTGAGATTGGGCGCGTCATATGTGCTGTTCGGGCCGAAGCGGACGAGATGTTCGTCACCCTTGCCGTCGCTTAGTTGGACCACGCACAGCCGGTCGCGGGCGGTGATCAGCCCCATGGTTTCCGTGTCGACCGCAATCGGTCCGTCCGCCAGCACGCCTGCCGGCAAGTCTTCTTCGTGAAAATGAACTGCCATGGGTCAGCGCCTTAGGCGTATTGGGGATTGTAGGGAAGGGCGCACTGGAGGCGGAATGCAAGCCACGCCAAAGTAGCCGCGATGACTGACGCGGTCCCCCTCAGCTGGAAGCCTGTGCTCGACCCTGTACTAGCCACGCCCGAGGCGCGGCGGCTGGGCGGCTGGCTGCGCGCGGAGGAACAGGCGGGCAAGCCGATCTATCCCCCGCGCGGCGCGCGATTGGCCGCGCTCGAACTGACCCCGCTCGATGAAGTGAAGGTCGTGATCCTTGGGCAGGATCCCTATCACGGCCCCGGTCAGGCGATGGGGCTGTGCTTCGCCGTGCCGGACGGGATTCAGGTCCCGCCCAGCCTCGCCAACATCTACAAGGAAATGGAGAGCGACCTTGGCATTGCGCGCCCACGCCATGGCGACCTTAGCCACTGGGCGCGCCAGGGCGTGCTGTTGCTCAACAACACGCTGACGGTGGAGGCGGGCAGGGCGGGAAGTCATGCCGGGCGCGGCTGGGATGCGATCACAGATGCCTGCGTGGCTGCGGTGGCAGCGAGGCCGGAACCATCGGTATTCATCCTCTGGGGCAGCCATGCCCAGGCTAAGGCCAAGCGCATCGGCGGCCTGAGCGACGGCAGGCATTGCATCATCGAAAGCCCGCATCCCAGCCCGTTGTCGGCCCATCGCGGGTTCTTCGGCTCCAAGCCTTTCAGCAGGACCAATAGTTTCCTCGCCGCGCATGGGCGCGAGACGATCGACTGGCAGGTATGACGCGCAGGTCCTGGGTCAGAAGATCGTATAGCCACCGTCGATCACCAGCGAATCGCCAGTGTGGAAGCTGCTTGCATCGCTGGCGAGATAGACCGCGATTCCGCTGAAATCCTCGCCCTCGCCCCAGCGACGCATGGGTACGCGGCCGATCGCCTTCTTGTTGAAGGTATCCCAGGCCTGGAGTCGCTCGGTCATCGGGGTCGCGATCCAGCCGGGCAGCACCGCATTCGCGCGGATACCGTATTTTGCCAGCTCGACCGCCGTGCTGCGAACCATGCCGAGCACACCAGCCTTGGTTGCCGCATAGGCCTGGTTCGCGGGCGGGCCATGGATCGCTGCGACCGAGGCGGTTGCCACCAGCGAACCTCCCGTGTCGCCCGCTTCCGCGCGGGCTACCATGTGTTTGGCCGCCTCGCGAAAAGTCCAGAACACTGCGTCGAGATTGACCGTGGTGATCTTGCGCCAGGCTTCGGTCGTCTGTTCGATCAGCGGCGCGTTGCCGCCCACCCCGGCATTGGCAATGGCGCAATCGATGCGGCCCAATAGCGCGAGGCTTTCCGCCATGGCATCGACCACCGCTGCCTCGTCCGTCACGTCGACCGCAAGCGCTTCAATCTTCGTCCCGTAGCCACGCAGTTTCTCGACTGCCGCTTCGGACTTTGCCGCGTCGCGGCCCCAGATCACGACATCCGCGCCGGCCGCGGCCAGCCCTTCCGCCATGCCGAGCCCGATCCCGGAATTGCCGCCGGTAACCACTGCGGTCTTGCCCGTGAGGTCAAAGGGTTTGAATGCCATTGCGTGTCTCTCCTCTCGGGTGACAGTCAACGCCAGTGGCGAAACGATTGCAAGCAGCAACTGATTGGCTAATCTCTCGTCCATGACCGATCTGATCCTGACCGAAATCGCCGACGGCGTTGCCACCGTCACCCTGAACCGCCCCGAAGCAATGAATGCGCTGTCGAAGGCGCTGCGCCGCCGGCTCTACGAAGTGATGATTGCGCTCGACGCCGATGACGCGGTGCGCGCGGTGATCCTGACCGGCGCCGGCACGCGGGCCTTCACCGCCGGGCTCGACCTGAAGGAACTCGGGTCGCAGGAAGGCGCGCTGGGCGCCGCCAATGCCGAAGGAGCCGACGAAAACCCGGTCAAGGCAATCGAATGCTGCCGCAAACCGGTGATCGGTGCAATCAATGGCGTGGCCATCACTGGTGGCTTCGAGGTCGCGCTGGCCTGCGACGTGCTGATCGCCAGCACCAATGCGCGCTTTGCCGATACCCATGCACGGGTCGGGATCGTGCCCGGTTGGGGCCTATCGCAAAAGCTCAGCCGGATGATCGGCATAAGCCGCGCCAAGGAGCTGAGTTTCACCGGCAACTTCCTCGATGCTGAGACCGCCGAGCGTTGGGGTCTGGTCAACCGCGTGGTCGCGCCCGAAGACTTGCTGGTGGAGGCGCGCAGGCTGGCCACCGATATGGCGAGCATCGATCCGACCTTTCTCGCCGGCTACAAGGCCCTGATCGACGAGGGCTATGCCGCAAGCTTCGGCGAAGGATTGGCGCTCGAACACAAGCGCTCCTCCGCCGCCAACAGCGCGGTCAGCCCGGAAGAGGTCGAAGCGCGCCGCGCTGCGGTGCAGGCACGGGGGCGGACACAGCGCTAGGCCCTGCGCATCTTGCGCTGGGGCAAGAAAGTTAGTGCGATTGCGATGGTCATTACGGCGAAGGCGACCCATGCGCTGAGCGAGGCTGACGGCATCGCGTAGAGCAGTAGTGTCCCGTTTCCACCGGGAACCATTGCCGCGCCCGCGCCCATCAAGGCTCCCCCGGGCGCGTTGCGAGTCAGTGCAGCCGGCGATGGTGGACGCAGGCGGAAGGTGCGAGTCCATACTGCGGCAAAGGCTGCCCCCGCCAGTAGTGCGAGAGCGCCAGCCAACGCTTTGCTGTCAGCATGGTTCGCCGTATCGCCCAACAGCCATGCTCCCTCGCGATTGAGGAGTGAGCCGATGGTCCAGCTACCCGCCAGAGTATAGAGAACGCCTCCCGCTATACCCACCACCAGCATGGCGGGGATCGGACTGAGATGGGCGTCGCGCCGGCCAAGGACTCGAACCAGGCCACGCCAGTAGCGGATACGGAATGCTGGAGCGGCGAAAGCGAGGAACAGCAGGAAGGCAGCAAAACCGGGAACGCTTGGATCCATCAAGAATGACTCGCTCGGCGTTGCCATGTCGCTTGCACGCATTGCGCCGATTGCGCCAACCACACCGGCAAGACAAGTGACGAGGAAATTCAGCTCACCTCCTGCAAGCCGACCGATTGTGCCGAATTGGCAGCCACCGTTGATCCGGGCGCCGATGCCGAACAGGACACCTCCCACAATTGTCCCCAGGGTGATGGGGAAACTCGGCGCGAGCATCCCGGTCGAAGGAAGAAACCACGACAGCGGCAGGATCACCACGCCGGCAGCCCCGGCAGCAACGACAAAGGCGCGGAGTCGCAAGGAGCGACCGAGGACTATTGCCTGGCGAGCCCCTTCGACCATGCAGACGCTACCCCGGCGCAAGACAAAACCGATCACGAAGGCGAGTGGGATCGCCGCCAGCGACAACGCGGAAAGGTCCGAAACCCCGTTCATTGCTGAATCTTCCGTAGCGAATTCGGAAGTGGTTACGCCCTGCGACGCTGTGGCGCTAGCGCGGCAGCTCGCTCACGCCCATTAGCGCCTTGTCGACCGCATGTGCGCATTGGCGCCCTTCACGGATCGCCCAGACGACCAGGCTCTGCCCGCGCCGCATGTCGCCGCAGGAAAAGACGTTGGCCTCGCTGGTGAGGTACCATTCAGTGTCTGCCGCCACATTGCCACGCGCGTCGAGGTCGACGCCCGCGCGGTCGAGCAACCCGCGCCGCTTGGGTCCGGTGAAGCCCATGGCGAGCAGGATCAGGTCGGCCTTGAGCGTGAACTCGCTGCCAGCGACCTCCTGCATGCGACCGTCCTTCCACTCGACGCGGATGCATTCGAGCCCGGCGACATCGCCGTTTTCTTCGGTAACGCGCTTGGCGAGGACAGCCCAATCGCGATCGACGCCTTCCTCGTGGCTCGACGAAGTCCGCAGCTTCAGCGGCCAATCGGGCCAGGTCAGCGCCTTGTCTTCCTTCTCCGGGGGCTTGGGCATGATCTCAAGCTGGGTGACGCTGGCTGCGCCTTGCCGATTGCTGGTGCCGACGCAGTCGCTGCCGGTATCCCCGCCGCCGATCACGATTACGTGCTTGCCGGTCGCGGTCAGCGAACCGCGCGGCGCGGCGCGCACTTCGTCATCGCCGGCATTGCGCTTGTTCTGCTGGGTGAGGAATTCCATCGCCAGGCGCACGCCGGGCAGCTCTGCGCCGGGCACGTCGAGCATACGCGCTTCCTCTGCGCCGCCCGCCAGGACGACCGCGTCGAAATTCTCCTGCAGTGCCTGGAAGCTGACTTCGACCCCGACTTCGCTGCTGGTGCGGAACTGGACGCCTTCGGCCTCCATCTGCACCGCGCGGCGATTGATCAGGTGCTTCTCCATCTTGAAGTCGGGAATGCCGTAACGCAGCAACCCGCCGATCCGGTCGGCCTTCTCGAACACGGTCACCGCATGGCCCGCGCGGGCCAACTGCTGCGCGCAGGCCAGGCCCGCCGGTCCGCTGCCGATCACTGCCACCGACTTGCCGGTACGCTTCTCGGGCAGTTGCGGCTTGATCCAGCCTTCCTGCCACCCGCGGTCGACGATTGCACATTCGATCGATTTGATCGTTACCGGCGAATCGATGAGGTTCAGCGTGCAGGCCGCTTCGCACGGGGCGGGGCAGATGCGCCCGGTGAATTCCGGGAAATTATTGGTCGAATGGAGCACTTCGAGTGCGTGCTTCCAGTCGTCCTCGTAGACCAAATGGTTCCAGTCCGGGATGATGTTGTTCACCGGACAACCGTTGTGACAATAGGGAATGCCGCAGTTCATGCAGCGCGCCGCCTGCGTGCGCAGTTCCCTTTCGGACAGAGGGACGACGAACTCCTTGTAGTTGTTCAGCCGTTCCTTGGGGTCGAGATAGGAGCGGTCGTGCCGCTCGTATTCGAGAAAGCCGGTTTCCTTGCCCATGACCCTTACTCCGCCGCTTCCATCGCGGCTTCTTCGCGTTCGTTTTCGAGTGCCTTGAGCGCCTTGGCGTAGTCGCGCGGCATCACCTTGCGGAAGTTCTTCAGTTCGCCCGCCCAGTTGTCGAGCAAGGCCTTGGCCTTGGCCGAACCGGTGTGGAGCAGGTGTCGTTCGACAAGGACCTTCAGCCTTTCGGCATCGTGGTAGAGCGGATCGCCCATGCCGGGATTGTCGACGGACACGGCCCGTTGCTGCGGCTTGCCCCAGCTCTTTTCCGCACCCTCGCCGTCACCCGGCGTAACCGGGAGCAGGTCGACCTGCGCCGGATTGCAGAGATCGGCGAAGCGCCCATCGGGATCATAGACATAGGCGATGCCGCCGCTCATCCCCGCTGCGAAGTTGCGCCCGGTGGGGCCGAGCACGCAGACGACGCCCCCAGTCATGTATTCGCAGCCGTGATCGCCGGTGCCTTCGACCACCGCGACCGCGCCCGAATTGCGCACCGCGAAGCGTTCGCCCGCGACACCCGAGAAATAGGCTTCGCCCGCGATCGCGCCGTAGAGCACGGTATTGCCGACGATGATGTTCTCGCCCGGCAGGCGCGGTGCCTCGTCAGGTTGGCGTACGATGATGCGACCGCCCGACAGGCCCTTGCCGACATAGTCGTTTGCATCGCCGGTCAGGCTCAGCGTCACCCCATGGGCGAGCCATGCGCCGAAGCTCTGCCCTGCCACACCGGTAAGGTCGATGCGGACCGTGTCCGGCGCCAGGCCGGCATGGCCGTGCGCCTCTGCGATCCGGCCCGACAGCATGGCGCCGACGGTACGGTTGACGTTGCGAATGGTGCGGGTGAGCTGGACAGCCTGCCCGCTCTCGATCGCGGGCCTGCAGGCCGCGATCAGCTCGACGTCCATGGCAGCTTCGAGGCCGTGGTCCTGCTCTTCTGTGTGGTGCAGCGATTTGCCGGCATCCAGCGGAACTGCATGGAGGATCCGTGAAAGGTCGACCCCATGGGCCTTCCAGTGCCGTTCGACCCGGCGCATGTCGATCCGATCGACCCGGCCGACCATTTCCTCGACCGTGCGGAAGCCCATCTGCGCCATGATCTGGCGCAGCTCTTCCGCGACAAAGAAGAAGTAGTTGATGACGTGTTCCGGCGTGCCGGTGAAGCGTGCGCGCAGCACCGGATCCTGGGTCGCAACGCCGACCGGGCAGGTGTTGAGGTGGCACTTGCGCATCATGATGCAGCCCGCCGCAATCAGCGGCGCGGTGGCGAAGCCGAATTCGTCGGCTCCCAGCAATGCCCCGATGGCAACATCGCGCCCGGTGCGCAGGCCGCCGTCGACCTGCACCGCAATGCGTGAACGCAGGTCGTTGAGCAGCAGGGTCTGTTGCGTTTCGGCCAGGCCGATTTCCCACGGCGAACCGGCATGGGTGAGACTGGTGAGCGGGCTCGCACCCGTCCCACCTTCATAGCCGGAGATCGTGACGTGGTCCGCCTTGCACTTGCTCACGCCCGCGGCGACCGTGCCGACGCCCACTTCGGATACCAGCTTTACCGAGATACGCGCACTCGGCTTCACATTCTTGAGGTCGTGGATCAGCTGCGCGAGATCCTCGATCGAATAGATGTCGTGATGCGGCGGCGGCGAGATCAGGCCCACGCCCGGGGTCGAATGGCGGACCTTGCCGATGCGCTTGTCGACCTTGTGGCCGGGCAGCTGGCCGCCCTCGCCGGGCTTTGCGCCCTGCGCCATCTTGATCTGGATGTCGTCCGAATTGACGAGATATTCGGCAGTCACGCCGAACCGGCCCGACGCAACTTGCTTGATCCGGCTGCGCATCGAATCGCCATTGGGCAGCGGCTCGAAACGTTCGGGCTCCTCGCCCCCTTCGCCGGTGTTCGAGCGACCGCCCAGGCGGTTCATCGCGATTGCCAGGGTCGAATGCGCTTCGTGGCTGATCGAGCCGAAGCTCATCGCGCCGGTGCTGAAGCGTTTGACGATTTCTACTGCCGGTTCGACCTCGGACAGGTCGAGCGGCTGTTCGGCCGTCTTGAGCTCCATGAGGCCGCGGATCGTCAGCAGCCGTTCGGACTGCTCATTGATCGAGCGGGCGAACTCTTCGTAATTCTTTGGATTGTTGCCGCGCACGGCGTGCTGCAGCTGCGATACCGATTGCGGGGTCCAGGCATGCGCCTCGCCGCGGATACGGTATTGATAGATCCCGCCGACATCGAGCATCCCGGCATAGAGCGGGTTGCCGCCATAGGCCTGCGCGTGGCGCAGCACGGCTTCTTCGGCCACTTCCTGCAGGCCGATGCCTTCGATGGTGGTGGCGGTGCCGCAGAAATAGGTGTCGACGAAGTCCGACGAGAGGCCGACCGCGTCGAAGATCTGCGCGCCGCAATAGGATTGGTAGGTCGAAATGCCCATCTTGGACATGACCTTGAGGATGCCCTTGCCCACCGCCTTGACGTAGTTGGCCTGTACCTTGGCGGAGTCCATGTCGGGGAAGCGTTCCGCACGCAGTGCCTCGATCGTTTCGAAGGCGAGGTAGGGGTTGATGCCCTCCGCACCATAGCCTGCCAGAGCGCAGAAATGGTGCACCTCGCGCGCCTCGCCGGTTTCGATGACGAGCCCGGTCTGCATCCGCAGGCCCTGGCGAACGAGCTGGTGATGGACAGCGCTGGTTGCGAGCAGCGCGGGCATGGGCACGCGATCCGGCCCTTGACCGCGGTCGGACAAGATCAGGATGTTGGCGTCGCCCAGCACCGCCTCGGTTGCGGCCCAGCACATTTCCTTGAGCGCCATTGCCAGGCCCTCGGCACCGGTGCTGGCATCCCAGGTGATGTCGATCGTAGCCGTGCGGAAGGCACCGTCGAGCGCGACTTCGACCGAGCGGATCTTGGCGAGATCGGCATTGGTGAGGATCGGCTGGCTCACCTCGAGGCGCTTGTGCGTACCGCCATCGCGACCCAGCAGGTTCGGGCGCGGGCCGATCATCGACAGCAGGCTCATCACCAGCTCCTCGCGGATCGGATCGATCGGCGGATTGGTGACCTGCGCGAAGTTCTGCTTGAAATAATCGTAGAGCAGGCGGCTGCGGTCAGACAGCACCGCAATCGGCGTATCGGTGCCCATCGAACCGATCGGGTCCTCGCCGCCCGAAGCCATCGGCTCGAGGAACTTGGCGATGTCTTCCTGCGTGTAGCCGAAGGCCTGCTGGCGATCGAGCAGGCTCTCTTCGGGCTGCGTTATCGCCGACAGGTCGGGCTCGATATGATCGAGGTCCTCGAGCTTGTACTGCGCCTTCTCAAGCCATTTCTCGTAAGGCTGCGCTGCCGCCAGGTCGGCCTTGAGCTCTTCGTCCTCGACGATGCGGCCCTGATCGAGATCGATCAGCAGCATGCGGCCCGGCTGGAGGCGCCACTTGCGGGTGATATCCTCGTCCTTGAACGGCAGCACGCCGCTTTCCGAGGCGAGTACGACGAGATCGTCCTTGGTCGTGCACCAGCGCGCCGGGCGCAGGCCGTTGCGATCGAGACAGGCGCCGATCTGGCGACCGTCGGTGAAGCACACCGCCGCCGGGCCGTCCCATGGTTCCATCAGCGCGGCGTGGTATTCGTAGAAGGCGCGACGGGCCGGGTCCATCAACGGATTCTTGGCCCAGGCTTCCGGCATGAGCATCATCATCGAATGAGCGAGGCTGTAGCCGCCGGTCAGCAGCAGTTCGAGCGCATTGTCGAGACAGGCGGTATCTGACTGGCCGTGGGGGATCAGCGGCCACATCTTGTCGAGGTCGGCGCCCAGCAATTCGCTTTCCATCGTGCGGCGCCGGGCTTCCATCCAGTTCACATTGCCGCGCACGGTGTTGATCTCACCGTTATGCGCCATGAAACGGTAGGGGTGGGCGAGTCGCCAGCTGGGGAAGGTGTTGGTGCTGAAACGCTGGTGGACGAGGCCGAGCGCCGAAACGCAATCGGGGTCGCGCAGGTCGTCGTAGAAGCTGCCGACCTGGTTCGCCAGCAGCAGGCCCTTGTAGACCAGCGTACGGCTGGAAAAGCTCGGGATATAGGCTTGCGACAGGCCTTCGATACCGTGCTTAGCCTCGAGCGCCTTGAGCGGGTTGAGCGTCTGCTTGCGGATTACTACCAGCTTGCGGTCGAAGGCGTCCTGGTCGACGCATTTGGGACCCCGGGCGATCACGCACTGGCGGATCACCGGCATGGATTCGATCACCGCCTTGCCAAGGCCGTCGAGTGTGGTGGGCACATCGCGCCAGCCGACCACCCGCTGCCCTTCCTTGGCGGCAAAGCGTTCGAGCTGCTTCTCGACGTATTCGCGCGCTTCGTCCTGCTGAGGGAGAAAGCACATGGCGACCGCGTAATCGCCAGCGGCAGGCAGATCATGGCCTTCGGCGTCAGCCCATTTGCGAAACAGCGGATCGGGGATCTGTACGAGAATGCCGGCGCCATCGCCCAGCAACGGATCTGCGCCAACCGCGCCGCGATGATCGAGATTGGCCAGAATCTCGAGCGCCTGGGTTACGATCGCATGGCTTTTCGCGCCTTTGATATGCGCGACCATGCCGACGCCGCAGGCGTCGTGTTCGTTGCGGGGATCGTAAAGACCCTCATTCCCCAGGGGCGGCATGCGTCCCATCAGCGGTACGTCCTCCTTCGTGCCCGCCGCGCTGCCTCGCGATGCGAAGCGCCGGGGACAAATCACTTGGTGCCAAAGGATGGCACCGGCAAAATTACGCGAGTGAGCGTCATGCCGTTGCAATTGTGATTTTGCAACTGCGAGAGGCGAAGCAAAATTTCAGCCGAGCCAAGTTTTCAGCGCGGCGGGAGGGTGCTTTCAGGCAGGAATTCGTATCCGTGCGCCGGGAATCAGCGGGGATTGCTGATCCTTGAGAGGCGATCGAGCGCACCGCGCAAGGCTGCCTGCGGGTCATCCTCCGCAGCAGTGCCTTCGTCCAGAGTTGTGCTGGAGCGATCGGCCTCGCGCCTGAGGAATGCGATAACCGGGTCCATGTCCTCGCCTTCGCCCGCGCTACCGGCAGCCTCAACCGCTTCCCGGTCCTTGATCGCGCGGTTCAGCCGCGCGGTGAGTTCGGTCAATGAAAGGTCGCCGAACGCCCGCTTCTCCTCGCTCGTCGGCAGCGCGGTGGGCTGTGCTACGAACACCGGTTCCGCAGCTTCGATGGCCGATTCCTGTTCCGGAAGCCACTCGATGGCGTCCTCAAGGATTTGGGATGGCTGGTTTGCTTCGTCGGGTGCCAAATATTCGACGGAGTCGGGGAAGTAGGGCTCAGGGCCCGCATCGGGTTCAGCTTCGGCGTCAAGCTCGATGACGTCCCCGTTTGGGTCGACTTCGTTGCATTCCTCCGCAATGTATTCGCGCGGATTGAAGGGGCGGCGCGGATCCTCGTCGACAGCCTCTTCGGCTCCCGTTTCGGGCTCGATCTCATCAAATACGGGTTCGTCGGTCAGCCAGACGGCATCTGGCTCGACTTCTTCATCTTCATCATAACTGTTGTGGGTCACGTCGTTCAGTGCGGCAACCCGCATGCCGATCACCAGACCGAGCACCAGGCCCAGCAGCGCAGCTCCACCCGAAAGTGCCAGCTTGCCAGGCGTGCCCGCAGGGAAGAGCGCGGCAATTCCAATGGACTGCCGCAACTGATCGTGCACTGCGTCGGGCATGACAAACAGCCCACCGCCGAGCAGGGCGGCGAACCATGCGCCTACCGCCCAGCGAAAGGCCGGGTGACTGCTGACAGGCTGTTTGCGCGCGGCGCTATTCATGGTGCGACTGATCTCGACCTATTCAGCTGACGGTTGATTACCGCCCGTTTGGGACCGCTTTAGCAGGTCTTGGTAAACACTGAGATAACGATCGACATTGCGACTCCAATCATGGTTCCGGGCAACGTACTGGTGCGCGCGTTCGCGCATCGCCGGCCAATCTTCGCCTCGATCGATGAAGCCTGCCAGGGCTGCGGCGATCGCGGCGGGATCATCGGGTGGATACAGCAGTCCGGTTGCCCCATTCTCGATCAACTCGCGATGCCCACCGACATCGCTGGCGGCGACGATACTGCGCTCGGCCATGGCCTCCAAGGGCTTCAATGGCGTCACGAGCTCTGTCAGCCGCGACTTCTTGCGCGGATAGGCCAGTACGTCGATCAGCGAGTAGTAGCGCTCAACCTCGTCGTGAGGAACGCGACCGGTAAAGGTGATGGCGTCATGTACCGGAGACGCCGCGGCCTGTGCGCGAAGCCGTACATCCATCGGCCCACCACCGACCAGCAGCAACTGGGCATGCGGCTGGCGCTCGCGGAGCAGGGGCAGGGCAGCGATAAGATCATCGAGCCCCTCGTAATCGTAGAAACTGCCGATGAAGCCGATTACCGGCCCTTCGGCCAGGCCAAGTGAGGCTGCAAGGGCGGCGTCGCGCGGAGGCGGATCGCCGAACAGTGTCAGGTCGACGCCGTTGGGAGAGATCCCGATCTTCGAGGCGTCGTGGCCGCGCGCGATCAAGTCCTCGCGCAATCCATTGCAGATGGCGAACACGGCATCCGCGCCCGCCACGACGCGATTCTCGAGCGTGCGGGTGAGTCGGTACTTGATCGAACCCTCGCTGCCGGTGCCGTTGCCGACCGCGGCATCTTCCCAAAACGCCCGGATCTCATAGACGAAGGCTATGCCCAGGCGCCTGGCCGCGCGCAGGCCAGCCATGCCGCACAAGGCTGGCGAGTGCGCGTGCAACACGTCGGGACGCCATTCCTTTGCAAGCCGTTCGATTGCGGCCTGAAGGCTCTCGATCTCGCGCCATTCGCGCAGGATTGGTGGGCCCGAAGGCTTTCCTGGCACGCGATGGAAGGTCAGGCCTTCCACTTCCTCGACCGCGGGCCCCGCGGCGGAATGGCGTTGACCGGTAATGCCGCGAACATCGAGGCCCTTGGCCTGTTGGCTCTTCAGGATCGCGCGCGTGCGAAACGTATATCCCGAATGCAGCGGCAGCGAGTGATCGAGGATATGAAGGACGCGGGTCATCGGCTTGGTCTAGTGTCACAACAGGCTTAACGCCGCGTCAACTGCAATAGGTTAGGAGCGGAGCGAGGAACACCACCGGTTTGATCGACTATTTCGCCCTTGCACTGACTCACGTCCTGATCGTGATCGCGCTGCTGCGCATTCTCGTGCGGCCCGATCTCGATCGTGAGGATCTCGTCACGGCGGATGAGGTGGCTGAGCCGAAGACTGGCCGACGCGATGCCCGGCACGCTCGACGCAATCGCAAGAGCACCGACGATGCTTGATCTTGCGTTGTTCGCCACCGTGATGGGCATGTTCGCGCTCGGCTTGCGACGACCCTTCATCTGGGTGCTTGCCTATCTCTATATCGATATCCTTGCGCCGCAGAAGATCGGCTGGACGCTGACGCCGATGCTACCGATCTCCTTCATCGCGTTCCTGCTGGCCTTTGCCGGCTGGGCGATCGGCGATACCAAAGCGGATACCCGCTTCACCTTGCGGCAGGGGATAATGCTGGCTCTGCTCGCATGGTGTTTCATGACGCTGCAATGGGCCGATTTTCCCGACAATGCTGCAGACAAATGGGAATGGGTGTGGAAGGCGCTGGTCTTCGCCATCTTCCTGCCCCTCACCCTGACGACCCGGCTGCGCATCGAAGTCGCCGCGCTGATCATGGTGCTGACCGCGGGGGCGATCATCATCGCAGCGGGGATCAAGACCGCGCTCGGCGGCGGGGGGTATGGCAACCTCTACCTCTATGTGAACGACAACTCGAATATTTATGAGAGCTCGACACTGGCGACGGTCGCGATCGCGATCATCCCGATCATCCTGTGGCTGGTCAAATACGGCACGATCTACCCAAGCGACTGGCGGGTGAAGGCGTTCGCGGCGCTGCTGATATTCGCTTGCCTGCTTATCCCGGTCGGGACCGAAGCGCGCACTGGTCTGTTGTGCATCGCGGTGCTGGGTCTGCTGATGCTGCGCGATGTCAAGAAGCGTATGATGTACCTGCTGGGCGCCGCGGCGCTTGGCATGGTGGCGCTGCCCTTCCTCCCCGCCAGCTACTACGAACGTATGGCTACGTTGGGCTCGGTCGACAGCGACCAGTCGGCTTCAACGCGGATGCAGGTCTGGATGTGGACCATCGATTACGCCAACGAACATCCGCTCGGCGGCGGCTTCGACGCCTATCGCAGCAATAGCTTCACCTATGAAATGCCCGTAGCGACCAGGGAAGGAACCACCACTTCGGTCGAAATTCAGCAGGTCACCGATGCGGGGCGCGCCTATCACTCTTCCTATTTCGAGATGCTCGGCGAACAAGGCTGGATCGGCTTGATACTATGGCTGGCACTGCACTTTCTCGGCCTCGTCTATATGGAGGGCATCCGCAAGCGTTGGGCTGGTCGTGCGAAGCACGGTGAGCAGTGGCAGGCACCGCTGGCCAGTGCGCTGCAGTTCGCGCAGATCATCTACCTGGTTGGGGCGACCTTCCAGGGAATTGCCTATCAGCCCTTCGTGCTGATGCTGATCGGGATGCAGATCGCGCTCTCGACCTACTGCCGACGTCGCGAGTCGCTGACCCGCGAAGCGGAGCGCAAGGCAGCGCGCGATGCCCGGCGCGAAGCCGCCGGGGCCAAGCCCGCCATGCCGTAACGGCACAATTCGCGCAGTTGCGCGCCCCCTCCGCTTGCGCCATGACTCCGCCCGCCAGCGCGGCCGGAGTCGCGCAAAACTGCAGTTTTTCGAGAGAAGGAGAGGCGCATGACCCCGCAGGAAGTAGCCGGCATGGTCGGCCAGCACATCGGCACCAGCGAATGGGCCGAGATGAGCCAGGAACGCATCAACCAGTTCGCCGATGCGACGGGCGATCACCAGTTCATCCACATCAATGAGGAAATGGCCAAGATGACGCCGTTCGGCGGCACCATCGCGCATGGTTTCCTGACGCTGTCGATGATCCCCTACCTCGGCGCCAATTCGGACACCCCCAAGATCGACGGGGTGAAGATGGGCGTCAATTACGGTGGCAACAAGACGCGCTTCATCTCGCCCGTACGCTCGGGCAAGCGCATTCGCGGCCACTGGAAGCTGCTCGAAATGGTCGAGAAGCGCCCCGGCCAGTGGCAGCAGACCAGCGAAATCACCATCGAGATCGAGGGCGAGGACAAGCCCGCGCTGATCTGCGAATGGATTACCCAGCTCTTCGTCTGATCCCCCTCCTCCCCAAGAGGTAACGGACACTCTTAGCAATTCAAGGAACTACCCATGCGTGACGCAGTCATCGTCTCCACCGCCCGTACCCCGCTGACCAAGGCGGCGCGCGGCGCATTCAACAACACTACCGGCGCAACCCTCGGTGCCTGGTCGATCAAGGCCGCCGTCGAGCGTGCGGGCCTCGAAGGCGCAGAAGTCGACGACGTGATCATGGGTTGCGCGGCCCAGCAGGGTTCGACCGGCGGCAACGTTGCCCGCCTTGCGGCATTGCGTGCCGGCCTGCCGGTATCGGTCCCTGCCATGACCATCGATCGCCAGTGCTCGTCGGGCCTGATGACCGTGGCCACCGCTGCCAAGCAGGTGCTGGTCGACAACATGGACATCTGCGTCGCCGGCGGTCTCGAAAGCATCTCGAAGGTAAGCGGCAGCGGCAAGCTGTTCGTCGAACCCGACCGCGAACTGCTGGAAATGCACCCGCATATCTACATGCCGATGATCGGTACCGCCGAAGTGGTGGCCAAGCGCTACAACATCAGCCGCGAATATCAGGACGAATATTCGCTCCAGTCGCAGCAGCGCACTGCCGCCGCGCAGGCAGCGGGCAAGTTCGATGACGAGATCATCCCCTGCACCGCGACCATGGCCGTGATGAACAAGGAGACCAAGGAAGTCACCTTCCAGGAAGTCACTGCCGATCGCGACGATTGCAACCGCCCCGACACCACGCTCGAAGGCCTTGCTTCGCTGAAGCCGGTGATGGGCGAGGGTCACTGCATCACGGCGGGCAATGCCAGCCAGCTGTCCGACGGGTCGTCGTCCTGCGTGGTGATGGAAGCCAAGGTCGCTGAGAAGCGCGGCCTCAACCCGCTCGGTCGCTATGTCGGCATGGCGGTCGCCGGCACCGAGCCCGACGAAATGGGCATTGGTCCGGTCTATGCCATCCCCAAGCTGCTTGAGCGCTTCAACCTCAAGATGGACGACATCGGCCTGTGGGAACTGAACGAAGCCTTCGCGGTGCAGGTGCTCTATTGCCGCGACAAGCTCGGCATTCCTGACGAACTGCTCAACGTCAACGGCGGTTCGATCTCGATCGGTCACCCCTTCGGCATGACCGGCGCACGCTGCACCGGCCACGCGCTGATCGAAGGCAAGCGCCGCGGCGTGAAATACGCCGTCGTCACCATGTGCATCGGTGGCGGTCAGGGCGCGGCAGGTCTGTTCGAGATCTTCTGATGCGCCTGTCTGCTCCTCGTATCGAGCCGCTCGAGATGGATCGGCTCGACGAGGAGCAGGCGGCTGTCCTCGCACCTTTCGCCGACCCCGCCAACAAGGTCGGGGGCGGCAAGGTGCTCAATATCTTCCGCACGCTGGCCCGTGCGCCCAAGGCGCTGACCGGTTTCCTCGCCTGGGGTAATTACATTCTGTCACGGCGCAATGCCTTGCCGCCGCGTGAGCGCGAGATCGTGATCCTGCGCACCGGGTGGCTGTGCCGTTCCGGCTATGAATTCGCCCAGCATCGGCGGATCGGGCTCGATTGCGGGCTCACGGGTGAGGAGGTCGAGCGGATCAAGGCTGGCCCCGACGCGCCCGGCTGGACCCCGATCGAGGCGGCCATGATACGCGCGGCGGACGAGTTGGTTGCCGACCTCTTCGTTTCCGATTCCACCTGGCTCGCACTAGCCGAACTTGGCGACAAGGGTCGCATGGACCTCGTTTTCACGGTGGGTCAGTACACGCAGGTGTCGATGCTGCTGAACAGCTTCGGCGTGCAGATCGAAGACGGCGACGAAATCGATCCCCAGCTGAGACCCTAGGTCCGGCTTTTGACGGCGCCCTGGTCGGGCGCGCTTCTCCTAGCCATGCTCGGCAATGAATTCCTCGACCACCGGGGCGATCTTCTCGCGCCACTTGCTGCCGTTGAAGATACCGTAATGCCCGGCCCCTTCGGCCATGTAGTAGCGCTTCTTGGCGGCTGAGAGACGCGGCGTCAGGTCGAGCGCTGCCTTGGTCTGCCCTAGGCCCGAGATGTCGTCACGCTCACCCTCGATCGCTAGCAAGGCAGTGTGAGTGATATCGCCCAGGTCAATGCGCTTGCCACGATGGACAAAGGTGCCGTTGGGCAAGGCGTGTGTCTGGAACACTTCCTCGACCGTCTGCAGGTAGAACTCCGCGGTCATGTCACAAACGCTGCGGTATTCGTCGTAGAAATCCTTGGTCGCCTGCGCGCTTTCGTCATCGCCCACGGTGAGGTGTTTGAACATCTCGTAGTGGCTCATCATGTGGTTGCCGAGGTTCATGCTCATGAACCCCGCCAGCTGCATGAAACCGGGATAGACCTTCCGCCCCGCGCCGCGATACTGCATCGGCACAGTGGCGATCACAGTGTGGCGGAACCATTCGATAGGCCGCTCCATGGCGAGGTCGTTGACACTGGTGGGCGAGCAGCGCGTGTCGATCGGGCCGCCCATCATAGTCAGCGTCTTGGGTGTGCAGGGGTGGTTGTCGCGGTTCATGATCGCCGTGGCCGCGAATACCGGGACCGATGGTTGGCATACCGCCATCGCATGGGCGCCGGGGCCGATGTGCTCGAGGAATCCGATCACGTAATCCATGTAGTCGTCGAGATCGAAGCGCCCCTCAGACAGCGGGACCGTGCGGGCGTCGGCCCAATCGGTGACATAGACGCGGTAATTCTGGAGCATCCGCTCGACCGTCCCACGCAGCAGCGTGGCATAGTGCCCGCTCATCGGAGCGACAATCAGAAGGCTGGGCGCGTCGTCCGCCAGCCCCACGCGGTGGAATCGCTTCAGATCGCCGAACGGGCGATTCACTTCGATTGCTTCGATGACTGGATCGGCGAGGCCGTCGACCAGCACGCTTTCGATGTTCCAGGCCGGCTTGCCGTAACTGGCCGAAGCATGCGCGAAGACTTCGAGCGCGCTGGAGGCAATCGTACCCAGCCCCGTCGATGCCATCGGTGCCATGAAATTTACGGGATTGGCCGGATTGGACAGCATTTCCGCCCCGATCGAGGCGAGGGCGCTGGCAGAATTGAGCCAGCTGCGTTGCAGTTCATAGGCGTGATAGAGCAATGCGTGTCCCCTGCTGGGTGGCCTCTTGTGTTATGTGTGCCTACCCCGAAATCGCGCCATCCTGACGCGACGGCGACGATTGTGCAATGCACAAATCGATTGTTTTGCCCGTGGCGCCCCTCTGCGGTGGATTTTCGCGAGAACGCGACCTAGGTGGAGGCGATGGATGCGCAGACCGAGATCGACATTTCCGAAACAGAGGTTGTGAGCCCCGCAGAGGCGAAACCCGAGCGCAAGCAGCGTTCGCTGCGGCCGTTGCGCATGGTGTGGCAGGCCGCGTCCAACTATCCCGGCCATGTCGCACTGGCGCTGGTCGCATTGATGATCACCGCCAGCGCCACGCTGGCGATACCGGCAGGGTTCAAGATGGTGGTCGATCGCGGCTTTGCCGAAGGGTCCGACCCGGGAGAGATTGCGCGCTGGTTCCGTTACCTGCTGCTGATCGTCGCCGTTCTGGCGATGGGCACGGCCATGCGTTTCTATTTCGTCAGCTGGCTTGGCGAGCGCGTCGTCGCCGATGTGCGATTGAAGGTGCAGGAAAACCTGATGCGCCTGGCCCCCGGGTTTTACGAGGAGAACAGCCCCAAGGAAATCTCCAGCCGCATGACTAGCGACACCGCGCTGATCGAAACGGTGGTGGGGACCACGGTTTCGGTGGCGCTGCGCAACACGCTGATGGCGATCGGCGGCACGGCCTATCTGTTCTGGCTCATTCCCGGACTGACGATTGGCCTGGTCCTGATCATTCCCGCGATCGTCGTGCCCATCACCTTCTTCGGTCGTCGCCTGCGCAATGTCAGCCGTACCAGCCAGGACCGCGTGGCGGATATCGGTGCCATGGTCACGGAAGTGTTGGGGGCGATGAAGATCGTCCAAGGGTTCAACCAGGAGGCGCGCGAGCATGAGCGCTTCCAGGGTGCAGTGGAACGGACCTTTGCCACGGCCAAGCGGCGCATCATGATCCGCGCAGCGATGACTTCCGTCGTCATCCTGTGTGTGTTCGGCGGGATCACCATGCTGGTGTGGAAGGGTGCCGAAGAAGTGAGCGCGGGTACAATTTCGGGCGGTACAATTGCAGCCTTCGTCATCACCGCGGGCCTTGTGGCAGGGTCGTTCGGCGCGCTGACCGAAGTCTATGGGGACTTGTTGCGCGGCGCGGGAGCGGCCAGCCGCCTCGCCGAACTGCTCGAGGAAAGGCCGAGCATCGCCCCGCCGGCCCGGCCGCAGGAGCTACCCGTTCCGGCACGCGGCAGCCTGTCGTTCCGCAACGTGACCTTCCGTTATCCAACCCGGCTCGAAGCCCCCGCCATCTTCGACTTCACCCTGGAGATCGAGCCTGGGGAGACTGTCGCCATTGTCGGGCCCTCGGGCGCTGGCAAGTCGACTATCTTTCAACTGGCGGAGCGCTTCTATGACCCCCAGGCGGGATCGATACGTATCGACGGAATCCCGCTGACCAGCGCCGACCCGGCCGAAGTAAGGCGGCGCATGGCCTATGTCCCTCAGGAAGGGGTGCTGTTCAGCGCCAATGCACGCGATAATCTGCGCTACGGCAATTGGGATGCGAGCGACGAAGAAATCTGGGCCGCCGCGCGTGCGGCCAATGCCGAAGAGTTCCTGGAAAAGCTTCCCCAGGGACTCGACACCTATCTCGGCGAAAGCGGGACTCAATTGTCGGGCGGCCAACGCCAACGCATCGCGATTGCACGGGCCCTGTTGCGCGATGCGCCGATCCTGCTGCTCGACGAAGCGACCAGCGCGCTCGACGCCGAAAGCGAACGCCTAGTGCAGGACGCGCTCGAACATCTGATGGAGGACCGCACCACGCTGGTGATTGCGCACCGGCTATCGACGGTTCGCGCAGCCGACCGGATCGTCGTGATGGAAGATGGCAGGATTGTCGAACAGGGCACTCACGATCAACTGGCGGCAAATGGCGGGCTCTATGCGCGGCTGGCTTCGCTGCAGTTCGTGCTCGAAGCCGGTTGAGCATGCGGGTTACCGCATCCTGGCACCGGATCGCTTGACTTGGCCTCCACCATTCTCTTGGGCGCTTAGCCGATGAGCGACTATTTCACCGCAATCTTCCTCGGCATCGTCGAAGGGCTTACCGAATTCATTCCGGTGTCCTCGACCGGGCACCTGATCCTTGCGACCGAACTGTCGGGCGCGGACCCGCAGGAATGGGCGATGTTCAACGTCGTGATCCAGCTCGGTGCGATCCTGGCGGTTGTATACCAGTATTGGGGCACCTTCTGGGGCGCGGGCATGGGTGTGCTGCGCGGCGAACGCGAAGGGCTGCTGTTTGCGCGCAACCTGATCCTGGCTTTCCTGCCCAGCGCGATCCTGGGCCTCATGCTCCACGAGCAGTTTGAAGCGATGCTCGGGAATCCGCAGATTGTGCCCTGGACCTTGATCCTCGGCGGGATTGCCATCCTGGGGATCGAACGCTGGTCCAAGCCGGAAGGCGAGCATGGCGTGGCCGACTTGCCCATCGTGACAGTTCTCGGCGTCGGCCTGGCGCAGTGCCTAGCGATGGTCCCCGGCGTCAGCCGGTCAGGTGCGACGATCATGGGTGCCCTGGCCATGGGCGTGAATCGCAAGACAGCCGCTGAATTTTCGTTCTTCCTTGCCGTTCCGACGATGATCGGAGCCTCTGGTCTGGAGATCGCAACCAAATACGACACGCTGATGGCGGGTGGAGCGCGGGTCGGCTGGGATGACATAGCACTTGGCTTTGTGGTCAGCTTTGTCGTTGCCTTGCTGGTGATCCGTGCTTTCGTCGCCTTCGTCGGTCGCAGCGGGTTCGCCCCCTTCGCCTGGTATCGCATCCTGGCTGGCTCCGCGGTCCTAGCTTGGTTTGCGCTTGGCTGACTGGGTATGCGATAGGTCGTGTCGGCAGGAACCAATGCCCTGCCTGCGAATTTATCGGATATGACCACGAAACGGACATTCCTGTTATGGGTGCGCTGATACTGATCGTGATCGGTGCCGCCTTGGGCTGGTTGGGCACTATCGTCCTGCGTATCGAAGACGGCCGCCGCATCCTTGGCCAGATGCTCGCCGGAACGGCGGGCTCTCTGCTTGCCGGGCTGTTCGTCGGCAATGCGTCGATCGTCGGCGGGGTTAGTGGTACTGCCTTGGCGTGGGCCACGATCGGGGCGCTCGCCGCGATCGCTGCCTATAATCTCCTACGCCGCCAACTGGCCCAGTAGGGCATACCCCCACCCTTCCATGGCAGGGACGGCGACTGGCTGTTCCCTAGACCGGCTTCGCGCCGCTGCCGCGTCCGCCGCGTAGCGTATATTCCAGCGTGCCTTCATTGACGACGTAATCGACGTCGATCACCGCCGTATTGGCATAGGTGAAGCCCGGGCCGAGATGGCGATAGAGTTTGTCGAAGTCGCGCTCCACCGTCTGGCGATAGAGGTCGGCAAAGCTCTCGATCACGAAATAGGTCGGCTGCAAATCGCTGATCACATAGTCTGTGCGCATGACACGATCGACATTGAGCATGATACGATTGGGACTTTCCGCCTCGGTGGCATAAACCACTTCGGTCGGGCCCGAGAGGATCCCGGCACCATAGGCCTTGATGCCGTCCACTTCCTGAATCAGCCCGAATTCGACCGTGTACCAGTAGAGTGCGCCCAGCGCCTTCAGCCGGTTATAGCGCATCGCCTTCCATCCGGCGCGCCCGTATTCCTGCATGTAATCGGCATAGACCGGGTCGGTCAGCATTGGCACGTGGCCGAACACATCATGGAATACGTCGGGTTCCTGAATGTAGTCGAAGGTCTCACGCGTGCGGATGAAATTTCCCGCCGGGAAGCGCCGGTTTGCCAGGTGCCAGAAGAACACGTGATCGGGGATCAGCATCGGCACCGGGACCACTGTCCAGCCGGTCAAGGCATTCAGGTCTTCGCTGAGCTTGCCGAATTCGGGCACCCCGCCGCGATCGAGGTTGAGCTTTTCGAGGCCTCCCATGAACGCAGTGGCGGCGCGGCCGGGCAGGACCTGCATCTGGCGCGCGAACAGGTCGTTCCAGATCGCATCTTCGTCCGAAGAATAGACGGTCTGGGCCGGCTCCAGCCAATCTTCGCCGACGTGGGCCGGTTTCTTCAGCGGGGCGGTAAAAATTCCTGCCGGAAGCTCCGGCAGGCGGCTAAAGTCCTGTTCGGGTTCTGCGATCGTAGCCATATCGTTGCCGATGATACTACTTTTGCCGCCCGCATACAAATGCTTCGGGAGGTATGGGGTGAAGAAAGAGGAATACGAAGACGCGATCGAGCCGATGCAGGCCGAACTTGTCGGCATGGCGCGTTGGGCCAAGGCAACCGGCCAAAGGATCGTGGTGATCTTCGAGGGGCGCGACACGGCAGGGAAGGGCGGCGCAATCCAGGCCGTCCGCGAAGCGTTGAATCCGCGCCAGTGTCGCGTCGTTGCGCTGTCGAAACCGACCGAAGCTGAACAGACCCAATGGTATTTCCAGCGCTACATCCCCCACCTGCCGAGCGCGGGTGAGATCGTGTTGTTCGATCGCAGCTGGTACAACCGGGCAGGGGTGGAAAAGGTCATGGGCTATGCTGCCCCCGAGCAAGTCTCGGCTTTCCTTGCCCAGGCCCCGCTTTTCGAGAAGCAATTGGTCGAAGACGGCATCCTGCTGTTCAAATACTGGCTCGGCACCGACCAGACGGAACAGGAAGAACGCCTGCGCGAACGGCTGGAGGACCCGCTCAAGCGGTGGAAGCTTTCGCCGGTCGATCTGGCCGCGCGTGATAAATACGATGCCTATACCGAAGCGCGCGAGGTCATGCTGGCGGCAACCCACACCGATTGGGCGCCCTGGACGCTGGTCGATTTCAACGACCAGAAACGTGGCCGCCTGACGCTGGTCCGTGACCTGCTCGACCGTTTGCCCGATACAGCGGTCGAGCCAACGACAATAGATTTCCCGCCGCTGGCTCGTGAGCCGCAGGCCGAACATTATGGGGTTCTGCAACCGATTGCGAGCTACGTGCCAGAAGATCGGGACTGAGAGGCGGCGGTCAGACCTCTACTGCCGTTTCGCTCAACCAGCGTTCGGCTTCCTCCAGCGATCGGAAATAGCGGAACTTGTCGTTGCGTTCGGACACACGCTTGAGCTGCAATTCCTGAAGCATCGTGCCAACCGCGATAGCTCCACGACGCATGCCGTTGGCCAAGCACCAACGCATCAGAACCTCGCCGCTATCGACGCGCTCCTGCCCGATCACGTGGATGTCGACCAGGTCGACCAGCACGTCGAAGTATCCGCCTTCGGACCGCACGCGGTCGGCCGCGGTGGCAAAGTCCCGGTGGACCGCCTCGCGGTCGTGGTTGTAATCGTGCTTCAGGATAAGAATGACGCAGTGACGTGATGCGTCTGCCCGGACTTCGTACATTATTGGCTCCCGTGTTATCGAAGCACCTGCTTTGTCGCGGTGCGTTATATCCCCGTTCTAGATCAAGGACTTCGATTGCATCGGGATATCGGGAGTGCGTTAACTTATGGTTGGCGAACAGCGGAACGGTTGGTCCTAGCCAAGACTGGCCCGGGCCCTGACCACCTCGCGGCCATCGGATGCCAATGCTGCCAGCTCCAGTCCAGCACTTTCACGCCGGATCAGCAGGTTCAATTCTTCACCGGCAATGGCGGGGCTGATCGCACGAAAACCGAAGCTCTCGAGCCGGTTTTCGCCGAATTCGCTCGCTGCCAATTGCAGCAGGAGGCTCGCCATCAAGGGCCCGTGCACAACCAGGCCGCGATAGCGCTCGACGTCACGGGCATAGGGCTCGTCATAGTGAATGCGGTGGGTGTTGAAGGTCAGTGCCGAATAGCGAAACAACAGCCGAGAATCGGGGATCAGCTTCCGGTGCACATCCCATCCGGTCGGATCCACGCCGTTAGCGGCCGGCTGCGGAGGGCTCAGCGGCGCGTCCGGGCTGGCGGCATCGCGGTAGACGAGCGTCTGCCGTTCCCGCACGGTCAATACCCCGTCCGCGCTCGTTTCATGGTCCACCTCGACGAACACCAGCGACCCGGTCTTGCCGCTCTTTTCGTCGATCGCGGCAATGCGCGATCGGCGTTCGATGTTTGCGCCAAGGGTCAGCGGCGCAAGGAAGGTGACCTTGCTCGAGGCCCACATCCGGCGTGGCTGGGGTACCGGAGGGAAGAAGCTCGCCGCGCTCTCGTCCCGCGCCGGATGCCCATCTTCGCCCAAGGCGGTGGTCGGGGCGTCGGGCGTGCACAGGCAGAAATGGATCCCTTGGGGCATCGCACCGTCGTCGGGCACCTCGCGATCCAGCGTGGCGCACCAGCGCGCGGCGAGCGCAGCATCCAGCCTGTCCCGCGACGTGGTTTCGCGCCCCAGCCAGGCGGACCAGTTTCCCATCAGGCGGCGCGCTCGAACACGGCGGCCATGCCCTGCCCGCCGCCGATGCACATGGTTTCGAGGCCGTAGCGGACCCCGCGGCGGTGCATCTCATGCGCCATGTCGGCGAGGATACGGATTCCGGTGGCGCCGATCGGATGGCCAAGCGAGATGCCCGAACCGTTGACGTTGACGAGCTCGCGGCGGCTGTCGTCGTCCGAGAACCCCCAGCCCTTGAGCACGGCAAGCGCCTGCGGGGCAAAGGCTTCGTTGAGTTCGATCAGCTCGATGTCGTCCCAGCCCAGCCCGTTGCGGGCGAAGAGCCGGTTGACCGCCGGGACGGGCCCGATACCCATGCGGCTGGGATCGCAGCCCGCGGCGCTCCATGAATGGAACCACAGGATCGGCTCCAACCCAAGTTCTTCGACCTTGTCTTCGGCAACGACCAGGCAGGCCGCCGCGGCGTCATTCTGCTGGCTGGCGTTGCCTGCCGTCACAATGGCGTCAGGGTCGCGCTTGATGTCGATTGCGCGCAATGCGCCCAGCGTCTCCATGCTGGCGTCGGGGCGGAAGCCCTCATCCTTGGCGAAGACCACCGGATCGCCCTTGCGCGACGGGATCTCGACCGGAACCAGCTGTTCGTCGAACTTGCCCTCGGCCCAGGCGCGGGTCGCGTTCTGGTGGCTGCGGACCGCAAAGGCGTCGGCCTCTTCGCGGGTGATGCCATAGTCCTTAGCCAGGTTTTCGGCCGTCTCGATCATCCCGGTAATGACGCCAAAGCGCTCGATCGGCTGGCTCATTAGGCGCCCGCGCGTCAGCCGGTCCCACAACACCATGTCACCCAGGCGCGAACCCTGGCGAGCCGCCGTCGTATAATGCTCCGCGTTGGACATGCTTTCGACCCCGCCTGCCAGGACGCAGTCGGCAACGCCGGTCTGCACCATCATCGCCGCCGTTGCGACTGCCTGCAGGCCCGATCCGCAACGCCGGTCGAGCTGGAAGCCGGGGACCTCGATGGGGTAACCCGCGGCCAACCAGCTCCAGTGGCCGATCGCAGGTGCCTCGCCGCTGCCGTAGCCCTGGCTGAACACGACGTCGTCGACGCGTAACGGGTCGATTCCGCTGCGCTCGACCAGTGCCTTGATGATGATCGCGCCAAGCGGCCCCGCTTCGAGCGGTTGGAGACTGCCCAGGTAGCGACCGACCGGGGTGCGCAGGGGCTTGCAGATGGCGACTCGACGAAGTGACGTCATGGATCAGTTCCCAATCAACTAGAGGCGTCGGACAGGCGGGCAACGCCGCGATCGACGAGATCGCCGATCGTGCCCGAGGCGAGTCCGAGACGTTCGGCCAGGACTTCTTCGGTATGCTGCCCAAGATAGGGGGCCGGTGCGGGATTGCCCGCTTCGCGACCCGGAATGTTGGCGAAGCTACGCGTTGCCGGATATTCGAAACCGCTCGGGTTGGCAGGTGAGGGACCGAAGAGCGGGTTGTTCGCTACCAATTCGGGATCGTTGGCCGCTTCGTGCATCGTCCGATAACGCTCGAAAGTGGTTCCTTCGACGGCGAGCCGTGCGGACAGGTCCGCCCAGTCGAATTGTCCCGCTTGGTGCTGGAACAGGTCGAACAGTCGATGGCGATGCTCGAAACGTGGTCGGTCGCCATCGGCGAAGCGCACGCCCAGTTCCCGCTCGAGTTCAGCAATGGCGTCGCCCACACCCATGGCGGCGACCAGGCCGTCCCATTGCTTTGGCGTCAGTGCGGCGACCATGAAACGGACGCCGTCGCGGGTGCGGAAGTCCCGTCCGAAGGCGCCCCAGATGGCGTTACCCAACCGTTCGCGGTCGGTCCCGCGATAGAGCATCTCGGCCATCGCCCCGCTATTGGCCATGGTGCCGATGGCCACATCGCCCAACGGTACGCGCAGCTCGCTGCCTTCGCCCGTGGC
The DNA here is from genome assembly GCF_038133525.1 of Erythrobacter sp. Classification (GTDB taxonomy): domain Bacteria; phylum Pseudomonadota; class Alphaproteobacteria; order Sphingomonadales; family Sphingomonadaceae; genus Qipengyuania. Next base: position 72,219 of record NZ_JAYPTL010000002.1, on the reverse strand, counting down.
GTCACGGTGGCGGATGCCGGCCAGCAGGGCAAAGGCGCAATAGGCGCCGGTAATGAAATCCCAGGCTGGTAGTGCCTGGTTGACGGGCGGTGCGGTTGCGGGATCCCAGTCCTCGGGTCCGCACATCAATGGGTAACCGCTGGCGGCGTTGACCGTGAAGTCCATCGCCTGCCTGCCGTCGTGCCAGCCCATGATGCGTATGCTGACGAGATCGGGGACACCGTCTGGCTGCCGGGCCGAAACGGCACTATGCGAAAGGAAACTCTTCTCCGGCAGGTTGGTGATCAAATTGCCGGTGCGGGCTGCCAGTTCGACCAGCAGTTCGCGCCCTTCCGCGCTGACCAGGTCCAGTGCGACCGATTTCTTGGCGCGGTTGAGGTTCTCCCAGCTCAGCGAACGGCCGCCACTGGTCAGCAGGTAGCGATCATAGTCGAGCCCGCCGGCCTTGTGGTCGACGCGGATCACCTCGGCACCCATCTGGGCGCAGTAGAGCCCGGCAGTAGGCGATGCGACGAAGCTCGAAGCTTCGATGATGCTCAGTCCCTTGAGAAGCCCGTACACCTCAGGCCTGCTCGGCGAATTCGCGCAGCATGTGCTTGGCGATCTGGAGCTGGAGGATCTGGGTAGTGCCTTCGTAGATGCGGTAGATGCGTGCATCGCGGAAGAAGCGTTCGGCATCGTATTCGGCAAGGTAGCCGGCGCCGCCATAGATCTGCACCACGCGGTCGACCACGCGGCCGCACATCTCGCTGGCGAAGACCTTGAAGGCGGCAGCCTTGCGCAGGATGTTCTCGCCGCGGTCCGCCCGTGCCGTGACATCGGCCATCATCGCCTCGGCGGCGTAGATTTCGGTGTCGCTTTCGGCGAGCATTTGCTGGATCAGCTGGAAGTTGGCGATCGGTTCGCCAAACGCCTTGCGCTCGTTCGCATAGCGCAGTGCACTGTCGAGTGCGCGGCGGGCGTAGCCGGTGGCGGCTGCGCCAACCGAAATGCGTCCGTTGTCGAGGCTCATCATGGCGAAGCGGAAACCCTTGCCGGTTTCCCCGCCTAGCAGCGCATCACCCGGAACGTGGACATCGTCGAGCATGATGTCCGAGATGTGGCTGCCCGATTGGCCCATCTTCTTGTCCGGGCTGCCGGTGGACACGCCAGGTGCGTTCATTGGTACGATGAAGGCGCTGACATGTGCGTTCTTGGGCAGGGCCTCTTTCTCAGTGCGCGCCATGATCAGGCCGACTTCGGCGAAGGGAGCGTTGGTGATGTAGCGCTTGGTCCCGTTGAGGATCCAGCCATTGCCGTTGGGATCAGGGCGTGCGGTGGTCGCCATGGCGGCGCTGTCGCTGCCCGAACCCGGCTCGGTCAGGCCGAAGCAGGCGATCGAACCGGCCGCGATCTTGGGCCACCATTCGGCCTTTTGCGCATCGGTTCCGCCATTCTTGATGGCCGAGTTGAACATCCCGACATTGATCGAGAAGATCGAGCGGAAGGCCGGTGCGGCATAGGCCATGCAGTGCACGACGCGGGCATATTGCGAAGTGTTGAGCCCGGCACCGCCATATTCCTCCGGCACGGTGAGACCGAACAGGCCCATTTCCTTCATCTCGGCGATGATGTCGTCGGGGATGCGATCATCCTCGATCACGTCCTTTTCCGCCGGGATCAGGCGTTCGCGAACATAGCGTTGCAGCTGTTCGATGAACTGATCGAAGATTTCGGGGTCCATCCCCGGATTTGGCGTGCTGGTCATTGTACGGCCTCTCCCTGAGCCGGATTTTCATTCGCCTCGCCAGATTCGGCAATCGCTTCGGGCGGCAGGCGTCTCTGCTCGAGCATTTCCGCCGCTTCGTCGAGCGCCTTGGCTTCGGTCGGCGAAACGGCTTCGACCTGCTCGTCGCTGTCGTCGGAACACCCCGCCAATGCGGGCAGGGCGGCAAGTGCCAGAGACAGGGCGAGTCGGCTCATCGAGCAGTGAATACCGCCGGACGGGGCCTTGCGCCAAGGACGCTACGGCACCCGGCCCGGCGGCATGCCTGGATCAGTTGGCGCTGTCTTCGGCCATGGCATCCATGGCAGCGGCAGCGGTGTCGGCGGCATTGTCGCCGGCTTCCTGGATCTGCTGCGCTTCGGCGGCTGAGGCTTCTTCACTCGCTTCGTCTTCGGCCATTGCGCCATCATCGGCTACCGCGGCGGCATCGACACCTTCGAGCGCGGCGTCGGCATCCACCTCTACGGTATCTGCTTCGGCTTCGGTCGAGGCATCCTGCGAACTGCCGCATGCGGCGAGCACGAGCGTGGCGGCGGCGGCGAGGGCGATACGGAACTTCATTAGGGTCTCTCCTGCGTAAGCTGGTTGGGCCCGACCGGCCCGTGGCCCGTCTAAAGCGTGTCTGGACCGCCGGGGGCAAGGGGAAAATGTCTCGCAGCCGGTTGCATGTCGCCGCGAGGGCCGCAATCAGGGCGCCATGCCCGACAGCATTCAAGTTCCCACCGACACCGCCCGGGCGAAGCTCAAGGCGGTGTTCGGTTTTACCGATTTCCGCGGCCGCCAGGCCGAAGTGGTTCGGCGAGTGCTTGCGGGGCAATCCACACTGGCAGTCATGCCGACCGGAGCGGGCAAGTCGCTGACCTACCAGCTACCGGCTGTGATGCTGGGGGGGACCTGCGTGGTGATCAGCCCGCTGATTGCGCTGATGCACGACCAGCTGCGTGCCGCGCGGGCCAACGGCATCCGTGCGGCTACGCTAACCAGCGCCGATGCGGATTGGCGCGAGACCCAGGACGCCTTCCGCCGTGGTGAGCTCGACCTGCTCTATGTGGCGCCAGAACGTGCCAGCCAGCCTGGTTTCCGGGAGTTCCTGGGTGCCGCCCCCTTGTGCCTCTTTGCGGTGGATGAGGCACATTGCGTGTCCGAATGGGGCCACGATTTCCGGCCCGACTATCGCTTGCTGCGTCCGCTGATGGATAGCTTCCCTCAGGTGCCACGACTGGCGCTCACCGCTACGGCCGACAGCCAGACGCGATCAGACGTGATGGGCCAGCTCGGTATTCCGGACGAAGGTCTGGTACTCGCAGGCTTCGATCGCCCCAATATCCGCTATTCGATCCGTCACCGCGACAACCCGATGCGGCAGTTGGCGAACCTGATGGCGGCCGAGCCGGGGCCAGGGATCGTCTACGCTCCGACGCGGCGAAAGGTGGAAGAGCTGGCGGAAAAGCTTGCTGCCACTACCGGCCGCCCGGTGCTGCCCTACCATGCTGGACTGGAGCCCGAGACTCGCGCAGCCAACCAGGCGAGCTTCGTTGCAAGCGAAGATACGGTGATGGTTGCGACGGTCGCCTTTGGCATGGGTATCGACAAGCCCGATGTGCGGTTCGTCGCGCATGTTGGCGTGCCCAAGTCGATCGAAGGCTATTACCAGGAAACCGGCCGCGCGGGGCGGGACGGTGACCCGGCCCAAGCCGTAATGTTCTGGGGTGCCGGGGATTTTGCCACCGCGCGCCAGCGATTGGGCGAGATTGACGAGGCGCGGCGCGGTGCCGAACGAGCTCGGCTCGATGCGCTCGCTGGGCTGGTCGAAACCGCCGAGTGCCGCCGCGCGATCTTGCTGCGCCATTTTGGGGAGGACCCGCATGCAGCCTGCGGCAATTGTGATAACTGCATCGAGCAACCGGCCGTTACCGACGTGACGGAGCTGGCGCGCAAGTTGCTCAGCGCCGTTTATCGCACCGGCCAGAGCTTCGGCATGGGCCATTTGCAGAAGGTCCTCATCGGGGTCGAGGACGAACGCGTGCGCCAGCGTGGCCATGATCGACTGAGCGTATTCGGGATAGTCGAAGCGGATGAGGCTCCGCTGCTCCAACCGCTCGCGCGGGCATTGCAGGCGCGAGGCGAGCTAGTCGCTACCGAACATGGCGGACTTGCGCTCGGCGGTGCGGCGCGAGCCATCCTAAAGGGCGAGAGCAATGTGCGGATCGTCGTCCCGCCCAAGCGTGAACGCAAGGGACGGCGCAATGCGGCGGCCAATCCGATCGGCGACCCCTTGTTCGATGCGCTGCGCGAATTGCGGCGCGAACTGGCGGTGGAGGGTCAGGTTCCGCCCTATGTCATCTTTCACGATGCGACTCTGCGCGAGATGACCGAGCGCCGCCCGGCCACATTGGCGGAACTGGGCCAGCTCCCCGGGGTCGGGGCGAGAAAGCTGGAGGCCTATGGCGAGGCCTTTCTGCGCGCCATCGCGCGTCATTGACTCCCATTGCAAACGATATAAATATGATATCAGATTTATATCGTGGGAGTGATTCGTTATGTCAGTTGAACTCAAGGGGATGAAGACCAGCCGGGAATATGCCGGCTCCAGCTTCAGCGGCTATCTGATGCTGCTTGTGCTTCTCCTCCTCATCGTGCTGGTGGTGTGGGACTTCACCTCGAACCTTCCGCCTTCCGGGGCTACCAAGTTCGACAAGCTGCTGTTCCTGGGCCTCCTGATGGGGCCCCTCCTCGCGTCCATCTTCGTCGCGGCCGGTTTCTTCATGATCCAGCCCAACCAGGCCACGGTGCTGACCCTGTTTGGCGAATATAAGGGTACCGAGCGGACCGAAGGCCTGCGCTGGGTCTGGCCGTGGATCGGGCGCAAGAAGATTTCGGCCCGTGCGCACAACATCCACTCGGAACGGGTCAAGATCAACGACAAGCGCGGCAACCCGATCGAGATCGCCTGCAACGTGGTTTGGCGCGTCGCCGATACCGCACAGGCAAGTTTCGATGTCGATGATTACAAGCAGTTCGTGAACATCCAGATCGAAGCGGGGCTGCGCACGGTGGGTTCGCGCCATCCCTATGACGACTTCGAAAATGAGGAAGTCACGCTGCGCGGCAGCGGCGATGTGGTCAATCACGAGCTTCTGGTCGAGTTGAATGACCGTCTCAAGGTGGCGGGCATCCTGGTTGACGAGGCCGGCCTGACCCACCTTGCCTATGCACCGGAGATCGCCGGGGCGATGCTTCGCCGCCAGCAGGCCGATGCGGTGATCGCCGCCAGGCAGAAGGTCGTGATCGGTGCAGTCGGCATGGTCGAGGATGCGCTCGCCAAGCTGGCCAATGATGGGATTGTCGACCTCGATGACGAGCGCAAGGCGGCCATGGTCTCGAACCTGATGGTCGTGCTTTGCGGCGATCGCGAGGCAAGCCCGGTGGTCAACGCCGGTTCGCTATATTGACCCACACGTAACGGGTCCGACGCAATGCAGAAGAAAGCCTTCGCCCTCCGTCTCGATCCTGCGGTTCACGCCGCGGTCGAACGGTTGGCGGCGGACGAATTGCGAAGCGCCAATGCCCAGATCGAGATCCTGCTGCGCGAGGCGTTGGCCAGGCGCGGAATTGAAATTCCTGCAAGCAGGCCCGCCAAGCGTGGCCGACCGCCGAAGGAGAGCTGAAATGAGCGAGGATGACGACGCCTGGTTCGCACCAAAGAAATATGGCTATGGTGCTGGCCTGCCGATCGCGCGGGAAGGCTGGGCCGTGTTGTCGGGATACCTGCTGGTCCTTGGTCTTTGCGGCTTGCTGGTAGGATGGGATGCCGCGATCGGCGGAGCCACGGCCTTCGCGATCTTTCTTGCTGCCACGATTGCCCTGATTGCAATTTCGGCACGCAAGATCCGGGGTGGCTGGCGGTGGCGCTGGGGCGACGAGGAATGACGCCAGCATACTCAGCGCGACGCCTGCAAGGTCGGACGATCGGTGCTCTCGCGATCTTGGCGGTCATATCGATTCCAATCGCCGCACCGCATGCACAAAGCGCGCGTGAGGCAAGCTTCACGGTGCTCGAAAGCGGTCGTGGCTATGTTTCCCTCCAGAATGCAGTCGATGCGATCGGCGATGGCCGCGGCACCATCGAGATCGCCGAGGGCAATTGGCGCAGTTGCGCGGTCCAGCGCGGGGGTTTCATTACCTATCGCGCAGCGGTACCGGGCAAAGCACTGCTTGGTGGCGTGGCCTGCGAAGGGAAGGCCTCATTGGTGCTGCGCGGCCGTGGCGCGAGGGTCGAAGGTCTCGTCTTTGCCGATATCACGGTGCGCGATGGCAACGGTGCCGGTATTCGGCTGGAAAAAGGCCCGCTGACGGTAATCCAGAGCTGGTTTCGCGACAGCCAGCAGGGGATCATGACCGCCAACGGCGTCGATAGCGAACTAATTGTCGACAAATCTACCTTCACCCGGCTCGGCACCTGCGAGAATTCGGGCGGGTGCGCCCATTCGATCTACGTCGGCGACTATGGCAGCGCCAGGGTGACGCGTAGCCGTTTCGAACAGGGAACCGGGGGGCATTACCTCAAGTCCCGCGCGGCGCGCACAGTGGTCGAGGATTGCAGCTTCGACGACGCCAACGGGCACGGCACCAATTACATGATCGACTTGCCCAATGGGGCAGCGGGCGCGATCCGCGGCAACTGGTTCGTCCAAGGGGCGGACAAGGAAAACTGGTCGGCCTTTATCGCCATCGGGGCGGAAGGTGCGCGCCACAGCGCTGACGGGCTGGTGATCGAGCGGAACGATGCACGTCTCGCCCCGGGCCTGCACCGCACGCCGGCATTCGTCGCCGACTGGACCGGTGATCGCCTCGTGCTCCGCGACAATACCTTGGGCCCGGGCCTCAAGCGCTATGAGCGGCGCTAGCCGAAGCCCTTGGCATAGCTGACGATGCCCCTCGGCGCGGGGCCTGCCAGAACCAATCGCTGAAAGTATTCCGGCGGCGGGCCGGGATAGGTCAGTGCGGGATCGTGAACGAATCCGAAGCGGCTGTAATAGTCGGGACTGCCGAGCAGGACGATGCCTGCTGCCCCCTTATGCTGCAGGTCACCGATACCGCGAAGGATCAATGCCGATCCGATGCCCTGCCCCTGCAATTCCGGCCATACGCTAACCGGCCCCAAGCCGAACCAATGCTTGGCCCCATCGGAAATGGTCACGGGAGAGAAGGCGATGTGGCCGACTATCCGATCGGCCTCCACTGCCACCAGGGAGAGGGACAAATCCCCATTGCTGCGCAGGCGATCGACAAGGTGCTGCTCGTCGCCCTCGCTGAAGGCCATGTTGCGAAAGGCGGCTTCGGTCAATGCATGAATGGTCGCTTCATCGCCCACCCGTTCGGGCCGAATGGCGATGGTGCTCAAGGCAGCAAGTGCCCCGCACGGTCGCGCTTGGTGGCGAGATAGCGGGCATTATGCGGGTTGTCGGGAAGGGCGTGGGGGACGCGCTCGGCCACGGTTACGCCCTCATCTTCGAGCGCGGCGACCTTGGCCGGGTTGTTGGTCATCAACCGGATCGCGCGAACGCCGAGCAATTCGAGCATGCGTGCCGCAATGGGAAAATCGCGCGCTTCGTCGGGCAGGCCCAGCCGGGTGTTGGCGTCGACCGTGTCGAAGCCCTGATCCTGCAGGCGATAGGCCCTGAGCTTGTTGACCAGGCCGATCCCGCGCCCTTCCTGCCTCAGGTAGAGCAGGACTCCCCAACCGCCTTTATCCGCTTCCGCGGCCATTGCGTGGAGAGCTGCGTCGAGCTGCGGCCCGCAATCGCATTTGAGGCTGCCAAGGATATCGCCGGTGAGGCATTCGGAGTGTAGCCGGACCAGCGGTGGACGTTCAGCGCTCTGCTGGCCGATCACCAGTGCGACATGCTCGCGCGTGTCGTCGGGGCTGCGAAAGGCGACGATGCGGGCGCCCTCTGCTGCCACCACTGGCAATTTCGCTCGCGTGGCGATCTGCAGCCGTGTGGCATCGGCATAGGCCGCGACGTCGTTTGCCTCGAGCTCAACCGGTTCTGCCGCACCGCGTGGATCGACCAGGAAGGCGGGGAGGATTCCCGCCATGCGCGCCAGTTCAAGCGCTGCACGCGCCTGTTCTTCCCACGCGAGCGGCAGGGCCTTGAACGGGCCTTTGAGCGGGTTTTCCATGTCTAGCGCGGGGTCTGCCACCGCCAGCGCATGCGGCAGGTCGAAGGGCTCGGCCGCGCGCATCAGCACCGGCTGGCGCGGTACGGCCGCCTCGATCTGGTTGGCCAGTTTCAGTGTCGCGGCACGGCTTGCCGACAGGAGCATTGCGCCCCCGCTCAGTTCACCGAAGGCCGTTTCCACCGGTTGGAGCAGCGGCGCCCCTGCGATTGCCAGCGGCCATCCGTGGCGCAGCGCATCGACCGCCTGCGCCGCCCGCCGGGCGGGCGAGTAAGAGGGCTTGGCCTCGCTCAGAGGGTGAACTCCGTCACCAGCGGCACGTGGTCCGATGGCTTCTCCCAGTCGCGCGCATATTCGTGGACCGAGTGGCCGGTTGTCTGCTTCGACAGTTCGGGGCTTGCCCACATATGGTCGAGCCGGCGGCCGCGATCATTCGCCTTCCAGTCCTTCGCGCGATAGCTCCACCAGCTGTAGTAGCGTTCGGGCGCCTTGATGTGTTCGCGCCCGATGTCAGACCAGCCATGCGCGTCCATGAAACGTTGCAGCGTTTCGACCTCGAGCGGGGTGTGGCTGACCACCTTGAGCAGCGCCTTGTGGTCCCACACATCGCTTTCGAGCGGTGCAATGTTGAAGTCGCCGACGATGAGCGTCGGGCGATCGATCGTTTCGGCCCAGCGGGTCATGCGATCGAGGAAATCGAGTTTCTGCCCGAACTTGGGATTGATCGTGCGATCGGGTTCATCGCCGCCAGCGGGGACATAGACGTTCTCGACCACCATGCCCTGCATGGCCGGGCTGGTCAGTTCGACGCCAACGTGGCGCGCCTCGCCATTATCCTGCCAGTCGTGGCGCGAGAACTCCTTGAAAGGCACTTTCCCCACGGTCGCGACCCCGTGATAGCCCTTCTGCCCATGCACGGCGAAATGCTCGTATCCGAGCGCGCGAAAGGCTTCGTATGGGAATTGCTCTTCTTGGCATTTGATCTCCTGCAGGCACAGGATGTCAGGAGCTTGCTCCTGCAAGAAGCGGGCGACGATCGGCATCCGCAGGCGGACCGAGTTGATGTTCCAGGTTGCGACAGTGACCATGGCGCGGGGGTTAGGCGAGCGTTAGGCCCGCCGCAAGCGTCACATTTTCGTATTATGTCGCTTCGATATAGGGCAGCTAGTCCGCACCAGAGGGAGAGTCTCAATGCCGCTTCGCACTATCCGCCTTGCCACTTGTGCCGCCGTTCTGGCGCTGGGGGTGTGCACGCCCACGCTGGCGCAGCAGGCGCCAGTCGAGGCAGGCGATGCTGCGGCCCCGCGTGCCAAGAACGTGATCCTGTTCATCGGTGACGGGATGGGTGTTTCTACCGTTACGGCAGCGCGGATTTATGCCGGGCAGAAGCTGGGACAGACGGGTGAGGAATATGTCTTGCCGTTCGAGACCTTCGAACACCTCGCCCTGATCAAGACCTACAACACCAACGCCCAGGTGCCGGATAGCGCAGGCACGGCGTCTGCCATGCACACCGGGCGCAAGACCAAGATCGGCATGCTCGGCTATGGTCCCGAGACGCATAATGGGGACTGCCGTTCCGGCGCGGGGCATGAGCTTCCGCTGCTGGGCGAGGAGGTCAAGCAGCGGGGCCTGGCGCTGGGCATCGTGAGTACGGCGCGAATCACCCACGCAACCCCTGCCTCGGTATATTCGCGCAGCGTCGATCGTGACTGGGAGGCCGACAGTGCGGTGCCCGAAGCGCAGCGTGGGCTCGGTTGTGCTGACATTGCGGCGCAGCTGGTCAGCAAGCCCTTCGACGTCGCGCTGGGCGGTGGGCGTGCGGCGTTCTTCGGTGCGGCGGGCAAGGGGCAGCGCCTCGATGCGTCGGCCGATCTTCCCGGCAGCTGGTCTGCGGCCACCGGCGGAACCTATGTCGAAAGCGCTGCCGCACTCAACGACGCACCGATGGACAAGCCGGTGCTGGGCCTCTTTTCACCCAGCCACATGACCTACATGGTCGATCGCAAGCCCGACAGCAGTGAGCCGACGCTAACCGACATGACCGCGGCGGCGATTTCCCGCCTGCGCCAGGATCCCGATGGATTCTACCTGATGGTCGAAGGTGGCAAGATCGACCATGGGCACCATGCCGGACAGGCCGGCTATGCGCTGGAGGAAGCCGTCGAGTTCGCCCGGGCGGTGCAATATGCTATCGACCATACCGATCCTGCGGAAACCCTGATCATGGTCACGGCCGATCACAGCCACGTCTTCACAATCGCGGGCTATCCGCAGCGCGGCAATCCAATCCTGGGCCTGGTCGTTTCGCCCAGGGAAGACGGCGAGCCCGGCACCGAGCCTGTGCTGGCCGCCGACGGCAAGCCCTACACCACGCTGGGCTATGCCAATGGCCCCGGGGCTGTGCAGGGCGAACGCCCGATTCCCGAAACCGGGATTGCCGCGCACCAGCAGTCGCTGCTGCCGATGGGATCGGAGACGCATGGCGGTGAAGATGTCCCCCTTTACGCCAGCGGCCCGGGTGCCGAGCGGGTGCGCGGCGTGATGGAACAGAACCTGATTTACACCGTGATCCGCAAGGCGCTCGGTTGGTCGGACGAATGACCAATCAAAAAACCCTCGTGCCGGGGGCAATGGCACGAGGGTTCCTTGCTAGCGTTCGTCACGCTTGGAACGAGATGAACCAGTGCGAGCGGATCAACAGGGGGGAAACCCGTCTCGCGTCGTCTCGTTACGAAAAATTATCCCTGTCCTGCTTGCTGTGCAATGAACAACCGCCAGCGGGATATCGCAATTATCCAACCGGCCACGGTTGAAGCGTTCACCCCGGTCGACGGGACGTGCGGCGCGGATCGCGGAAGGTGAATGCGCTGTCCGATACAGCCACACCATAGCGCTGGTTGCGCAGGCGCACGGTGGTGCGATTGTTCTGCGAATCGAGGGCAACCCAATGGGTCAGCTGCAGCCCGCCGGGCGCACTGGCGCTCCGCGCGAAGATCAATGTGATCACCCCATATTCGGGATGCTTGGTATCGCGCACCTCGATGCTGATAACGTCGGGGTGACCCGTCGGCAGCAGCTTGCCGTATTTCTTCACGTCACGGCTGGGGTCGAGCAGGGCGCCGAGCGGCGAGCTGCTGATTGGCCAGCGCTGAACCTGCTTCACTTCGTAATCGACGAGATACATCGACTTGCCGTTGGAGACGATCAGCAGCGGCACGCCTTTGGCATATTCGAAGCGAATCTTGCCGGGGCGCTTCAGCGTCATAACCCCCGCGACGGCCTGCCCGTTGCGATCGGTCTGCACGAAATCGGCCTTCATGGTCGAAATGCTGCGCAGCGCGGCAACAGCCTTGTCGAGATCGCCTTCGGCGGCCTCCGCCGGCTGGGTCGCGACGATGGCGGAAACGGGCAGCGCCGCAGCCAGCGATAGAGCTAGCGCGGCGCGCAATGGGTGTTTGGTTTTGAAAGACAAGTTGCTCATGCTCCTTGATTGGTGTCGGAGCATTGAACCATCACTGAACCCGGCCTGTTCCCACGTTTCAGCATCTGGCCGCCTTACTTGATCTTGGCTTCCTTGAACTCGACGTGCTTGCGCGCAATCGGGTCGTACTTCTTGAAGGTGAACTTCTCGGTGTGATTCCGGGGGTTCTTCTTCGTCACGTAGTAAAAGCCCGTGTCGGCGGTCGAGACGAGCTTGATCTTGACGGTTGCGGGCTTCGCCATGGCGTGTTCCTAAAGATCCTGTGAGGCCCGGTTCGGGGCCGAAAAAATAAGGGCGGCGCGCGTCGCACCGCCGTTCCGGCGCGCCCATTGGGTGATTCCGGGGGAAAAGTCAAGCGACCAGCAGGCGCCCGCTACCAGTCGACCTTGCCGCGGTTGGCCTTCACCTCACCGCGCACCTTCTTGGCCTTGAGGCGCTGGGCCTTGCCCACGCGATTGACCCGGCTCCTGGCGCGTTTCTTCGGCGGGGTAAGCGCTTCGGCAAGCAAAGCCAACAACCGTTCCCGCGCAGCTTCGCGGTTCTGTTCCTGCGTGCGGTACTCGTTCGCCGTCAGAACGATCTCACCGGCCTTGGTCCACCGGCTGCCAGCAAGTTCCTTGAGCCGGGCGAAGGTTTCGGGGGTGAGCCCCAGCTGGAACACGTCGACCCGTAATTGTACCGCTGTCGCGACCTTGTTGACGTTCTGGCCACCGGGACCGGAAGAGGTGATGAACTTCTCTTCGGCAATCTCGAGCGCCCGATCCGCGATCCTACCCATCGGAAAAGCCGAGCGCCGCGAAGTCCCTTGGCAGCGGAGCGCTGGCTTCGATTGGTGGCTTCCCCTCGCGCGGCACGGTGAGGCTGGCCGCGTGGAGCATGGTGCGGGGTGCGCCCTTGCCGTCTCCGTAAACTGGGTCACCCAGCAGCGGGATGCCCAGGCCCGTCAGCGCGTGAACGCGAATCTGGTGCGTCCGGCCGGTCTCTGGGCGAAATTCGACAAGTGCGTGCCCATCATGATCGCCCAGCACTTGCCAATGCGTGACCGAAGGCTTGCCCTTTTTCGCCGCGATCATCCGCCAGCCCTTTTCGGCGCTGCTGATCTTGGACAGGGCCAGTTCGATTGTGCCTTCGTCCTCCTTGGGAATGCCTGCGAGGATTCCAAGGTAGCGCTTGCCAACCAGCCTGTCCTCGAACGCCTTGGCGAAGCGCTTCAGGGCCTTGGGATTGCGCGCCAGCAGCAGGCAACCGCTGGTATCGGTATCGATGCGATGCACCGCGACCGGGTCCCGTTGAAAGCCAAGGCGCAGGTCGGCAAGGTGGTCTTCGAGGCTCGGTCCGCCCTTGCGCGGGCGTTCGATCGGCAAGCCGCCGGGCTTGTCGATCACCAGTGCCTCACCATCCTCGAACAGGATCGGAATCGCATTCACGCCTTCAACCTCGCATCCATCATCTGCCGCAGGGCATTGCCCAGGAAAAAGCCGCCTTCGAGATCTTCGATGCGCAATTCGGCCTCTCGCGCCAGACCCTGTTCGAGCAGCGACTGCCGCAATACGCCCGGTAGCAGGCCCAGCCGTGCAGGCGGTGTAAGCAGGATGCCGTCAGGCCCACGTACGAAGAGGTTGGTGACGCAGCCTTCGGTCAGCAGTCCGTCCTCGCGCACGAAGATCGTCTCCTGTGCCCCGTGCGTGCGGGCGACCGCCTGCGCGTCCTCATAAAATCCGCGATCACTGGTCTTGTGCTGCAATCGCCAGTCGCCTGGATCGACGGGTAGCGGCATGACGATGGCCTGCGCCGGGGAAGGCCAGGCATCGGGCATGTCCTGAGCCTCGACTGCGAGCGCGCCACCACGCGAAGCGAGCAGGCGGATCCTGCTTGGCTTCTCCAGCACGAAGCATAGCGCATGAAGCTGGTTGCGCGCTTCGTGGCGGTCGAAGGACATGCCAAGCTCTGCCGCGCTGGACTTCATTCGCAACAAATGCGCTTCGAGCAAGGCGATCCCCTCGTCCGGCGTGAAGCGCATGGTCTCGATCAGGTCGAACTGGGCAGCGCGATGATCGGGTGATGACTTGCGGGCAAAGGCCCCCTTGAGCAGGGCTTCACGCCATTCGACGCGCATCTCACTATCGGCGACGATCGCGCCGCCGACGCCGAGCACTGCCTTGCCGCGCCGGTTCTCGATCTCGGTCAGTCGCAGTGTACGGATAGCCACGTTGAATGCCGTGTCTCCTCCGGCATCGATCCGGCCGATCGCCCCGCAATAGGGGCCGCGTGGATCGCGTTCGACTGCGTCGATCAGTTCCATCGCGCGGATCTTGGGCGCGCCCGTAATCGAGCCGCAGGGGAACAGCGCGCGCACCAGATCGATCGCGCCCTCGCCTTCCTTCAATTGGGCGCGTACCACGCTGACCATCTGGTGGACTGTCGGATAACTCTCGACCGCAAAGGGCGCGTCCACCCGCACGCTGCCCGCCTCGGCCACCCGGCTCAGGTCGTTGCGCATGAGGTCGACGATCATCAGGTTCTCGGCCTTGTCCTTGACCGATCCGGCGAGTTCCTCGGCGAGCGCACGATCGCTTGCCTCATCCGACCCGCGTGGACGCGTGCCCTTCATCGGTTTGGCCTTGGCCTCACGGCCCTTGAGCGAGACGAAGAGTTCGGGGCTGAGGCTCAACAGCCAGTGCGAACCGTCGAACACGACGCCGCCATAACCCGCCCGGGCCGATGGGCGGAGTGCTGCGTAAAGCCCCAGCGGGTCGCCGGTAAAACCGCCGGCCAGGGGAAAGGTCAGGTTCGCCTGGTAGATATCGCCCGCACGGATCGCTTCCTGAAGCCGTTCGAAGACCTGGGCATAGCCCCCCGGGCTCAACTGCGGTTCCAGTGGGCCGACGCCCCCATCACCATCGGCCCGCATCGCCAGCCATTCGGGCATGTCGGCCGCGGCGATGGCCGTGGCTTCATCGAACAGGCCAAGCCACACCAGCGGCCCAGCGCCGCCGGTGCGTGCCGGAGCCAGCTTTGCCAGCTTCGGTTCCAGCGCCAATCCGGCTTCATAGGCGATATAGCCGGCCAGGGTTCCACCTTCGCACCGTGCCTTGTCGGCGTCAGCCAGCACCTTCTCGACGTCACTTGCTTGCCGAGCAACGAAGACCGCACGCGGGTGCTCGAACAGCAGAGCGTCGGCGGCGCCGCTGTCGCGCGCATCATCGAGAAGGACGAAGGGATGCCGGTCGGCCATTGTCCCAAGCCTTTAAACGCTGGTGCGCGGCTGTCGAGGGGTGGGTTGACCGCCTGTGCCACCCTGCGCCACACCGCCGTGACGTCAGGTTTAGGGAGCGGGCGCAGCTATGGGCGAAATTTTCCTTGGTGCTACGGAAGCGGGAGAGCGGCAGGCCCTGCTGCTTGGTCAGGCCAATCGCCACGGATTGATTGCCGGTGCGACCGGTACGGGCAAGACCGTGACGCTTCAGGGATTGGCAGAAAGCTTTTCCGCAAACGGGGTGCCGGTGTTCCTCGCCGATGTGAAGGGCGACCTTTCGGGGATCTCGATGCCCGGTTCTGCGCAGTTCAAGCATGCCGACAAGCTTGAAGGGCGCGCGAAACAGCTGGGCATGGACAATTATGCCTATGCCGATAACGCCGCGGTCTTCTGGGATCTCTTCGGTGAGAAGGGCTTTCCCATTCGCACCACCGTGTCGGAAATGGGGCCGCTGTTGCTCGCCCGCCTGCTAGATCTCAATGAAACCCAGGAAGGCGTGCTCAATATCGTCTTTCGCTTTGCCGATGAACAGGGGTTGTTGCTGCTCGACCTCGGGGATCTGCAGGCGATGCTGGCCCACACGGCAGAAAACGCCAAGGAGCTGTCCGCCAAATACGGCAATGTCACCAAGGCCAGCGTCGGGACGATCCAGCGCCAGCTGCTCAGTTTCGAGGCGCAGGGTGCGGACCTTTTCTTCGGGGAGCCGGCACTGGAAATCGACGATTTCCTTAAAGTCGACGAGCAGGGCCGCGGCGTGATCAATGTCCTCTCGGCGCAAAAGCTGATGCAGGGCCCCAAGCTCTATGCAACCTTCCTGCTGTGGCTGCTCGCCGAGCTGTTCGAGAGCCTGCCCGAGGTTGGCGACCCGGACAAGCCGAAGCTGGTGTTCTTCTTCGATGAAGCGCACCTGCTGTTCGACGATGCGCCCGACGCGCTGGAGGACAAGGTCGAGCAGGTCGTGCGACTGATCCGTTCCAAGGGCGTCGGCGTCTATTTCGTCACGCAAAACCCGATCGACATTCCCGAGAAGATCGCCGGTCAGCTTGGCAATCGCATCCAGCACGCGCTGCGCGCCTTCACCCCGCGCGACCAGCGGGCGATCAAGGCCGCAGCTGAAACCTTCCGCATCAACCCCGATCTCGACGTTGCACAAGCCATTACCGAGCTGAGGGTCGGTGAGGCGCTGGTATCGACACTTGATGAAGACGGAGCTCCATCGGTGGTCCAGCGCACGCTGATCAAGCCGCCACATTCCCGCCTGGGCCCGGTGTCGGACAAGGAGCTGGCCATCATCAATTCAGTGAGCGAGATCGACGGAAAATACGATACTGCGGTCGATCGCGAGAGTGCCGAAGAGGTTCTTGCCGCCAAGGCCGCCGATGCCGCTGCCACGGCCGAAGAGGTGGCCGAGAAAGGCCGCGAGGAAGTTGGCAAGCGATCGCGCAAGACCACCTCGATTTGGGAGAAGGCGGGCAAGGCGGCGATTGGGGCGGCGACCGGTTCGGCGGCCAGCATCGCGGCCAGTGCGATCCTGGGCAAGAAGAGCAGCGCCAACCCCTTGCGGACAGCGACCACCGCGGCGGCGGGCACCATCGCGACCGGCTTCGGTGGTGCCCTGGCAGGGCGCTTCGTCCGAAACCTGATCGGCGGACTGATGCGTTAGCTGTATTTCGTCGGTTGCCGATGGCGGTCTGTCGAACAGGCTGTCGGTCGAAAACTGCGCGCGGGCAGTGCAGCCGCGTAAAAAATTCGGGAGCACCCATGCGATCCAAGACTTTCTGCGGCCTGTTGCTGGCCGGTGCGGCACTGTTCACCCCTTTCAACCTTGCCGCACAGGAGGCCCAGGCAGACGCGTCGGTGCTCGCGCTCGGGGAGGTTCCGCGTGGCCAGTTGAGCGACATCGCCATGCCGCAGGCCTATCGCCTCGACACTTATTTCGACCCGAGTTCCGACAGCTTCCGGGGCCACACCGAAATCGACGTCACGCTGGCGCGACCAACCAGTTTCCTCGATCTTCACGGCCGCGGGCTGGTGGTTACGCGCGCGGTCGCGAGCATCGACGGCAAGGACTATGTCGGCGCGTGGACCGATACCGATCCGACCGGGGTGGCGCGGCTGGTCTTCGACGAAGAGCTTCCCGCCGGCAAGGCGACGCTCTCATTCGACTATAGCGGGGGCATCGCGACCAACCCAGCTGGCCTGTTTCGCGCTCAGGTGGGCGGCCAATGGTATGGCTGGAGCCAGTTCGAATCGACCGACGCGCGCGCCGCCTTTCCGTCCTTCGACCAGCCTGGATTCAAGACGCCGTTTACGGTGACCATCCGAACCCGCCCGGGCGAGGTTGCAGTGAGCAATGCGCCAGAGGTTTCAAACACACTTGAAGACGGTTGGCAGGTTCACCGTTTCGCACCCACCCTTCCGCTTCCCACCTATCTCGTGGCGATGATGGCCGGACCCTTTGCGGTCGTCGAAGGCATGGTGCCGCCAACCCCGCAGCGCCCCGATCCGCTGCCGCTGCGGATCGTTTCGGAGCAGACCAACAAGGACAAGCTGGCCTTCGCCCTGGAGAACTCCAAGCCGATCGTCGCGCTGCTCGAGGATTACTTCGGTCAGGCCTTTCCTTATCCCAAGCTCGATCAGATCACCTCGCCGCTGATGCCGGGTGCGATGGAAAACGCCGGCGCGGACCTCTACAATGATGCGATCATCGTGCTCGATGAGAATGCGCCGGTTGGCCAGAAGGGCCTTTTCGGGATGGTGGTCTCGCATGAGTTGGCGCACCAGTGGTTCGGTGACCTGGTCACGCCCGTATGGTGGGACGACATCTGGCTGAACGAGAGTTTCGCCAACTGGATGGGCTTCACCATCGGCGGGGCATGGCGGCCCGATCTGGGTATCGGCGATGGCGCGCTGGGCGAAGGCTTCCAGGCGATGAGCACCGATGAACTGCTCGCCGGCCGTCCGATCCATGAACCGATCCCGACCAACGATCGTATCGACGCCGCCTTCGACGGGATTACCTATGGCAAAGGCGGACACGTCGTATCGATGATTGCCGCTTTCATGGGGCCTGAAAAGTTCCGTGACGGCGTGCGCCGCTATATGGCGGCGCATCGCTATGGCAATGCGACAAGCACCGACTTCTTCGCCGCCATGGCCGAAGCCGCGGGCGATCCGCGAATTACCCAGGCGATGCAGAGTTTTACCGACCAGCAAGGCGTGCCCTTGGTAACGGTCACTGGCAGCAATGGTCGCTATACCGTTAGCCAGAGCCGTTATGCTCCGATCGGCGTGACGGCATCGGATACGCAATGGGGCGTACCGGTGTGCATGCGTCACGGCGAAGATCGCAAATGCGAACTGTTGGCGGGCAAGAGCGCCAGCTTCGAACTTGGCGGATCGGGCGCGCTCATGCCCAATGCTGGGGGTACCGGCTATTACCGTTTTGATTTGCCCGCGACGGAATGGGACCGGTTGATCGCGATTGCGGACACGCTCGAAGGACCCGAGGCGATTGCGCTCGCCGACAGTCTCGATGCCAGCTTCCGCGCCGGCCATGCCTCTCCCGCGCAATTGCTGGCCCTGGCCGTCGAACTCGCGAAAAACCCGGACAGCAATGCGGCGGGCACTGCGTTCAGCGCGCTTGGCTCGATGCGCCGCAGCGGGGTGATGGATGCCGATGCCCGGGCCGCCTACCGCGTATGGGTCGGGAAACTGGCGCAGGAGGATTTTGCGCGGCTCGGTCTCGATCCACGCCTGGGTGCCTATGCAGGTGTCGATCCCGAGATCATCCAGCAGCGCGAGCGCGTAGTCGGCAATCTGATGCTGGCGCGCGATCCCGCGGTTGTTCAACCGTTGACCGATGCAGCCCAGGCCTTTCTGGCTGGGGATGCCGAGGCGCTCGACCCGGCTTTCATGGGTGAAGCTTTCGAAGCTCTGATCGATACTGGCGGCCTCGAAGCAGCCAAGGCGCTGGCCGATAAGGCGTTGGCGTCGGACGACCCGCTGTTCCGACCAACCGCCTTGCGGGCGATTACCGGTTCGGGCGATGAGACGATTGCCCGCTGGGTGCTCGACGGTTTCGACGATGAGCGTCTGCGCCCGTCTGAAAGGGTTTCGACCAAGCTTGGTATTGTGGCTACGCCCGAGACGCGTGAATTGGGCTATGACTGGTTGGTTACGCATCTCGAAGAATTGATGAGTGGATCTTCGGGCATCTTCCTCGCGCGGCGGGTTCCCAGCGTGGCCGGCGGCTTCTGCTCGGTCGATCGTGCCGACGATCTTGCCGAACGCTTCCGGCCGGTACTGGCCGGAACGCCGGGTGCGCTGTCGCTCGAACGGACGATCGAAAGGGTGCGCAATTGCGCCGCGCTCAAGTCCGCGCGCGGAGCCGAGCTGAGCGCTGCCCTGAAGTCCCTCTAGCGACCGGCGGGGATTCGCAATTCTGCTCGCAATCCGCCTTCGGGCCGGTTTGCGAGCACCAGCGTGCCCCCATGCTGTTCGGCCACGGCGCGAGCCAAAGTGAGTCCAAGCCCGGCACCGCCGGTCTCGCGGTTGCGGCTGGCTTCGCCACGCGTGAAGGGCTGGCACATCTCGGCAATGCGATCGTCGGGTATGCCGGGTCCGTCGTCGTCGACCCGCAGCACTGCCAAGTCGCCTTCGCGCAAAACTGAAACGCGGGCCGTGCCAGCATAGCGCAAGGCATTGGTGACGAGGTTTCTAAGCCCGCGCTTGAGCCAGGTCAGGTGGACGGGCGCCGCGAGCCGCCCCGAACTTTCCAGTGTCACCGGCTCGCCCATGTCCTCGAACTCTTCGACCACCGATGCGGCGAGCGCGCCCAGCTCGGTCGGCTCGGCGATGCTGTGGTTGCGCCCGATACGCGCCAGCGCGAGGATTTCGTCGAGCGTCCGAGTAATGTCTTCGATCGTCGCGGCCATCTTGGCCCGCGCCGCTTCGTCCCCGACACCCTCGATCCGCACACGTAAGGCGGTGAGCGGGGTCTTGAGGTCGTGCCCGATCGCGCCGAGCATCACGTCCTTTTCATCGAGCATCGACCCGATGCGGGCCTGCATCGCATTGTGGGCCTCGATCAGGCGCTTCACGTCATCCGGGCCGGTAACCGCGAGCGGTTCCTCGGGCGAACCCGCGCCCGCAAAGCGCTGTGTCCGCTCGGCCAGCGCTGCAAGCGGGCGCGTGATGCGGCGCAATACGAAATAGAGCAATCCCACGAGAACCACGAACAGGATGATCGTCTGAAGCAATAGAGTGCGGACGATCGCGCGATCGCGAGAAGCGATTGCCAGGCGCGCAACCTGCCAGGTCTCGCTGCCTTCCTGGCGCAGGCCTGCGATGACGAGGTCGAACGGCCCCGCGGCGAATTGCCGGTGCGAGGCCGGATGGCGATGTGCCAGCCGTTGGATCTCAGGATCTTCTAGCGCTGGCCTGCTGGTTACCACCACATCCGCGACCGCAATTCCTTGCGATGACAGCAGCTGCGATAAGGCCTCTTCGCGATTGCGGTGGCGCGTGTCGCCCGGGCTGAGGGGACTGGCTGTGCTTTCGCTATAGCGCAGTTCGTGTGGAAGGCGAGGCAGGGGCACGTCTTTGAGACGGACGTTACGCGGGGGCGGTGCGCGGTGGAAGGGCCTGTCGACGGCTGGATCGCGGCCACGGCGTTCGGCGCCGCTCAGCAGCTGGAAGGCCATGGCATGGACGATACCAAGCTCGCGCCGCTGTTCTGCCGCACGGTATAGGAGTGTGGTCGAAATCGCCTGAGCGATAAGGAGTGCGGCAACCAGGGTCAGCATGACCTGGCCGAACAGGCTGCGGGGCATCAGGCGCATCAGCCTTCCCCGCGCGGCAGGCGAGTGACTTCGGCACCGAAGCGATAGCCGCCACCGCGTACCGTCTGGATGAAATGCGGGTTGCGGCTATCGGCTTCCAGCTTGCGTCGCAGGCGGCTGACCTGATTGTCGACCGCGCGGTCGAACAACTGCGCCTCGCGGCCCTGAACCATGTCGAGCAGGCGGTCGCGGTCGAGCACCTGGCGTGGATGATCGCAGAAAGCCCGCAGCATGCGGAATTCGGCGGTCGAGATGGGCACCAGCGTTCCGTCGGGATCGGTCAGGCGTCGCTTGAGCGGGTCGAGTTGCCAGCCCTCGAAATCATAGAGCATGTCCTCGGCAGGGTTGCTGGCCGGGCGGTCGGCACGACGCAGCACCGAACGGATGCGCGCGATCAACTCACGCGGTTCGAAGGGTTTGGTGACATAATCGTCTGCGCCGATCTCAAGCCCTATAATCCGGTCCATCGCTTCGCCCTTGGCGGTCAACAGGATGACAGGGATGCGGCGCGTTTCAACGAGGTGACGGCATAGCGATAGGCCATCTTCCCCGGGCATCATGATGTCGAGCAGGACAAGGTCCGGCACCTCTTGCACCAGCCGGCTACGCGCAGAAGCGGCGCTTTCGGCCTCCTGCACGACGAACCCCTGGCGGGTGAGGTATTCCGCCAGGGGTTCGCGCAGCGATCGCTCATCGTCGACCAGGAGCAGTGACGTGGGTGCGGGATCGGTCATGGACGGTCCATCCCCCCGGCTTGCCAGGCGGTCAACGGCTGATTGCCGGTATCAGTTATCGCTGTGCGCCCCGTGATGTTCGCGCATCCGCTCGCGCATCGCCTTGTGTGCGGCCTCGCGCTCCGCTTGCGAAACCGAGCCGTCACCGTCAGCATCCATCTTGGCGAAGTGCGTAGCGATCGCATTGTCGAACTCTGCGCGGGTAATCGCCTTGTCGCCATCGGTATCGGCCATGTGCATCATCATCTTGGCACCGCCGCCGCCGCGATGTTCGCCGCCATGTCGGCGCTTGCCTTCCCGGTGTTCGCCGCGTGTTTCGTGCATGGTGCGCAGTTCGTCCTGCGACAGGCCGCCGCTCTTGTCGGTATCGGCCTTGGCGAAATGTTCCGCCATCCGGCCTTCGCGCTGCTCGGTCCGTTCGGCGCGGCGCGCCTCGCGGTGTTCCATGCGCGCCACGTGCGCCGCCTTCAGTTCGTCCGGACTCAGTTCGCCATCACCGTTGGTATCCGCCTTGGCGAACATGTCAGAGCCATGGGCACCGCGATCGGCTTCGTCGAGCACGCCGTCGCCATTGGCGTCCATCCTGGCAAACATCTCCGCACCATGGGCCTGCATCTCCGCAAGGGTGATGGTGCCGTCACCATTCGTGTCGGGGTTGTGACGTTCGCCGTGCTGGGCGAGGGCGACGGTGGCACCGGTCAGGGCCAGGGCGGCAACCGAGATGCCTAGGTAAGTCTTTCGCATTGCTACACTCCGTATCTTCGATCGGGTGAGCTGCGGCGGTCGGGTTTGTGGGGGGAGGGAGACCAGGTACCCGCCGCAGCTCGTGTGCCTTCACTATGCCCTCAATGTCGCAGTATTATCCCGGCTGGCTGACGAATTGTATCAGCTTGTAATGCTGGATGACAGTCGTTCAGCGGGGCGCAAGCCAATCAGCGTGGGCGGTGCTCCGTGCCTTCACCGGCAGTGATGAAGATTGCGGTCGCGCAGTCGGCGATGTCCGCGATATGCCAGACCCCGGGTGGGTTGATCGCATAGTCGCCGGCTTCGAGCATAATCGTGGCGCGATGCCCGTCCGGGAATTCCTGCGTCAGTTCCATCCGCCCGGCAGTGCATACCACCAGTTCGTCACCGTGGGGGTGCATCTCCCAGCTTGGCCAGTCTTCGGAAAAGGTATGCTGGCTGACCAGCCGCCCTTCGCGCCCGTCCCCGCCGTGACGAGCGCCATAGGCTTCGTACCACGCCATCCCGTCGAAAGGCGGCTGCGGCACGACCGTCGCGCCGAGGCCGAGATGCACGAAGCTTTCGGCCAATCGACGCGGGCGGTCCATCAGGACACCTTGTCCATCAGGAAGGCGTTGAGCTTGTTGCCGTCGGGATCGCGGAAATAGCCGGCGTAGAAGACCATGCCGTTCGCGTCAGGCTCCCCACGCGGGCCGGGCGCGCCTTCGTCGGTGCCGCCATTGGCGAGAGCGATGTCATAGATCCGCTGGACCTGGTCGCGATCCTTCGCCTCGAAAGCCACCATCACGCCGTTGCCGACCGTTGCTGGATTGCCGTCGAATGGCTTGGTCAGGCCGATACCGGCCCCGCCGCCGGGTTCGCCCCAAGCGATGAAGGTGTCGAATTCCATCATCCGGCCGATCCCCAGCTCACCGGTGATGAGGTCATAGAATTTCGCGGCGCGCGCGAGGTCATTGGTACCGAGGGTGACGTATCCGATCATGTTCCTGCTCCTTGTGACGCGACTCGCGTTAATTGGAACATTACAAGAACAACCTCGGAGCTACAAGGGTGCGCATTCGCGGGTGAGCCAGGCCAGGTCTTCACCTTCGAGTTGTGGGGCGAGAATCTCGTGGACCTTGGCGTGATAGCGGTTCCACCAGCCGATTTCGGCTTCGGACAGCATGCGCTTGTCGACCAGCTTGCGGTCGAGCGGTACGAACGTCAGCGTCTCGAAGGCGAGGTAGTCGCCTTCGCTCTCGATCTGCGCCGGGACCACCAGCACGAGGTTCTCGATCCGGATGCCGTAATGGCCTGCCTTGTAATAGCCGGGCTCGTTCGAAAGGATCATCCCTGCGCGCAGTTCGGTTCCGCTGCCCGGATAGGGCCCGTTGGGCTTGGCAATTCGTTGCGGCCCTTCGTGCACCGAGAGATAGCTGCCGACGCCATGGCCGGTGCCGTGATTGAAATCGACCCCGCCGGCCCACAGGTGCATCCGCGCCAGTGCGTCGAGCGCGCCGCCGGTCGTACCCTGGGGAAAGGTCTGCATGGCAAGCTGGATGTGCCCCTTGAGCACGCGCGTATTGCGCTCGACCATCTCCGCCGTCGGCTGGCCCGGTCCGACCCACACGGTGCGGGTGATGTCGGTGGTGCCGTCGGCATATTGCCCGCCTGAATCGACTAGATAGATCGAGGAAGGTGGGATCGGGATATTGCTGTCCTCGTCGACCTTGTAGTGCGGCAGGGCGGCGTGTGGTCCGGCTGCGCTGATCGTGTCGAAGGAACAATCGCGCAGCACGCCGCCTGCCTGCCGGAAAGCGAGCAGCTTGGCTGCGGCAGTGAGCTCGTCGATCCCGCCCTTGGGTGCTTCGATCTCAAGCCAGCGCAGGAAGCGGACGACCGCCGCTCCGTCGCGTGCCTGCGCATCGCGCTGGCCCCGCTGCTCCGCGGCGTTCTTGATGGCTTTGGGCAAGACGGTAGGATCGCCTTCGCGCACGACCTTGGCACCGCCCGTTTCCAGGGCGTGGAAGATCCCCGCCACCGCGTGTTGTGGGTCGACCGCGACCGTCTTCCCGGCGAAGCTGGCCAACGCCGGGAGGAACTGGTCGCGCGGGCGCACGGTCACGGCATTGCCGAGGTGCTGGGCAAGCTCGGGCGTTACCTTCTCGGGCGCGATGAAGAGCTCTGCCGTGCCATCGGCGTGGGCCAGGACATAGGACAGCGCAACAGGTGTGTTGTCGACATCGGTGCCGCGCATGTTGAGCAGCCAGGCGACCGAATCGAGCGCGGTGATGACGGTTGCGTCATAGCCTTCGCGCTTGAGCCAGTCGGCCACCTCGGCGCGCTTTTCCGCGCTCGATCGGCCTGCCAGCTTCTCGTCATGCGGCGTCGCGACGTTGAGCGATGGTTGCGGGCGGTCGCCCCAGATGGCGTCGATCGGATTTCCGTCGACCGGAACCAGCTCGATCCCCTTCTTGGCAAATTGCTTGCCGGCCGTTTCGGCCCAATCGATCCCGTGGAGCCAGGCATCATAGCCGATCCGCGACCCTTGGGCGGCATGTTCGGCGATCCACTTGGCGGGGCTGGTCGCGGGGACATCCTCATAATCGTACAGCTTGCCGTCGACCTGATCGCGCACCTGCACGGTATAGCGGCCGTCGGTGAACATCGCCGCCTTGTCCTTGAGCACCACGGCGCTGCCTGCGCTCCCGCCGAAGCCGGTCAGCCATTTGAGCCGCTGGGCGTAGGAGCCGACATATTCGCTCATATGTTCGTCCGAGATCGGAATGACGAAGCCGTCCAGTCCGCGTTTCGCCAGCTCCTTGCGCAATCCGTCGAGCCGGGCTTCGTGGGTTTGCATCAACATCGCGGGGTCCTTTTGTCCTGTGCGCCGGTGGTTTCGCTTCCCGGCGCTTGCCGCGCACCCTTGGCGCGCATAGTCATGCGCCCCACTTAGGCCGCTCTGGCACCCATTTCCACCCGTTCCCCCGACAAGGAGTTGTCCCATTTCGACGAGCCGCCCTGCCGCCCCGCCCAAGGCCGAAAAGCGTGAGTTTTCCTATTCGCATCACGGGATCACCATCGCTGATCCCTATGCCTGGCTGCGCGATCCCGGCTATCCCGAGGTGACCGATAAGGATGTGCTGGCCCATCTCGAGGCGGAGAACGCCTGGTTCGAAATGCGGATGGAACCGCACAAACCGCTGGTGGATGCGCTGTTCAAGGAGATGCGGGCGCGCATCAAGGAAGACGATTCGACCGTCCCGCAGCGCCGGGGCGACTGGCTCTATTGGTCGGAATTCGAAGAGGGCGCGGAGTATCGCAAATATTACCGCAAGCCCATTGGCGACGGCGATCCACAGCTGATCCTCGATGAGAATGCGCTGGCCGAAGGGCTGGAATACTTCCGCCTGGGCGCCTTCACCGTGAGCCGGGACGGCAATATTCTCGCCTATTCGTTCGATGGCAGCGGATCGGAGCGTTTTCGTGTTCGTTTCAAGAGCCTCGGCAATCAGATCCCGCCCAGCGAGGAGATCGTTGATGTGCGAGCACCTTGGGGCGATGATGCCATAGAGGGTACATTGGGCAATCTCGTCTTCACTCCCGACGGGACGCAGCTTGTCTACGGCTTGGTCAATGACAGCTGGCGTGTTGACCGCCTCATGGTGCACCGACTTGGTACGCCGCAAAGCGAAGATCGCCTCGTCTACCTTGAGAAAGACGATTCGTTTCAGGTCGGCGCGGCATTGTCGGCGCAAGAAGATTGGCTGATCATCGGTACCGGTGACAACGAAACATCCGAGGTGCACCTTGCCCCCGCAAACGAACCGACTGCAAAGCCGATCTTGGTGAAGCCGCGCCAGAAAGGCGTCGAATATGACGTCGACCTGCGCGACGGGGTGGTGTGGATCCACGCCAACGACGATCACGTCAATTTCCGCCTCGCCACCGCGTCTCTCGCCAATCCGGGGGAATGGACCACGCTGATCGAGGGTTCGGATGAATTCTATCTCGACGGCTTCGAACTCTACCGCGATTTCTATGTGACCGAGGGGCGGCTCAATGGCCTCGACCAGATCCAGCTCCGTTCCTACGAGGACCCCAGCCTGGTCAAGCCGATCGCCTTCGCCGAGCCGAGCTACACTACCGGCCTGACCAACAATCCCGAATACCATCAGGACAAGTTGCGGCTGTCGTACCAAAGCATGGTCACACCGGATTCGGTCTATGACTATCACGTCGCCAGCGGAGAGCTCGAGCTGCTCAAGCAGCAGGAGATCCCGAGCGGTTACGACCCCTCGCTCTATGTCACCGAACGGCTCGAGATCGAGGCGCGCGACGGGACCAAGGTTCCGGTCAGCGTAGTCATGCGCAAGGATCGCAAGCCGGGCGGGCCACTGCACCTCTATGCCTATGGTGCGTACGGCTATGCCGTGCCGCCGGGTTTTTCGACCACGCGGTTGAGCCTGGTCGATCGCGGCTTTGCCTATGCCATCGCCCATATCCGCGGCGGCGACGACCTGGGGCGCAAATGGTACCTGGCCGGCAAACTCGAAGAGCGGACCAATACCTTCAACGACTTCGTTGATGTGGCCAAGGGTCTGGTAGCAAAGGGTTACACCGCCAAGGGTCGCATCAGCATCTCCGGCGGTTCGGCTGGAGGCGAATTGATGGGCGTCGTCGCCAATACCGATCCCGAGCTATGGGGTGCGGTGGTGGCGCATGTCCCCTTCGTCGACGTGCTTGCAACCATGCTCGACGGTGATCTGCCGCTGACCCCGGGCGAATGGCCCGAATGGGGCAATCCGATCACCTCCAAACGCGCCTTCGCGCAGATCCTCGCCTATTCGCCTTATGACCAGGTGGCAGCGCAGGATTATCCGCCGATGCTGGTGACCGCCGGGCTCAACGACCCTCGCGTGACCTATTGGGAGCCGGCAAAGTGGGTCGCCAAATTGCGCGAGTCCAAAACAGACGGCAACGAACTGCTGCTCAAGACCAATATGGGCGCGGGTCATGGCGGGAAGTCAGGCCGGTTCGAATCCATCCGCGAGACGGCCGAAGAAGTTGCATTCGTGCTCTGGCAGCTCGGCCTGGCCGAATGATAGGGACGGCACCGCAATGAAGCGCTTCAATCGCACATTCGTGGCCGCGCCTGAACACATCGACGAGCTCGGGCACGTCAACAATGCCGTCTGGGTGCAGTGGATCCAGGACGTGGCAACCGCGCATTGGGATTCGGTAGCCCGCCCCAAGGATCTCGAGAGCTATTTCTGGGTCGTGACCCGTCACGAGATCGATTATCGCGGCAATATCGACGAGGGAGAGGCCGTCACGGGTGAAACCTGGATCGAGGGTGCGCCGCGCGGGGCAACCTCAGTTCGACGGGTCGATTTTCGCAACGGAGACGGCAAGATTATCGTGTCCGCGGCGACGACCTGGGCCATGCTCGATCGCGAAACCGGGCGGCTGGTGCGGGTCCGGGCGGAATTGCTTGAACCGTTTGCCTGAGCCTGCAGCTCAGGCGGCGGCAATGGCCCCGCCCGCTTCATCCTCGGGAATGAACAGCTCGAGCCGGTCGTCCATCGTCCGGTTCCGACCAGCGCATTTGGCGGCATAAAGCAATTGATCGGCCCGCGTGTACAGCGTGCCGAAATCGACGCCGGGTTCTGCGCTTACGGCCCCGAAATCGAGGAAACCCATGCTCGCCGTGACCGGCCGTTCGAGCCCTTCCATCATGGCGAAGGTGCGTGCGGTCAATGCGCGGCGCCGCGCCTCAGCGCGCTGGCGTGCATCGTTTCCGCGCAAGAGCAGCAGGAATTCCTCGCCACCGATGCGGAAGACCTGTGCATCCTCGTCACTACCTACGGTCAGGGCTTCGGCCATGCATTTGAGCACCTCGTCGCCAACCGGGTGGCCATGCAGATCGTTGATCTCCTTGAAGTGGTCGATGTCGAGCAACGCCATGGCATGGAAGCCTTCGGCCACGAGGTCGGCATACCGCGTGGTCAGCGCGCGGCGATTGAACAGGCCGGTTAGCTCGTCCCGTTCGCTCAGTACTTCGAGCGAACGCGCTTCGCTGACGGCCTGGTCGCGCTCGCGCTTGATCGAGATGAAACGGTCAGCCACGGCAAGCGCCGTTGCCACCACTTCGAATAGCAGCGCGAGGTTCTGCGGCCAGGTTTCGTCAAAGCCATACGCGTTGGGCGAGACGACAGTGGTCGTGAACTGGATCAGCATGATCCCCGCGAATGGCGCAAATCCGAAGATCAGATAGGGTGCCATTCGGCTGCCCATCCGCCAGCAGCTCCATAGCACATGGAAGTATCCGCCCAGCAGGATCATGTAAGTGCCGAAATAGGCATGATCGATCCAGCGGGCGAACAGATCGGGCCGGAAGGTCGTCAGCGATCCGATGGTCAGGGCACCGACAGCGATCCCCATGAGGAGCAGGCGCTTTCGCCGACAGAAGAATTCAGGCTCGATGAAATTGCTGGCGAACAGCATGGTCGCCGCGATCATGATGTCGACGCTGAAATAGGTGATCAACAATTCGGTCTCGAAGCCGATCGGGGTGAGCAGCGGGATCAGGCCAGAGACGGCAGCCGTCTGGACGAAGGCCATGAGACAGAACAGCGCGTGGAACAGCGGGAATGGCTCGCGCAGTGCTCGATAATAGCCGAAGTCGAACAGCATCGGGGCGAGCAGCAGGCCGCAGATCAGCGCCGCGAGCAAATGGGCATAGCCTGCCAGCGGCGGCATCGATGCGTTCTCGACGAGCTCAGCATTGGCAAAGGCTTCAGGCCACTTCGTTCCGTCGATTACAAAGACGACCGAAGCGGCCTGTTCCTGAATCTCGGGCAGCGAGATGATCGAGCGGAGGCTTGAGAAGCCCAGGCTGGTCTCGTTGAAAGCGTAGTTGCGGGTGGCGCTCGAACCGTCGAGACCTTTGACGATGACGGCCAGGTGGTCGAATTCGTGCCGGTCAAGTTCGGCGAAGCGCGGGTTCGGTTGATCTACGCTGCGGTCGCGCAGGTCGATCCGCACCAGTTGCCTGGGTTTCTTCCAGTCGTATTCGGAGTCCTGACAGATCCAGCGTTCGGGATGGCCTTCGATCACGACGTGATCGAGTGAGGTGGGGCCGGCCGTGTGGCAGATCGAACCAGGTTTGAATTCAGCAGCCGCTGCGGGCAGGGCGAACAATCCCAAGCTCGCCAGAATAGCGAGCATGGCCGCAGCCAGGGCGCGACGCGCCACGGTCACCGTTAACCACCCCATGCCGCCCCGATAGGGCAAAGGACTTAAGGACGGGTTACGGTTCGGTTACGATTTCTTGGACAGGCCAGCAGCTTGCCTAGGCAGCTACTGAGCCGTCCGCGTCGAGTTTGGGATCGAATAATTCGAGGGTATCGTAGATCGTTCGATTCCGACCTTCGCATTTGGCCGAGTAGAGCAACTGGTCTACCCTGGTGTAAAGCATGGCGAAATCGAGATCGGCTTCGCTTGCCACGGCGCTAAAGTCGAGGAAGCCGGCGCTGGCTGTAACAGGCCGTTCCAGGCCGTCCAACTCCTTCAGTACTCTTGCGGTGATGGCCCTTCGGCGTGCCTCGGCGCGGTGGCAGGCGTCGCTGCCATGCAGCAGCAGGAGAAACTCTTCGCCGCCCATGCGGACCAGCTTGCTGGCGGGATCGGCGCTTAACGCATTCGCTGTCAGCTGCAGGACCCGGTCCCCGATGGTGTGGCCATATTCATCATTGATCGATTTGAACCGATCGAGATCGACCAGCATGAAGGACGTGTAGCCTTCGCTCACAAGCCTGTCGAAGTCCTGCGTTATGGCGCGACGGTTGAGTGCTCCTGTCAGGGGGTCGCGCCGCGCCTGCAATGCGAGCGCCTGCGCTTCGGTGAGCATCCGGTCCCGTTCGCGACGCAGCGACAGGAAGCGGTCGGCCACACCGAGGGTCGTCGCCATGACTTCAAGTGCGCCACCGAGCAGGAAGAGCGTGCCGGCGTCGTAGGTGGGCATGCCCGGGATCAGGTGGCTGCTCGTGCGGATCGCCCCCACCATGATCAGGGGGGCGAAACCGATGGCCAGGAAGCGGGCGGATCGACTGCCTTCTCGCCAGGCCTTGGCGATCGCCCAGATAAAATATGGGCTACCGGCAAGGCAGGTCACGTAGAAGAAATCCGCCGGAAAACGGCCAAGCGCATGAAATTGGGGTGCGTGGACGGCAGTAGCGATCGCGACCAGAATTGCATGCCCGTAGAAAATGGCGCGTCCACGTTTTGAGAGATGCTCGCGCTCGAGGAATGACTCGGTGAACAGGCTGGCGCCAATGACGATGGCCCCGAAGCTGGCCACGCCCAGGAACCGTGCCATCGGCAGGCTGAGCGCGAAGAACGGCAGATTGAGGCCGGATACGGTGACCAGGTGAATCAGCGTGCTGCCGACCATACCCGCGTGCATCAGGCTGAAGCGGTCGCGCAGAACGTAGAAGACACCCAGATCGATCAGGATCGGCATGATGAGGATGCCGATAACCAGGGCATAGAGGAGCAAGGCATTGCGCTCTGCTGGGGTCGAACCCGGCAGCCGGGGTTCCAGCCTGAGGTAATCGAGCGGCATGGTTTCCTTGCCACCGGTCATGATGGCGAAGAGGTAGTGTGTTTCCGTGGTGATTTTCGGCAGGGGCAGTGAAAACTGGCGCTCCAGATAGGCCTGCTGGCCATCGGCGAAGTTGTTGCTGGTTACGCGCTGTGCGCCGTCCACATCCTGCGCAACGAAGGTCAGCCGCTCGAAATCCGCCTTGCGGGAAATGGCGTAGCGCAATTGGGCGCGATCATTGCGGTCGATCAGGTCGAACCGGATGATCTGCGCCTTTTCAGGGGCGACATCGAAGCGTGCCGGGCAGTGCCAATCGGAGATTTGCGGCAGATCACCGGCGGCGGGGACGGCATCAAGCGTGACACCACAGCGTTCACCTACCGGCGAATGCCCTGCGGCTTGCGCCTGCACCCCCGGAAGGATGCACAGCGCAAGCAACAGGGCTCCGAACAGACAACGGAATGTACCAACCCACATCACACCGGCGTTTAACCGGGAAAGGTTCGCAGGCGGTAAACCCCTGGTAACGCCTTGTATCAGCCAAGCAGGTCGGTGACCGGGCGGTAAGCGTACCCGAGTTCCTTGGCGACTGCCTCGTAAGTCACTTCGCCACCGTGGACGTTGAGGCCTTCGGCCAGATGCGGGTCGCTACGCAACGCTTCCTTCCACCCGAGCTGCGCAATGCGCAGGGCGTGTGGCAGGGTAACGTTGTTGAGCGCATAGGTGCTGGTGCGCGCCACGGCGCCCGGCATGTTGGCCACGCAATAGTGGACGATATCGTCGATCACGTAAGTTGGATCTGCATGGGTGGTCGGGTGCGAGGTTTCAAAGCAACCGCCCTGGTCGATTGCAACATCGACGAGCACTGCACCCTTCTGCATGTCCTTCAGCATATCACGGCTGACCAGCTTGGGCGCCGCAGCGCCAGGGATCAGCACCGCGCCGATGACGAGGTCTGCCTCACAAACCGATTCATACAGGTTGGCGGCATTGGAGAAGCGGGTCTTGGCGCGGCTTTCGAAATGCGTGCCGACGCGTTCGAGCACTTCGGGGCTGCGATCGAGGATGGTGACATCCGCACCCAGGCCGGCTGCCATTTGCGCGGCGTTGAAGCCAACAACGCCGCCACCGATCACGGTAACCTTACCCGGCATTACGCCCGGAACGCCGCCGAGCAGCACGCCGCGGCCGCCCTGGGCCTTTTCGAGCGCAGTGGCGCCGGCCTGCACGCTCATGCGGCCCGCCACCTGGCTCATCGGCTTGAGCAGCGGCAGTGTGCCGCCGGGGCCCGTAACGGTTTCATAGGCGATCCCGGTCACGCCGCTCGCAAGCAGTTCCTTGGTCTGTTCCGGATCGGGGGCCAGGTGGAGGTAGGTATAGAGGATTTGGCCTTCGCGGAGCCGGGCACGTTCTACCGCCTGGGGTTCCTTGACCTTCACCACCATTTCGCATTCGGCGAAGATCACCTCGGGGCCATCAACGACCTTGGCGCCAGCGGCGACATATTGCGCATCGGTCGCACCGATCCCTGCGCCCGCCTGGGTTTCGATCCAGACCTCGTGACCGTGGTTTACCAGTTCGCGAGCACTCTCTGGGGTGAGGCCGACGCGATATTCGTGGTTCTTGATTTCCTTGGGGCAGCCAATGCGCATGGGGGTTCTCCTCTATTGCGCCAAACATACTCTCATCAGCGCGAGAATTTTTGCCTCATTTGACCTTCCCGGCGGGTAGGATTGGTGATATTTTCCGATTTTCTGTTATTTTTTGGGAAATCATTCGATGGATCGCGCTGACATCAAGCTGCTCGAGGCGCTGCAGAGTGACTCGACTCAATCCATCGCGCAATTGGCCGAGCGGGCCGCTCTTTCACCATCTGCCTGCCACCGCAGGATACGGGCACTGGAGCAGGCCGGGATCATTTCCGGCTATGGTGCGCGGCTCGATCCGCGCAAGCTGGGATTGAGCCTGGTCGTATTCGTGGAGATTACCCTGACCAGCCAAAGCCGAGAGGTCATGGACCGGTTCGAGGATGCGGTGCGCGACTTCGACGATATCCTCGATTGCAACCTGATGTCCGGCAATGCCGACTATCTGTTGCGGGTCGCCGCAGCGGATCTCGCCCAGTTTGACGCAATCCATCGCGATTGCCTTGCGCGTTTACCCGGCGTTTCCTCGATGCGCTCGAGCTTCACGATCCGCAACATCAAGACATGGCGAGGCTATCCCATCGCGCGCTGTTCCAGCCCCGCTTGAGGGGGTTTTCCGGTCAGCCGTCGAATTTTTCGATTGTTGCCAAAAAACCCGATTCTTACGCAATATTCTCGGTATGCACTGGGGCGCCTTGCACCGAACCTGTCGTTTCGTATGCAGACGCTAAGGGTCAAGGGCGGGAGAAGCCTCGCAAGGCTGCATCTCCTGCATGTCGGTAGCAAGACGGAGGGAACGATGAACAAGCGGGTTACCCAGACTTCAATCAAGGCATTGCTGGTAGGAGCAACGGCGGTTTGCGCGATTGCGAGCGCCGATGTCGCGATGGCTCAGGATGCCGAAACAAGTGCCGACGAAACCCCATCGGGATCGATCGTCGTCCTCGGGACGCGCCGTACCGACCGCAGCGCGACCGATTCCGCTTCGCCTGTCGACGTTATCGATGCGGCCGAGCTTCAGCAGCAGCCCGCGGCGAACATGCTCGATGTCGTGAAGAACATCGTTCCGTCGTTCTTCGTGCCGCAGAACACCATTTCCGACGCCTCCACCTTCGTGCGCGCACCATCGCTGCGCGGTCTGCCAGCTGACAACATCCTCGTCATGCTCAATGGCAAGCGCTTCAACCGTTCGGCCCTGGTGCAGGTCTATACCGGTGGCGACACCGCGCTGTCCTTTGGTTCTCAGGGTGCCGATATTTCATCGATCCCGGCGATCGCGGTAGGCAATTTGCAGGTGCTGCGCGACGGCGCAACGGCCCAATACGGTTCTGACGCCATCGGCGGCGTGCTCAACTACGGCCTGCGTGACGATATCGGTTTCGAGGCGCAGGGGCTTTACGGCCAGAATTACGACAATGGCGGCGACGGTGAGACCTGGCAGGTCGCTGGCTATGGCGGCGTGGCCCTGGGCGATGCCGGCTTCATTTCGCTCGCCGGCGAATATTCGGACACCAATGGCACCAGCCGCGGCGTGCAACGCCCCTCGGCAGTCAACTTCGCCAACCAATTCCCCAATCTCGCCGACCAGTTGCCCAATTATCCGGGCCCTGTGCAGATTTGGGGTACGTCACCATCGCATGGCTGGAAATTCATCCTCAACAGCGAGATCGAACTGTCGCCCAATGCGACGTTCTACCTGTTCGGCAACCTCGCACGATCCAAGGCGGACCAGAGCTTCAACTATCGTGAAGCGGTCACGACCACGGCAACCCGCTTCGATGGTACGAACAATACCACGGGTACGCTGAGTGCCAACTCGGCATTCCGTCACCCGATTTATCTGACCCCATGCCCAACGGGTAGCGCCACCTGCCCATCGGGTGGCTGGGTCAAGGATAGTAATGTTTTCAACTTCACCGAACTGTACCCGGCCGGTTTCACACCGCGTTTCGTGGGTGTGACCAAGCAGGCCATCGGCGTGGCGGGTGTCCGCGGTGAAATGGATTCGGGCTTCACCTATGATGTTTCGGGTTCGCTTGCGCGCCAGTCACTCAACCTGTCGATGTATAATTCGCTGGCGCCATCCTACGGCCCTGACACGCAGACCGAATTCGAGTTCGGCACGCTGATCCAGCGCGAAATCAACCTGAACCTCGACATGACCTATCCGCTCGACTTCGGGCTAGCCAGCCCACTGACCTTGTCGGGTGGCGCCGAATTCCGGCGCGAGGAATATGAAGCCACCGAAGGCGACCCACAGTCCTATGGCGCGGGCCCCTATGCGGTTCAGAACCTCTATGTTGACCAGGGCGGCGGGGTCTATGCCTTCGACTCGACCGTTACCCTGCCTCCGGCTGCAAGCGGTTATGGCGGCACCAGCCCCACCTTTGCCGGCAAGAGCAGCGAAAAGAGCTACGGCTTCTATGTCGGCCTTGAAGGTGACATTACCGAACGCTTCTCGATGGGCGTTGCCGGCCGTTACGAACACTACGAGAACTTCGGCAGCACGACCGTGGGCAAGGTCAATGCGCGCCTCGAACTGTCGGACATTCTCGCCATCCGCGCCACTGCGGGCACTGGGTTCCACGCTCCTTCGCCGGGCCAGAACAACGTGCAGGTGCTGACCACCACCTTCATCCAGGGCAACCAGGTCCAGGTGGGCACCTATCCGGTGACCAGCGACATCGCGCAGTATTTCGGTGCGACAACTCTTGGCCCCGAAGAATCAACGAACTTTGGTGCCGGCTTCGTGCTCGAGCCGACCAGCAACTTTACCGTCACGGTTGACGCCTACTCGATCAAGGTCCGCGACCGTATCGGTATCTCGCAGACCTTCAACGTCACTGCCGCCGATATCGTAGCACTTCCGTCGCTGGCCGGCGTTGGCGAAGGTGGGTCGGTCCAGTACTTCACCAATGGGTTCGATACGCGGACCCGGGGCGTCGATCTGGTGGCGACCTATCGCACCGGGCTGGCCGATGGCGATCTCAACATGACGCTCGCCTATAACTACAACAAGAGCAAGGTGACCGACTTCGATCCTGGCGTCATCGGGCCGACCCAGCTGATCGATATCAAGTACCTCGCCCCGAACCATCGGGCCACTTTCGCAGCCAACTGGTCGTCTGGACCGTGGTCGGTCAATCTGCGCGAGAGCTACTATGGCGAATGGCGGGATTCGAACGATTACCCGATCCGTGAGGGCAACCTCTCAACCGGCGCAATCATTGATGGCCAGCATTTCGGTGCCAAGTTCATCACTGACCTCGATGTGAGCTATACCTTCGCTGAGAAATACACGCTCACGTTGGGTGCGAACAATCTGTTCAATACCTATCCCGACAAGATCGCGGCAACGATCAACAACCCGATCTATGACTCCACCGGTAGCATCTCCAACGGCTCGGTCTATCCGCGCCCGGGTGGCCCGTTCGGGATCAACGGTGGTTTCTGGTACGCCCGCATTCGCGTGAAGTACTGATCGCCTAACTCATGAAAACGTAAGGGCGGGGGAGCAAATCTCCCGCCCTTTCCTTTTGCCTGCCGATATTGGCAGGCAAGCCTGTCCAGTGGGTGCCTTCGAAATTCGGCATGATCGGCCGAATGACCGGCTGTGACGAAATTGTTACAACTGTAAATTTTGAGAAGTGCCTGCACATTTTTCGCTGTGCGGAATGGCAGTTACGCGCGATTCTATGGTCACCATAGTCAAAGGAAAGACCCGATGCGTCGTACCCTCATTCTTGCGGCCAGCACCTCTGTGCTTGCGCTCACCGTTCCTGTCGCAGCCCAAGCGCAAGACGCTGGGGCTGACGCTGTCGAAACCCAGGAACCCTCCGAAGCCATCGTCGTAACCGGCTCGAGAATCCGCCGCGACCCGCTCGACAATCCGTCGCCGGTTGTGACGCTCGATCAGGGCGCCTTGCAGCAGTCCGGCCTTTCGTCGGTCGCCGACATCCTTCAGCGCCTGCCGAGCGCAGCTGGCGGCCTCAACACGCGCGTGAACAACTCGGGTAACATTGGCAACCCGCAGGATGGCGGCGGTGTCGGCGCAGGTACCGCCGAAATCGACCTGCGCTATTTGCTGGCCAAGCGCACACTCGTCCTGGTCGACGGTCTTCGTTACGTCCCGGCGACTGCAGCCAGCGGCATTCCATCGACCATCGACCTTAACTCGATTCCGCAGGGTATGATCCAGCGGATCGAAGTCCTTCAGTCCGGCCAGTCGCCGCTTTACGGCTCCGACGCGATTGCCGGCGTCGTCAACATCATCACCAAGAGCCGCCAGGACGGCCTCCAGGCCTCGGCCAAATACGGCCAATACCTGGCGGAAGGCGATGGCGAGACGACCGAACTGAGCGTGAGCTACGGCACGCGTGGTCCCGGCATCGAAGTCGTCTTTGGTGCCGACTACGTGGATCAGAAGCAAATTCTCACCGCCGACCGTGCGTTGACGCAATTCCCGAACCCTGGCCAGACCAGCTGTACCGATGCGGTCGGCGGTTGTTCGTCGGGCACGCTGGGCGGGCGTATTGTGTTCAACCCGGGCAACCCTTCGCTGCCCGCAGGCGGTAGCGTTACCGTGCGCAACTCGCCGCTGACGACCCGCGGTGTCTACGATCCCACGCTGGTCGGAGGCGATTTCCGCGCTTTCACCAACGCGGATCGCTTCAACTTCGCACCCTTCAACCTGCTGGTGACGCCATCAGAACGCTATGGCGCCTGGCTCAGCACCAAGATCGAGGTTTCAGACTCGATCAATCTGCGTACGCGGTTCGTTTACAACCGCCGCAACTCGAAGAACCAGGCGGCCTTCTTGCCGCTCTTCATCGGACCCGATGC
>NZ_JAYPTL010000002.1:33532-35131 GCF_038133525.1 Erythrobacter sp. | reverse complement strand
GGTAACGGCAACCTCCTCGACACGATCTCGATCGATGCCACCAACCCTTTCAACCCGTTTGGCATCACGCTGAATTCGGGGGCCGATGGCCAGCCGGCAACCTACAGCTTTATCGGACGGCGCTTGGTCGAGAACGGTCAGCGTACCTACCGCCAGACGGTGGATACCTGGACCGGCTCGGCGACGCTCGACGGAACCTTCGATATCGGCGGTCGCAACTTCTACTGGGATCTCAATGCGGTCATCGGCTTTAACGATGCGCATCAGCTGTTCACCGGCAACGTCAATGCGGCGAAGGTTGCGCAGGCGCTCGGCCCGCTCGCCAACTGTACCGGTGATTGTGTTCCGCTCAACATCTTTGGCGGCGCGGGCTCCATCACGCAGGAGATGCTCAACTTCATCGCTTTCGACGAACGCGCCAAGAGCGACCAGGATCTGCAGGACTATACCGCCAACCTGTCGGGCGAACTGTTCGACTTGCCCGGTGGTGCGGTTGGCATCGCCGTCGGCTACGAGCACCGCTACCAGAAGGGTTCGTTCACTCCCGACCCGATCATTCAGGCGGGGCTGGGTTCGGACATTCCGGCGCAGGCGGCGTCGGGCAAGTATAACTCGGACGAGTTCTATGGCGAACTGCGCGTTCCGCTGCTCAAGGATACGCCCTTCTTCCAGCAGCTCGAACTCGACGGCGCCGTGCGACATGCGCGCTATTCGACCGGCTTCAAGAACACCAGCTTCACAGGTACCGTGCTGTGGAAGCCGACGACCGACCTCCTTCTGCGTGGTTCCTATGCCGAAGGCTTCCGTGCCCCGGCGCTGGGCGAATTGTTCGGCGCCCAATCGCGTGCCGATGCTCCGATCGACGATCCCTGCACCAACGTTGCCGGGTCGCCCTACCAGACCAACTCCACGGTTCGGCAGAACTGCAATGCCAACGGCGTTCCCGTCGATGGTAGCTACAATGAACCGAACGGTGGCCAGCTGCCGACCTTGACCGGCGGCAACGTCGATCTCGATCCGGAAACCTCGGAAACCTGGTTGTTCGGTGCGGTCTACAGCCCAGAGTGGGCACGCGGCGGCTTCGTTCGCGACTTGAGCCTTGAGGTCAACTATTACGACATCACGGTCGATGGCGCGATCGCGGCGATCAACCCGCAGGAAACGCTGACTCGCTGTGCCTTCCTCAATGATCCGCTGGCCTGCGGCAACATCACCCGCACGTCGAGCGGTATCGTTTCGGCGATCCGCGGCCTGTTGCTGAACATCGGTGAGATCAAGACCAAGGGCTTCGACGCCACCCTGACCTTCCGTTCGGAGGAGACTTCGGCCGGTACCTTCGGTCTGTCGATCAATGCGAACTATCTCGACACCTATGAGGAAACCTTCCCCACGGCGTCCGGAACCTCGACGATCGACTTCCGTGGAACCACGCGCGGCTTCCCCGACCAGTCCTATCCGAAGTTCAAGGCGAACGGCGTCCTTACCTGGGCACTGGGTAGCGTCGATGGGGGCGTGAAGGGGCGCGACATACAAGGCGGGACCGAAGGGACCGGGCACCCCCGCACCGCGCGGGGCGATGGGGTCGGTGATTTGAGCATA
>NZ_JAYPTL010000002.1:0-33522 GCF_038133525.1 Erythrobacter sp. | reverse complement strand
CGTGCAGTTCAGCATAACGCCGAAGTTCCTCGATGAATCCTTCCGTCTGTCGGTCGGTGTGCTCAACGTTTTCGACACCGATCCGCCGGCCTGCTTCAGCTGCACCGGCCCGAACTACGATCCGACCACTTACGATATCCCGGGTCAGTTCGGTTACATCCAGCTGAGCTATCGCATGTAATCGTGAATGCGGGGCGGGCGACTAGCTCGCTCCGCACGTTTGGCTGGGTCCAGGTCCTTGCCATGAAATAGTCGAGGCGGGTGACCCGGGTCGCCCGCCTCGCTCGTTTCAGCCCGGCCCGCCAACCGGGTCGCGTCAGTTTAAACCCCCGCAAGCCGTCACGACCGAGCCTTGCTCCGTCCGTGAGGTAACTTGGACGCCCGCTTGTTCTAGCTCTTGCGTCAGCGCAGGCAGGGCAGATTCGGGCCCGGAGAGCGCAATTGGATTGCCGGTCCGCGCCGCAGCCCACTCGATAAGGGTGAGGGCCTCGGTACCAAGCGTGTCCGGCTTGTCGCCATCCAGGGTTATTGTCGGGAGCGGTTGGAGGGGCGGCCTTAGCTGCACGGTCCAGCCCGGAGTGGCACGCTCTAGTCTTCGCTCAAGTTCGCGATAGCCAGCCAGACGAAGGCCCTCGAGTGGGCGAGCGGATGCTGAGGCGCGTTTGCTTTCGCGGTCAACCAATACGTCATTGCGCTCCACCCCGGCCAAGAGAGCCAGGCTTTGGGCCAGCGCGACAATCTGGCGTTCGCTCGCCTCCGCAGCCTCTCGCGCCCTGGCTTGCGCAAGTGCCGCCTGTTCGGCTGCGCGCGGATCGGTACCCACCTGGAACTGGTCGACCGTGACGACGACAGGGCGTCCGAGCCGCCGCTCAAGCCGGCGCGTAATCTCGGCGTCCGCATCGGAGCGGAATTCGGGCGTAAACACGCTCGCAGTGATCGATACCGGTTCCGCATCCCAATCCACCACTGGCTGGTCGACCCGCGCGCGCCCGGTGAAGGCGTCCTTGACCTCCTGGTTGACGATGCGCTGGCCGTTGGCTTCCCATGCGATGGTTCGTAGGGAAAAGCCCAGCGGTACCGCCAATGCCACGAACACCGCGACAATGATCAGCGATTGGAGGCGACTCTGCCGCTCGCTCAATCCGGACCGATACCCAAAGAACCGGGCCATAACAGCTGCGGTTAGCGCAATGGTGACGAGGTTGGTCACGAACAGGCCAAGTGCGCCGCCGAAAACGGTCCAGTTGAGCGTGGCCAGCCCAAACCCGACGACTGCCAGCGGCGGCATAAGGGCCGTCGCGATGGCAACCCCGACGATCGTGCCCTCGCGTCCGCGGATCAGCGCATAGCTACCGGCGAGTGCGGAGAACAGCGCAACCAGCAGGTCGAAAAGGTTCGGGCGGGTTCGGGCCGCAATTTCCTCGGTAACCGTCTGCAGCGGTGAACTGACGACAATCAGCGCACAGAACAGGACAGCCAATATCGAGCCTATCGCAAGTGCCTTGCCGCAGCGCCGCAGCCAACGTGCATCGCCGGTGGCCAAGGCGAACCCGGTCCCGATAATCGGGTTCATCAGTGGGGAAAGCAGCATGGCCCCAATGACTACGGCCGGTGAGGAAAGTAGCAGGCCGAGGATCGCGATCCCGGCCGACATCAGGGTCATGAAAACATAACGGCTGGTTAGCAGCGACTCGTCGCGAACCTGCTCGATCGTGTGTTCATGGTCGGTTTGGCCGACGATCGCCTCTCGCCACCATGTCTGAAGTTCAACGAGTGCGCGCAGCAAGGTGTAACGACTCAACGGTGGAGGAAGATTGCTGCCCGCATCTTCCGGCTCGGTACTCAATGTTTCAGCCATGGATCGCCAAACTACCCCAATTGCCACGAGAAACGGCTCTTAATGCGAAATGCCGCCGCCTACCCTCATTATCTTGCCGCTGTGTACTAGCTTTCGGCACGATATATCCCGCGCGGCCGGATGATCGAGCCCAAACGCACTTGTTCCATTGCATGGGCAGCCCAACCGACGGTCCTGGCTATGGCGAATAGCGAGAAGGTCGCGTGTCGCTTCATTCCGTACGCACGAGCGGCAGCAAGTATGGCGAAATCGACATTCGGAAGTGCGTCTCCGGTCTCTGTCACTGCGCTATGCAGCCGCGCCAACGCTTCATCCAATTCGACGGTCGCGAGTATCGCCTTTGCCCGGGGGTCCCCCGCTGGATAGAGCGGATGCCCGAATCCCGGTAGCGGCAAGCCTGTTCCCAGCCAGCGATCGACCGTGGTGCCTGCTCCATTGACCAGGCTTTCGTCGAGCAAGGCAGCCAGGGCTGCCCCGGCGCCACCATGCTTGGGGCCCGACAGGGTCGCGAGCCCGGCAAGGATGCACGCCGGCATAGGTGCCCCGGTCGAAGCGGCAATCCGCGTGGCGAATGTCGATGGGTTCAGTTCATGGTCGGCGAGCAGCACCAGGATACGCCTGATGCAGTCGGCACCCTCGCCCCTGACCTCCAGGGCCTCCGCAACTCGCAGGTGCATCGGCCCTTCGCCTTGTACGCCCTGGCCAGCAGCAATTGCTGATACTGCAGTGGCCGCTTCCGGCACGAGCTTGTCGCGACTTCGTCCCATGATCGGCCGTGCAGTGCCCGCCAGTTCGGCAATGGCTCGGAAGGCATTGTCGGTGGGAGCGCAGGCAGGGAATTCGACCTGTTCGACCTGCCATAGCAATGAGGCGATCTGTTCGAGCGATCGATCGGTAGCAAGAATTGCCGCGCTTTGGTCGCGATAGACCAGATCGCCGTCGATGACTGTCGAGATCGAAGTGGGGATGGTGGGTTCGCCCCAGGACAGCGTGCTGGCTGCGATTGCTGCGGTTGCGCGCCCTCGCTTGCGGCGGCTCGCCAGCGCTTCGACGTCGGTGCTGCGATAGAGGCTGCGACGTGGATCCCGATCCTGTGCAGCCCGTCCGATCAACCCGCGGCTGGCATAGGCATAGAGAGTCTGTGCCTTGACGCCTAATCGGGCCAGCGCTTCGTCGCGGGTCATCCATTCATTCATATTGATTATATTGATCAAGATTGATTCAATTGTCGAGACTCCTCAGATCAGCTTCAAAGCAATTCTGGAGGAATGAATATGACCAGCGGGCTTGAAGGGGTGATCGCCGCCGAAACGGTCTTGTCAGACGTTCGCGGCGAAGCAGGCGAACTGGTGATCCGCGGGCATCGGCTCGACGAGTTGACGGGCTGCAGGACATTCGAGCAGCTGGTCCATCTGCTCTTCACGGGCTTTTTCGAAGACCTGCCCAACGAGACGCAACTTGCCCGCCAGCTGGCAGTGGCAAGGGTCGAGGTGTTCGATCAGATCCGCGCCAGGTTGCCCCTACTCTCCGCTCTCCCACCGTATGATGGAGTTCGCGCGCTGGTCGCCCTGCTGCCAGATGCAACTGGCATCGACGATGCGTTCCGCCTCCTCGCCTTGCCTGCGGTTGCGCTCCCGGCGCTGATCCGCCAGCGCGACGGCAACCTTCCTGTACCGCCTGATAAATCATTGGGGCATTCGGCCGATGTGGTTCGCATGCTCGGGCACAATGGCGCAGCGAATGCACTCGACGCTTATCTCGTCACTGTCGCAGACCATGGACTCAACGCTTCGACCTTCGCGGCACGTGTCGTCGCTTCGACCCAGGCGGGACTGACCTCGGTGGTTCTGGCTGGTTATAGTGCCCTCAAGGGACCGCTCCACGGCGGCGCGCCCGGGCCGGTGATCGATATGCTCGATGCCATTGCACAGGAAGGTGACGCCAGCGCCTGGATCTCACGCGCGATCGATCACGGGGACCGACTCATGGGCTTCGGCCATCGCATTTACCGCACTCGCGATCCGCGTGCCGATGTGCTGAAGGCGCAAGTCGCGAAGCTTGCTGGATCGAATGCCCGCCTCACCTTCGCCGAGTCAGTTGAGCAAGCCGCACTTGCCGAATTGCGCCGCCGCAAGCCGGACCGGGTGCTTGAAACCAATGTCGAATTCTACACCGCCTTACTGCTCGAAGCGGTGGGCTTCCCCAAGGACTGTTTTACCGCGGTGTTTGCCATGGGGCGCACGGCTGGTTGGCTGGCGCATGCGCGCGAACAGGCTCGGACGGGTCGCGTCATTCGCCCCGCTTCGCGCTATATCGAACCACCCAGCCTCCAGGCGGCCTAGCCACCGCTAGATCGGGTTGCCGTCGCGATCCCTGAAGATTTCGCGGCGGCCGACGTGGTTGGCGGGACCGACCAGTCCGTCTTCTTCCATTCGCTCGATCCACTTGGCAGCGGTGTTGTAGCCCACGCCCATCTGACGCTGGAGCCACGAGCCCGAGGCCTTCTGGTTCTCGAATACGATTTGGCAGGCCTGGCGATACTTGCGCTCTTCGGGGTTATCGGAGGCGGTGAAGTCGTCCTCGAAGCTGAAGCCGAAGCCGTCTTCGGGCTCTTCGGTCACCGCATCGACATACTCGGGCTTGCCTTGAGCACGCCAATGGTCGGCCACCCGCTCGACCTCTTCGTCCGCCACGAACGGGCCATGGACGCGGATCATCGCGCCGGTGTTGGGCTTGTAGAGCATGTCGCCCTTGCCCAGTAGCTGCTCTGCGCCCTGCTCACCCAGGATGGTTCGGCTATCGATCCGGCTGGTCACCTTGAAGCTGATGCGCGTAGGCAGGTTGGCCTTGATCACACCGGTGATGACATCGACCGAAGGACGCTGTGTCGCCATGATCAGGTGGATGCCAGCGGCGCGCGACTTCTGCGAAAGACGCTGGATCAGCACCTCGATCTCCTTGCCGACGGTCACCATGAGGTCGGCCAACTCATCGACGATCAGAACGATCAGCGGCAGCGGTTCGTAATCGAGCTGCTCCTCTTCGTAGAGTTCCTCACCCGTTTCGGGGTCGAAACCGGTCTGAACCCGACGTCCCAGCGGCTTGCCCTTGGTGATCGCACTGCGGATCTTCTCGTTGAAACCGGCGATATTGCGTGAGTTGACGCTCGACATCATGCGGTAGCGCCGCTCCATCTCCTCGACCGCCCATTTGAGTGCACGTACCGACTTGTGCGGCTCGGTCACCACGGGCGAGAGCAGGTGGGGGATGTCGTCGTAAGTCTTGAGTTCAAGTACCTTGGGGTCGATCAGGATCAGCCGGCACTCGTCGGGTGTGAACCTATAGAGCAACGAAAGCAGGATTGCGTTCAACCCGACCGATTTGCCTGAGCCGGTGGTGCCCGCCACCAGCAAGTGGGGCATGGCAGCAAGATCGGCGACGATCGGCTCGCCTGCGATATCCTTGCCCAGGATCATCGGCAGCGTACCCTTGTTATCGACGAAGGCGGCGCTGGCTGCCAGCTGTTTGTAGCTGACCGTCTGCCGGTCGGCATTCGGCAGCTCGATCCCGATTACCGTCTTGCCGGGGATCGGCGAAACGCGCGCCGAGATGGCCGACATATTGCGCGCAATGTCCTCCGCGAGCCCGACCACGCGGCTGGCCTTGATGCCCGGCGCGGGCTCCAGCTCGTACATCGTGACCACCGGGCCGGCGCGCACCGCGGTGATCTCGC
Organism: Erythrobacter sp.; assembly: GCF_038133525.1. Classification (GTDB taxonomy): domain Bacteria; phylum Pseudomonadota; class Alphaproteobacteria; order Sphingomonadales; family Sphingomonadaceae; genus Qipengyuania. Next base: position 27,931 of record NZ_JAYPTL010000002.1, on the reverse strand, counting down.
CCTTGACGTTGAAGTCGTCGAGCACGTTTTCGAGCAGGCGCGCATTGCGCTCGAGCGCCATCTTGTCGAGCTTGGGCACCGCGTGTTCGGGCGGATCGTCGAGCAGGTCCAAGCTGGGAAGCTGAAAGCTTGCGAACATGTCGCGCTGCTTCGCCTTCGCCGGCCGCGGGCTGGCCGGAGCAGGCGCAGGATCAGCAATCTCGGGGCTGCGACGTGGCTGGAGTAGGGCGACTTCCTCCGTATCACCTTCGCCAGCTGGTACCTTGGCGCGCTTCTGACGCTTCGGCATCAGAGGGAGATCGATTTCGGATATCTGCGGAGGCTTCTTCACGAAGTCGGGAAGAGTGAGAAACTGCAGCCAGTCGATCGCGAAGACGCGCGTGACAAGGGCAATGCCTCCCGCGAGCGAAATCAGTGCCAGCGCCAGGGTGACCCAGCCTGAAACTCCCGCACCGAAGCGATCTGAAACCCCTTCGATGGCAAGCCCGCCCAGCTGGCCGAACAGACCGCCCAGGCCAGCCGGCAATGAACCCGTGGCGGGTTCGAAAACCAGCGCCAGGACCGTACCCAGCAACACCATCGCGGCAAGCAGCATCGCGAAGGGACCCCACCAGCGCCCGGGCGTTTCTTCCTCGTCGGCATCCTCGACACCGGTCCACAGGCGGCGGGCCGAAATATAGAGCAGCGGCAACAGTAGGATCGCCGGCACTCCAAGGTAATTGAGTGCGCGTTCGGCCGCCCAGGCGCCGCTAGCCCCCATCCAGTTGCGGATGTCGGTCCCGGCGGCCGCAGTTGAAGGGCTGGGATCTGTCTGCGTATAGCTCGCCAGCGCGAGTGCGAAGAACAACAGGAGCGCAAATAGCAACCCCGCGCCGCTCATGTGCAGTGCACGCCGCATCGAGCGGCGAAACGCCGCGCGCCAATCGGATGCTGCGCCTGCGCGCGTGGCCATGTGTATTCCCCTGATCCGTCGAGTTCAGCAGTATGAATCCTCGAAGACTCCGAGGTCAAGGCGTGTTCGATCAACCGAGTCCGTCGATCGCCCCCCAACGCGGCCAGTCGAGTTCGCGGGCGCGATCATGGGTCATTCCCCCAAGAGCGATGACCGGCACCGGCGATTGCTGGGCAAGGACGTGAAAGCCGTGGATGCCGAGCGTTTCAGCACCGGGATGCGAAGCGGTCGGAAAGACTGGCGAGAGAAAGATGCCATCCACCTTGCTATCGACCGCTGCCTGCAATTCATCGCCATCGTGGGCGGTCGCAAGGCGCAGTCCACCGCCAAGCCGCCCGGGCGGACCGTAGGTGCCATCCGCACCCCAGTCCTCGCTGCCCGCCAGGACAACAACGTGCCCGTGCTGACGTGCGATACGCGCCAGTTCGTCGAAGCGCTGCCGCCGTGCTGTGTCGTTCAGGTGATAGTGTCGGAAGACGAAGCCCGATCCTGCGGGCAGGGCGCGCAATGCTTGCTCCAGGCCCGCGTCATTGCGCGCGTCGGACAGGAGCCACAGCAACGGGAGGGACTGGCGCCTCGGCATGGGGGCGTTATAGCGCCTCGCCATGGAAAAGGCAGAGACCCCGCTTCAGCAAGTGCAAGCCAATATCGCAAAGGCGTGCAAGATCGCGCGCCGCGAGCCGGATGAGGTAACGCTGGTTGCGGTCAGCAAGACTCACACGGCCGATGCGATCGTGCCGTTGCTGGAACAGGGACAGCGCCATTTTGGCGAAAATCGCGTGCAGGAAGCACAAGGCAAGTGGCCTGCCCTGCGTGAACACTATCCGGATGTGACGCTGCACCTGATCGGGCAGCTGCAATCGAACAAGGCCGAAGATGCAGTGCAGCTGTTCGATTGCATCCACTCGCTCGACCGGCCCAGCCTGGTCACCGCATTGGCCAAGGCTTTCGACAAGGTCGGGCGGAAGGTGCCGTGTTTCGTCCAGGTCGACGTGGGCGAGGAGCCGCAGAAGGGCGGATGCCCGGTCGGAGAGCTTCCTGCTCTGCTGGATCAGGCTCGCGCGGCCGAGATCCCCCTCGCCGGGCTGATGTGCATACCGCCGTTCGACATCGAACCCGCGCCCTTCTTCGCCTTTCTCGACAAGCTCGCCCGCGATCACGGGCTTGATGGCCGGAGCATGGGGATGAGCGGTGATTACGAAACCGCAATCATGCTCGGCGCAACGCATGTCCGCGTCGGCACCGCGCTGTTCGGCGAGCGCGGCTGACGCGCAGCTAGGCGTTCTCGAGCTTGTCCTGCAGCGCGTCGCTTGCTGCTTCGATCAGGGCCTTCTCGATTGCATCCATACGCTCACCCACGCTCAGCTTGTGACCGGTCAGGTCGGTCACATAGAACGTATCGGCGGCGCGCTCGCCATAATTGGTGATGTGTGCCGAATGGACCACCAGCCGCTGTTCGAACAGCGTGCGGGCGAGCCGGTTGAGTAGTGCCGGACGGTCGCGGGCGTTGACCTCGATCACAGTGAACCGGTTCGATGCCTTGTTGTCGAACAGCACGCGGGGACTGACATCGAATACGCGCGCGCGGCTGTGCGCCAGCGGGCGCTGCGCCAGGCGAGGGGCAAGATCGACCCGATTGGCCAGCGCATCGCCGATGCTCTTCTTGAGCCGGTCGAGCTGGCTCCTTTCGGCGAAGGCCCCGCCATGCGGATCCTGCACCAGGAAATTGTCCAGCGCCCAGCCCTGCCGGGTGGTGTGAATGCGCGCATCGATGATGTTGCCGCCGGCAAGGTGGATGCCACCCGCGATGCGATAGAATAATCCGGGGTGGTCGGCGGCGATCACGGTCACCAGCGTGGCGCCGCGTGCCTCGTAGAATTCGCAATGCACCGAAAGCTCGTGCGCCTGCTCGCGCGCGGCGGCATATTGCACCAGGTTCTGCGCGATGATGTCAACCGGTTCGGCGATCCAGTAGGCATCGCCCAACGTCGATGCGAGCTCCTCGACCAAGTGCGCCTGCTTGCCCAGCAATTCCGAGACCTGTTGCTGCTTTCCGGCAATGCGGTGTTCGCGCCCTTCACGCATGTGCCCCAGTCGCAGGCGCTCGCTCGATACGTCATACAGCTCGCCGAGCAGCTGGCCCTTCCAGCTGTTCCAGGTTCCCGGCCCGACCGCGCGGATATCGACGGCGGTAAGGATGGCGAGGTGGCGCAGCCGCTCCGCACTTTGCACCTCGCCGACGAAATCCTCGATCGTCTTGGGGTCGGTCAGGTCGCGCTTCTGTGCCGTGCGGCTCATCAGCAGGTGGTGCAGCACCAGCCAGGCAACCAGTTCGGTCTCGCTTTCGGTCATGCCGAAGCGTGGGCATAGATCGCGCGCGACTTCTGCACCCAGCACCGAGTGATCGCCGCCGCGCCCCTTGGCGATATCGTGCAATAGAGCTGCGACATAGGCGACGCGGCGCGAGTTGACCTTGTGAATCAGCCGCGTCGCGCGCGGATGATCTTCAGCCAGTTCACCCTTTTCGATCTTGTTGAGCAGGCCGATGGCGCGAATGGTGTGTTCGTCCACCGTATAGTGGTGGTACATGTCGAACTGCATCTGCGCGTTGACCTTGCCGAAGTCAGGCACGAACTTGCCCAGCACCCCGGCCTCATTCATCCAGCGCAGTACCAGCTCGGGATTGTTGCGCCCGGTCAGCAGGTCGAGAAACAGCGCATTGGCGCGTGGATCCTTGCGCACGGCATTATCGATCAGGCCACTGTCGCGATCGGCCTGCCGCATCGCTTCGGGATGGAGCTCGAGCTCTTCGGCTTCGGCCAGCTGGAAGATCTCGACCAATCGCACCGGATCCTTGCGGAACCAGTCATCCGACGGCGCAGCTATCTTGCCGCCGAAGACCTTGTACCCCTTGAGGCTGCGACCGCGCTGCTTCCAGCCCGCGAAGAAGCCCGATTTCGCGCTCTTGGCAGCAAACTGCTCGTCGATATGCGCAAGGAAGACGCCGGTCAGCGAACCTACCCGTTTGGCGTGGAGGAAATAGAGCTGCATGAAGCGCTCGACCGCACTCTTTCCAGGGCGGTCGGCGAAATTCATCCGCTCGGCGATCCTGCGCTGCATGTCGAAGGTCAGGCGGTCTTCGGCGCGTCCGGTCAGCACATGCAGATGGCAGCGGACGGCGAGGAGGAAGTTTTCCGCCCGTCGGAAGCTGCGGTATTCTGCCGGGGTAAACAGGCCGACGTCGACCAGTTCTGCGGCCGCGCGAACGCGGTGGATGAACTTGCCGATCCAGTAGAGCGTGTGCAGGTCGCGCAGGCCGCCCTTGCCGTCTTTCACATTGGGTTCGACAACGTAGCGGCTGTCACCCATGCGTTTGTGACGCGCATTTCGCTCGGCCAGTTTCTCGGTAACGAAGGCGCGTTCGTTACCGCGCACAACTTCGCGTTCGAAACGTCGCACGCCCTCATCGAAGAGCTCGCGATCGCCCCAGACATAGCGCCCTTCGAGCTGGGCGGTGCGGATCGTGAGATCGTCTTTCGCCATGCGCAGCGCCTGGTCTACCGTACGTGTCGAATGGCCGACCTTCAGCCCCAGGTCCCACATCATGTAGAGCATGGCTTCGACCACCTGTTCGCACCATGCGGTTCCCTTGCCACCGGTGATGAAGGCGATGTCGACGTCCGACTGCGGGGCCATCTCGGCCCGCCCATAGCCACCCACCGCCATGATCGCGAGGCGCTCTGCCTTGGATCGGTTGGCGGCGGGATAGACATGGGTGACCGCGTAATCGTGGATCACGCGAACCAGTTGATCGATCAGGAAAGCATGGCCCCCAGCACATTCGTGACCTGCCGAAGGCTTGGCCGCCAGCCGGCGCGCAAGCTCACTGCGCCCGGCCTCGAGCGCAGCCTTGAGCGTCGCGACCACTTTGGGCCGCGCCTTGTCGCCATGTTCCGCGACCAGCGCGTCGATGGTTCCGGCAAGTTCGCGCCGGTCGACAATCGCGCGCTGGGCAGGGATGCGGATCGAATTCAAGCGGCGAGGTACTCCTTGCCGAATGTCGCCTTGACTGTGCGCTTGTCGACTTTCTGCGTGCCCAGACGCGGCAGCTGTTCGGCGCTTTGCCAGACCAGCGAGGGCACCTTGAACGGAGCGATATGCTCACGCAGGAAGGCCTGCAGTTCTTCCGGTGAAAGCGATTTGCCGGGGTGGAGGTAATAGACCGCCGCGGGGACTTCACCAAAGCGTTCGTCGGGCAGGCCGAAGACGCTGCATTCGGCGACATCGGGATGCGCGTAGATCGCTTCTTCGACTTCGATGCAGGCGATATTCTCGCCGCCGCGGATGATGATGTCCTTCTTGCGGTCGACGATGAACAGGTATTCGTCTTCGTCGAGGTATCCCAGGTCGCCGGTGCGGAAGTAGCCGTCATCGGTATAGGCGGCCGCGGTTGCGTCCTCGTTCTTCCAATAGCCGAGGAAGTTGCACACCGAACGCATCGAAACCTCGCCTACCTGGCCGCGCGGCAACGGCTTGCCGTCGTCATCGAGGATGGCAAGGTCGACCAGCGGCTTCGATGGCATCCCGGTCGAACCGGGTTTGGCGAGATAATTCTCGTTCAAATTGCCGCAGCCCACGCCGTTGGTCTCGGTAAGGCCATAGCCGAGCAGAGGGAAACCTTCCGGGAAGGCCTCGCGGATGCGTTCGACATGTTCAACTGGGCGCGGGGCCCCGCCGGCAGCAAAGCTCTTGCACTGCGACAGGTCGTATTTGTCGCGATCGGGATGCGTGGCGAGCTCGTAACTCATCAGCGGAACGCCGACGAAATAGGTAATCTTCTCTTCATCGAGCAGGCGCAACGCTTCGCCAGCGTCCCATTTGGGCATCAGCACCAATTTGCGGCCGATCGCGAAGGATTGGAGGAGCACGGGTACTTCGCCGGTCACGTGGAACAGGGGCACCGTAATCAGCGCGCTCGGCTGGACGCTTGGGGCTTCGCCGCGTTCGGTCATCAGGCCCAGGATCATCGCCGTCTGGCAGACGTAGTTCATCACGCCCGAGACGACACCGAGGTGGTCGGAGTAGGCGCCCTTGGGGAAGCCGGTCGAGCCCGAGGTATAGAGGATCGTTGCTAGGTCGCTGGGACCGACCTCGGCCAGCATTCGAGCAGCGGTGTCGCCGGCCTCCCAAACCGGAGAAAGGCCGGTTTCCGGGTCGCCGTGATCGAACACGACCACCTTGGCGGCATGATCGACGCCGTCGAGGCGCGCAGCGCGCTGAGGGTCGGCCAGTACCAGCGAACAATCGCACAGGTCGATACCGTAAGCCAGTTCCTCGCCAGTCCACCAGCCATTGAGCAAGGCGGTGCACCCGCCCGCCATCAGCGTGCCCATATAGGCGAGAATCCAGTTGACCGAGTTGCGTGCAGCGATGCCAACCCGGTCGCCCTTCTTGAGACCGTGCTTCGTCACCAGGCCATGTGCGACCTGGGTGGCGGCAGCGTAGACCTCGCCGAAGGTCATCCGCATGTCGCCGTCGACCAGGAAGACCGTGTCCTTATGCTGGTTGCAGAAATGCGCAAAGTAATGGGCGAGGCTTGGTGGGGCGTTCTTGAACGCGGGCATCATCACGCCGCGGCGTTCGATATCGATAAGTTCGAACATCTGGCCCGGTGCGGTAACTGCATCCGTAAAGCGATGGATGTCCTTGTCGAGTTGGGTGGGCATCGGTCCTCTTTTGTCCTCTCCAATTCCGGCGCACGGCTTCGTTGCGAAGCCCGCACGCTCAACTGCGGCTCGACGCAGGCTTTCCCCAAAACCCCTGCTATGCCAAAAGCCGCCCCGATGGGTCGCCGGTTGCGGCCTTGGACATGTCTCTAAGGGGATTACCACTTGCTGTCACTACTGGCCGCATCGGGCGCAACGGACCCGATCTACTGGCAGGATCTCGGGCTCAAGCCCTACCTATTCGAGATCGGAAGCTTCCAGCTGCGCTATTATTCGCTCGCCTATCTGTTCGGCATATTGCTGGCCTATTGGCAGCTGACGAAGATGATCAAGTCGCCGGGCAGTCCGATGGCGCAACGCCATGTCGACGACCTCTTCTTCTATTGCACCCTGGGCGTGATTTTCGGCGGCCGGCTCGGCTACGCCGCCTTCTATACCGGGGGAGATACAGGCAAGCCGAGCCTGTTCACTCACTTCACCCCCGGGGAAGCGGTCAGTTGGGACCTGCTGCGCCTGTGGGATGGCGGCATGAGCTTTCACGGCGGTGTGATCGGCGTGCTGCTGGCAATCACCTGGGTATCGTGGCGCGGCGGCCTCAACTGGCTGCGGATCTGCGACTATGTCTCGGTCAACGTCCCCCTTGCATACATGCTTGGTCGCTTCGCAAACTTTATCAACGGTGAGCTGTGGGGGCGCGCCAGCGATGTGCCCTGGGCCATGGTCTTTCCCGGTGGCGGCGATATCGCACGCCACCCGAGCCAGCTCTATCAGGCTGGACTCGAAGGCCTACTGCTCGGCCTGCTGGTGATCGGATTGTTCTGGAAGACCCGCGCGCGCTATCGCCCGGGCCTGCTGGTCGGCATCTTCACCATCGGCATGGGTATCGGCCGGTTCGTCAACGAGTTCTTCCGCGAACCCGATGCGCAGCTGGCGCAGTTCACTCAGGAGACTGGATTGTCGATGGGGCAGTGGCTGAGCCTGCCGATGATCGCGGTAGGTGTGGCGGTGCTGGCCTACGCGCTGGTTCGCCAACCGATTGGTACCGGTCGCTCTAGCAGCCCGAACCCGGCATGAGTGGTAGCGGGCCAGAAGATCTCACGGATAGCTTTCGCCGGCTGATCCGCAATCACGGCCCGCTCCCCGTGTCGCGCTACATGGGTGAAAGCAACGCTCGCTACTACACCTCGCGCGATCCGCTGGGTGCTGCGGGGGATTTCGTCACTGCGCCCGAGGTGAGCCAGATGTTCGGCGAGATGGTCGGGCTGTGGCTGGCCGATATCTGGCAGCGTGCGGGGCGGCCGGCGGATGCGATCTACGTCGAGCTGGGGCCCGGGCGTGGAACCTTGGCCAAAGATGCGCTGAGAGCGATGGCCAGTCAGGGCCTGCGACCAGAGGTTCACCTGGTAGAAGGATCCGCAGCACTGCGTGCGGTCCAGTCGGGTGTGCTCGCGGGGGCGCAGTTCCACGATACTGTCGATACACTGCCGGCCGAGCGGCCGCTGCTGCTGGCCGCAAACGAGTTCCTTGATGCGCTGCCGATCCGGCAGCTGGTAATGACCGGCGATGGCTGGCGAGAGCGGATGGTCGCGCTCGACGAAGACGAGGCATTTGTTTTCGCGGCCGGTCCGAACCCGATGGACGAAGCTGTGCCCGAGGCGCTTCGAGCTGCCGAGCCCGGCACGGTGATCGAGGCTTGTCCTGCCGCGGCCGCGCTGATCGAGGCGCTGGCTGAGCGGCTCGACGTGCAGGGCGGTGCCGCGTTGTTCATCGATTACGGCTATCTTGCCCCGCAGGTTGGCTCGACCTTGCAGGCTGTGCGTGAGCACACGAAGGTCGATGTGTTCGACAAGCCGGGCGACATGGACCTCACCGCGCATGTCGATTTCGCAATGCTGGTGGACATCGCCCGGCAGGGTGGCCTGGCCACATCCACTGCAACCCAGGGCCTTTGGCTCTCTGCCATGGGTATCGGGTTGCGGGCGCAAGCCCTCGCAACCCGCTTTCCCGATCGTTCGAACGAGGTTCAGGTAGCGTACGACAGATTGGTCGGTGCCGACGCCATGGGCGAATTGTTCAAGGTAATGGCGCTGACTGCGCGTGACTGGCCCCGCGGGGCAGGCTTCGACGAGGGGCAGCGTCGAACGAAGGAGTAGTGATGAAGCGAGCCGCCGCAACCATAGCCGCCCTGTTCGCCTGCGTGCCCCTATCTGCTGCAGAGCCGATCCAGGGTCGTTGGGTAACGGGCGAGAAGGATGCTGTTATCGCCATAGCTCCCTGTGGGCCAAAGCTTTGCGGGCGTATCGATCGCTTCCTCGTCGCACCGCCGAAAGGTGTCGATCAGCGCGACGTCAACAACAAGGATCCCGCCCTGCGCAACCGCAAGCTATTGGGCATGGCGATCCTCTCCGAGTTCACCGAGGAAAGCGATCTTTGGCGCGGTACGATCTATGATCCGAAGAGCGGGAAAACCTATCGATCGGTGATCCGCCGCAAGGGGGCCAATGTGCTCGAAGTCAAAGGTTGCCTTGGTCCGTTCTGCCAGACCCAGACCTGGCAAAAGGCTCGCTAGAAACCGGCGCTCGCAGCCAGCGCCCGCGCTGCATCGTCGAAGGACAGCTTGTCGACATCGCGGTCGACCGCGAAATTCGCCTCGCGCATAGCCTCAACCGATATGGCCCCGACCAGCGGCATGAGGGCCGTAACCAAGTTTGCGTTCTTGCCCGTTTTGGGGGCAAGCAGGATTATGGCATCGTAATTGGGGAAGGCCGCTTCTGGGTCGGCCAGGATGACTAGATCGTCTGCTTCGATGCGCCCGTCCGAAGTGTATCCGCTGATGACGTCTGCCTCGCCCGATTCGAGGGCATTGTACATAAAGGTCGGGGCGAAGTTACGCTGATAGGCAAAGCGCAGGCCATAAGTCCGGCGGACAGCGTGCCATTCGGGTCTCTCGAAGAATTCCGGGTCACCCCCGATCGTCATTTTCGGGGCAGTGCGGGCAAGGTCCTCGATCGATCGAATTCCCAGTGCCTCGGCGCGATCTCGTCGCATGGCCAATCCATAGGCATTCTCGAAGCCCAGCCTTCCCAGGACATGTGCACCGCTTGTGCGATTTTCCCAGGCGATGATTTCGGCCAGCATCTTGTCCCGATCGGGATTGTCCTGCCGATCCATGTGGTTCGTCCAGATGGTGCCCGTATAATCGACCAGGACATCAATCGCCCCTGTCGCGACCGCCTGATGGGCAATCGCCGATCCCAGCCCGTCACGATAGTCGACCGTATAGCCGGCTTGTTCAAGCCGCTGTCCGATAAGCCGTGCAAGGATGTATTGTTCGGAGAATCCCTTGGCGCCGATCACGACGCGGCGATCCTCGCCCCCATCCAGCTGTGAGTTCAGGGCCAATGTGACGCCGAACAGCAGCGCAGCGAGGCCGCCGATCGTCAGGCCCCGACGTCGCGTGGCCAACCCGCGTTCGATCATCCCGAGAATGGCGTCTGCGGCCAGCGCCAACCCCGCGCTGCCGATGCAGCCCGCAACGACCAGCACCCAGTTTTGCGTCTGCAGGCCGGCGAATATCGGATCACCCAGGCTTTTCTGCCCAATAGTGGTGGCCAGCGTTGCCGCACCTACAGTCCAGACGGCCGCGGTACGGATACCTGCCATGACATAGGGTGCTACCAGCGGGGCTTCGACGAGGCGCAGGCGCTGCCAGTCGTTCATTCCCACGCCATGCGCTGCCTCGATCACCCCGGGATCGAGATTGGCCTGCGCTGTCACCGCATTGCGCAAGATTGGCAACAGGGCATAGAGCGCCAGCGCCAGCAGTGCCGGAAGGAAGCCGAGTGTCGGCAGGTCTTCCCCGAAAACCGCACGCAAGCTGAGCAAGATGGGGAAGAAAAGGGCGAGCAGGGCGAGTGCGGGCACGGTCTGCACAAGGCTGGCGAAACCAAGTGTCGCCTTGGCAACGGTGGGCGAGCGGCTGGCCCAGACGGCAAGTGGCAAGGCCACCGCGATGCCCAGTGCGATCGCGGACACGGACAACAGCACATGCGCGGCCAGATGATCGCCGAGCATCGGCATGATGTTCAGCAGTTCGCTCATCGCGCTAGCTCCGCGAGCCGGTCGGCCTGCGCGCGCGGTACCGCAACAAGCCTTTGGGCCACGGCCCCACCAGCGCCATCAAGCAACGCGTGCGGCACCTCGTCGGCGACGACCTCTCCGCGGTCCATCACCAAAACGCGATCGGCCAGAAGCAGTGCTTCGGCCATGTCGTGCGTGACCATGACTGTCGTCAGGCCCAGCTCGCGATGGAGCGCGCTGACGCTTTCGCCCAGTGCGGCGCGGGTTACCGGGTCGAGCGCGCCGAAGGGTTCGTCCATCAGCAACAGATGTGAGCCGCCAGCCAGCGCACGGGCCACGCCGACGCGCTGGCGCTGACCGCCCGATAGCGCATCGGGCATCCGCGAAGCGAATGCCGGATCCAGTTCGACCAATTCCAGCAATTCGGTGATGCGCGCCGAAGACAATCGGTCACCCGCCAGTAGCGGTCCGATCGCAACGTTTTCGCCCACGGACATGTGCGGGAATAGGCCCACCGACTGAAATACGTAGCCGACCCGACGCCGAAGCGCGGGAAGCGGAAGCGAAGCAACGTCTCTTCCCTCAAGCGATACGGTGCCCGAATCGGCTTCGACCAGCCGGTTTACCGTCTTCAGCAACGTCGACTTGCCTGATCCGGACGCTCCAACCATTGCCACGAAGCTGCCGCGTTCGATCGTCAGTGAGACGCCGCCGACCGCAACGATAGACCCGTAACTCTTGCGTATTTCCCGGAATTCGAGTGCCGGGTTTGCCTGTTGCGTCACGTGGGGTCCTGGCCCTCCACATCTGCAGCAGCGTATTCGACCGGCTCCAACTCGACGCGACGTGCTTCGGCGCCGCCTATCACATCCAATGCCGCCCCATGCATACGCTCGGGTCTCCAGCACCGCTCCGCCCCATTTTCGTCATCGGGCGTGAAGCAAAGGCGATTCTCGCCAGCCAGATCGTAAGTCCACTTACCGGTTTGCCAGGGGTCGCCGTTGCGCAGGTCACGATAGGTACCGTCAGCATCGATATATGTGGTGTAGAGGCTGCCGTCTTCGCCCTGGGCTCGCCAGGCCGTGCCGGCAAAGCTCTGCGGCACGCCCGCGCCAGGATTGGATTCCGGAATGTCATTTGCGGCGACAGTCGGTGTATCGGTTGGGGCTGGCTCAGGCGGCTGCGCGCAGCCAGCGGCCGCGAAAACCAGTCCTAAAACCAACGCCTTGTGCATCTCTCTACTCACGACTCGTTTACCATAATAACAGTTGGATGAGGCGTGGCGAGCCCCACCGTGATCAGGCTGCGACCCGATCAGCTGCAACTGCAATTTCGATTGTGATGCCATCCGCCCCCATTCTCCGCTCGAAGCTTCCGCGCAGCTGGTTCTCAATCGCCAGGCGCAAAAGTCTCGATCCGAAGCCCTCGCTACCTGAGCTTTCGGACAGGGGGCCGGTCCCGCTGGTTTCCCGCCAGGTGACGTGGAGCATCCCGTCCGTTGCATTCGGCGCGGCAATCTCGACCGCCACGGTGCCACGATCGCTCGCCAAGGCGCCGTATTTGGCTGAGTTTGTGGCAAGTTCATGAAAGATCAGCGCCAGGGGGGTCGCTGCTTGCGGCCCAATCTCGATGTCCGCGCCTGTCACGGTAACATGTCCTGAGTTGCCGTGGTCATAGGGGGCCAGCAGATCGCGCAGCAGGCCCTGGAGACAATCGCTGCTGCGGCCTTCGACCGGGCGAACATAGTCGTGCGCGGTACCCAACGCCCGGATCGCAGTACCGAGATCGCTTGCGAACTCGAACAGTTCGGGCCGGCCGCGGGCCCGGATCGAAATGATTCCCGAAATCACCGCGAAGATATTCTTGATCCGGTGCGAGAGCTCGGCGGCAAGAAGGTCCTTGGCCTGCTTTTCGCGATGTACGGCATCGATATCGGTGAGTACCCCGAACCAGCGGGCGGCCCCGGCCTTGGTCACCGCGGGAACCACGCGCGACAAGACCCACCGCCACGAGCCATCAGCCATGCGCAGGCGCCATTGGTCTTCGAAGGGTGTCACATTCCTCACTGCGGTGTTCCACCTCTCGAGTGAGGCGGCAAAATCCTCGGCATGGACGAAGGGTTGCCAGTCGGTGGCCAGGGCTGGGGGAGGTTGCCCCGTGAGCTCTTCCCACCGGGCATTGAAATAATCGAACGTCCCATCCGCATCTGCCGAAAACGCAATGTCGGGGACGCTATCGATCATGCGGCGCAGCTGCGCCTCACGCTGATCGATTTCGTTCTTGGCCTCGAGATTGAGCCGCCGCTGCCCCAGCCTGCGCATGACGGCGGCGCCAAGCACCGCCAGCGTTTCGCGTTGCAGTTCGGTCAGGCCCGCTGGCCTAGGCTTGGTATCGATTATGCAGAGCGCGCCTAATGGCGCGCCTTCGGCGGAGATCAGCGGGTAGCCGGCATAAAAACGGATGTGGGGCGATGCGGTGACCAGCGGATTGTCGTGGAAGCGATCGTCCAGCGTTGCGTCTGGAATGACCATCGACTCGCTGCCCAGCATGGCATGGGCACAGAAGCTGATCGGACGAGGCGTCTCCTCTTGTGCGAGGCCAAGCCGTGCGAGGAACAGCGGGTGGTCGCGTTCGATAATCGTGATCGCGGCAAGCGGCGCATCGCAGGCCTTTGCCGCCAGCGATACGATGGCGTTGAGCTCGGGATCCTCGACCAGCGCCGATGCGCCATGCGCGGCAAGCAGGGCGAGGCGCGCGTCCTCGTCGCAAAGGGCCGTTGAGGGCGGTTCGCCCCGCGGCCAGAGATCTTCGGTCCTCTGAAGCATAATGCCGCTGCGCAAACACTACGGTCCTTCCGCGGCGAACACAAAGCAAATGCGTCAGTGTCAGACCGGGCAGCCATATCGGTTTGCTCCGCACGGCCCGCTCCGCTACGGGCTCCGGCCAGAGACCCTCGCGAACGCAGTAGGAGAGAACATGCGCGCGACCCCCGATTTCGATTTCCAGCTTGGCGATGCCGCCAACATGATCCGCGAAACCGTTGGCCGTTTTGCCGACGAGCAGATCGCACCGTTGGCCGAAAAGGCGGACCGTGATGACTGGTTCCCGCGCGACGAGCTGTGGACCGCCATGGGCGAGCTGGGCCTGCATGGCCTGACCGTGGAAGAGGAGTGGGGCGGCCTTGGCCTCGGCTATCTCGAGCACGTCATTGCCGTCGAGGAAGTGAGTCGCGCTTCGGCCAGCATCGGGCTCAGCTATGGCGCGCATTCGAACCTGTGCGTCAACCAGATCCGCCGTTGGGGCAATGACGAACAGAAGGCCAGGTACCTGCCCAAGCTGATCAGCGGTGAACATGTCGGCTCGCTGGCCATGTCCGAGGCTAGCGCCGGTTCGGACGTAGTTTCGATGAAGCTCAAGGCCGAAGCGGTTCAGGGTGGCTATGTCCTCAACGGCACCAAGTTCTGGATCACCAATGCGCCCTATGCCGACACTTTGGTGGTCTATGCCAAGACCGATGGAGCGGCCGGTTCGCGCGGCATCACTGCCTTCCTGATCGAGAAGGACATGCCTGGCTTCAGCATTGGGCAGAAGATCGACAAGATGGGCATGCGTGGCAGCCCGACCGCCGAGCTGGTGTTCGACGATTGCGAAGTGCCCGAAGAAAACGTGATGGGTCCCGTCAATGGCGGCGTCGGCGTGCTGATGAGCGGGCTCGATTACGAGCGCGTGGTGCTCGCCGGACTCCAGCTGGGTATCATGCAGGCCTGCCTCGACACGGTCATTCCCTATCTGCGTGAGCGCAAGCAGTTCGGAAAGCCGATCGGCAGTTTCCAGCTGATGCAGGCCAAGGTGGCAGATATGTACGTCGCGTTGCAATCGGCGCGCGCCTATACCTATGCGGTGGCCAAGGCTTGCGATGCCGGCCAGACAACCCGCTTCGATGCGGCAGGGACGATATTGTTGGCGAGCGAGAATGCCTTCAAGGTTGCCGCCGAAGCGGTGCAGGCACTGGGCGGCGCGGGCTATACCAAGGATTGGCCGGTCGAACGCTATCTGCGCGATGCCAAGCTGCTCGACATCGGCGCGGGCACGAATGAGATCCGCCGCATGCTGATCGGCCGCGAACTGATCGGAGCGGCGGGGTGATGCCGGTTGTTGAGGGTGAGGAACCCAAGAAGTCGAAAGCTTCAGTCCGGGCACGTGCGGATGCGATCAAGCCGTTCATCTGCAAGAACCTGATTGCGGTCATCGAGGATCCTTCGGACATCAAGAACATTGGAACCGTCATCCGCAATGTGAATGCGCTGGGGGTCGAGAAAGTTTATGTGGTAGATCCGCGCAATTCCTTGCCTGACGACTGGCAAGAGATGCGCGAAAAACCCTCACTCTCGAAGACGTCAGTGTCCGCGGTGAAATGGAGTTTCGTGAAGCGGTTCGACAGCACCGCAGACTGCTTTGACCATCTTGAGAAGAACAATTTTCATTCGGTCGTCACCTCACCTCACGTGAAGGGCAAGCAGAACGTTTACCTTCATGAAGGCGATTTCACCGAACACGCCAAGCTGGCGGTCTGGTTCGGCAATGAGAAGCGCGGAATTTCTGACCTGGCGGTCGAGCGGAGCGATACCTGTATCGCCATACCTATGTTCGGCTTCATCGAGAGCCTTAACCTTGGCACCTCGTCCGGCATTGTGCTGTACGAAGTGACCAAGCAGCGCCGCGAATACCAGAGCAAGTATCGAAAGCGGGACAAGCGCGGCGAACGAAACACCCCGCTTCCGACGGTTATGGACCGTTGATCACGGCGCTGAGCTAAAGTTCCTTCCGCATCCGCACCAGCGGGACTTCGATCCCGTCGACTACGTCGATGCGTGGTTCGATCTCGACATAGCCTGCAGCCTTGTAGAGCGGGACGCCGCTCATCGTTGCCATCAGTTCCACGCTGGTGAAGCCGTGATCGCGGGCCGCGCCTTCGCAGAAATCCAGGATCATCCTGCCGATGCCGCGCCGGGCGTGCTCGGGATGGGTATACATGGCACGGATACGCGCCGGGTCACTCGCAGGGTCGAGCAGGCTGGCATTGCGCAGGTCGGTGCTGTGATCGCCGCCATAGAGCGTGTTGCGATTGCTCCATCCGCCGCAGCCGACCGGGATCGTCCCATCCTCGATCACGCAATAGGTCCGATCGGCGATCAGCTGCGTATCCAGACCCATAACTGCACGGCTGGCGGCAATCTGTTCTTGTGACAGGAAGCCACGTTGTAGGTGCTCGATCGCGAGGTCCATGATGTTACGTAACGCTGGAATATCGTCTTCGGTCGCCCAGCGTGCGGTGAGTCCTTGGTCCATGACCTGCTTGTAGCTCGCCGTGCGAGGGGGGGAAGTGGCGACGCACAACTTTGCAGCGCCGATTTTGGACGCTAGGGCTTCGCCCCATGACAGCCCCTGTGCTCACCACCAAGCTGGACCGCGAAGCGCCCGAGGCGAAGGCGCGGTTCGAACATAACAAATCGCTGGCCGACGATCTGCGCGCCAAGGTTGCCGAGGCCGCGCTCGGCGGGCCCGAGAAGCATCGCGAGCGCCATGTCAGCCGCGGCAAGTTGCTCCCGCGTGATCGGGTAGAGCGTTTGCTCGATCCGGGTTCGCCATTCCTCGAAGTGGGGCAACTCGCGGCGAACGGGATGTATGAAGGCGACGTCAACGGCGCCTCGATGATCGCAGGTATCGGTCGCGTCAGCGGGCAGCAGGTCATGATCGTCTGCAATGATCCGACCGTCAAAGGCGGCTCCTATTATCCGATGACGGTCAAGAAGCACCTGCGCGCGCAGGAGATTGCGCAGGAGAATCGCCTGCCCTGCATCTACCTCGTCGATAGCGGTGGGGCGAACCTGCCCTACCAGGCGGAGGTCTTCCCCGATCGCGACCACTTCGGGCGCATCTTCTTCAACCAGGCGAACATGTCCGCGCTGGGCATCCCGCAGATCGCCTGCGTCATGGGCAGTTGCACCGCGGGCGGCGCCTATGTCCCGGCCATGTCCGACGAGACCGTGATCGTGCGCGAACAGGGCACGATCTTCCTTGCCGGGCCGCCGCTGGTGAAGGCCGCTACAGGCGAGGAGATCAGCGCCGAAGACCTTGGTGGAGGCGACCTGCACGCAAGGAAGTCAGGCGTGGTCGATCACCTCGCCGAGAATGACGAGCACGCGCTCACCATCGTGCGCGATATCGTGTCGCACCTCGGTGCAAACACCGGGAAAGCTGCAAACGTGGAGCTGCGCAATCCGCGCCCGCCAAAATTCGACGCCGACGATCTCTATGCCCTGATCCCCGAGGACGTCCGTGCGCCCTATGACGTGCACGAGGTGATCGCACGCATCGTCGATGGCAGCGAATTCCATGAGTTCAAGCAGCATTACGGCAGCACGCTGGTGTGCGGCTTCGCGCATATCTGGGGCATGCCGGTGGCGATCCTCGCCAACAATGGCGTGCTGTTCTCCGAAAGCGCGCAGAAGGGCGCGCATTTCATCGAGCTCGCCTGCCAGCGCCGCATCCCGCTGCTGTTCCTGCAGAACATCTCGGGCTTCATGGTCGGCGGAAAATATGAAGCCGAAGGTATCGCCAAGCATGGGGCGAAACTGGTGACCGCCGTTGCCACCGCCACCGTGCCCAAGGTCACCGTGGTGATCGGCGGCAGTTTCGGTGCGGGCAATTACGGAATGTGCGGCCGTGCCTATCAGCCGCGTTTCCTGTTTACCTGGCCGAATGCGCGGATCAGCGTGATGGGCGGCGAGCAGGCTGCGTCGGTCCTCGCTACCGTCCATCGCGATGCCGATAATTGGACGCCTGCACAGGCGGAAGCCTTCAAGGCCCCGATCCGCCAGAAATACGAAGACGAGGGCAATCCCTATTACGCCACCGCGCGGCTGTGGGACGATGGCGTGATCGATCCGATCCAGACCCGCGATGTGCTGGGCCTCGCCTTCGCCGCAACGCTGGAGGCGCCGATTGCTGAGCGGCCCGCGTTTGGCGTGTTCAGGATGTAGAAAGCCGGGGGGAATACAGAAATATATAACAAAAACAGCAAGGTCGTTTGGTGATGAGAATGAAGCCGGGGTTCGTGCTCCTATCGTTTGCGGGTCTTGCGGCATGCACCCAGTCGATGGTCCAGGAGTCCCCCTCGGAAATCGGCACGTTTCTTACCAAACAGGGATATCAAGCCGTTCAACTCACCAAGGTGTCGAGCGGCCACGAACTCATTGAAGTCGCGATAAATGGGCGAACCGGCCTGTTTGTTCTGGACTCTGGGGCAAGCGGGACAGTCATTCACACGGCATCCCTGCACAAATATCTCGATGATACCGGCGCTAATGCCGCGGTCAGGAACGGTTTCGGCGCAGGCGGAGAAGTTCAAATCAGTCGGCACGCGATCGACTCTTTCGAGATCAACGGGGTGCCGTATCAATTGACCTCAATAGCTTCGATAGACCTGCGCCATGTCGTCGACGGCCTCCAGGCTAGGGCAGGTGTCACGGTTGACGGTGTCATAGGGCAGGACCTTTTGACCAGCTTCAATGGGATCATCGATGTGTCTAAGAGCAGGCTCTATCTTGAGCCAATGAAGCCGGATGGGCCGCCGACGCCATCCAAGCAGACCTAAAACCTGCTTGGGTCTGCATGTCGACGCCACATGCTATGTGTAGGAATTATGACAGGTTTCACGAAGACTTGTCCGCAATCTGACGGCGTGCGAGCCCACTTGGGTGAGCAGCGATTCGGACGGGGATCTTGTGACGACGACTGGTGGGGTGGTGACCGGGCAAGTGTCTGGCGCGCAGGTGGAATCCTACCTGCTGGAAGCGTTGCTCTGGCGTGAACTGCGTGCCCGACCATGCGGGCTCAAGTTCACTCGGCAGCGGGCGACGGGAAAGTATGTTCACGACTTCTACTGCCGAGACGCTCGCCTCGGGATCGAGATCGAGGGCGCGGCTTTCGATGCAGAACGCGAAGAGTGGCTCGAGAAGGCCGGTATCGCGACCTTGAAGCTTTCCCGGCGTTCCGTAGTCGACGGCTCGCACCATGCCGCCCAAGAGGTGGTCTCACGGGCATTGAACCTGCTTCCTCCCGATCACCCTGCACTCTCCCGGCTCACCGCGACCGGGCAGGGGGAAAACCGGGACTGACCTGAATCCCTCTCGCTTTCCCTTACGTAGCTGCTAGGCAACTGCGACAGGGGAGAAGGAATGAAGAGTTCGCGTCGCAAGCGATCGATCCTGTCGCGCATCGTCCGGCGGATCATCATGGTGATCTATCGCTGGAAGGGATGGAAGCTCGACGGGCATCTGCCGAATATTCCGAAGTTCGTAATCGCCGGCGCGCCGCATACTTCGAATTGGGACTTCGTCTTCTTCATCGGCGCGACTGCGGAGGAAGGGGTAGAGCCCAACTTCATGGGCAAGCACACGCTGTTCAAGGGGATCATGAAGAACTTCATGTTCGACATGGGCGGCGTCCCTGTCGATCGGACCAAGCGCAGCAACGTCACCCAGCAAGTTGCCGAAGAATTTACCCGGCGTGACCGGTTGGCACTGGTGATTGCCGCGGAAGGTACGCGCAGTTCGAACGGCGAATGGAAATCGGGTTTCTACAATATTGCCCGCGCGGCCAAGGTACCGATCGTTCCAGCCTGGGTGTGCAACGAGCGCAATATCCTTGGTTTCGGACCACCGATCGTTCCAAGCGCGAACTACGGTGAAACCCTGCTCGAAATCGCACGTTTCATGCGTTCCAAGCTACCTGACTACGGGCGCTTCAAAGTGCTTGAAGCACAAGCTTTGCGGCTGGTCGAAGAAGAGGGGGTGCAGAATGATTCTTGAAGCTCTTGTCGCCAATGCGGCGATCCTGCTGGGCGTGACCTTGATCCTGTGGGTCGTTGCCGTTCAGATCGATGACGTATCCTTTATCGACAGCTTCTGGGGCTTCGGCATGGCGCTGATGGCCTTTACCAGCTGGATGCAACTTCGGGCGCCGGGACCACTTGCCACGCTGCTGATGGCGATGGCGGTCGTCTGGGGGCTGCGATTGTCGCTCTACCTTTTCCTGCGTTGGCGACGGGAAGGTGAAGACAAGCGTTACGAGCGCATGCTGCGCAAGGACCGTGAGAAGGGCAACTTTGCCATTGCTGCGCTGACCAAGGTATTCCTGGGTCAGGCAGTGCTGCTGTTCGTGGTGTGCGGCCCCGCCCAATACGGCATACTCGAAGCCGCCGCGATCGAGCCGATCAGTGGCTTGGCATTGGCCGGTTTCACGCTGTGGTTTGTGGGTATGGGTTTCGAAGTGATCGGCGACTGGCAATTGTCGCGCTTCAAG
Source organism: Erythrobacter sp. (assembly GCF_038133525.1). Taxonomy (GTDB): domain Bacteria; phylum Pseudomonadota; class Alphaproteobacteria; order Sphingomonadales; family Sphingomonadaceae; genus Qipengyuania. Next base: position 7,807 of record NZ_JAYPTL010000002.1, on the reverse strand, counting down.
GCCAACCCGGCGAACAAGGGGAAGATCCTCGATACCGGCCTGTGGCGCTACACTAGGCACCCGAACTATTTCGGTGATTGCTGCGTATGGTGGGGGATCTGGATCGCGTCGGCATCGGCCGGATGGTGGGTTCCCGCACTGACGGTGATCGGCCCGCTGTTCCTGACCTTCACGCTGACCCGCTGGTCGGGCAAGGCTTTGCTCGAGGCGGGGATGCACAAGAAGCACGGTGACCCGTTTGCTGACTATGTCGCGCGCACCAGCGGATTCCTGCCCCGCCCGCCCAGGAAAATAAAGTAAGTCTCAATCCGGGGGGTTAACCAGCGGCACAAAGCTCTACATGGGCCCCATTGGTCCGAGACGGGAGCTCTTCACGGTGAGCGAGGACGATATCGACACAATCCGGAAACGCTTCGCCCGTGAGGCGATGGCGCTGATGGAACGCAAGGGCGAGGAAGTGAACCGCGCCAAACTGGCAGCCGAACTGGGCATTGCCCGTGCGCGCATAGACCTGGCATTCCCCGAAGAAACCGACTTGCTTGAGGCTGTGACCGCTGAATGGTTTGCGCCGAAGTTGGCCGTGATGGACGAGGTGATGGCAACCGAGTTGCCCCCGCGCCGCAAGATGTACGAGTTTTTCGTTCGTCGCTATGCGCTGATGCGGGACAATTTCAAAAGCGATCCGGCAACATTCAACCTCTATATCGAGATGGGCGAACGCTATTTCGAATATGCGCAAAGCTATATCGACCTTGCGGACCACTATCTTTGTGAATTGATCGCTCAGGCCCAGGCGGAAGGACATTTCGAAGGCCTTGAGATCAACACCGCGCTGTCGCTGATCAATCAGTCCGTGCTCTGCTACATCCAGCCCTATCTGATTGCGATGATCGATACGCGACTATCCGAAGAGAAACTGGCGCATATCGTGGATGCTTTGTTCGACGGGATGTCCGCCGCGGATCGAGGTGCCCGGGGCAAGCGAGGCCTGCGCGCGGCGTGATCGACGGCCCTTCGCGCCGCATCCTCTTTATCGGGCTGAACTATCGACCCGAACCGATCGGGATCGGCCCCTATACATCCGGACTGGCAGAGGCACTGGTCGAGCGTGGCCATCGAGTGCGGGCCATCGTCGGCCAGCCTTACTATCCCGAATGGAAGCTGTACGACCGGTTCAAGGGACGGTGGCGGTCGAGCGAAGAACACGGCGTCTCGATCACCCGTTGCCCCCATTACGTTCCGGCCAATCCCACGGGGAGACGCCGCCTGGTCCACCATATGAGTTTCGCCAGCAGCGCTTACGGTCCGGCACGCCAGGCGCGACGCGAATTCCAACCCGACATGGTGTTCACCGTTGCCCCGTCAATGGTTGCGGTGCCGGTCGCGGTGCGCATGGCGCGGCGGGCGGGGGTCCCGCTATGGTTGCATGTGCAGGATTTCGAGGTCGGGGCGGCGTTTGCCACCGGCCTGCTCCAAAGCCAGGGAGTCGCTGCCAGCGCCGCCCTTCGGTTCGAGGAGCGGATGCTGCACGCCGCGGATATCGTGTCGACCATCAGCGATCCAATGTGCCGCCTGGCACTGGACAAGGGCGTCGCGCCGGAACGGATAATCGAAGTCCGTAACTGGGCGAACCACGCCGACCAGGCAGCCAGCGCCAGTGGCGCGCAACTGCGCTCGCAATGGGGTCTCGAAGGCAAGACGGTCGCCCTTTACTCGGGCAATATCGCGAACAAACAGGGGCTGGAGATCGTCATCGAAGCCGCACGGCACCTGGCCGATCGGCCTGACATTGCGTTCGTGGTTTCGGGGGAAGGGCCCAATCGGCAACGGCTCGAACAGCTTGCCGCGGGAATGGAGAACCTCCAGTTTCGAGATCTCCAGCCCGATGGACGCGTCGGCGAACTGCTCAACCTTGCAGACATTCACCTGCTCCCGCAGCTGCCCGGTGCGGCGGATCTCGTCCTGCCGTCGAAGCTGGGCAACATGCTCGCCTCGGGTCGGCCTGTGGTTGCCACGGTTCTGCCCGGCAGCGGCATCGCGCAGGAACTAGAGGGAAGCGGGGTGATCGTTCCGGCGCAGGATGGCGCCGCATTTGCCTGGGCAATCCGGCAATTGGCAGATGATGTTGGCCTGCGTGGGCAGATGGGTCAGGCGGGGCGGCAGCGCGCTGCAAGCCATTGGGCACGCGATGCGGTGGTCGACCGCTTCGAGCAGCGGATGCAGGTCTTGCTCGATGCAGCGGTTGAGCCCGAAATTCCCTTTGTCTAGGACGCGGCTTCGGGGCTGACGGCTCCGCGCTGTTCGCGAAGGATGCCCCAGCCTGCAAGAAACAGTCCCGCGACGAGCGGACCGACGACGATACCGGACAGACCCATCAGCGCGATGCCGCCCAGCGTGGTGATCAGGATGAGCCAGTCCGGAATGCCGGTATCGCGTCCCACCAGAATGGGCCGGAGCACATTGTCTGCCATTCCGATCACCGCGACGCCCGATACGATTACCACGACCCCCTGCCAGATCGCTCCCGTGGCAAGGAGGTAGATTGCGGTCGGGATCCAGACGATGGCTGGACCGACCGCTGGCAGGAGCGATGCGATCGCCATGATCACTCCGAGAAGGAGAACCGAGGGGACCCCGGCGATCCAGAAAGTAATCGCACCCAGGGCACCTTGCACCAGGCCGACCACCACGGATCCCTTGATGGTCGCACGGACTATGCCCAGGAAACGCGCGGCCAGGCGATTGGCCACCCCACGCTCAAACGGCAGGGCGGACAGCACCGCCTCACCAATGCTGCGGCCGTCGCGCAACAGGAAGAAACTGGCATAGAGCGCGATGCCGAAGGACAGGACAAATCCGAAGACGCTACCGCCAATGGCAAGGGCTTGCGCCGCAATCAGACCAAGGCTGGCCTGCGCGAATTCCTGCGCTCGCTGCTGCAGTTTCTCGAGGTCGCTCCAGCCCGACGCGTCGAGCGAGCCTCTGATATTGTCCGGCAGTGCGGCAATAACGTGATCGAACCAGTCCGAGACATTGATCCGGCCTTCCTGGAAGGCGACCACGAGCCCGGCGGCTTCATTGACCACCGCACTGCCGATCAGGAAGGCGGGGAGGATCACCGCCACCATGATCACGCCCAGCGTTGCGAGTGCCGCCCGGCTGTCCTTGCCCGGCATGCGTGCAAGGAACCAGCGGTACAGGGGTTGGAACATGATTGCGGCCAGCGCAGCCCACAGCATCGGCTGTGTGAAGGGCAGCACCACCACGACCAGCGCCATCGTGACCAGGGCCAGGAACAGCAGGAAACCGCCCTGTTCGATCGGTGCTACCTGCCCCTTTTCCGCCATGTCCTGCTCCCGATATCCGTCAGACGTCGAGATTGGCGACGTTGAGCGCATTCGACTGGATGAATTCGCGACGCGGTTCGACCACGTCACCCATCAGCCGGGTAAAGATCTCGTCGGTGACGTCGGCGTCTTCGACCTTGACCTGCAGCAGCGCGCGGTTGTCGGGATCTAACGTGGTCTCCCACAGCTGTTCGGCATTCATCTCGCCGAGACCCTTGTAGCGCTGGATCTTCTGCCCCTTGCGCCCGGCGGCCATGACGGCTTCGAGCAGCTGGGTTGGAAGGGTGATCGCACCATCGAACTGCACGGGCGCTTCGACTTCACCTTCCTCACCCTCGTCGGCCTCCACTTCCTCGACCACTTCTTCCGCACCGCCACGGGCCAGGCGAACCGGTCCTGCGTAGACTTCGGCATGCTCGGCTGCGAGCTTGTGCAGCTTGCGTGCTTCCGCGCTGTCGAGGAATGCCGGTTCGACCTCGTGGACATCGGTCACACCGCGCCAAATCCGGCTGAAACGGACAATGCCGTCGTTGCCAACCTCCGCAGACCAACGCGCCTCGGGGTCGCCCAATTGCAGATGGGCCGCCGCACGCGAGAGCGCTGCGGAGCGATCGCCGCCTGCGGGATTGAGTGCACCCGCCAGTGCCATCGCCTCGATCAGGGCCGGGTTGTACTTGCGCGGCGCGAAGCCGAGCAGATTGCGCATTCTGAGGCCATGCCGGACCAGTGCCTCGAGTTCAACCCCGCCACGTGCGCCGCCCTGTGTTTCGAGCACGCGCCCTTGCAGGCCCACCCCGATCAGGTACTCGTCATAGGCAGCCTGGTCCTTGAGATAGACCTCCGACTTGCCGCGCGTGACCTTGTAAAGCGGCGGCTGGGCGATGAAGAGGTGCCCCGCCTTGACGATCTCGGGCATCTGCCGATGGAAGAAGGTCAAAAGCAGTGTGCGGATATGCGCGCCGTCGACGTCGGCGTCGGTCATGATGACGATCTTGTGATAGCGCAGCTTCTCGAGATTGAACTCGTCACGCAGGCCGGTGCCCATCGCCTGGATAAGCGTACCGACCTCCTTCGAGGAAATAATCCGATCGAAGCGCGCGCGTTCGACGTTGAGGATCTTGCCCTTGAGCGGCAGGATCGCCTGTGTCTTGCGATCACGCCCCTGCTTGGCCGAACCGCCTGCTGAATCGCCCTCGACCAGAAACAGTTCGCACTTGGTCGCGTCGCGTTCCTGGCAATCGGCGAGCTTGCCGGGGAGCGAAGCGATGCTCATCGCCCCCTTGCGGCTCATTTCGCGAGCGCGACGAGCGGCTTCGCGTGCAGCGGCGGCATCGATCACCTTCTGGATGATCTGGCGTGCATCGCCGGGATTTTCCTCCAGCCACTCGGTCATCTTCTCGCCCATCAGCGACTCGAGCGGCTGGCGGACTTCCGAACTGACCAGCTTGTCCTTGGTTTGGGATCCGAACTTGGGATCTGGCAGCTTGACGCTGACGATCGCAGTCAGGCCTTCGCGCATGTCCTCACCTGAGAGTGAGACCTTCTCCTTTTTCATCAGGCCCGAACTGGTCGCGTAATTGTTGAGCGTACGCGTCAGCGCTGCGCGGAAGGCTGCGAGGTGCGTGCCACCGTCGCGCTGCGGGATGTTGTTGGTGAAGCAGAGGACGTTTTCGTAGTAGCTGTCGTTCCACTCCAGCGCGACGTCGATGCCAATGCCGTCCTTTTCCGCACTTACCGAAATCGGCTCGGCCACCAGCGCCTGCTTATTGCGGTCAAGGTACTTCACGAAAGCCGCGATGCCGCCTTCGTAGAACAGGTCATGCTCGAGCGGTTCCTCATGGCGCTTGTCACGCAATTTGATGCGCACGCCCGAATTGAGGAAGGCAAGCTCGCGATAGCGGTGCTCGAGTTTCTCGAAGTCATATTCGACAACGTTCTTGAAGGTCTCTTCGCTGGCCTTGAAGGTAACGCGGGTACCCTTCTTGAAGCCGTTCGGATCCGAATTGCCTTCGACCTTCGGCGCATCGCCGACGACCCGCAGGCTTTCGACCGCGTCGCCGTGTTCGAAGCGCATCCAGTGTTCCTTGCCGTCGCGCCAGATGGTCAGTTCGAGCCATTCGGACAGCGCGTTGACGACCGAGACGCCCACGCCGTGCAGACCGCCCGAAACCTTGTAGGCGTTGTCGTCGCTGGTGTTCTCGAACTTACCCCCGGCGTGGAGCTGGGTCATGATGACCTCTGCCGCCGACACGCCTTCTTCCTTGTGCATGTCCACCGGGATGCCGCGGCCATTGTCCTCGACGCTCACCGATCCATCGGGGTTGAGTTCGATCAGGACCAGATCGCAATGCCCCGCCAGCGCTTCGTCGATGGCGTTGTCGGATACCTCGAACACCATATGGTGCAGGCCCGATCCGTCGTCGGTATCGCCGATATACATGCCCGGCCGCTTGCGCACCGCATCGAGGCCTTTGAGGACCTTGATCGAATCTGCGCCGTATTCGCCCTTGGGAGCATTGTTCAGGGGGGTATTTTCGCCCGTGTTTTCGGTGTTCTCGTCCATGCCGAGGATATAGGCTTTGCGCACCGGAAAACCAAAGAATTCAGCCCGGTTTTTCCCCACAGTCGCGCATGAAGAAGTTTCGCTTGTAACCGGTTGATTTCGGGCCGCGAGAAGCGCATCCCGCGGACCATGCTTTCGGTACTCGAAATCTTCCGGATCGGGATTGGCCCATCTTCATCGCATACGGTCGGGCCGATGCGAATCGGCGCCATGTTCGTGCGGGCGCTGGAGCGGGGTGGGAAGCTCGCGCACGTGGCCCGCGTGGCGGTGGAACTGCAGGGTTCGCTGGCACTCACGGGCGTTGGTCACGGGACGGTCAGCGCCAGCGTGCTGGGCCTGGCCGGCTTCGCCCCCGACACCGCTTGCCCGGATGCAGCCGCAGACGCGCTGGCGAAGGTCCGGTCGGACAGGCGACTTACCCTTGCTGGCGCGCGAGAGATCGGCTTCGACATGGCAGGCGATATCGAGCTCGCCGGCCACATTATTCCCGCGCTGCATCCCAATGGCATGAAGCTCACGGCGTTCGATGATGCGGGTGAGATCCTGCTCAGGCGGACATACTACTCCACGGGCGGCGGGTTCGTCGCGTCGGAAGCGCAGCTCAAGCGACCGCCCAAGGCAGACCGCATCGCAACCGGCGAGCCGGTCCCTTTCGATTTCGGCAGCGCGGCGGAACTGCTGGCGCATTGCGCCGAGGCGCAAATGACGATCGCGGACCTCGTTCTCGCCAACGAGGATGCGATACGTCCGCGCGACGCGACATTGGCCGGCCTCGATGCGATTGCCGCCGCGATGGATGGCTGTATCGACCGGGGCCTCACCCAGCGCGGCATCCTTCCCGGTGGCCTCAAGGTTTCCCGACGTGCACCAGATCTGTGGGAGAAACTTTCCGCCAATCCGCAATCGAACGAGCGCGAGCAATTGTTCGACTGGCTCAACTGCTATGCCATGGCGGTGAATGAGGAGAATGCGGCGGGCGGCCGCGTGGTCACCGCGCCCACCAACGGTGCAGCGGGGATCATCCCCGCGGTGATTCGATTCTATTGCGCCGACGATGACAGGGCGCCGTGCCGCGACCGGCGCAGGAATTTCCTGCTTACCGCCGGCGCGATCGGGCTGCTGTACAAGCAGCGCGCCAGCATTTCTGGTGCGGAGATGGGCTGCCAGGGCGAAGTCGGCGTGGCCTGTTCGATGGCTGCGGGCGGGCTCGCTGCCCTGTGGGGCGGGACCCCGGCGCAGGTCGCCAGTGCGGCGGAAATCGGGATGGAACACAATCTCGGCCTGACCTGCGATCCGGTCGGCGGCCTGGTGCAGGTACCGTGTATCGAGCGCAATGCCATCGGCGCCGTCAAGGCGGTCAATGCCGCGCGGTTGGCACTGCATCGCACCGAAGGGGAAACGCGGGTCAGCCTCGACCAGGTGATCGAGACCATGCGGCAGACCGGACTCGACATGTCCACAAAATATAAGGAAACCAGCCAGGGGGGACTCGCGGTCAACGTGATCGAATGTTGAGCCCCGGGTGAGGGGAATGGCATATGATCGGACGGATCCTGGCTTCGGCAGCGGCACTGGCCATGGTGGCGCCGGTCGCTGCACAATCGCAACCCTTGCGCCCCGACCAGCAGGCCTTCGTCGGCCTGATGAAAGGCCTGGTGGAGATCGACACGTCGCTGCCCGACGGCAGCTGTACCCGGGCGGCGCAGTATATGGCCGACCGGATGAAGGCGGCCGGTTTCACCGACGATGAGCTGACCCTGTTCGCGACCGATGCCAATCCCGAAGAGGGCGGACTGGTGGCTGTCTTGCCGGGCTCAGACCCGCAAGCGAAACCGATCCTGCTGATTGCGCATATCGATGTGGTTGCGGCCAAGCGCGCCGATTGGGAACGCGACCC
>NZ_JAYPTL010000001.1:99872-124151 GCF_038133525.1 Erythrobacter sp. | reverse complement strand
CGCCTGCAGGAGCGCGAAGCCTTCGGCAAGCCGATCTACAAGCATTCGGTCTGGGAAGAACGCGTCGCCCGCGCGCGCATCGACATCGACATGACCCGCCTGCTTTGCCTCAAGGCAGCCGACATGATGGACAAGGTCGGCAACAAGAACGCCAAGCAGGAAATCGCCATGATCAAGGTGCAGGCACCGAACATGGCGCTCAAGATCATCGACGATGCGATCCAGGCCCATGGCGGCGGCGGCGTTTCCGAGGATTACGGCCTCGCCAGCGCCTATGCCCACCAGCGCACGCTGCGCCTCGCCGACGGTCCGGACGAAGTTCACGCGCGTTCGATCGCCCGCATGGAATTCGCCAAGCACCTGCCCGAGGCCGGCCCCACCGCCAATGCGCTGCGCGATGGCAAGGCACCAACCATGGGTAACGACAACCTCAGCTCCGGCGACATGGGAGTGGCACGCTGATGGCAAAGGCGGCAATTCTTGAAAGTGTCGGCGGGCTGACCATCGGTGAGGTCGAGCTGGCCGATCCCGGCCCGCATGAGGTCCTGATCGACACCAAGGCCTGCGGGTTGTGCCATTCGGACCTGCATTTCATCGAAGGCGCCTATCCACATCCGCTGCCGGCCATTCCGGGCCATGAGGCGGCGGGCGTGGTCCGTGCCGTGGGTTCGGAAGTGAAAACGGTGAAGCCGGGAGACCACGTGGTCTCCTGTCTTTCCGCCTTTTGCGGTCATTGCGAGTTCTGTGTGACCGGCCGCATGGCCTTGTGCCTGGGCGCCGACACCCGCCGCGCGCCCGACGCCCCGCCGCGGATCATGCGCGCCGATGGCAGTGCACCGGTGGGCCAGATGCTCAACCTGTCGGCCTTCTGCGAGCAGATGCTGATCCACGAGCACGCCTGCGTTGCGATCGACAAGGCCATGCCGCTCGACCGCGCAGCCGTGATCGGTTGTGCGGTTACCACCGGCGCGGGGACGATCTTCAACGCCTGCAAGGTCGTGCCCGGTGAAACCGTGGCCGTCGTCGGCTGCGGCGGCGTGGGCCTGGCCGCCATCAATGCCGCCAAGATCGCCGGCGCGGGCAAGGTCATTGCCATCGATCCGATCGCCGAGAAGCGCGATCTGGCGCAGGTCCTTGGTGCAACCCACGCGGTCGATGCCATGACCGACGATGCGGTCGATCAGATCATGAAGATCAGCGGTGGCGGCGTCCATCACGCGATCGAGGCGGTGGGACGTCAGGCTTCGGCCGACCTCGCGGTCAAGATCCTGCGGCGCGGCGGCACGGCGACGATCCTCGGCATGATGCCACTCGACTGCAAGGTCGGGCTTGGCGCGCTCGACCTCCTCGGTGGCAAGAAGCTGCAGGGTGCGATCATGGGGATGAACCACTTCCCCGTGGACCTGCCGCGCCTGGTCGACTTCTACATGCGCGGACTGCTCGATCTCGACACCATCATTGCCGAACGGATCCCGCTCGAGAAGATCAACGAAGGCTTCGAGAAGATGAAGGGGGGCCATTCCGCGCGCAGCGTGGTGGTGTTCGATTGATGAGCGAAGACGTGCAGCAGGCGGATCCCAACGCCGATATGATCGGCACGACCGAGGTGTCGGAGCGCGATGCGCTCGACCTCGGGCGGCTGACCGAATGGTTCGAAGCCAACGTCGAAGGCTATGAGGGCCCGATTAGCTACACCAAGTTCAAGGGTGGACAGTCGAACCCGACCTATCGCATCGACACGCCGGGGCGCAGCTATGTGCTGCGCCGCCAGCCTTTCGGCAAGCTGCTGCCCAGTGCGCATGCGGTTGACCGCGAATACAAGGCGATGTCGGCGCTGGGACCGACCGGCTTCCCCGTACCCAAGACTTATGGCTTGTGCGAAGATGCCGAAGTTATCGGGTCGAAGTTCTTCGTGATGAGCCTCGCCGACGGCCGCAATCTGTGGGACGGCAGGCTGCCTGGCTGCTCAAAGGAGGATCGGCGGGAAATCTACAATGCCATGATCGACACGATGGCCGATATGCATCTGCAGAAGCCGGACGCGATCGGCCTTTCCGATTTTGGCAAGCCGACCGACTATTGCGCGCGCCAGATCAGTCGCTGGACCAAGCAATACAAGCTGTCTGAAACCGAGCACATGCCGAAGATGGAGCGGCTCATCGAGTGGCTCCCGCAGACCATCCCACCGCAGCACGAAAGCTCGGTCGTCCACGGCGATTATCGCCTGGACAACATGATCTTCCACAAGACCGAGAACCGCGTGATCGCCGTGCTCGACTGGGAGCTTTCAACGCTGGGCGATCCGATTGCTGACTTCAGCTACCTGATGCTCAACTGGCATACCGAGTCCGTCAATCGGGCAGGTATTCTCGGCGCGGACCTTGAAGCACTCGGCATTCCCTCTCAGGACGAGGCGGTCGAACGCTATGTCGCGCGCACCGGCTATCCGGTACCGCCGATGGACTGGTACTTTGCCTATAACCTGTTCCGGTTGGCTGGGATCATCCAGGGCATCAAGAAGCGGGTCATCGATGGCACAGCCTCGTCAGCGCACGCCAAGGAGGCGAGCGAACGCGTCTCGCCGTTGGTGGATCGCGCCTACGAATTCGCCGTTGCTGCGGGGATGGACTAGCGCGGCTACACTGCTAACGGGTGCTCCTGATATTTGACGGAGACCAGCATGAGCGCCGACCTCGAAAGCCGCATCGAAGCCGCGTGGGAAGACCGCGCCGGCGTCACGCCGCAAAGCACGGACGTGCGCGAGGCGGTAGAAGCGGCGCTGAAGCTGCTCGACAGTGGCAAGGGCCGCGTTGCCGAGCCCGACGGCAAAGGCGGGTGGACGGTCAACCAATGGCTGAAGAAGGCGGTGCTACTGTCCTTCCGCCTCAACGACAACCGCGTGATGGAAGGCGGTAGCGCTGGCCATCCAGCCTATGACAAGGTGCCAAGCAAGTTTGCGGGCTGGGACGATGCGCGGTTCCGTGAAGCCGGTTTCCGGGTCGTCCCCGGCGCTATCGCCCGCGAAGGTGCCTATATCGCACCCGGCTGCGTGTTGATGCCCAGCTTCGTCAATATCGGCGCCTATGTCGGCAAGGGCACGATGGTCGACACCTGGGCCAGCATCGGCAGCTGCGCCCAGATCGGCGAGAATTGCCACATCTCGGCAGGCGCCGGCATTGGCGGGGTTCTTGAACCGATGCAGGCGAACCCGACCATTATCGGCAACAATTGCTTCATCGGCGCGCGCTCGGAGATCGTCGAGGGCGTGATCGTGGGCGAAGGCTGTGTCGTCGCCATGGGCGTCTTCATCACCCAATCGACCAAGATCGTCTATCGCGACAGCGGCGAAGTGATCCGCGGGCATATCCCGCCCTACTCGGTTGTGGTTCCAGGTTCGATGCCGGGCAAGGACGGGGGGCCCGGCCTCGCCTGCGCAGTGATCGTCAAGACAGTCGATGCCCAGACTCGCGAGAAGACCGGGATCAACGAACTGCTGCGCGACTGATCGCCCGCCATCCCGCCGGAACTTTCGTCCGGATTGACCGTAGACTTCCCGGAGCCCGCGCAATCGGGCCACCTTGGGGAGTCTGTGGCATGTACAAGCAAGGCGAAGAGATACATCTCGACGACGTCGAGGCCAGCGGCGGCTCGAAAGAGGGCGTTGTTCGCTGGGTGCTGGCGGGCGGCCTGCTGCTCGCGCTGATCCTGATGTCGATCGTCTGGATCATCCCTGCCCTGACCGGCGCCAGCGACGAAAACGCCGCACGGCACGATCGCGCATCGGAACAGGGTCGCCCCAACTAGCGCTTCATTCCGCGTCGGCGGACACGGTGCTTTCGATCGGCAAGGCATCCGCTTGGGATACGGCGAAGGCTTCTGCCGCGCGCAGGACGCGCATGACATTGCGCGAAGCAATCTTCTCGAGGTCTTCCTGCGAGTAACCGCGCCGTGCCAGCTCGGCGAACAGCACCGGGTAGCCGGAGACATCCTCCATCCCTACCGGGCCGCCCGGCATACCGTCATAATCGCCACCAATGCCGATATGGTCGATCCCGGCAATGTCGCGGATATGATCGATATGATCGGCCATTTGCCCGACGGTGGCCAGTGGCGTCGGGTTTGTGGCGTCCCACTTGGCGAGTTGTGCCGCAACCTCGTCGGGCTGGCCTTGCCACAGGGTCTTGAGCCGTGCCTCCTCGCCCGACCGGGCAGCGAACCAATTGCGTTGTTCCTCGCTGAGGAAGCCGGGCAGCGCCACAACCATCACCACCCCGCCATTCTCGGGCAGGCGCGCAAGCACGCTGTCCGGCACATTGCGCGCATGGCCGTTGATCGCGCGTGCACCGGAATGGCTGAAGATAACCGGGGCCTGCGCCACGTCCAGCGCATCATGCATCGTCGCTTCACTCACATGGCTGAGGTCGACAAGCATGCCCAGACGGTTCATTTCCCGCACCACATCGCGCCCGAAATCGGTCAATCCACCATGGGTCGGCGCGTCGGTTGCGCTATCGGCCCAGCTGAGCGTCTTCGAGTGCGTCAGCGTCATGTAGCGCGCGCCCAGGGCATACATCTGGCGCAGCACCGCCAGGCTTGATCCGATCGACTGCCCGCCTTCCATGCCCATGAGCGAGGCAATCTTGCGCCCTTTCAGCGCCCGCTCGACATCGTCGGCGGTCAGCGCCAGCTGCATGGCGTCAGGATAGCGAGCTACCAGGCGCTTGGTGACATCGATCTGTTCGATCGTCTGCTGCACCGCTTCGGGTTCCGGGAGGCTGGCGCTGACGTAGACCGACCAGAACTGCGCACCGAGATGTCCCTGGTGCAGCCGGGTCAGGTCGGTGTGCATCGCCTTGGTTTCGGGGGTTTCGGTATCGAGCGTGTCGACGAAGTCGAAATCGTTGATCACATTCCCGAAACGCTCGCGCAAAGCATAGGGCACGTCGTTGTGGCCGTCCCAAACTGGCGCGGCCTCAAGCGCCGCTGCGGCGATCTCCTCTGGCGTCGGCTTGGCCACGGCGGGCGAAGCGAGCGCGATGGCCAGGGCGGCAGTTGCTAGGGCGAAGTGACGCATTTTCGGGAACCTCTTGCAGTATCGACCCATCTCCTAGCAAACAGGCTGGACAAGGAAAGGCCCACAAGATGACGATGATTGCCCGATGGAACGGCCACACGATCGCTCGCAGCGACGATACGGTGGTCGTCGAAGGAAACCATTACTTCCCCGGCGACGCGGTTGACGCCAGCGTGCTGAAGCCCAGCTCCACCACGACGTTCTGCCCATGGAAGGGAACCGCCCATTACCATTCGCTGTCGGTCGCCGACGCGACCAATATCGATGCAGCGTGGTATTACCCCGAGCCCAAGGAGGCTGCGGCCCAAATCCGGGACCGCATTGCGTTCTGGAAGGGCGTCGAGGTGTTCGAGGAGTGAGTTCCGCCCAAGAGATCATCAAGGAGCTTGGACTTGCACCGCATCCCGAAGGCGGTTGGTACCGTGAGACCTGGCGGGCAGCCACAGCGCATGACGAACGAGCCCCGGCCACTGCGATCCATTTCCTGCTGGAGACGGGGCAACGATCGCATTGGCATCGCGTCGACGCGACGGAGATCTGGCTATGGCACGCCGGCGATGGGATTGAGCTGGCGCTGGCCGAAACCGATCACGGCCCGATCGAGACCGTCGTTCTGGGTGGGGACGTCCTGGCCGGAGAGATTCCGCAGCACCTAATCCCACCTCATTGGTGGCAGGCCGCACAGCCACTACCCGGCGCGCACGGCTACAGCCTGGTATCCTGCATCGTGTCGCCTGGCTTCGAATTCTCCGGCTTCACGCTGGGCGAGCCCGGCTGGAGCCCTGCGCCATGATGCGACCTATCCTGCGCTGGGCGCTGGCAGTATTCTACGCAGCGGCCGGCTACGTCCACCTCACCGCGCCTGCGCCATTCCTCAAGATAATGCCCGGTTGGGTCCCATGGCCCGAAGCCGTGGTCTTCTGGACCGGAGTTGCCGAGCTGCTGGGAGCGGTAGCCTTGGTCCAGCAGCTGTCCACATCGCTCAGGCGTGCTGCTGCGATCGGGCTCGCGCTTTACGCAATCTGCGTGTTCCCCGCGAATATCCATCATTTCGCGCTCGACATGGCGCGTCCTGATCACGGGTTAGGGCTCGGCTATCACGTGCCGAGGATGTTCGCGCAGCCGATGCTCGTCTGGCTCGCGCTGTGGACCGGCGACGTGACGGACTGGCCGCTACGCCGCCGGTAGCCCGATCAGCTCATGTGCTTCGAGACGGCACCCGTCATCTTGAACATGGAGATCTGGTCCTTGCCGATCACCGCGCCGAGCTTGGCGTCGGGATTGATCATGCGCTTGTCCTTCGAATCCTGAAGGCCGTTCGCCTTGATGTGATCCCACACCTTCGACGTCACCTGGGCGCGGGTCAGCGGACCCTTACCCACGACGGCTTCCAGTTCCGGCGAGAGATTCACCGGCTTCTGCAGGGCGTTGTTCTTGCCAGCCATGACTAATCCTTTCCTTGGCTATGCTTCAATCATCGTCGTCGAGATCCTCGTCCCATTCCTCGACCTCGTGGCCTTCGAAACGGGCGGTGAGGACCGCGGCGGCGGTCACGTGTCCGTCCAGATTGCGGACGAGTTCCTCATGCGTTGCCCCCGGCATCAAGGTGAGCGGCAGGTCGAGCGCAAAAAGTTGAAAAACGTAGCGGTGCTCTTCACCAAGCGGCGGGTCGGGCAGCAACCATTCGGAGTTACCGTAGGCATTCTTGCCGGTGCGCGGCGGAGTCTCGCCCTCGAGCAACTTGCCCTTCTGCGGAGCAAGGCCCCAGACTGTCCAGTGCACGTGGCCAGTTTCCGCGTCTTCGACCACCAGTACCAGTTCCTGTGCTCCAGGAGGAGGCGCCGTCCATTCCAAAGGAGGGGCGACCGAATCTTCCTCGCAGGCAGTAAAGCAGGGGTCGAGTTCGCCGCCATGACGAAAGGCATCGCTCTTCAAGGTCAATCCGGAGCGGCCGATCACGCGTTCGTCGGCCACGCGCGCCAGCGTCAATCCAGCCGGGATAGTTCCCCCGCCGACTGCCTGTTCGACCCACTGCGCAGCACCACTCACGACCTTTTCTCCTCCCTCAGCCACGCAATTGCGGGCCTGAGCGGGGTCGTTAAGACACAGCACGGAGTGGAAAACCATGCAGCCAAGGTGAATTTGCACCGTTTTCACCTCAATTCGCCGAAAAAATACGGATGAAGAGGCTTGTCAAAGTGCGAGACTTGCTCCGCGCGAGGTAATCGCGCATCCCGTAGCGGTAGCAGTTGTTCGTGCCATCAGCACACGAGGGGAGCCTGCACGATGCCCATTGGTCGCGCCATCCTGAGTAGCGTTATTGCCCTTTCACTCGCCGCCTGCGGTGGCGGCGGAAGCAGTAGCAGTGGAGGCGGAGGTGGAACCGGCTCCGGCGGGGGCGGCACGACTGCCGACTGCTCGCTAAGCGCACGCCAGGATTGGGCGCTTGGTGAGCTCAATGAATGGTATCTCTTTCCCAACCTCCTCGACACGACGGTGAACAAGGCGGGCTTCAGCGCTGTCCAAAGCTACATCGATGCACTGGTTGCGCCCGCCCGCGCGCAGAACCGGGACCGCTTCTTCACCTACCTGACCTCGATCCAGGAAGAGAACGACCTCATCGCCAATGGATCGAACGCGGGTTTCGGCGTGCGCTTGAGCTATGACATAACTGCACGCCGGGTATTCGTGGTCGAAGCCTTCGAGACGGCACCTGCCTTTGCGCAAGGTATCGATCGCGGATCCGAAATCATCGCGATCAATGGGACTACCGTTTCCAGCATTATGGCTGCCAATCCGGGCAACCCTGCAGGCGCTGTGTCCGACGCACTTGGCCCAACGCAACCGGGCGTGACACGCTCCCTGACGATCCGCCAGCCCGACAGTTCGCAGTTCACCGTGGACGTCACCAAGGCCGATTATGCGCTCGATCCGATATCCGACCGTTACGGCGCACTGATCCTCGACAACGGCGGCACGAAGGTCGGCTACATCAACTTGCGCACCTTCATTATCCAGGACGCTTCCAACCAGTTGCGCCAGGCGTTCGACCAGTTCCGCCAACAGGGCATCGAACAGATCATCCTCGACCTACGCTATAACGGCGGTGGCCTCGTCTCGGTTGCCGAACTGCTTGGCGATCTGCTGGGCGCAGACAAGAACGGACAAATCTTCAGCAAGACGATCTTCCGCAGTTCCAAAAGCGTCAATGATGACACCAAGCTGTTCGAAACCCAGACGCAGGCCATTGCGGCGGCAAAACTGGCGATCATTGGAACCAGGAGCACCGCATCGGCGAGCGAACTGGTGCCCAATTCCTTCATTCCCTATTTGGGCAATAACATCGCCCTGATCGGGACAGATACCTACGGCAAGCCGGTCGGCCAGATCGCGCGCGACCGTTCGGCTTGCGACGACCGCCTGCGGCTGGTTGCCTTCCGCACGGTGAATTCAAACGACGGCGGGGACTATTATGACGGGCTTGCCAGCGTGATGCCGCGCACCTGCAGCGCCAGCGACGACTACCTGAAGCCGCTCGGCGATCCACAGGAAGCCTCTATCGCGACCGCCCTCGATTTCCTCGCTGGGCGGAGCTGCACCGCGATCAGCGCGGCCGCACAGAGTACGGCGGTGCAGGATGAGGGTTCCTTGCGCGAGCTGATGCAGTCGACACAGCCCAGCGCCGCGCAGGTCAACACGCCGGGACTGTTCTGACCCTTCGCAAGATCAGGCCAACGCCGCAGCCAACGTGGCGGATCCAAGCCCGATCGAAAGCGGAACCCGGAGCGACAACCACCAACGCGGGGCGAGCGGCCCAAGCTTTGCGTCGACTGCGGGACTCATCAGGATAGCCCCGCCGAGCATGACCAACGACGGTTCCGGCCAAGTGTAGCCGAAGACCCATGGCAAGAAGGTACCCAGCGCAACAAGGCTGGGCAGCACGGCTGCGACCCACAGCCAGCCGAGAGCCTGCCTGCGCTCGGCAGCGGGTGCGGCAGCGGCGATGCCCCACCACATGCCGCCAAGAAAGCTGAAGATCAGTGCGGCATAGGCAAATGCGGTGGCCTGTGCCGCCCCCCGCCACTCGACGGGGCCAAGGTACAAGACCAACGCGCAGGCAAATTGGGGCAACAGGCCTGCCAGTCCAAGCAGGCGCGGCGTGCCGGGGACATTACGCACGGCGTGCGTGACGCCAAAGGAACAGCGCGAAGCCGGTCGCGAACAGCAGGTCTCCTGCCACGATTGCCCCAAGCGCCGGATCGCCGCCAGCACGCCAATTAGGCAGGCCGACCATCAAGACGACCATCGCCTTGCCCACTAGCCCGGCGATCAGCATCGGCGCAAACCGCATGGGATCGCGGGCGACGAGCGCATAGACGATCCCGAAACAAACGATCAGCACCGCCGAAACTGCATCAGGCGATCCCCAGGGCGCGGCGACGAAAGCGCCGATCCCGATCGCGAAATTATAGAGTGAGGCGGCCCAGAAGAAGGCCTTCCAGCCTCTCGTGACATGCCCCGTCACGGCTGCTCACCCCCGTCAAACGGTCGGGATGCGGTCCAGGCACAGCCCTCTCTCGTTTCCGTCCCCACTCTTAGGGTCGCGGTAAAGGGATAGCTGCGATCGCTCATACCGTCAGAACAGGTCCCGGGCGTTACCATCAGGTCGAAACTTGCTTCGTCCAACTTGCCACTGAAACTCACGCCGTTGAGGCCCGCAAACCGATCGGCCGCGAATTGCGTGCCGTCGGGATTCTCGGGGGTTGTGTAGCGGACCACGCCATTGGCCACCTCACCACCCCAGAACGGCTCTGTACCGGCAAACTGGACCGCCTCTCCCTCCTGGATCCCGTCAAAGGCCTCGCTGGGTTCGGACGAGGAAGCCGAGTCCGCAGACTGACAACCCGTGAGGGTCGCCGCGGCGAACAGCACCAACAGAAATCGCATTATCGAGCCTCACTCGCCAACAATGAACCGCACTGTCTGTTCGCGCGCCCGGCGCCCCTCGGGACTCGCCAACAGCATCCAGACATGGAACAGGTCTTCATACTCGTGATAGACATGCTCCGGCATCCCCGCTTCGGCAAGACGTGCAGCAAGCCGTCGCGCATCGACGACGAGGATATCGCTGGATCCCGCGAATATCGCCATGCGTGGCAACCCCTTGAGTTCGCCGAACAGGGGGCTGACGCGCGGATCGTCCAGCGCGAGCTCTCCACGATAGCGTTCGCCACAGGCCTCAAGTCCGCTCACCGCCAGCATCCGGTCGCGCGGTTCGATCGCCCTTTGCCCCTCGGCGCGGGCGGTCGCGTCGAGCCAGGGTGAGTAAAGCACCAGTGAGTCCGGCAAGGCTCCGCCATCGGCCAGGGCCGACTGTGCCACAGCCAGTGCCATTCCCCCGCCGGCACTGTCGCCCAGGATCGTGATGCATTCTGCACCGTATTTAAGGGTCAACTCGCCGTAGAGCGCGCGCATCGCTGGCAGCGTTTTCGCGGCTTTGTGTTCCGGTGCGAGGGGATAGAGCGGTATGGTTGCCGAGGCACCCAATCGTTCGCAGAGGTCACCGACGAGCGTCCAATGCTGCGGAGCAATCGGCATGACGTAGCCGCCGCCATGGAAATAAAGCAGGTGGCGCGAACCCGGCGTGACCCCGCCCTTGGGCGTCAGCGTGAATACCGGAAAGCCGCGGCTATCATCCTCGACGATGTCGAAGCGGGCGCGCATGCCGCCGCCTGGCCGCGCAGGCTTGCGCTGGCGAAGCTGCGCGATCCGCCCGTCGATCTTGCCGGGCTGGGCAAAGAAGCGTTTGATCCCCAGCAAGGGCAAGGCAAAATTGGTCAGGCGTGCGGCTATGCTGGGCATTCGGGCATGTCTCCGTTTGTCTGGACGGGCGGCGCAGAGGCCGCCGCGTCAGCCGGGATTGGCTTCGAAAGCCGGGAGTTCGCCGGTATCGACCCAGCATTGCTTGCTGCGCGTCCAGAAATGCATGGTAGGCTCAAAGCCGCTCGCGTCGTCCAGGGTGCCAGCCTTGATGAAAGCCATGCCCGGCGCGACTTCCACCTTCGAGATCAGCGGCGATCCACAAGTACCACAAAAGATCCGGTCGACGGCTTTCCCGCTCTCGCCATGATCGTGATAGACGGTAGGTTCGCCGCGCAGTTCCAGCGCAGATTCGGGCACGCTGAGGATAGTCGAAAAGGCGCTGCCCGACTGTTTCTGGCAATGGGTGCAGTGGCACACCATCGCACCGGCGGGCTCACCTTCGAAACTGTAGCGGACTGCCCCACACAGGCAGCCTCCTTCGGTCCTGCTCATCGCTGTCTCTCCCTCGCTTCAACCAGCCTAGCCGAAGCGCGAAAGCTGTCCAGCGCCTAGATTCAGCGTCCGAAGAGACGGGTCATGAAACCCTTCTTTGGGGCTTCGTCTTCCTGACCCGTTTCAACCACACGGCGGCGAAGGTCGGCACCAGTCAGTTCCTTCACCTCTTCGATTGTCCGGACCTGGATGAAGTCTGCCGCGATGATCGGTGCAGCAGGCTTCACCTCGGTTGCTCGCTGACGTTCAACCGTACGGGCACCGATACCGTGGATCATTACGATCTCGGGCCGCATATCGACCATGCCGGAAATGATCGGGATCCCCCCGGCAATCCGTGTATCGCGCATTCGCTGGTCACCGCCTGCTGGTACAGCAAGGCGCGCCACCAGCAGCCCAGCACATATTCGACATAGCGCAGCGGTGCCTTGTCCGGTGCATCGTCGCGAAAGAAGTGGCGCTGCTTGTGATGCAGCAATGCCGTGTTGAGCCGATCGAGCCCATCGATGTCGAGATAGACCTCAATGTCCTCATCCCAACCCGCCCAGGCCGGACCCTCCTCTGCCCGCATCTCTTCGAGAAGGTCCACGGCATCGGCTTCGCTGAAGTCGAAATGCTCATCCGAATAGAGGCCCAGCAGCATATATGGATGGTGTAGCTGCCCCTTTTCAAAGGCCCGGTCGGCCTCGTTAGCAATCGCGAGCGTCATCGCGGTGATCGTGTCGCCTTCGTGTTCCTGGATCGCCTCGACTAGATCGTCCCAGCCGGTGATCGTCACCTGGTCGGGAGTGATCGAGAGGCACATCTCACCGAATTCGTTCCCCAGCGCGACCAGCGCCGGTTCAAGCCGCGCATGAACCTCATCAAGCT
Source organism: Erythrobacter sp. (assembly GCF_038133525.1). Lineage (GTDB taxonomy): Bacteria > Pseudomonadota > Alphaproteobacteria > Sphingomonadales > Sphingomonadaceae > Qipengyuania. The sequence goes on along the minus strand of NZ_JAYPTL010000001.1, from coordinate 111,892 downwards.
CACCGGCCTCGAACAAGGCGCGGAGTTCGGCTTCCCAACGGGCTTCACCTTCGGCGCTTGCGAAAAGTTCCTGCAATCCGTGCATCGAGATCAAATTCCTGTTTCGACCATCGGCGTGGTCGCGCTGGCGGGGTACCAGCGAATCCTCACTGTCGTGTTAACCTAGCCCTTGAACCATTACGTGCAGGTTCAGGGCCGGGGTTAAGGCGAAGTGAAGGCGCAAAGGCTTGCGCAACTGCGCGGAAAGATAGGCAGCGCCGCTCAGCCTTTCGGCGGCCAGGAGTGCGAGAGGAGTTTGACCGTCACACGACCCGTGGCGACCAGCGCCCCGTCGGCATCGTGCATCGGCACTTCAGCGGTATAGCCAGCGCTCCCCTTGCGCTCCAGGTCGGCAAGCAAGCCGGAAATTTCTCCTTCCGAGAGTGTGTATTCGCCCGTCACATCGCTCGCCGCCATGCGATGGAAGTCGACCGCGATATCCTTGATGATGGGGAAATAGCGCGCGGTATCGAGAATGGAGATGCCCGGCCCCGCAGCCACCGCTTCAGCCAGCACGCAGAAGGCGCCAAGATACATCACGTCGACATGGTTGGCATTGCCTTCCAGCGGCATCAGAAGTTTCGAATGGCCACGCCCTTCCTCGATCCGCCGCATGCCGGTGCGTTCGACAAAAGGTACGCGATAGACTGGCTGCTCTGCCGCTGCGCTCATCTTCTCTTCTCCCTGATTCTAAAGAACCATGACTCCCTTGCGCGGCTCGGGCAGCCCGTAAGTGACCTCGCTCAGCGGAGCACCGACGGCGAGCAGCGCATCACGCCGCTCAGCTTGCGATGAACGCAACTGCGCAGCTTCATAAGACATCGGCTTGGTGAAGGCCGGCTGGGCAAGGCAGCGCGCCACAAACCCGGCCGTGCGTGGCCAGCGCGCGGCATCGACCTGGCAACCGGCATAGCTTGCATTGGGGAAGAAGGTAGCGAGCGCGACATCGGCGAGCCCCATTTGAGCGCCGAACAGGAAGCCGTCCTGCGGCACTTCACCCTCAAGATAATCGAGGATCGCCGGAATATTCTCATTAATCGCGGCTTCGATCCGCGCGGCGTCGCCCGGCTCACCCCACACAAGCGGGTGGACGCGCTTCTGGAAGAACAGGTCCCAGATAAACACATCGCCCATGCGGCTGTCCGCGAATTCTTCAAGCCAGCGTGCCCTCGCTCGCTCTGCGGGCGAACCTTCAGGCAACAATGCAGGGCGATCAGGATAGGCTTCGTCTAGCCAGGCACAGATCACCGAGCTGTCAGACAGGGCAAGGTCGCCTTGTACAAGTACCGGGATACGGCGCAGCGGCGAGAGCCGCGAGAACTCGTCATTGCCATAGAAGGGCGTGATCGGGTCCACGGTATAGGCAAGACCCTTCAATTCGAGGCAAGCGAGCACCTTACGCACATAGGGGCTGACGAAGCTGCCGATGATCAGGATCGGTTGATGAGTATCGCTCATGATTGTCCAACCACCACGTGCTCGCGCACAATGAAGGCCCTGCTGCGGGCAAAATCAATGAAGTTACGCTCGTCCTCCAGCAGGATATGCGCCTGGCGCAGGCCTTCCTCGTCACCGAGCAGGGCAGCAACGGACTCTTCGCTATCGAACCACAGTTCCGCCACCCCGTCGAAATCCTCGCCCTCGCCATGCGGCATGTCGCGCCCTGCCGCAGTACCGAAAGCGATTTCGCTTTCGTAAGTATGGCACTGGACATAGCGGCGTATGCCTAGCGCAGGGCCGGCCGCCGCGACCAGCGGGGCATGCGTTTCGCGCCAATAGCGCTGGAATTCCTCGCGGGTCAGCGATGGAAGACGGTGAAGGCAATAGGTCAGCTTGATCATTCCGCAGGCTCCGCCTGTACCAGGATCTCACCGTGTCGCGCGAGCAGCCGTTGCTGGGCTGCCGGGTTCAACCACGCGAAGCGTCCGGGCAGGCCGAGCCGCTCGGCCGCCTGCCAGGCGGGCATGTGCGGTGATCCAATGCGATCGGCCAACCTGCCCGCAAGCTTGAGCGCGATCCGGTCACGCGTGGTCAGGTCGAACTCCTTGCCCAGTTCCATCCGCTCGCGAACCTTGTCGGGCAGTAAGGAAACGGCGGCTCTTGCCAGTGCGCGATGCAGGAATTTGGGAATCGTCGGCGCTGCCTGCCCCGATTGGATGATGTCGAGGAATTCGCGATTGATCGGGTGCGCCTCGAAACGCGGGAACAATGCGTCGAGCATGGCGAAGAAATCGGCATCACTGGTCAGTGGATGTTCGACGCCATAGAGCCGCGCGACCGCTTCGCCATCGCTGTAATAGCGCCTGCGATCCGCGGTGGTGAGCGGTCGCACAAAGCGATGATAGGCTTCGAGGAATCCATAGCCGGCGGTCGCGCTGACCCAGTCGAGCAATTCGGGATCGAGAGCACGGTAAGCTTCGCCTCTGGGTGTTTCACCCGTGACCTTGCGGTGCATCCGGTTGACCCCGCCAATCACCCGCCGAGCGGCGCTGGCCGGTCCGAAGACGCCGACCATCGCCGCCATTCCAGTGCGCTGCGAACGGCCGATTGGATCGACCTTGTAGATCGAGTGATCCCACACGCCCGAGCGGATCCGCGCGTCGGCGAATTCGAGCAGAACCGCAGCGACCCCACCGATGCCCAGCGCAATCGGGTTCTTGAACACCCGCCACTGGACCGAGCCGGGCGGAACCAGTCCCGGTTCACCCGCAGGGCTGCGGAAATCAACCTGATAGGCTGGCGGCAGGTCTGGGGCCACGGCAGCACTCCCTCTCTCAAGTTGCATCATGCCACCGTTTTCAGGTCCGGCAAGCACCTGCTTTTCAGGCTGGGCAATCTGGTGCATCATCGCCGCCGGGTCGCGGACATGGGGGATGTCCGCATGGATACTCGCTTTACCAAACGCCAACCGGGCGACAGCCGTTTCTGGGCGGCGCTGTGGCTCTATATCTTTGTCATCGTGCTACTGGGGTTTCGCCAGCCGGTTTCCGAGCGCTTCTTCGATGACTTCCAGGAACCGGCATCGATCGCGCTACAATTGCACGTATGGAGCTTTGCCGCCTGGCTTGTGCTTCTAGCCATGCAAGCCTGGCTCGCCGCCACCAAGCGAATGGCGTGGCATCGCAAGTTCGGCGTGGCGATGTTGCCACTCGCAGCGCTGATGGTCCTGTCCGCGGGGACGGCCGAATTCGCGGCGCAGCAACGCGAGGTGGCCAATGGCGATACCGGCGCCTTTTCCGCCTTCACCATCTTCTACCTCGTGCCCTTCGCCGTGCTCGTACCGCTTGCATGGCGGGCCCGGATCGACCCACCCGCGCACAAGCGGCTGATCCTGATGGCCACCGCCACAATCTGCGCCGGTGCCCATTTGCGTACGGTGACATCCTTCGATCCCGCACTGTTCTGGCAATCGGACAATTATTTCGTCCACCTGTTCGTCGGCTTCGGCGGTTCGATGCTGATCATCGCGATGGGCATGGCATGGGACCTCTATTCGCGCGGCGCATTGCACCGGGTCTATCGCATCGGGGCGCCGATCCTCTTCGCGATCTATGCCCTCGCGGCCTGGGTCTATGGTACCGAGGGCTACGGCGAGGCGACAAGGGCCTTCCTGAGCGGAGGCTGATCCCGCCCGCGTCCCGCCCCGCACTCACAGGAAAGCCGCGCCCTGCCCTTGGCACCCCGGCCTATCCGCTCCAAAGGCCGTCAACGGCCTGCAAGACAATGGAACGGAAACGATGAGCGGCGACGACGAATACGTCTATGACGAAGACAGCGGCGAATGGATGCCCGCAAGCGAGCTGGCGGCCAAGCAGGCTGCCGAAGGCCAGGTCGAGGTGCGCGACGCCGTGGGCAATTTGCTGGCCGACGGTGATGCCGTCACGCTGATCAAGGACCTCGAGGTCAAGGGCGCGGGCCAGACGCTGAAGCAGGGCACGCTGATCAAATCGATCCGGCTTACTGGCGACCCGCAGGAAATCGACTGCAAATACCCGGGCATCAAGGGCCTGGTGCTACGCGCCGAATTCGTGCGCAAGCGCTAGGCCTGCGCTTACCCGCCCGGCGGGTTCCAGGCCCAGCATTCCATTTCAACCCGCGCGCCCAGCGCCAGGCCGTTGACCCCCAGCGCCGAGCGGGTGGGATAGCGGCCCTTGGCGAAATGTTCGGCATAGATCGCGTTGAAGGCCAGCCATTCGCTCATGTCGGCTAGGAACACGGTGCATTTGAACACGTCGTCGAAGCCCAGCCCGTGGGCGGCGAGCGTCGCGCCGATACGCGCGAACATCGCCCGCGTCTCGGGCTCGATCCCGCCAGGCACCACCGCACGCCCGCTCTCGTCCGCGCCGACATCGCCCGACAGGTAGAGCACATCGCCCACCTGCACCGCACTGGAGAAGGGATAGGGCAACGTCGAGGGGGTGAAAACCGGCGGCGCAGGCTCCTCCGCCACGGCGGGGGCGGCAACGATAAGCGCGGCGGCGAAAGCGGCGAGACAGGCAAGCGAGCGGACGGACATGGCGGTTCTCCCTCAAGGACCCGCGCGAGTGGAGCCGTGATGCGCCCGCAATGCAAGCCTGCGCGCAAGTAACCCTACAGGATGGAACAGGTGGAACAGGGTCCAGAGATAAATCTGCCGATTGCGTGACCCTGCACCGCCAAAGCGTGACCCTGCGGCCCATAGTGTCACCTGCGCGCGGCAAAGTGTCACCCTGCGCAACCCGCGTGTAACCCCCGGCACGCGCAAAGCGTCACCCTGCGGGCGGGCCACCGTCACCCGTTTTGCCCCGAACCGTCACCCCATTCGGCATAGGGCACCGCCTGCCTGGCGAGCAACGGGTGCACAGGCTTGCGCCCCCGGCGCGAGGAGGCACGCCGCCGCTTGGCAAGCTCCATCGATTGTTCCCAGAATTGCGCGAACTGCGGCGCCCGCGCGCGCAGGCGATAGGCGGCCTGCCGGCTCATCCCCACCTCCCGCGCCGCGCGTGCCACCTTGCCGTGCCGTGCCAGCAGTTTGAGGAAGGCCGCGGCCTTCACCCCGGTCCAGCGAGTGTTGTCGGGTTTGGGTTTGGCGGATGTGCGGGGATGCGTGCTCATCCGGCAGGATAAGCCATGGATGAAAGCATGTAGGAAAGTATTTCGACTCTACTTCATCTGATATTATTGTATTAGCAATATTCAAACATCGTTTCGTGTGGGGGCTCACGAATGACTGTAATGGATATGGTCAAAGCGAACATGGGTTCGTGGATCGAGATTGGCGTCTTTTTCGTCATCGTCGCACTGGTTGTCGGGCTGGCGAGCAAATTCCTCGATGGCGGGGACAAGAAGCGACGATACCGGCGGCGACCCGACCGGCGGTCTTTCGCAAGTGGGTTCAAGCCCGTTCCCTTCCAGGGAGCAGGGGATCAGCGGGCAGTCGACTCAGCGGACCAATTGCGCAGCGTGATGGCAGCGGATTTCAAGGCACGACCCGTGTTCAATCGCGGCGAATTGCGACTTTATCGGGTCTTGGAAGAAGCCCTGGCGATGGAAAGCCCGGGCTGGCGCGCGATGGGGCAAGTGAGCTTGGGCGAAATCCTGACAAGCCCGAACAAGAGCGCTTTCTTCTCGGTCAATTCGAAACGGGTCGACCTGCTGATCGTCGATGCGGAAAGCAATCCGCTGCACGCCGTCGAATTCCAGGGCACCGGACATCACCGGGCCAGGAACACCGCCGCGCGCGACGCGGTGAAGAAGGAAGCCCTGCGCCGCGCCGGGATCGGCTATATCGAGGTCGTCAGTGGCGATACCCCTGCCGAAGTGCGCGAAATGGTGCGCAAGCTGGTGGCGAGGGTCGAGGCCTAATCCGCGCCTTTACAGAACCTTTTCGGGACGCGGGTCGTGGTCGTGGCGGCTACCCTTGCCGATACCGCGCTAAAGCAGCGCAAGCGATAGCGCAGCAAGGAAACGCACTTCGGCGGCGCGACCCCGGCGCAGCGATCTACATCACTTTTTCGGGGCGGGGATCATGGCCGTGGCGGCTACCCCTGCCGAAGTGCCGTTCAAGCCGCTGGGCCAGCGTCGTCGCGGCGCGGCGCGCGGCATCGTCGACGGTGGAGCCATGCTCGGTCACGCCGATCGGCCTGCCGCCGCGCGGGCGGGCCTCGATGGTGCAGGCCTTGTCGTCATGGCCGTGGGTGTGGCGCTGTTCGTCATGGACATGAACCTCGAGCCGGGTCAGCCGCTCCTCGAACCGCGCCAGCTTGTCGCGCACCTTGGCCTCGATGCGGCTGGCGACGTTATCCGTGCCCATCACCGAACTGTCGGAATTGAACTGGACCTGCATGGTGCGTGCTCCTCTCGGTTGCGGTTCTCTCATAAACCGAGATGGGGATGCCTGCAGCACTTTCCAGTAGTTTTGCGCGCGGCTAGGCCCGATCGCATGAGCAAGCCTGTCACCATTCTCGTCGATGCCGATGCCTGCCCGGTGAAGGAGGAAATCTACCGCGTGGCAGAGCGGCACAAGGCGCATGTCCGCGTGGTCAGCAACAGCGCGTTTCGGGTGCCGGTGAGCGAGCGGGCCAAGCGCGTGGTGGTCTCCGACGGTTTCGATGCGGCGGACGACTGGATCGCGGAGAACGCTGGCCCGCGCAGCGTGGTGGTGACCGCCGACATACTGCTGGCCGAGCGCTGCCTCAAGGCGGGCGCGACGGTGTTGCGCCACGACGGCAAGAGTTTCGACGCCGCCAGCATCGGCAGCGCCATCGCCACCCGCGCGATCATGGAAGACCTGCGCGCCGGGATGGACGGAGTGGGAGGCGGCCCGCCGCCGTTCGGGAAGGCGGACCGGTCGAACTTCCTGCAGGCGCTGGACCGGGCGTTGGTGCGATTGGGGCGGAGATAGTGCCGTTGGAACTAACGCGGCTGGTTGGGCAGTTCGTGGCGACATTTCGAGCCCCGCCCTGCCGACGATTAATTCACAACCAACTCTCGTATACACCCTTCATCGTATTCGGGACTGTTGATGGTTGGATCATCTTCACGATCTCTTGAAATTTGCTCTTACATCTTCGAGAGTATTTTATCCGATTAGCCACGATACTGTTTTTGTAAGGCAAATTTAGAAGCACTTGGACTTCTCTAGGAGAAAAGTCCTTTATCATTGCGATATAAAACACGTCAGCCGAATTAGCAGTCCCATATTGATTGCCCACTGAACAGGTGACTACCGACTCTACAAACTCATTTCTTACCGTCTCCGGTATCTGCTGACCGCTTGAAAGCCTCTGGAGACGCTCTGCAAACGCTCTTTCGTTATAAAAATTGTCCATTGCTTGGTGAGTTGCCATCAATTGGCGGCAAGCCCTGGAGATAATTGAGTGACGCTCTGCTTCACTCAAGAGGGACAATATGCCAAGATTTTCAAAATAAGCTTGTGAAGCTGTCAGTCGATCTGTTTCGCCTTTGGCCTGATACCGCTGGTGCCTATCGATAAGCAGCGAACGAGTTGCTGGCGAAAACTTCTCTTTGAAACGTCCACTTAACGTTATTGCGTTCACACGCTCCGATTCTGCCTTGGCTGGATCGCAGTAAATGCCGTGAAGCATCCCGAGAACCGCCTCACGTTGCGCGTCGAAAGTTTCCTCGATCCTTTGCTCCCAGATATCATATTGGGCTGCGTTGAATGCTCCATGCGATAAAGCCGCATTCAGCTCCTTAATATCGCACCCTTTAGCGTTTTGCTCTGAAGTAAGGGCATGACGCGTGCATCGGTTCAGAAAATTGATAAACTCGTATTCGTCAACCTGCCCGATTGTTGGGTGAGCGGCAGAGAAATTGTTCCTGACGTCCCTGCATTGATCCAGCATGAAAAAGCCGGTTTCGGAGATCAGGTTGAGTTTGAGGCAAAGTTCAAGAAGCTCGCTATCTCGTAAATCGAGCAAGCGTTGTTCATCGAAATCCTTGTCAATTATTTGCGGAACGATGGCTATGCCGAAGGCGCGAACTTTCTCTCGCAGTTGCATGATCGCAGCATTCCATGCGTAGTTTAGCGCGCTATCGAATAAGCCCGACGCGACCGCTACGCACATTCTCATTAAGCCCTCGTCCCTCAAGTCAGGGGGAACCTGACTGAGCAATTGGGGCAGATTACTCCATGCTGTCGCGATCTGCTGATCGCTGGCCAAAACGTTCCGATCGATTCCTAATGCACTGGTTAGTGCATCCAACATTGGTCCACTGAAATTGAAAATCGTTGGGAGCTGAACGGGAACTGTGGGCACGACTGTCGACATAAATTTCCCATCGCTAAATGCCGGTCAATTGTTAGCGATCACTATTAGCTATGCAAGTCGCACTACAGTCGAATCTTTTGCTCCTTAATCATGCTCCCGATCGCCTTACCCGATGTATAACTCGCGCCCACCTTGGTTGTAGACGCGGCTCATCTTCTTCATCCCGGCCTCCGCATCCTCCACCTGCACCGTCGCCGCCAGATAGCTGTCCGAGTTCTGCTGCGCCGCGAAGTTTCGTGGCGATGGCTCGCGCATTGCGCCTAGCCGTCCACCCCATTCTCTCCCAATTGTCGCATCCTAATGATCAAGTAGAGGGCAAATCCTGCCGCCACGCCCGGCACCAAGCCGAGCGCAATGCACCACAGGCCGTGGCGCACGCCATGGGTGCGGCGCTCGTACAGTATCCACGCGGAGAGGATAGCCCAACAGGCCAGGACATCGGTCGAATAGCCGCTGGCGTAAGGATTGACGAATCCTGCCGCGAAAGCGCCAAACACGTCGGGATCGGCGAGGAGCGGAGGCACCACGACCAGTGCGAACACCGCGAGGAAGACTGCCGCCGCAGCGACAATAGCGGCCTTGAAAGCAGTCTTTCCCATGCGTTCCCCCTTAGTCGTGTTCGCGGTCGCCCTGCCCCATGTAGAGTTCGCGCCCGGTTTCCTCGTAGACGCGGCTCATCTCCTTCATCCCCGCTTCCGCATCCGCCACCGGCACAGTCGCCGCTAAGTAGCTCTCCGAGTTCTGCTTCGCCGCAAAATCCCGCACTTCCTGGGTGATCTTCATGGAGCAGAACTTGGGCCCGCACATGCTGCAGAAATGCGCGGTCTTGGCGCCTTCGGCGGGGAGCGTCTGGTCGTGATACTGCTCGGCCGTGTCGGGGTCGAGGCTGAGGTTGAACTGGTCGCGCCAGCGGAATTCGAAGCGGGCCTTGCTCAGCGCGTCGTCGCGGACCTTGGCGGCGGGGTGGCCCTTGGCGAGGTCGGCGGCGTGGGCGGCGAGCTTGTAGGTCACCACGCCCACCTTCACGTCATCCCGGTCGGGCAGGCCGAGGTGTTCCTTGGGCGTGACGTAACAGAGCATGGCGGTGCCGTACCAGCCGATCTGCGCGGCGCCGATGCCGCTGGTGATGTGGTCGTAACCCGGGGCGATATCGGTGACGAGCGGGCCGAGCGTGTAGAAGGGCGCCTCGCCGCAAGCCTCGAGCTGCTTGTCCATGTTCTCCTTGATCTTGTGCATGGGCACGTGGCCGGGGCCTTCGATCATCACCTGCACGTCCTGCGCCCAGGCGCGCTTGGTCAGTTCGCCCAGCGTGTAGAGTTCGGCGAACTGCGCCTCGTCATTGGCGTCGGCTATGCTGCCGGGGCGCAGGCCATCGCCCAGCGAATAGGCGATGTCATAGGCCTTCATGATCTCGGTGATCTCGTCGAAGCGCTCGTAGAGGAACGATTCCTTGTGATGCGCGAGGCACCATTTCGCCATGATGCTGCCGCCGCGGCTGACGATGCCGGTGACGCGCTTCGCGGTCATCGGGACATAGGGCAGGCGCACGCCGGCGTGGATGGTGAAGTAGTCGACGCCCTGTTCGGCCTGTTCGATCAGCGTGTCGCGGAAGATTTCCCAGGTCAGGTCCTCGGCAATGCCGCCGACCTTTTCCAGCGCCTGGTAGATCGGCACGGTGCCGATGGGGACGGGGCTGTTGCGGATGATCCATTCGCGCGTGTCGTGGATGTTGCGGCCGGTGCTGAGGTCCATCACTGTGTCCGCGCCCCAGCGGATCGACCAGACCATCTTGTCGACTTCGGATGCGACATCCGATGCCACCGCGGAATTGCCGATATTGGCGTTGATCTTGACCAGGAAGTTGCGCCCGATCGCCATCGGCTCGGCTTCGGGGTGGTTGACGTTGGAGGGGATGATCGCCCTGCCCCGCGCCACCTCGTCACGCACGAATTCGGGGGTGACATATTCGGGGATCGCGGCGCCCCAGCTATTGCCTTCGGGCTGCTGGCGCAGGCGCTCGCGGCCGAGGTTCTCGCGCTCGGCGACATATTCCATCTCGGGCGTGATGATGCCGCGGCGGGCATAGTGCATCTGGCTGAGGTTGGCGCCTGGCTTGGCGCGCAGAACGGTCTGCCTGACATTGGGGAAGGCCGGGACGCCGCCCGACCGGTCCGGGCCGAGCTGGCCGTTGTCTTCAGGCTTCACTTCGCGCGCGGCATATTCCTCGACGTCGCCGCGGGCGAGCTGCCATTCGCGGCGCAGCTGGGGCAGGCCATTGCGGATGTCGATCTGCGCCTGCGGGTCGGTGTAGGGACCGCTGGTGTCGTAGACCCGTACGCTGGGTTCGCCCGTCAGGTCGATCTCGCGCATGGCAACGCCGAGCGGGCCGACATGGATCTTGCGACTGCCGCGGATCGGGCCGGTGGTCACACCGATGTCGAATGTGCTGTTGATGTCGGCCATGCTTACTCTCTCCTTGAGCGGAAGGAGAGCGGACCTGTCGCATGTGCCGCTCCACTCCCTCCGCCGATGCTAGTCGGTTCAGGTTCGACGGGTCGGGCAGCGTGACCTGCCCCTCTCAGCCAGCACTGGCTCCCCGGGGATGGCGCGTTTTAGGTGGGTTTGTCCCCCGCGTCCAGCACCGGGGATGGGAGGGGGTGCGGACGCGAGGGACGGGGGGCTGGTTAAAGGTCCAGTTCGGTCAGGCCGGGATGATCGGCCGGGCGCTTGCCCAATGGCCAGTGGAACAGGCGCTGGTCGGGATCGATCGGCAGGTCATTGATACTGGCGATGCGCCGCGCCATCAGGCCGTCGGCATCGAACTCCCAGTTCTCATTGCCGTAGCTGCGATACCACTGGCCGTTTTCGTCATGCCATTCATAGGCAAAGCGCACCGCGATGCGGTTGCCGCTATGGGCCCATAGCTCCTTGATCAGCCGGTATTCCTGTTCGCGATTCCACTTGTCGGCGAGGAACGCCTCGATCGCGCTGCGCCCCTGCAGGAAGCGATCGCGGTTCCGCCACTGGCTGTCGGGCGTGTAGGCGAGCGCAACGCGCGCCGGATCGCGGCTGTTCCAGCCATCTTCGGCGGCCTGCACCTTCTCGGCGGCGGAGGCCTCGGTAAAGGGCGGCAGGGGTGGGCGTTGGGTCATGATCGGGCCTCAGGCAAAGGGGGTGGCAAATTCCAGCCGGATGCCCCCCGGCATCAAGCAGATTAGATGGCTGGTCGCCGAACCCGGCCGCATCGGCCCGGGCGCGAATTCGATCACCGTGCCGGGATGCGCCGCGATCCTTTCGTGGACGCGGTCGAGCGCCTCGTGATCCGCCACGCCCAGCGCAAGGTGGTGCAGGCCCACATTCTTGCGACGATCGAAGGCGACGGCACTGGCCGGATCCTCGACCTGCCACAGCGTCAGCAGTGTGCTGCCGTCGCTGACGAAGACTGACGGGTAGGCCGGGTTACCGCCGACTTCCTTGTAGCCCAGCGCGCTGCAGAAGAAATCGACCGCAGCCGTGAGGTCAGGCACAGCCAGGCCAACGTGATGGGCACCGGTGGTCAGGGCTTGGCTCATCGCTCAGTTTCCTTTGGCAGAGGCGCGCAAGATCTCGATCTCGGCGCGCAGTTGGGCGTTTTCTTCGGTGAGGGGCGCGATCGCGGCGGCAATCTGCGCCTCGGTGTAACGCGGGGTGATATGCTGGGGGCAGTTC
>NZ_JAYPTL010000001.1:92013-99862 GCF_038133525.1 Erythrobacter sp. | reverse complement strand
CGTCGATCAGATAGGCCCGCTCGGGCAGCGCCTTGTAGGATTGCACCGCCAGCGACGCGACCAGCGCGGGATCGTCCGCCTGGGGCACCACCTGTGCCTTGCCCAGGATCTTGAGCCGGCGGCGATTGGGATAGTCCATCAGGAACAGCGAGACGCGCGGTTCGGCCTGCAGGTTAGCTGTGCTGATGTGCTGGCGATTGCCGCGATAGTCGGCAAAGCCCAACCGGTTGCCGGGCAGCACACGCAGGAAGCCCTGCGGACCGCCGCGATGCTGCATATAGGGCCAGCCTTCGGAGGTGACGCTGGCCATGTAGAAACTGTCGCGCGCACCGATGAAGGCGGCTTCGCTGTCGGTGATCTGGTCGGGAGTGCCGTCGGCGCCCGCTTCCATCCGTGCATAGGTGGCACGCGAACCATCCGCCTCCTGCAGCGCGCGGGCCGCATCGGTAAACAGAGTATGGATGTAGTTCTGGGCCATGAAATGGTCGCTCCACCACGTGCTCGATGGTGTTTATTTAGGCCCTTGCCACCTTTGCGATAATACGCTCTCTTGTGACAACATCATTCCTACATATGGAATAATCGATGGACCGACTGCGGACGTTGGAACTGTTCGTTGCCGTGGCAGACCGCGGCAGCTTCACCGCGGCAGCCCGGGCCAAGCGAGCATCGCCACAGGCCGTGACCCGCGCGGTGGCAGAGCTGGAGGCACGACTGGGCGTCATGCTGTTCCACCGGTCGACCCGCGCGGTCTCGCTGACCAACGAAGGCGCCGGTTTCGTCGAACAGGCCCGCCGCATCATCACCGATCTAGCTGATGCCGAACGGCAGATCGCCGGCACTCGGGTGGAGCCAAGCGGGCAACTCTACATAACCGCGCCGATGATGTTCGGGCAGATGCATGTCGCACCGGTCGTGGCCGAGCTGATCGATCGCTACCCCTTGCTCGACGTGCGCCTGTTGCTGTTCGATCGCAACGTGCGGCTGGTGGAAGAGGGGATCGATGTGGCGGTGCGGATCGGTGCCCTGGCCGATTCCTCATTGCTGGCGATCAGGATCGGGGCGGTGCGACCGGTCATCGTCGCCAGCCCGGGCTACCTCGCCCGGTTCGGCGTGCCCACCAGCCCCTCCGACCTGGCGCAACATCGCCTGATCTTCTCGTCCGGACCGCGATCCGCAGGGGAATGGCGGTTCGACGGCCGCCCGGCACCCGCACCGCAGCAGAGCCTGACGGTCAACACCATCGCATCAGCGATCGTCGCCGCCGAAGCCGGTGTGGGCCTGGCCAATTTCCTGCACTACCAGGCCGAGGATGCGATGCAGGCCGGGCGCCTGATCGAAGTCCTCAAGCCGACCGAACCCGAAAGCATGCCCATCCATCTGCTATTCGCCAGTGGCCGCAGCAATTCACCGGCAACCCGCGCCTTCGTCGATGCGATGAAGCAACGCTCGCACCATTGCAGCTGGGGCCGATAACGCACCCAGATCCTGGTGGGCAGGTCATGGTTGCTTCGCCAACGCATTACAGGGTCTTGCACAGGGCCGACGATTGGGCCGACAGTGCCGCTGAGAGGAATCACCGATGTACATACTCTATGGGGCGCTCGCTTCGCCCTATTCGATGAAGATGCGCGCGCTCATGCGTTATCGCCGCATAGCCTACGAATGGGTCAGCGGCCCCGCCACGCGCGAGGCGCTGGGCAAGGTCAAGGCGCCGGTGATCCCCGTGCTGCGCTTTCCCGATGGGCGCCACGCCAATGATTCCACACCGCTTATCCACGAACTCGAACGCGCGCATGCCGACCGCAGCGTGATCCCTGCGGACCCGGCGATGAGCTTCCTCGCTCATTTGCTGGAGGATTTCGCCGACGAATGGGTGACCAAGGCCATGTTCGGCTATCGCTGGCTGGAGGACGTCGACCAGATCCAGATGAGCCGCTGGCTTGCCTTCGACAATCTGCACGGCGGTGGCCTCGAAACCTCGCAAGCCGCGGGCGAGGCATTCCGCGCGCGACAGGTCGGCCGGATGGCACTGGTCGGCTGCACGCACGAGAACTTCCCCCTGATCGAAACCTCGACCCGCACCCTGCTAGACATCCTCGAGGCGCATGTGGTCGAAAGCTTCTTCCTGTTCGGGACGCGCCCCAGCCTCGCCGAATTCGGCCTGTTCGGCCAGCTGTCGCAACTTGCCACCGATCCGTCACCGCAGGCGATGATGCGTGCGGACTATCCTTATACCTATCGCTGGCTCAGCCATCTCGACGACCTGTCCGGTCTCGCCGGGACCTGGGCGGCGGAACCTTCGGCAGCCGCCATCGCGCTCGCATGGCTGTCGGGAGAGATCTACGCGCCGTTCCTCGCCGCCAATGCCGCGGCGCTCGAAGCGGGCGAGGACGGTTTCACTTTCCGCGCGCTCGGCCACGACTATTCGCAAGGCACCTTCAAGTATCAGGCGAAATGTCTCGTCGAGCTGCGCCGCCGCTACGCCGCGCTAGGCCCGGAAGACCGCACGCGGGTAGATGGCTGGATCGGGGAAGGCTGGACCGGCCTGCTGGCCGAGTCCGTCTAGCACCTCACCCGAATTCGAGACCCTCGAACTTCCCCGAGCTGCGCCACGCCGCCATGTGCGCCCAATAGGCCAGCGCGCCGCGCGGATCGCCGACGAAGACACGCTCACGGTCGCCCCAGCCGGCACCCTCGTTGTTGTAGTATCCGGGGGTGCATTCGGTGCTGCCCAGCGCGCGCGCCGGGCCAGTGCCGAGGAAATCGAGCCAGGCTTGTTCCGCCTCCTCGGTCGGCTCCACGGTGTCGAGACCCTGAGCTTCCATATGCGCCACGATCGCGGCGATAGTGTCGGCATGGTCGACAATATTGTGCGGCACGTTGGCGATGAAGTTGGCCGCCTGCGCGGGCTGCACCATGAAGGCGTTGGGGAAGCCATGCATCTGGTTGCCGTGAAGCGTGCGCATTCCGTCGCCCCAATGCCCAGACAGCGTCAGCCCGCCCTTGCCGACCACGTCGAAGCCTGAACGCGAGACATAATCGGTCCCCACTTCGAAGCCCGAAGCGTAGACGATGCAGTCGACCTCATATTCGACGCCGTTGGCAACGACGCCCTTCTCGGTAATCCGTTCGACCCCCTGCCCGCCCGTGTCGACCAGCCGCGTGCCGGGTTCGTTGAAGGCCTGCAGATATTCGTCGTGGAAGCACGGGCGCTTGCACAGCTGGCGGTACCAGGCCTTGAGGTTCTCGCCCGTGTCGGGATCCTCGACCACTTCCTCGGCGCGGCGGCGGATCTGCTCCATCTTGGCGAAGTCGGCATCCTCGAAAGCGGCCATCATTCTCTCGGGCGTCCATTCAGACGGTGGCACTTCGCGCAAATTCGCGCGCATCCGCTTGGCAAGGTCGGTCCAGCCATCGTTGACCAGATCCTCGCTGGGGAAGCCGACGCCAAGGTTTGCGGCGAAATTGTCCTGCCATTTGCGCTGCCAGCCCTCGCCCGCGACCTCGGCAAACCACTCATTGTCGATCGGCGCATTGGCGCGCACATCGACCGATGACGGGGTGCGTTGGAACACCAGCAGTTCCTTCGCGCCCTTGGCCAGGTGCGGCACGCATTGCACCGCGGTTGCCCCGGTGCCGATGATCGCGACGCGCTTGTCGCCCAGTCTGTCGAGCGGGGCGCCTTCGGGATTGCCGCCGGTATAGGCGTAGTCCCAACGGCTGGTGTGGAAGCTCTTGCCCTGGAATTTCTCGATACCCGGCAGGCCGGGCAGCTTCGCCACATGCAGCGGGCCGGTGCCCATGCCGATATACTTGGCGGTGAAGGCATCGCCGCGATTGGTCCGCACGGTCCACAGCCTGTCCGCCTCGTTCCATTCGAGGCCGGTTACCTCGGTATGGAACAGTGCCTTGTCATAGAGACCGAAATGATGGCCGATACGCGAACAGTGATCGCGGATTTCGGGAGCATGCGCGTATTTCTCGCTCGGCATGTGCCCGGTTTCCTCGAGCAACGGCATGTAGATCATGCTTGCCGTGTCGCATTGCGCGCCGGGATAGCGGTTCCAGTACCAGGTCCCGCCGAAGTCGCCGCCCTTCTCGATGATGCGCACATCGTCGATCCCGGCGGCCTTGAGCCGCGCACCCACGACCAGGCCGGCGAACCCGCCGCCGATAAAGGCGAAGGTCACATGGTCGGTCAGCGGCGCACGTTCGACAAACGGGGTGTAGGGATCGGTCGCGAGATCGGCGAATTCGGTTTCGAGCCGGATATATTGCGCCGAACCGTCCTTGCGCAGCCGCTTGTCGCGCTCCTCGGCATATTTCCGCTTCAGCGCTTCCTTGTCGAAAGCCAGTTCCGATACCGCTGTGGCCATCCACCCTCTCCCCGGTCGAGTCAGTCCGTTATTGCAACTGGTTCATCATGACCCCAGAGTGCGGCAACGACAAGTACAAGAGTCGCGCGCAGAGGGAGAGCGGCCATGGCCACGATAGTCGACCGTCCGGTCACCCCGATCGACCTGAGCGACAACGCGCTCTACACTGAGAACCGCTGGCATGCGCCCTTTGCCGAGCTGCGCCGGACCGCACCGCTCAGCTATCGGGCAGAAAGCCCCTTCGGTCCCTTTTGGTCGGCGGTCACCTACGACCTCATCCAGCAGATCGAGCTCGACCACGAGACTTGGTCGTCCTCGTGGGAACGCGGCAACATCACCATCGCCGACAACGTCAATGATCACGATTTTCCCAATTTCATCGCGCAGGATCCGCCGATCCACACCGCGCAGCGCAGGGTGATCGCTCCCGCCTTCTCTCCCAGCCAGATGAGCCAGCGCGAAGTGCAGGTGCGCGAACGCTGCGCCATGCTGCTCGATGCCCTGCCGCAGGGCGAGACCTTCGACTGGGTTGAACAGGTATCGATCCCGATGACCATCGGCATGCTGCTGATCCTGTTCGACATGCCCTATGACGAATGGCGCGACGTAAAGCGCTGGTCCGACTGGGCCAGCGGGGTTTCGGCCGACAATCTCAATGAAGAGTACTTCGCCGAATTCCTCACCCAAATGGGCCAGATGCTGGCGCGCTTCGACCGCGAGCTGGAGGATCGCCGCGGCAAGCCGCCGAGCGATGACCTGCTGAGCCGCATGGTCCATTCCGAAGCGATGGGAAACATGGATCCGATGGAGCGCATCGCCAATATCGCGCTGCTGATCGTCGGCGGCAACGATACCACGCGCAATTCGATGAGCGGACTGGTCGAAGCGTTCGACAAGTTCTCCGACCAGCTCGACCTGCTCCACTCCGATCCCTCGCTGATCCCCAACGCCGCGCAGGAGATCATCCGCTGGCAATCCCCGGTCACCCACATGCGCCGCACCGCCACGCGGGACACAGAGCTAGCCGGCCAGGCGATCCGCGAGGGCGAGAAGATGATCATGTGGTACATCTCGGCCAATCGCGACGAGAGCGTGTTTCCCGATGCCGATCGCTTCGACGTGGCGCGCGCCAATGCCCGCCGCCACCTGGCCTTCGGCCACGGCATCCACCGCTGCGTCGGCGCCCGATTGGCGGAAATCCAGATCGCCACGGTGATCGAGGAAATCGTCGCCCGCAACTGGCGCATCGTCCCTCAGGGCGAACCGGTTCGCCTGGCCAGCCCATTCCTGCACGGCTTCACCGAAATGCCGGTGCGGATCGAGGTGCGGGGGTAATCGGAAAGAATGGATGCCCCGTGAGGATTCGAACCTCAATTGACGGAGTCAGAGTCCGTAGTCTTACCATTAGACGACGGGGCATCAGCGTCTCGCAGGTGGCGCAGAATCGCGGGCTCACCCAGGAGAGGCCGCGCATCTAGTTTCGTGCAGGGGCAAGGTCAAGCCCGTGCGCGCGCGGCGATTCGCCTGTACCCTTGCCCAGTCCTCGCTTCGCCGCTAGCATCAGCGCCAAGTCCCCGCGACGGTGGTTGGCGCGGGAGGAATAGAGAAAGCTCCTGAAATGGCGGATCAATCTCCGCCGGACGTTACGAAGGGGCCTGGGAACCGAAGGGGCGGCAAGTCCGGCAAGGTAGCCGATTTCCGCTACAAGCGCCCCTCCAGGCCCGAAGCAAAGCAGGGCGGTCAACGCGGGGCGCGGCGCGAGCCAGGCCCTGCGGGCACATCACAGCCCGGCTCGAACGGTCCGGATATCCAGCATCGTCGACAGGCCTATGCCGCGCTCGATCTCGGCACCAATAACTGCCGCCTGCTGATCGCACGCCCCTCGGGCGAGGATTTCACGGTCATCGACGCCTTCAGCCGCGTCGTGCGCCTGGGTGAGGGGCTGGCCGCCAGTGGGCGCCTGTCGGACGAGGCGATGGACCGTACCGTCGCCGCGCTGCAGGTCTGCGCCGAGAAGCTGCGTCGCCGCAACGTCCGGCTGGCGCGTTCGGTCGCGACCGAGGCCTGCCGACGCGCCGCCAATGGCAGCAAGTTCATCGATCGCGTGCAACGCGAAACCGGGATCATGCTGAATATCATTTCGGCGCAGGAGGAAGCGCGGTTGGCGGTTCTGGGCTGCCACGTGCTGCTCGAAGACGGCAAGGGGCCGGCGATCATCTTCGACATCGGCGGCGGTTCGACCGAACTGGTGCTGGTCGAACCGGGCGAAGGCGCCATACCGCGGATCATCGACTGGCTGAGCGTGCCCTGGGGCGTGGTCTCGCTGACCGACACGGTCGAGGGCACCGACGAAACAGAAGAAAGCCGCCGCGCGCGCTACATGGCGATGCGTGACACCGTTTCGCGCAGCTTCGCCACCTTCGCCAAGCGGATCGCCGATCATGCCGCATCGCCGGAACCGATCCGCCTGCTGGGTACCAGCGGCACGGTGACCACGCTTGCCAGCCTGCATCTCGAACTGCCCCAGTACGATCGACGCGCGGTCGACGGCTTGATCGTACCGTCGCAATCGATGCGCGACATATCCGCGCGGCTGTCCCGAATGAGCGCGCCCGACCGGCGGCGGCTGCCCTGCATCGGCGATGATCGGGCGAATTTGGTTATTGCCGGATGCGCCATCCTCGAATCGATCCTCGACATCTGGCCCGCCGATCAGCTGGGCGTTGCCGATCGCGGGATTCGCGAGGGCATATTGCGCAGCCTGATGGCTGCCGATGCCGAGGGTGAGCGTGGGCGCGCCGCACTTCAGCGCATGCGCGAGCAGGACGTCTGATGAGCCGTTCTGGCAAGGATCGCGAAACGCGGGTCAAGACCGCGAAGAAGCGCACGGCGAGTTCGACCCGCTGGCTCCAGCGGCAGCTCAACGACCCCTATGTCAAGCAGGCCAAGGCCGAAGGTTATCGCAGCCGCGCGGCCTACAAGCTGATCGAACTCGACGAGAAATTCGATCTGCTCAAAGGCGTGACCCGCGTGGTCGACCTTGGCATCGCGCCGGGCGGGTGGAGCCAGGTGGTGCGCAAGCTCAAGCCCAAGGCCCATGTGGTGGGGATCGACCTGCTCGAAGTCGAACCGATCGAGGGCGTCACCATCTTCCAGATGGACTTCATGGACGACGATGCGCCGCGCGTGCTGGAAGAAGCGCTGGGCGGCAAGGCCGAACTGGTTATGAGCGACATGGCAGCCAACACCGTCGGTCATAAGCAGACCGATCACTTACGCACCATGGGACTGGTTGAAGCTGGGGCCTGGTTCGCGATCGAGAATCTGGCGCCGGGTGGGACTTTCCTCGCCAAGGTGCTGGCCGGGGGAACCGACAGCGACCTGCTGGCGCTGCTCAAGAAGCATTTTCGCACGGTCAAGCATGCCAAGCCACCCGCCAGCCGCAAGGGATCGAGCGAGTGGTACGTCAT
>NZ_JAYPTL010000001.1:81220-92003 GCF_038133525.1 Erythrobacter sp. | reverse complement strand
GGCTTCAAGGGCTAGGGACGACGCGCCCGAAACGAAAAAGCCCCGCCGAAGCGGGGCTTTCCGTGAATTGCGAAGAGGCCAGCCTCAATTGGCTGCGGCAGCTTCTGCTTCGTCAGCGGGCGCTTCGGCAGCAGCCTCAACGGCATCGCCTTCCTCAGCAGCAGGTGCCTCTTCCTCGGCAGCCGGAGCGGCGGGGGCCGGGAAGTCAGGGCCGCCGCCATTGGCCTTCAGGTAAGCCAGAAGGTTGGCACGATCTTCAGCCTTGGACAGACCGGCAAAGCTCATCTTGGTACCATCGGCAAAGCCGCGCGGGTTGGCGAGCCAGTGATCGAGGTTCTCCCACGTCCAGTTTTCACCATGGCCGGAGAGTGCGGAGCTGTATGCGAAGCCGGCAGCATGCTTGCCGATCGCGGTGCCCGCTACGCCAAACAGGTTCGGACCGATTCCGTTGGCCCCGCCCTGGTTGATCGTGTGGCAGGCCGAGCACTTGGCGAAGACCTTCTCGCCCGCCGCGGCATCGGCCGATGCGAGCAGCGTGCCGAGATCGGGGCCGGCTTCCGCGCCGCCTTCTTCGGCCGCGCCTTCGAGCGCATAGCCGGCTTCTTCGATATGCGGGTGCTTGTCAGCCTTGAAGTACATGCCCGAAACAATCGAGCTGCCGAGCGCGACGATGCCTGCGAAGAGGACCCAGCCTGCAGCGGTGTTGAAACGATCGTCCATTGCGTGATTGCCTGCCAGAAAAGGTGGTGATCCGAGGTTTGCGCGCCGCTCTAGTGAAGCAAGCGCGTGCGCGCAAGTCCGTGGTGCGTGATAGCGCTTGATGCCGGGGCCGGCTCCCCTTAGCACCCCCTTCCCATGCGCCAGTTTGCCAAACCTGCTCTCGCCCTCGTGGATTCCATGCGAGCCGCCGCCGCCCAAGATCCGATGCGCGCGATCGCCTTTGGAGGTGCACCCGGTTCGAACTCGCACCAGGCGGCGATGCAGTTCGCGCCCGAGGCGCTGCCGCTGCCCTGCTTCAGCTTCGAAGACGCGCTGGACGCCGTGGCCACCGGAACGGCCGGCTGTGCGATGATCCCGATCGAAAATTCGCAGCATGGGCGTGTGGCCGACATCCACTTCCTGCTGCCCGAAAGCGGGCTCTACATCGTTGCCGAGCAGTTCATGCGAATCACGCATGACCTGATGGCTCTGGGCGACGGACCGTTCGAAGCGGCCTACAGCCACCCGCAGGCGCTGGGCCAGTCGCGCCACTTCCTTGCCGAACGCGGCATTGTGGGACTGGCCTATGCCGATACGGCAGGTGCGGCGGCCTTTGTCGCCGAAAGCGGCAATCCCTTCATCGCCGCCATCGCCCCCCGGCTCGCCGCGGATCTCTATGGCCTGAAGGTCGTAGAGCAAGCGGTCGAGGACGCGCATGACAACACCACGCGGTTCGTGGCTTTGGCGAAAGAGCCACTCGATCCGGCAGCGATCACCGACGCGCAGGCGATGACCACCTTCATTTTCGAGGTGAAGAACATTCCCGCAGCGCTCTACAAGGCGCTGGGTTGCTTCGCGACCAATGGTGTGAACATGACCAAGCTCGAAAGCTATCAGAAGGGCGCGAGCTTCGCTGCGACGACCTTCTTCGCCGATATCGAAGGCGCTCCGGGCGATCCGCGCGTCGATGTCGCGCTGGAGGAACTGGCGTTCCAGACCAACGAAGTGCGCCTGCTCGGCAGCTACCGGCAAGCTCGCAAGCGCGGCTGACCGGGGCGGAGGGCCACCCCGGCCGCTTTCAGGTCAATTGCGCCAGACGAGCCGCTTGGCGAGGATTTCGCTGTCGACCGTGCGGTACTTCGCCCGGTCACCCGATTCCGCCTGCATTTGGGCGATCGAGCGTTGCATATATTCGCGCATCTGCTTGTTGCGGGCTTCGAATTCGGCATCGCTTTCGAACTCGGCGAAGCGGGTGATCAGCCACAGGTCGGATTCGTTCTTGCGGGCGTAGGTATTGGACCAGATTTCGTAGCTCTGGATCCAGCCTTGCTGCACGGCATAGTCCATGCGCTTGCGCCATTCGCCTGCCAGCCAGTTGGCATAGGCAAGCCCGCCGCCGTCTTCGAGCGAGACGCCGGTGATCTCGACCCATTCGGCACCCTTCAGCGGATATTCGTCCTGGGCATGGGCCGGCAGTGGTGCGGCGAACGCAAGCGCGGTCGCGGCAAGCGCGATCCTGGTCAGTCGATTCATAGTGGTAACTCCTCTCCCACAGGTGGCACGACCCGTTTCGAGGCGTCAGGGCCTTTGCGGCCCGTTCATGCAGAAGTCCCCCAACGCTGTTTGCAAGCTGCCCCGCCCCCCGGGGAGAGTCAAATCTGCGAAGGTGGGATCAAGAGCTATTCGTCCCCGTAGATGGCAACCTCGTCCAGGCCTTCACTGGTCGCACGGCCGCGATACATGCCGGTGGTGTTCATGCTGAACACCGCATCGCCACTGGGGGCCACGACGATCACTCCGCCGTCTCCGCCCATCGCGCCGACCTCAGCAATCACTGCGTCGGACGCCGTCTGTGCATCCTCGCCCCTCATCTGCATGCGCAGGCAAATCGTGCGCGCGACCCCCACACGGATGAAGAATTCGCCCCAACCGGTGGCTGAAACCGCGCAAGAGTCGTTGTCGGCATAGGTTCCGGCGCCGATCACCGGGGCGTCGCCAATGCGGCCCCAACGCTTGCCGGTCATCCCGCCGGTCGATGTTCCCGCGGCCAGGTTGCCATGCGTGTCGAGCGCGACCGCCCCGACCGTGCCGAACTTGATATCCACGTCGAGAGCGGACAGCTTTTCCGCCTTCATTCGCTCGAGCGCCTCGCGCCGGGCATCGGTATCGAACCATTCGGGCGGCATGAACTCGACGCCTTGTTCGTGAGCGAACTCTTCCGCCCCCTCACCAGCCAGCATGACGTGCGGGCTGTCGGTCATGACCTTGCGCGCCAGCATGATCGGGTGGCGCACTCCGATGACCCCGGCGATCGCGCCCGCCGCGCGGTCGCGACCGTCCATGATTGCAGCATCGAGCTCGTGCGTACCGTCCCAGGTGAACACCGCCCCTCGGCCGGCATTGAATTTCTCATCATCTTCGAGCCGGGTAACCACGGCCTCGATAGCATCGAGGGCACTTCCTCCACCTGCCAGCACCGCCTTGCCCGCATCGAGCGCGGCCTGCAGCGAGGCGCGATAGGCAGCGTCGCGCTCGGGCGTCATGTCCGCCCGATCGAGCGTCCCGGCGCCGCCATGGATCGCGATCGACCAGCGGCCCTCGTCTTCCTGGGCCATGGCCGGCACTCCCGCTATTGCTGCACAGGCCGCGACAATGGCGGCGACGGACTCAGGAATTCTCTTCATGCGGTCAGCGATAGCATGGCCGCGTCCGCGCTCAATGGGCCGTGCTTTCCTTGTCCGCTGCAATGACCTAGCAATAAATCCATCATGCAGTTGCGCCCCGCCCAAGCAGACGACGCCCCCGCGCTTGCCCAATTCGGCAGGGCCAGCTTTGCCGCCGCCTTCGGCCATCTCTACCGCCCCGAAGATCTCGCGGCATTCGAGTCCGAGTCCTATGCGGTGGCGGCCGTCGCCGCGGAGATCGCCGGCGGTGAATGCATGCACATGTTGGCAGAAATCGACGGAAAGCTGGCGGGCTATTGCAAGATGCGCGTGCCTAGTAAGCTGGCGATCCATTCGACGGCAGCCAATCCGATCGAGCTGGGTCAGCTCTACACCGATCCGGCACGAACCGGCCAAGGAATTGGAGCCGCGCTGATGGATTGGGCGCTTGGCCTCGCGCGCGACGGCGGGCACGATGCAATCCTGCTATCCGTCTGGAGCGGCAACACCGGCGCGCAGCGGTTCTACGCCCGCTATGGCTTCGTCAAAATCGCCGACATTCATTTCAAGGTGGGCGAACAGCTTGACGAGGAGTACCTCTTCGAAAAGCGCATGTAGGGAGAGAGAAGATGGCGACATTCGGTTTCGCGAGCACGGCGGACGAGGTGCTCGAGGGCAAGGACCTGTCGGGGAAGACGGTACTCGTAACCGGCGGTTATTCTGGGCTCGGCATGGAAACCGCCCGGGCCATGGCGGCCAGGGGCGCTCACGTCATTCTCTCGGGCCGCGACGCGGGAAAGCTGGCAGAGGCTGGCACGGAAATCGCCGAGGCTGCGGGTGCAAATGTCGATACGCTGGTCTGCGATCTGGCCTCACTCGACAGCGTCCGCGCGGCGGCGAAGGAAGCCAAGGAGCGTTTCGCCAAGATCGATATCCTGATCAACAATGCGGGCGTCATGGCACCCCCTATGGGCCGCACCAAGGACGGGTTCGAAACGCAATTCGGCACCAACCATATCGGCCATTTCCTGCTGACCAACCTGCTCATGCCTCTCATCGAAAAGGGCGATCATCCGCGGATCGTCAACCTGTCCAGTCGCGGACATCACTTCGACCAGGTGCATTTCGACGATCCGAACTATGAGAAGCGCGAATACGAAAAGTGGACCGGCTATGGGCAGTCGAAGACCGCGAATATCCAGTTCACCGTAGGGCTGGAACGACGCCTCGCCGGCAAGGGCATCCATGCCTATGCGGTACATCCCGGGGGCATCCAGACGAATCTGGGGCGCCACATGACCGAAGAGGATGTCGCCTGGATGATGGAGCGCATCCGCAAGAATGCCGAGCAGGCCGGAACCAGCGGTACCGGGGCCGCAGCGCCGGGTTTCAAGACGATCCCGCAAGGTGCCGCGACCAGTTGCTGGGCGGCAACGGCGGAAGACCTCGAAGGTGCCGGTGGCGTCTATTGCGAGGACTGCCATGTGGCCGCGCAGGATGACGAAAATCCCGTTGGCGGGGTGCGCAGCTATGCCGTCAATCCAGAGAATGCCGATCGGCTATGGGCCCTATCGGAGCAGCTCGTCGGCGAGACTTTCGCCTACTGAACGATTGACGCGACGATACCGTCTGCCAGCCAGCGTGCGAGCATTGCGCCCGCTTCTGCGGCACCGTCCTCTTCGCCCAGCGCTGCCACGATGAGTGCGCAGGCTTCACCGAAACTGGCACCGCCCAGCATCGCGGCCAACGCCTCGCCCTCCCACTTGGCCCGCAGAACGAATACGGGACGTTCGCCTTCGCGCCACACGATCACGGCCTGTCTCTGGTCAAACGACACAGGTTCGGCGGGACCCTGATCGGGCGCCAGAGCCGACCAAAGCTTTACGAGGTCGAACCCGGTTTCGAGTACCGCCAGGCCTGGCAGGAAGCCTAGCCGCAGATCGGCCCAGCCCTGTTCGGTAAGGCCGGCCGACTGCTGGGCAAAGGCGTCCAGCGCCATTGGCTGGGCATTCGCGGCGGTAAAGGCCTGCCCCATCGCCCATTCGAGCGCAGCGAGCTCACCCACGTCGGGGTCGTTGGCGAACAGGTCGTCGCAGGTTTCCGGGAACCCTGCGCCTGCCAGATCTAGCGTCCAGCTCGACGGCGGGTGCGTGATGCAGTGATGCGCGGCGGCCTGTTCAAACGACGCTTCGCCAACCAGCCGCTCGGTGCGTTCAAAGGTAGCGCGCAATGCTTCGACCAGGGCTGTGCGATAGTTGTTGCGGTAGATTTCCAGACCCGCCTGGTGCCGTGCACCCCAGCCATCGGGAAGTGCCGCATCCTCATCGAGGATCGCGGAGAGAAACGCCTCTTGTCGGGCCAGGAGCGCCGTCATGCTGCCACCCGATCCGCCTCTTTCGAGGCCAGCTTGCGAGCGATGGCGAGTTCGTCGAGCAATTCGGGCAAGGGCGGAATATGTCCGTCGCGTTCGATCATCGTTGCCACCGGACCAAGCCGCTGGATTGCCGCCGCGTAGAGCGCCCAGACGCCTTCGCAGACTTCGCGATCGTGTGTGTCGACGATGATCTCGCCCGGCTGGTGCCCGGCAAGGTGAATCTGGCGAACGCGATCGGCGGGGATTCCGGCCAGATACTCATTCGCATCGAACTGGTGATTGTGCGCACTCACATAGACGTTGTTCACGTCAAGCAGGAGGTAACACCCGGTGCGTCGCGCCATTTCGCTGAGGAACTCCCATTCGCTCATCTCATCTTCGGGAAAGGAGAGATAGCTCGAAGGGTTTTCGAACAGCATCGCGCGACCCAGCGCTTCCTGCGCGCGATCGATGTTGTTGCACACGACATCCAGCGCCGCGCGCGTCAGGGGCAGGGGCAGCAGGTCGTGGCTGTTGTGGGCGCTGGTGCGGGTCCAGCAAAGATGGTCGGAGACCCAGAGCGGATCGATCCGGTCGGCCAGTAGCTTGAGGCGGCGGAGATAGTCTTCGCTGATGCCGTGCGCCGAGCCGATCGACATCGACACGCCGTGGATGATCACCGGGAGTTTCGAACGAACCTGTTCGAGAACGCGTAGCGGCTTGCCGCCGTCTACCATGTAATTTTCGGATATGACCTCGACGAAATCGACCGGAACGTCGCCATCGAGAAAGTCACTGTAGTGCGTCCGCCGGAGACCGAGACCGAAGCCGTGGAATGGGGCGATCGCGTCCATCACTGTAGTCCTTAGGAAAAAAGTGGCGACCCGGCGCGGGTTGGGAGGGATGGGGTCGGTCCCCGCGCCGGGCCGCCGGTTCGAGCGACCCTAAAGGCTCGAACTGGGCTCTATTATTAGCCGAGGTCGCCGATGGTGCCGCTCTTTGCCAGGCAGTCACCAGCCTTCAGCGCCTTGAAACCGTGGCCCTTACATTCGTTCTGACCCTTGCACTCATGCTCTGCAGTCGCGCAGTCACCGGTGCCCTTGCAGCTGTTGACGCCGTAGCAGTGCACGGTGTCGTTCGCGTCGATGGCGCGGCCATTGCTGCCCGCGGGGGCGTCGGCGGCAAAGGCAGTCATCGAGCTGAGGGCGAAGAGTGCTGCTGCAGCAACGACGGCGGGCTTTGCAGTGGTGGTCATGGCATCATGTCCTTGTGACAAGTGAAAATGGGTTTGTGCGTTGGTGCACATGGCCAGTTTCGCTACGGCACAGGCGGTGGTTACAGGGGGCTAAATTTTCCTGTGCTGTAACTCTGCAACCCCTTCACCCGAATGCCGAAATATTCCGTCCGCAAGGAAGGGATGCACCAAAACCCCAATTGAAAGAGTTCCTGATGACCACCACCACGATCGCCCGCCTCGCCGGCCTCGCGTTGACCGCCGGCATCGCCGCCAGCGTCGCCACGACCCCGGCAGCCGCGCAGAAAAAGCCGGAGATGGAAAAGTGCTACGGCGTCGCCAAGGCAGGTGAGAATGATTGTGCGGCAGGCCCGGGCACGAGCTGCGCCGGCACCTCGACCCGCGATTACCAGGGCAATGCCTGGAAGCTGGTTGCCAAGGGCAGCTGCACCAAGATCGCGACGCCCAAGGGCAAGGGTTCGCTGAGCCCGGTCGAACGCTGATAGTCCAACGCCACGCTACGCGAGCCGATCCATGCAGACCCTCCTTACCCTCTACGACAGGTTGACCGCCTTCCTGGCCTCACGCCTGCCCGAAGGGGTGGCGCTGCTGGTAACTCGCGTGGCGTTGGCGGGGATATTCTGGCGGTCGGGGCGGACGAAGATCGAGGATGGCACATTCCTTACCGTCAGCGACAACGCCAAGCTGCTGTTCGAATATGAGTATACAGGCGTACCGCTGTCACCTGACCTCGCGGCACCACTGGCCGCCTATGCGGAAAACCTGTTTCCGATCCTGCTCGTCGCGGGTCTCGCGACGCGGTTCTCGGCTTTCGCCCTGTTGGTGATGACCATGGTCATCCAGTTTTTCGTGTATCCCGATGCCTGGTGGCAGACCCACATCCTGTGGACAGCCATGGCCGCGATCCTGATTTCGCGCGGTGGCGGGGTGCTTTCGATCGATGCGGCACTCGCCGCGCGACGCATGCGGTGATAGGCAGTCGACGGGGAGGGATAGATGATCGCCGACGAAACTGCGCTGGCCCAGTTGATGGAAGCTTCGCAGAGGGGCGATCGTAACGCCTATCGCGTACTGCTGGCCGAAGTGCAGCTGTGGTTGGAACGGTATTTCCGGCGCCGCGTTGCCCCGGCGCAGTTAGACGATCTGGTCCAGGAGGTGCTGCTGGCGGTCCACGCCAAGCGCGCCAGCTGGGATCCGACCCGCGCTTTCATCCCCTGGCTGGCGGCGATCGCCCGTTACCGGTGGGTGGATCACCTGCGCAAGGTTTACCGCAATGCCGAGGAGGAACTCGGCGATCATGAGGCGGCAGCGGACGGCGATGAAGAAGCCGTATTGGCGCGCATGAGCCTCGAACGGCTGTTCGTGCATCTGCCGGACAAGCAGGTCGAGGCAATCGAATTGGTCAAGATCGAGGGACTCTCGATCGCCGAGGCTTCAGCCCGCACCGGGCAGAGCGAAAGCCTCGTCAAAGTGAATATCCATCGCGGGCTGAAGAAGCTGTCCGCGCTTGTAGAAAAGGCTGAATGAGAATGAACCGGGTCCCCAACCCCCTGATCGACCAGTTGGCCGATGACCTCGCACCGGTGAAGCCGATGACCCGCAGTGCCGGGGCTGCTCTCGCCGCGCTGGCGTTGGTACTGTCGGTCGCCGGAACCGCCTTGTTCGAAGGCATCTGGATGGCTCCCTTTGCCGGCCAGGCCTCACCCTTCTTCCTGATCGTCAACGGCGCCTTCCTGATGCTGGGCGTGGCCTGCGCAGGTGCGGTGGTGCGCATGGCATCACCGAAGGTCGGCAATTCCTACGCCGGAACCGGTTGGGCCATGGCAATGACCGCGATCATGCCGATTGCCACACTCGTGATGTTGCTGGGCCACGGCAGCGCCCTGGCCGCGATCGATCGGGCCTTCGCGCTTCACTGCGTGACGGCGCCTCTGCTGACCTCGCTCGTGACCGGCGGGGCACTGGTCTGGTGGCTCCGCCGCGGTGCCCCGGTATCGTCCGCCCAGGCGGGGCTGTTGACCGGGTTTGCGGCTGGCGCACTGGGCACTTTCGCCTACGGCCTGTCCTGCTCGTTCGATACCGTTGCCCACCTGGGCCTGTGGCACATGGTGCCGGTTGCCCTGGCGGCACTTATCGGGCGGATGGTCGTACCCAGCCTGATCCGCTGGTAAGCACCATCGGGCTCAGTTGCGACCGCGACGACGCTCGATGTCGAAGATGGCGCAACAGGCCAGGAAGGTGGCGATGATCATCACGAACTCGCCACCGTCTTCCAACCAAGCCTCGAAAGCGATCAAGTATTCGGACTTGTCGCCCCAGCTGGTAACAGCATCGGCGACAACTCCGAAGAAGGCAGCGCCGGCGATCCCGCCGGCCAGGATCAACGCATAGGCGGCAGGTCGTAGCTCAGCCCGGATCAGGGCCGCCAGCAATGAACAGAGCCACGCTGCTCCGATAAGCGCGAAGAGCAGCATTTCGCCCAAATCATTGGCGGGCAGAGGCGTAGCCTGCGGCATGGACGGGGCGATCCAATGGCCGAACTGTTCGTGAAACTGCAGCGAGTTGTCTGCCGTGAGGTAGATAAACAGCAGCGCATTGACCAGGTGGATACCCGCCCGTGTGCGCAGCCATAGAAGGACCAGCATGACGGCTGCC
This sequence comes from Erythrobacter sp., assembly GCF_038133525.1. Taxonomy (GTDB): domain Bacteria; phylum Pseudomonadota; class Alphaproteobacteria; order Sphingomonadales; family Sphingomonadaceae; genus Qipengyuania. The sequence continues at coordinate 82,378 of NZ_JAYPTL010000001.1, read as the reverse complement.
GCCGCCGTCAGTGAGTACTCCAGATACTCACCAAACCCCTCGTCCTTCGAGATATACATCTGCGCAGGCAACAGCGCATCGGTAACCGAGCCGTAATGCGCGGCGACGTCCATACCCGCGATCACCCCGGCGTATGGCAAGAGGAAGAACGCAACCCGGCGCCAGGCGTGATTGGCAACAACATCGCCAAGGGCACCCCACACCTCGTTCCACAAAGCCAGGATCCTGCTGTGCACCGGTTTCCCCCAAGCCTGCCTTCACCGTGGCGGTGTAGAAGCTGGCAGGTTGCTGCACCAGTGCAGGTCGCCTGTCGTGGCGCAGTTTTGCGCCATCCCATTGCGGGACGCGATTAGCGCAGGCTCGCGACAGGTCAGAGCCAGCGCAGGCGGCGAAAGGCAAAGATCAGCGCGGTAAACAACAGCAGGCAGAGTGCTACGACGAACCAGAAGGCACGCGGATCGTCCATTCCCGGCATGCCGCCGACATTGATCCCCAAAAGGCCGGTGAGGAAAGACAGGGGCAGAAAGATGCCGGCAACCACGGTCAGCATGTAGGTCGCGTGTTCGCTACCGGCCAAGGTCCGCGCCCGGATCTCGTCCTGCAGCACCAGCGCGCTTTCCTTGCTGATATCGATATCGTCGAGGTAGCGGCGCAGGCGTGCAATGCTCTCTGCGATCTCGCGGCGATCGTGATCCTCGAACCATGCCGGTGCATCGCGGCTGATATGCTCAAGCGCTTCGTGCTGGGGCGCCATGTGGCGCTTGAGCGCGAGGCAATTGCGGCGGATGATCGAGATACGCCGGAGCATTGCCTCCGCTTCCCTCTCGGGATCGGCTTCCTCCAGCTGATCGATCACCTCATTCATGTCGACGATCGACTGGCTCATCCTTGTGATCAGCAGCTCGGCAAGCTGGGTTATCGTCGCCCCTGCATCGGGCGGGCCCGCGCCCCGGTCGATCTGGGCGACAATCTCGCGCGGCGTCTGCAGTGGGTGGCGGCGGAGCGTGACCAGCCGCACCCCGTCGCTCCACAACTGCATCGAGATCATGTCCTCGGGCTCAGCACCCGGGTTGAAGTTGATCCCGCGCAGCGTCGCGACAAGTGTCTTGCCGTCACGAAAGGCGCGCGGACGGTTCTGGTCGCTGGTAAGCAGTTCGG
>NZ_JAYPTL010000001.1:61642-81210 GCF_038133525.1 Erythrobacter sp. | reverse complement strand
GTGTCTCCTCGAGCCATTCACGTAGGCCCGGGCGCGTCCGGTCGAGGTGGATCCACATCACCTCGCCTGCCACAGCTGGCTGCCAGCCGCGCGCCTCGTCCCAGTCGATCGCCCTGCCGCCGCCAAGCCCATCGAGCACACGCCCGAACAGCAGCGGCGAGTCGTGGTCGAGATCGTCAGTCAGATCGGTCATGAGCAATACATGCCGCAAGCTGCCCCGCGTGTCATTGCCCCTTCACGCCCAGCGGCCTATATCGCGGCCCATGACTTCGATCCGTCCCTGGCGCGACATCATGCGCCGCCAATCGCGCCAGATCATGGTCGGCAACGTGCCTGTCGGCGGCGATGCGCCGATCACCGTTCAGACCATGACCAATACTCCGACGGAGGATATCGGCGCGACGATCGATCAGATTCGACGCTGCGAGGAAGCCGGGGCGGATATCATCCGCGTTTCCTGCCCGACCGAAGAGGCAACCCGCCACTTCGACCAGATTACTCGGGCAGCGAACGTTCCGATCGTTGCGGACATCCATTTCCACTACAAGCGCGCGCTCGAGGCGGCAGACAAGGGCGCGGCCTGCCTGCGCATCAATCCCGGCAATATCGGATCGTCCGAGCGCGTTGCAGAGGTCGTCCGCGCGGCCAAGGCCAATGGCTGTGCCATTCGTATCGGGGTCAACGCAGGGAGCCTCGAAAAGGACCTGCTGGAGAAGTACGGCGAGCCTTGTCCCGAGGCGCTGATCGAAAGCGCGCTTGATCACATCAAGCTGCTGCAGGACCATGACTTCCACGAATATAAGGTGGCGGTGAAGGCCAGCGACGTGTTCCTGGCGGTCGCCGCCTATCACGGGCTGGCCGACGCGGTGGATTGCCCGCTGCACCTGGGTATCACCGAAGCAGGCGGCCTGATCGGCGGAACGGTCAAGTCGTCGATCGGGATCGGCAGCCTGCTGTGGGCTGGCATCGGCGATACGATCCGCGTCTCGTTGAGCGCCGAGCCCGAGCAGGAAGTGAAGGTCGGCTTCGAAATTCTCAAGGCACTGGGCCTGCGTACCCGCGGGGTCCGGATCGTCTCATGCCCGTCTTGTTCGCGCCAGGGTTTCGACGTTATCCGCACGGTCGAAGCTCTCGAAAAGCGGCTCGAACACATCAAGACACCGATGAGCCTTTCGGTGCTCGGCTGCGTGGTCAACGGTCCCGGCGAGGCGCGCGAAACCGATATCGGCATTACCGGCGGCGGCGCGGGCAAGCATATGGTCTACCTTTCGGGTGTGACCGATCATCATGTCGCGAGCGAGACCATGCTCGACCACATCGTGTCGCTGGTCGAAGCCAAGGCGGCGGAAATCGAGGCAGGCAGGGCGGTCGCCTTCGACCCCCACGCCGAAGCGGCGGAATAATCCGTCACCGGGAGGGTGAATGACGATCGAGACCGATTACCTGATCGTAGGGGCGGGGGCGACCGGGCTTGCTTTCGCGGATACGCTGATCGAGCAGGATTCTACCGCCGACGTCGTCATCGTCGACAAGCATTCTGCGCCAGGCGGGCACTGGAACGATGCCTATTCATTCGTTGCACTACACCAGCCCAGCGCAACCTATGGCATCAACCGCCTGCCTTTGGGCCACGACCGCATCGACGAGGCCGGGCCGAATCAGGGTTTCTTCGAACTCGCCAGCGGGGCCGAGGTTTCGGCCTATTTCCAGTCAGCCATGCGCGACCACCTGCTGCCGACCGGACGAGTACGCTATTACCCAAATAGCGAGTTTCTGGGGGACAACCGCTTCCGCAACATTTTCTCGGGCGAGGAGACGCAAGTCTCAGTGCGACGAAAGCTGGTCGATTCCACTTATTTCGAGACCTCCGTTCCCGCGACGCACAGCCGCAAGTTCGCGGTGGCCGGTGGCGTGCGGGTCGTCGTTCCCGGTGCATTGCCCGAGCTGTGGAAGCAGGCAGGGGGCTTACCCGATCACTACGTCATCCTTGGTGCGGGCAAGACCGCCATGGATGTGGGCGTGTGGTTGCTGGAGGCGGGCATTCCCGCCCAGACAATCACCTGGGTCAAACCGCGCGAGAGCTGGCTGATCAACCGTTCCACCGTCCAACCGGGCGAACAGTTCTTCGAAAAGACCATCGGCGGCCAGATCGCCATAATGGAGAATGCGGCCACGGCCGAAACCGTCACCGCACTGTTCAATGCCCTGGAGGACGCCGGGGTGATGCTGCGCATCGACACCACGGTCGAACCAACCATGTTCCACTACGCCACCATCTCCGAAGGCGAGGCCGAGCGACTACGGAGCATCGAAAAGGTGATCCGCAAGGGCCGGGTCAAAGCGATCGAATCAGGTCGGATGGTACTGGCCGAGGGCGAGGAAACCGTTCCTGCCAACACGCTGTTCATTGACTGCACCGCATCGGCGGTCCGCCCCAAGCCGGTCGCGCCACAATGGCAGGACGGCAAGATCGTACTCCAGCTATTGCACGTGCCGCTGGTTACCCTGAACGCCGCCGTGAGCGCTTTCATCGAGGCCAATTTCGACACCGATGAGGAAAAGAATGCGCTGTGCAAGCCGGTCGGCTTCATCGATCGGATCGAAGGCTATGCCGGTACAATCCTGGGTACAGGCATGAACCGCTTCTTGTGGTCGCAGAACCCCAAGATCGCTGAGTTCCTTGCCAGCTCGCGGCTTGACCCGGCGGCTCGGACGATTGCGTGGTTGGCACAGAATGCTCCGGAACGGCTCGCTCTGCTCCAGCGGATGAGTGCGGCAAGCGCGGCGGCGGTGCCCAATCTCCAGCGACTGGCCGCGACTGCCGGATGATCCGTTTCGCCTTCACGCTGGCGCTCGCCGCGCCTCTTGCCGGCTGCGCGACTGTGCCTCAAGCCGCAGCTTTGCATCCTGAAGCAATGCCCTATTCTGAAGGGCGAGACGCGATGGCGGATGTCGATGCAGCGCTGGCGCGCGCAAAGCAGCGGAATACGCACCTCCTCTTGGTCATGGGTGCCAACTGGTGCCATGACAGCCGTGCACTCGCCGGCTGGCTCGCATCGCCGCGCTTCCAGGCCATGGTGACAGAACGCTACGAAATGGTCTTCGTCGATGCGGGCAAGCCGCAGGAGAAGCAGGGGCGCAATCTAGACGTTGCCCGGCGCTTTGGGATCGACGAATTGCCGGGTACGCCAAACCTGTTCGTGATCCGGTCCGACGGCACGTTGGTGAATGGCGAAAGCGTGACCGGCTGGCGCAATGCTGCAAGTCGCAGCGAGGACGCCATTTACAACGAGCTGCTGGCGCTGGCGTCCGGTTAAACCGGCGCGACACTTTACCCAAGCTTAAACCCCAGCTGCCATGATCCCGGTATGCGTGAAGCAATTCTTCTTGTGGTGGCCGTCAGTGCCTTTGCCGGTTTCGCGCTGCGCGGGATCGACGGGCCTGTGACGGAAGAAGACGCCGCCAAAGACAAGCCTGTTGCCGCAAGTAATGCCGGGGAGCGAGACAAGGCGTTCGCCGCCTGGAGTGCGGGTGAAACGGTTCTCCCACGCGCGTCGAACGGGCACTTCTATGCCGAAGCCGCAGTCAACGGTTCCCCGGTCAATTTCCTGGTCGATACCGGCGCCAGCATGATCGCGTTGACAGGCGAAGACGCCGCAGCGGCGGGGCTTAGCTGGTCGGAAGGCGATGTGCGGATCGTAGCGCAGGGTGCCAGCGGTCCGGTCTATGGAGTGCCCGTGCGACTCGAACGCGTCATGCTTGGCGGCTACGAGGCAGAGAATGTCGAAGCCGCGATCATACCACAGGGACTGGACATATCGCTGCTGGGCCAGAGTTTCCTCTCCACCATCGAGCCGGTGCGCATCGAAAGCGACCGGATGGTGCTAGGCGGCTAGTCTGTCGCGAGAGGCTCTGCAGGACGCGCGCTGGATGTCGTGACCAGATAGTCGAAGCCGAGGATCATTGATCGGGTCATCGGATCAACTTCGCGCAGCCCTTTATTCCCAAGCGCACGAACAACGGGCGCAAGCGGAACGAGAAAATGGCCCTGTCCGGCGTCGATCGGCGCGAGATCCACCCCAGCCTTGGCCAGCGCAGCGCGCAGTTCCGCGGCCTCGGGCTGAGCCTTTGCGAACCAGCCGTCTGGCGATGGCGAAATGCCCAATCCTTCGCCGCCAAGTGGCAGATAGGCAATGCGTAGCGTCCCCATGCCGTTCTCGGCCGCCATTCCTTCGACCAACATGCCCAAGTCGAAAGTCGACATGGGTGTGGTCGCCCGGCTGAGATGGACCGCGCCAAACTTCATCAGCACCCTCGGGGGCGCGCCCTTCCGCACGCGGGCCGCCGCATAGGCGGAGAGGAAGTTTTCGCGGATCAGTGCTACACGCTCGAAATTGTTGTCGAGCCCGCGGCCCTGAGAGTAATATCCGTAAATCTCCGCGCTGCGTGCAAGCGCATCCACCTGCTCGAGTGCTTCTGGATCACCGGCCAATGCGTCCCGCAACGCCTCCAAACGGGCCGCGCCATCGCCCACCATCATCCCGCCACCAAAATCCTTGGCGGCGAAAGCGGCACGTTCCGCATCGAGCGTTTCTGCTATAACCTTCGTCACTGCCGCTTCGCCGCGTCGGGCCAGGCCTGGCAACAGCACCAATGGCGCGCCGAGGAATTCCTGGTCCACTCCCCAAAGGTGCCCGGGAGCGGTGAACCTCGAGGCGACCTCTGCTTCCTCGCGAAGGTTGAGGAAAGGCATCGCGACGGGGCGTCCGGCAAAGGCCGATGCAAGCGCATCCGCGCCGCCTGCGCGCAGGTGGCCGAGCGCCCATTCGGCTGAGAACGGCCCCACCTCAACAGCGTAGTCTTCGAACCCGAAGGTAGCACCCTCTGTCGCCAACGCATCGAGCAACTGAGGCGAGCCGGCATAGCCGTGATCCTCACCCACCAATATAAACTGGGCATCGCGCATCGCGGCGCTCAACGGCTGGGCACCTTCTCCCATCAGGCCATGCGCATCAAAGGAAAGCGAAAGCGGATGAATGGCCGGCTCTGATGCCTGGTCCTGCGCCGCAAGTGGCCCAGTGAACAGACCGATCAACGCGGCCATGAGTGATCCGAGAAGCCTCAAGCGCATCGCCCATCCCTTTGCGTATTATTGGAATAATACACTAATCAAGCCCGACAAGCTGGTCAAGGCGGCTCCATTTTCAGCCTATGATAAGCATTATCTGTGCTATGATGATCGCATGAACCGCCGCGAAATGCTCAAATCCGGCCTTCTTCTGAGCGCCATGGCGGGCCTGCCCGCGCGCGCTTTCGCTCAGGTCAATCCGACAGCGGCCCGCGACAGGAGATTATTCGCGATCGCGCGCCAGCAATTGGAGCGTGCGGGATCGGCCGTGTGGCGCAAGGATATCGTCGGCATCGCAGATTTCGGCCTGCATAGTGCAGAGCGCCGCTTTCATTTCGTCGATCTGGACAATGAGCGGGTACAGAGCTTTCACGTCAGCCACGGGTCGGGTTCCGACAGCGAGCATGACGGCTGGCTCAAGCGCTATTCGAACATCGAAGGATCGGAGGCGACCTGTCGCGGCGCCTTCCTGACCCGCAGCTGGTATGTCGGGAAATATGGTACGTCGATCCGCCTAGACGGGCTCGACATGACCAATTCCAATGCCCTTCCGCGGGCGATCGTAATGCACCAGGCGAATTACGCCACACCCGAACATGTCGCTCGCTTCGGTCGGCTCGGTCGCTCGAACGGCTGCTTTGCCATGGGGCCTGAACAGTTCGATCGCGCCTTGATCGATCTAGGCGGCGGCCGATTGCTTTACGCTGACAGCATGGGGTTGGCCGAAGATGGCAGCAGCCTGCCGCCACCGATCGCGCAGGTCGACCTGCTCCGCAACGAGTTGGGAGCCATTTACGAAAGCCCGAGCCCAAGCGCCTATTGACGTTCAGGTCTGCAGGTCGTCGATGATCTCGATCACTTCCTCATTCGACGTCCGCGAACGGTTCGACTGGCGTGGTGCGTCCAGCGCGGCCAGCACCGGGGCGTCGCGATCGTAGATATCGGCGAACTTGGTCAGATTGCCGTCCACGTCTACACCCATGGTGAAATAGGTAATGTAGACCGGCCACTGCTTGGCCATGGGATAGCGCGTATAGACACCACTGGCGGTGATCTCCGAAACTTCCTGCTGGATTAGCGGAAGGTCATCCTTGGTCTGCGCATTGCCCAGCATAGACATCGTGATCGCCAGTTCGCGTGCGCCTTGCACCCGGATGCAGCCGTGGCTGAGCGCCCGGTTGTCCTGATTAAATAAGTGACGCGCAGGCGTGTCATGCAGGAAGATCGCATGCTCGTTCGGCATATCGAGCTTCATCAGGCCGAGCGAATTGGTCGGCCCCGGCTGCTGGACGACATAGACGACCCCGTCGGAACCCTTGATGCCCTTGTATCCCGCGGCCTTGGCCCAGGCAGGGTTGCCCAGCACCTTCGCCCCAAGACCTTCGCCCTTCACGATCGACTGCGGCACGGTCCAGGTTGGGTTGAAGATCACCGCTTCGACCATTTCGGCGAGCTGCGGGGTCGCGGTGCGTCCCGGCTTGCCCACCACGACGCGGTAGTTCTTGATGATGCGGTTGTTGACCGTCAATCGCAGCTGATATTCAGGCACATTGGTCAGCAAATATTGCCTGCCGAGATCCTGCCCCAGCCAGCGCCAACGATCCATATTCGCGCGGATCAGCTTCGCGCGTGCCGGATCCTTGGTAATCGCCAGTTCCTGCTTGAGCTTGGCATAATCGGGAGAGACGGGATTGAGCCCGCTCAGCGTACCGGCGACATCGCCGCTGGCCAGCGCTTCGGCAAGCAGCACATGCGTGGGATTGGTGTCGGGATCCGGATCGACCACGAACCACTGCCTGCGCGCCTCGGCAGGAGTGCGCCCGTCACGAAGGTCCTCGACCAACCAAACGAAGGTTTCGCTGGCGATACGATCGAGAGCTTCCCCTTCACCTGCGGCAATCGCGGCGCGCAAGGCTTCAGTGGGGTAATCGGCCGGTCGCAGGCCCTCTTCCGCTACGCCTGGAATGAAGGAGAGCAACTTGCGTGCTGTGTCGAGCGACCAGTCTCCGACCAGCGAGGGGACCGGCTGGACGACTTCACCCTGAACCGTGCGGATATCCCCGAAGGCTTCGTCCACGCTCTGGCGCGGTTGCTTCGCAGGAGCCTGACTGCGCGAAGAATCGGGCAGTGGCTCGGTCCCCTTCTCCGGCTCGGGCGGCAGCAAATTCTCCGGCGCACCGGATTGCGCAAGCACCGATGAGGCAAGAAAGGCGGCGCCCAGCGCCGAGCCAAGAAGGTAACGTTGGAGAATCATCAGTCCTAACCATACGCGCCGCGGGCAATCCCGACGGGCGCTTTCATTCTAGCCAATTGGTGGCACTCCTCCAACACCAAGGCTTGCGCAGCGCTGAACTGCCGCAAGTGTTGGTGACGAATAGCAACACCCACCCTATGGCAACGCGCGTGAGCCAATCCGTTTCCCCACTTCGCCCTATTCTCGCAACGGCGGTCGGCATCGGCCTTCTGTCGCTGATGGACGCATTGATGAAGATCGCCGCGCTCCAGCTTGGCGCCTACATGGCGGCCCTGCTGCGCTCCGGTATGGCGCTGGTGCTCGTCGCACCATTGTGGCTGGCGAGCGGGCCCAACTGGCCGGCACCCAACGTGCTCAAGGTTCACGTGATACGCGGTGTGGTCGGCTCGATGATGGCGCTGACATTCTTCTACTCGCTGACGAAACTCCCCCTAGCGGAAACCATCGCCATTTCCTTCATCGCTCCACTAGTCTCGCTTTATCTCGCGGCCGTGATCCTGGGCGAAGAGGTCAAGCCGCGCGCGATCTGGGGTTCGCTCTTGGGGCTGGTCGGCGTGTTGGTCATCGTGGGAGGGAAGTTCGGGCGCGGCAATCTCAATATCGATACCTGGCTTGGGCTTGCAGCGATCGTGATTTCGGCCCTGCTTTATGCTTGGAACCTCGTCCTACAGCGCCAGCAGGCAATGGTCGCCAAGCCGACCGAGATCGCGACCTTTTACATGGCTGTGGCAAGCCTCACGTATCTCGTGGTCGCACCCTGGCTGTTCGTGATGCCGCAACTCGACCAGCTGCATGAGGTTGCCATGTCCTCGGTGCTGACGGTGGCAGGGGCGCTGGTAATGGCCTGGGCCTATGCCCGGGCGGAAGCGCAGGTGCTGGTTCCGCTGGAATATTCGGGATTCGTCTGGGCCGCACTGTTCGGCTGGTTGCTTCTCAGCGAGGGGGTTACCCCAACAGCCATTGGCGGGACACTGCTGATCGTGGCCGGTTGCTGGGTAGCGACGATCCGGCGAAGGCCCGAACAGGCGGCTGTCTAGTTCGCCCCTGTCGTCGCCGCTGCAGGCTGGTCGGCAAATGTGAAAGCTGCGGTGAAGCAGCCAGCCACGGCCAAGGCTGCGGCAAGCACGGCTGCACGAACGGGATGACGCGAGCGTCCGCCCGCATCATGATGCGATGTCATCTGTCTGCTCCTCATCGAAGCCGCGCGGACCCTGCACCGCACCGACCTCTATTTCAGCCTGACAATGCATGGAGCACGGCAAGCGTTCCCGCGGACCTGTTTTAGAGCGGTGCCAGCCCTTGATTTTTCCCCATATTGGGCGCAGGGCGCGCGCATATTTCGCCGCACTTGCGAAGGGCGCTTGGCGCGGCTCCGGACAGAACAGAAAGGACCCAGCACAGCATGACCCAGGTCGGCAAGGACTCGCTCGGAACCCGCTCCACTCTCACCGTCAACGGCAAGGATTACGCCTATTACTCGCTCGCCAAGGCGGCAGAGATCATTGGCGACGTGTCGCGCCTGCCGTTTTCGATGAAGGTCCTGCTGGAGAACATGCTGCGCTTCGAGGACGGTGGCTTCACCGTCGCCACGGCGGACGCCCAGGCGATCGCCGACTGGCAGAAGAACCCGGTAACCGGCGCCGAGATCCAGTATCGTCCTGCGCGCGTGCTGCTGCAGGATTTCACCGGCGTGCCCTGCGTGGTCGACCTTGCCGCCATGCGCGATGCAATCGCCAAACTCGGCGGAGATACCAGCAAGATCAACCCGCTGGTTCCGGTCAACCTCGTTATCGACCACTCGGTGATGGTCGACGAATTCGGCCACCCCAAGGCGTTCGAGGAGAACGTCGAGATCGAATACCATCGCAACATGGAGCGGTATGACTTCCTCAAGTGGGGCTCGAAGTCGCTCAACAACTTCTACGCCGTGCCTCCCGGTACGGGCATCTGCCATCAGGTGAACCTGGAGAACATCGCTCAGGCGGTGTGGACCAGCAGTGACGCGGATGGCGCCACCGTCGCCTATCCCGACACCTGTGTCGGCACCGACAGTCACACCACCATGATCAACGGCCTAGGCGTGCTGGGCTGGGGCGTCGGCGGCATCGAAGCCGAAGCGGCGATGCTCGGCCAGCCGGTCTCGATGTTGATCCCCGAAGTGGTCGGCTTCAAGCTGACCGGCAAGCTCGCCGAAGGCGTGACCGCGACCGACCTCGTGCTGACCTGCACCAACATGCTGCGCAAGCACGGCGTGGTCGGCCGCTTCGTCGAATATTATGGCCCGGGCCTCGCCTCGCTCAGCCTCGCCGACCGCGCGACGCTGGCCAATATGGCGCCCGAATACGGCGCCACCTGCGGCTTCTTCGGCATCGACGACAAGACGCTCGATTACATGCGCCTGACGGGGCGCGAGGAAGACCAGATCGCGCTGGTCGAAGCCTATGCCAAGGCGCAAGGCCTGTGGATCGACCCGTCCGCCGCGGATCCGATCTTCACCTCCACGCTCGAACTCGACATGAGCACCGTGGTTCCCTCACTCGCCGGACCCAAGCGTCCGCAGGACCGCGTGAACCTGACCGAAGTCGATGACGTCTTCGCCAAGGACATGGCCGAAACCTACAAGAAGAGCGTTACTCGGGTCCCGGTCGAGGGCAAGGACTTCGATATCGGGGACGGCGATGTGATGATCGCCGCGATCACCAGTTGCACCAACACCTCGAACCCGGGCGTGCTCGTCGCTGCGGGCCTCGTCGCCAAGAAAGCTGACGAGCTGGGCCTCAAGCCCAAGCCCTGGGTCAAGACCTCGCTCGCACCCGGTTCGCAGGTGGTCACCGACTACCTCGAGAAGGCCGGGCTGCAGACCCATCTCGACAATATCGGCTTCAACCTTGTCGGCTATGGCTGCACCACCTGCATCGGCAACTCCGGCCCGCTGGCCGAGCCGATCAGCAAGGCGATCAACGACAATGGCCTTGTCGCCAGCGCGGTGATTTCGGGCAACCGCAATTTCGAAGGCCGCGTATCACCCGACGTACGCGCCAACTTCCTCGCCAGCCCGCCGCTGGTCGTGGCCTATGCCCTCAAGGGCACAGTGATCGACGATTTCACCACCACCCCGATCGGCCAGGCGAAGGACGGCAGCGATGTCTATCTCAAGGACATCTGGCCGACCAATGAGGAAGTCACCGCGACGATGAACGCCAATGTTGATCGCGCGATGTTCCAGGCCCGCTATGCCGACGTCTACAAGGGCGATGCGCATTGGCAGGCAATCAACGTCACGGGCAGCGAGACCTACCAGTGGCGCGCGGGCAGCACCTATGTCGCCAACCCGCCCTATTTCGACGGCATGACCATGACCCCGGCGCCGGTCACCGATATCGTCGAAGCCAAGCCGCTGCTGATCCTGGGCGATTCGATCACGACCGACCACATTTCACCGGCCGGCTCAATCAAGGCCGACAGCCCGGCAGGCCAGTGGCTGATGGAGCACCAGGTCGCCAAGGCCGACTTCAACAGCTACGGCGCCCGCCGCGGCCATCACGATGTGATGATGCGTGGCACATTCGCCAATATCCGGATCAAGAACGAAATGGTCCCGGGCACCGAAGGCGGCTTCAGCAGCTACAAGGGCGAGACCATGCCGGTCTACGACGCGGCAATGAAGCACAAGGCCGACGGCACCGCGCTGGTCGTTATCGCCGGCAAGGAATACGGCACCGGGTCGAGCCGCGACTGGGCAGCCAAGGGCACCAACCTGCTGGGTGTGCGTGCGGTGATCGTCGAAAGCTTCGAGCGCATCCACCGTTCGAACCTGGTCGGCATGGGCGTGCTGCCGTTGCAGTTCAAGGACGGCGAGACCCGCACTTCGTTGGGCCTCAAGGGCGACGACAGTTTCACCATCCGCGGCCTCGCCGATATCCAGCCGCAGCAGGACGTAACGGTCGACGTGACCCGTGCCGATGGCTCGACCTTCAGCTTCACCGCGCTGTGCCGGATCGATACCGCCAACGAGCTGGAATACTACCGCAACGGCGGCATCCTCCACTACGTGCTGCGCAAGCTGGCGGCGGGCTGAGCCGTCACCGCATGGGGCGAAAGCTCATTCGCTGAATCGAGAAGGGCGGCCCGCAAGGGCCGCCCTTTTTACTTCCCGTCCAAGGGAAACCAGATCAGGCTGGCGCACCCTTACGGCGCCGACGAAGGATCGCGGCCGCAGCGAGGCCGAACAGCGCCATCATCGGCGGTGCGGGCACATCGGTCCCGCTGGTCGAACCACCGGAAGAACCCGAGCTCGACGAGCTCGTGGAGCTCGAACTGCTGGTGGAACTCGACGAGCTGGTCGACGAGGACGAACTCGTCGAGGTCGAGGTCGAGCTGCTGGTGCTCGAGGTGATGTTGCCCGAGCTCGACGTGCTGGTGGAGACGTTGCCCGACGTCGAAGTCGAAGTTGACGTGCTCACATTACCCGAGGTCGAACTGGTGGTAGTGGAGCTGACAGCACCGGTGCTGGTCGAAACAGATCCGGTCGTGGTGGTCGAGGTGACCGCGCCTGTGCTCGTCGACACGCCGCCGGTCGAGGTTGAGACCGACCCCGTCGATGTCGAAACCGCACCGGTGCTGGTCGAAATGCTGCCGCTCGAAGTGGAGGTCGAGGTCGAGCTTCCCCCACTCGAGGTCGATGTGGAGCTGCCACCCGTGGTGGTCGAGACCCCGCCGCTTGAGGTCGAGGTACTGGTCGAAACGTTGATCGGTGGCAGATCGCCGCCAGTCGTGGTCGTCGAGTTGACGATCACGGTGCCGCCGCCGCTCGACCCGGTGAAGAAACCGCCGAAAAAGCCGCCGCCGAAGCCGCCGCCGTATCCGCCACCATAGCCGCCGCCGGGGATCGAACGCGTTCCGCTGCTGCCGGTAACCGGCGGGGCCTGCGGTAGCGGGGGAACCGGCACTGGCACCATCGCCTGGCGATAGACCGGCGGGCAGATATTATTGGGGTTGTAAGTCGCTTCGGGCGAATCCGCCGGCACGCATTCCACCTGGCGCGGCGGGATGATGCGTTGGGCGATCGGACGCCGCGGGATCGGCTTGGCCTGTTTGACCTGCTTCACCTGCTTGGTCTTGTATTGCGGCGAATCGGTAATCGGTTTCTCGGCCACATGGACCGCACCGCCTGCGAGCAGCGCGCCGCCGGCAGCCGTGGCCGACAATTTCGCAAGTGCAGACTTGACCGACATCGCTTCGCTTTCCCCTTGCGATCGGAACGTGTCGGGTGCGCCCCGGCCTTTCCGATCCCTATTCCCCCACGCGAGATCCCGGTTTCCCTGGCACGGCGCGGGTTAATATTCGCACATCACGCCAGAAAGTAAATTTTCCCCGGGAATGCGAGCGTGATAGCGCGCCCGTCCCGAAACGGGACCACTCTGCCATCGGTTCTTACTTGCTGCCTAACCCTCTCCATCAAACATGTCGGGCTGCGGTCGCGACGGGGGCGTAAGCCCCAGGTGCTGCCACCCACCGTCGTTGAGCATGCGCCCGCGCGCGGTTCGCGCGATCAGGCCGAGCTGGATGAGATAGGGCTCGATCACCTCCTCCACCGTGTCGCGCGGTTCGGAAAGACCCGCGGCGAGCGTCTCAACCCCCACGGGTCCACCCTTGTAGGTGGTGGCGATCATGGTGAGATAGCGCCGGTCCATTGCATCGAGGCCAAGCGTATCGACTTCGAGCCGGGTCAGCGCCTCGTCGGCGACCTTGCTGGTGACGGTCTCCTCGCCCAGCACATGCGCGAAATCGCGCACGCGACGCATCAGTCGGCCCGCGACGCGCGGCGTGCCACGGCTGCGACGGGCGATCTCGCGCGCGCCGCCTTCGTCGATACCCATGCCGAGCAGTCCGGCCCCGCGGGTCACCACCTTGAGCAATTCGCCTTCGGTATAGAAGTTCAGCCGCACCGGAATGCCGAAGCGATCACGCAGCGGTGTGGTCAGCAGGCCCTGCCGGGTGGTGGCACCCACCAGAGTGAAGGGCGGCAGGTCGATCCGCACGCTACGCGCACTGGGGCCCTCGCCAATAATGATGTCGAGCGCGCGGTCCTCCATCGCGGGATAGAGCACCTCCTCGACCACCGGATTGAGCCGGTGGATCTCGTCGATGAACAGCACGTCGTTGGGCTCGAGATTGGTCAGCAGTGCGGCCAGGTCGCCCGCCTTGGCGATGACCGGCCCGCTGGTGGCGCGGAAGCCGACGCCGAGCTCCTTGGCGACGATCTGCGCCAGCGTTGTCTTGCCCAGCCCGGGTGGGCCGAAGAACAGCACATGGTCCATCGCCTCGCCGCGCCCACGCGCCGCCTCGATGAACACGCGCAAGTTCTCGCGCGCGGCCCGCTGCCCGACGAATTCGGCCAGCGACTTCGGCCGCAGCGCAGCGTCCGGGTCCTCCGGCTGGCGCGCAGGGGAATGGAGGGGGACAGGGTCGGTCATTGGACAGCCGCATGAGTAGGCGACGCGGACCCTGCACCGAAGCCGGGGTGGCGAAGCGGATCCATAGTGGGTTCTTCTCCGTCATGCTGAACTTGTTTCAGCATCCATCCGTCGGCAATGATCGAAGCATGCCAATCGAGCGCAGCCCGTGCGTCTATATCCTTGCGAGCCAGCCGCGCGGCACACTCTACATCGGCGTGACCAGCGACCTCATCCAGCGACTCTTCTTGCACCGTGAAGGCATCACTGGCGGGTTCACGGCCCGCTACAAAGTCCAACATCTGGTCCGTTACGAGTTGTTCGGCGACATGGAACAGGCGATCCTGCGCGAAAAGCGGCTGAAACGATGGCATCGCCAATGGAAGCTGAACCTGGTCGAAAGCGAGAATCCCGATTGGATCGATCTTGCCATTGGCCTCGGCTTCGAACCGATTGCTCCGCGCTGATCGCGCGATGGATCCTGAAACAAGTTCAGGATGACGAGGAGGGCGAGGGAGAGCCATCAAAACGGGTTCACCGTATAGCCGCGCTGTTGCAGCAGGGCGTGCGCGGTCATGGCGGAGAGCGACATTTCGACGCCGGGGATCAGCTGGTCCTGCGTCACGCCATAGGCAGCCGCGCTCTGCCCGCAGACGATGAAGCGCACGCCATGGTCGAGCATCGCCTGGATCATCGCGGCGGAACCGTTTTCACCCAGTTCATGCGCAGTGCGCCCCTCGGCACCGAGCAAGTCATTCACCGCCTTGCCGTGAACCACCACCGCAATGCGGATATTGTCCTCCGGCACGCCATGCGCGACGTGCATGTTGATGAAGCGCGCGGCGCTTTCGAAGCCGCGATTGCGCTCGCCATCCTTGGCCGCTTCGGAAACATCGAACGCCACCGCGAATTCGGTATCGGCGGGTACCTCGCCAATCCCCTCGACCGGGGCGTGCGGACCGAAATCCTCGAAAACCGGGCCGGTCCTGAATGCGCTCAGGTCCTGCGCCATGGCCGGGGCCGCGAGCAGTGCCAGCGCCGCAATCATTGCAATCCGCATCGATCCTCTCCTCATCCCGCCGCCCGCTTCAACGCCACGCGGATCAAGTCGCCCTCGCTCGCGCCGTCGCCCAGCTCACCTTGCGCCAGCGCCACCGCGCGCGCGGCCACGGCAGGCTTGAACCCGAGATTCTCGAGCGCGCTGACCGCATCGGCGCTGGAGCTGCCAGCAATCGGCGCAGCGGCAGTGAGGCCGCCCCCGCCGCCGGGCAGCGCCCCGGCCTTTTCCTTCAGCTCGTTGACGATGCGCCCGGCCAGTTTCGGCCCGACGCCATTAGCGCGCGCGACCATCGCCGCGTCACCCTGCGCGCAGGCCTGCTGCAATTCACCGGTCGACAGTGCGGAAAGGATGGCAAGGCCAACCTTGCTGCCCACGCCCTGCACCTGCGTCAGCAGGCGGAACCAGTCACGCTCCGCCGCCTCCGCAAAGCCGAGCAGGCGCATGTCGTTCTCCGAAACCTGCAGGTCGGTATAGACCGTGCAGGCCTCACCCCGTTCGCCCAGCGCGGCGAGCGTTTTCGACGAGCAATGGACGAGATAGCCGACACCCTGCACGTCGATCACCGCCCAGTCGGTGCCGGTTTCGTCGAGCAGGCCTTTGAGCTTCGCAATCATGCGTTTCTTTCCACGCTATCCTTACTTGAGCGCGTTTTGTTCCTGCCCCAGCCGCGGGCGCTTGGCCAGTGTTGGATGAAAGTTGTGAACCACCGGGGCAAGCCCGTCTGGATGGAACACACGGAACACAGTCCTTGGGCAAAAATCCCGCTCCGTCACTCTCGCGTGCAGAAGTGTCACCCTACGCGCAGAAGCGTAACCCTTCCCGTCAGAGTGTCGCCCAATTGGCGAGCGTGTCATCCTGAGCTGGAGATGCGTCACTTTCGGTCCTCGATCATGCAATTGCATAGGTGCCCTCGCTGCACACTGCCACCGCAGCCCTTGTGTAGGAAAGCCAAGCTTGCTCGACACGCGCGGCAGGCAGGCTATGACACGGGCCATGAGCTGGAACACTTTCGGACGCGTGCTGCGCTTCACCACCTGGGGGGAAAGCCATGGCCCCGCGATTGGCGCGGTGGTCGACGGGTGCCCGCCAGGCATCGCGCTGGCCGAAAGCGACATCCAGCCTTTCCTCGATGCGCGCAAGCCGGGGCAGAACAAGTTCACCACCCAGCGACAGGAGGCTGACGAGGTCCGCATCCTGTCGGGCGTGTTCGAGGGCAAGACCACGGGCACGCCGATCAGCCTGCTGATCGAGAACACCGACCAGCGATCGAAGGATTATTCGGAGATCGCCAACACCTACCGCCCCGGCCATGCCGACTATGCCTATGACGCCAAATACGGCTTTCGCGACTATCGCGGCGGCGGGCGCAGCTCGGCCCGCGAAACCGCGATGCGGGTGGCGGCAGGCGCGGTGGCGCGGCTGGTGATCCCCGAGGTGACGATCATGGCCTATGTCGCCGAAATCGGCGGCGATGCGGTGGACCCGGCCAATTTCGACGCAGCAGAGATCGCCCGCAATCCCTTCTGGTGCCCCGATGCGGCGGCGGCCAAGCGCTGGGAGGCGCTGGTCGACGATGCACGCAAGGCAGGCAGCTCGCTCGGCGCGGTGGTCGAATGCGTCGCCACCGGCGTGCCCGCAGGCTGGGGCGCGCCGATCTATGCCAAGCTCGACGCGGACCTTGCCGCCGGGATGATGAGCATCAATGCGGTCAAGGGCGTCGAGATCGGCGATGGGTTCGGCGCCGCGCGGCTGACCGGCGAACAGAACGCCGACCCGATGCGGCCGGGCAATGGCGGCCCGCGATTCGAGGCGAACCATGCAGGCGGCATCGCGGGCGGTATTTCGACGGGCCAGCCGGTGACCTGCCGCGTGGCGTTCAAGCCGACCAGCTCGATCCTCACCCCGGTCGAAAGCATCACCCGCGACGGCGAGGCGACCGAGGTCCGCACCAAGGGTCGCCACGATCCCTGCGTGGGCATCCGCGGCACCCCCGTTGTCGAAGCGATGATGGCGCTAGTGCTGGCCGACCATAAATTGCTGCATCGGGCGCAGTGCGGGTAACTGACAGGACCTAAGCCCTCGCGAGGGCTGATGCCTCGAGATTCGCATCTCAATCCGGTTGCACTATTGTGTGAGCCTCGGGAGGCCCCGAGAGTCGGCAAGGCTGCCGGCCCGTTTGATCGAACTTGGAGAGGTGCCATGACACAGGCAATTCAGACCCGTCGCTTCGATTCACCCGATGATTTGCTGGACATGAAGGAAGCCGGCGGCATCGCGATCATGCAGATGGCCACGGGCGTCACCGGGATGCATGCGATCTTCGAGCCGGGCTGGACCTGGGAGAAGGACGAGAAGCCGCTACTCGGCTCTCCCGATACCTGCCCCGCGCACCACACGGGCTATTGCATCGGCGGAAACCTGGTCGTGCGCATGGTCGACAGCGGGGTCGAAACCCGGATCACGCGCGGTGACTTCTTCGAGATTCCACCCGGCCATGACGCCTATGTCGATGGCAACGAACGCGTCGAACTGATCCTTTTCGCCGCGGCGGAACACCAGCACTAGGCAGGAACGTTGGGCCCGGCTTGGGCCTGTAGGCGACAGTCATTCTGTTCTGACCGCTTGGGATTTGTGTGCTTGGCAGCTAGGGCGATCCTGGGGTTGCAACTGGATCGGTTCGCGCACGCATGACAACAGACCGCCTGAAGATCTGGCTGCTGGCGCCGCTCATCCTGCTCGCCTTTGCCGGCAATTCGCTGCTCGCGCGGGCGGCGCTGGCCGATCCGGCCAATAGCCCGGGAGCCTATGCCGCGATCCGCCTGATCGCGGGGGCGGCGTTGCTCATCGGCCTGGGTCTCGCGGGGCGGTTTTCCGTCGTTCCGCGGCGCCGGGACATGGCAACGGTGGTCGCGCTGTTCGTCTATGCCCTGGGCTTTGCCCTGGCTTATGTCTCGATGGGCGCAGCAAGCGGCGCGCTGATCCTGTTCGCGGCGGTCCAGGCGACGATCGTCGGCGTCGGGTTGCTGCGAGGCGACCGGATTACGCCGATCCAGGCCACGGGGTTGGCGATCGCGCTGGCGGGGGTCGGCTGGCTGTTGTTCCCCGGCCTCACCGCCCCACGCCCGCTGCCCGCCTTGCTGATGGCCGCCGCGGGGGTCGCCTGGGGAATCTACAGCACGGTCAACAGCGGCGAGGATTCGCCTACTGCCCGGTCGGCGCGAAATTTCTGCGGCGCGGCGATGCTGGGACTGGCGGCATTGCTCGTCCTGCCCTTTCACCTCACCCCCACAGGCTGGGTGCTCGCCACCGTGTCGGGCGCGGTTACTTCGGCGCTCGGCTATGTCCTCTGGTACGTCTTCCTGCCGCATGTGCAGCGGCTGGTCGCCGCGAGCCTGCAGCTTTCCGTGCCCGCCATCACCGCAGTGGGCGCCGCATTGCTGCTGGGCGAGGCTATCGGGCTGCGGCTGATCATCGCCAGCATACTGATCATCGCGGGGATCTCCCTGACCCTGCGGCGCTAGGGCGACGGCCGCTGGTAGCTGCGCCAAATCCTGCTATACCGCGGCCGATAAATACAGACTCGGGCCGTAGGGTTGCATCAACCCTTGTGAGGAGTCTGGATATGACGATCAGACGAAAAATCGGTGCTGCATTTGCATTGGCTGTGCTTGCCTCTCCGGCCTTGGCCGGTGAGATCACCGGCAACGGCAACTACACCCCGGTGCATTATTACACGGCAAGTTCGATCTGCTCTTTCAGCGGGTATAACGACACGCCCGGCCAAGACGGTTTCGGCCGGGTCCAGGCATATGGCATGCTGGTGAAGGCGTTCGGCGGTTTTTCACCGGGCTTCGAATACCATCCGGGGCAGGCCTGCCGCGGCTGAATCGGATAGGCTCGCCACATGGTTGGCGAGCCTGTTCGCTCCGGACATGGTAATCTGAAACTAACGCTACTCCGAAAGCGGAGTTTAGCAGGGTCGGACGATACTCCAGCCTAGAAGCGGCGATCTGCGGGGTATCGTTCAACGCTTCCCGAAAAGCTTGTCCTCCAAAAGCGGGCACCGGATAGCCCGCGCCTGCAACGGCTGAAGTCGGAAGGACAAGCGATGAAAGCGATATGTCGCCCGCGCTCGGGATCGAAAGTCCAGTACGAAGTCCTGGAACTCACGCAGGGCGGATGCCTGATCGATGCGCGGGCATGGATGCCGCGCGAGGGTGAGAGCATTTCGGTCTGGCTGGACGGGCTGCAACCGCTCTCTGGCACTGTGGTCTGGGCGGAAGACGGCAAGGCCGGTATCGCCTTCGAGCAGTTGCTGCACGACGCCGTCTATTCCCGCTTGATGCAAAGCGCCGCCTAAGACCGCCCGCTGCGATCTACACCCTTTCGCGAACCCCTGTGTTGCGTTGGGCGCAAGGGAATCACCTGGACATTGCACTTTTCGAAAGTGTCGTGAGATTGATCGAAAATTCCGATATTCGCTATCGCACAAAATCGCTTTTGTGCGTCGCAACACTCCCTATTTGGGCTCCATCGAATTCAACCCAAATTCATGGAGAATCAACGCAATGGGTATCATCGGTTCGCAGCTCAAGCCGTTCAGCGCCACCGCCTTCCAGGCCGGCAAGGACTTCTTCCAGGTTACCGACGAAGACGTGCGCGGCAAGTGGG
>NZ_JAYPTL010000001.1:21859-61632 GCF_038133525.1 Erythrobacter sp. | reverse complement strand
TACGGCAGAACCGGACAGCCCTGAAACCTTCACGAAAATAACCCCAAGATATCCCTGCCACCTTGAAATCGGCGGCGGCGTGCCTATATAGCGAAAAGCTATTCAGGGTTTAGTTGAAATTTATTTTAAGTATTTAGCCCAGGCGCATACCATTGCTCCTGTCTTCTCAACCAACGACGAAAACGACTCAGATAAGGAGTTTTTCAATGTCCGTAATCAATACTGAAATCAAACCTTTCAAGGCTTCCGCATTCAAGAACGGCGAGTTCTTCGACCTGACCGAAGCTGACGTGAAGGGCAAGTGGGCCGTGTTCTTCTTCTACCCGGCCGACTTCACCTTCGTCTGCCCGACCGAGCTCGAAGACTTGGGCGAGCATTACGACATGCTCCAGAAGCTGGACGTCGAAGTCTATGCCGTGTCGACCGACACGCACTTCAGCCACAAGGCCTGGCACGACACTTCGGACAAGATCGGCAAGCTCAACTTCCCGTTCCTGGGCGACCAGAACCACAACCTCGCAACCAATTTCGACGTGCTGCGTGAGGGTGCCGGCCTGGCCGACCGCGCGACCTTCGTGATCGATCCCGATGGCGTGATTCAGCTGGTCGAACAGACCTGCGAAGGCGTTGGCCGCAATGCCAACGAACTGGTCCGCAAAATCCGCGCTGCCCAGTATGTCCGCAACAACCCCGGCCAGGTCTGCCCGGCCGCATGGGAAGAAGGCGAAGAAACCCTCGCGCCCTCGCTCGACCTCGTCGGCAAGATCTGACGCGCGACTTATGCAGATTGGGTGGGCGTACATGGGATGCCCACCCATGAACCCGAGCGCAAATCTCGGGTCGCTGGAAGGCCCGGGGCAAACCCCTCCCTCCCCCTCGCCCCGGGCCTTTTTGCTTCACTTCCCCCGCTATCGACACCCGGAGTCTCGCCATGCTCGACGCCACGATGAAACAGCAGCTGACCGCCTATCTCGCCAATCTGCGCGAGCCGGTGGAGCTGGTCGCTTCGCTCGATGACAGCGCGAAGAGCGCGCAGACGCGCGAACTGCTCGAGGAAATCGCCGCGCTGCACGACATGGTCCGCGCAAGTTTCGACGGGACCGATCCACGCAAACCCAGCTTCGTGATCCGCCGCGCCAGCGATGCGGAAAAGTGGGTACGATTTGCCGGCCTGCCGATGGGCCACGAATTCACCTCCCTGGTGCTCGCCCTGCTGTGGGCCGGGGGCCATCCGCCCAAGGTCGACGCCGATTTGATCGAGCAGGTTCGCGGGCTGGAGGGCGACTATCATTTCGAGATGTATTTCTCGCTGTCCTGTCACAATTGCCCGGACGTGGTGCAGGCGCTGACGCTGATGGCGCTGGAGAACCCGCGCATCACCGCGACGTTGATCGAAGGCGGGACTTACAAGGACGAAGTCGATGCACGCGAAGTCATGGCCGTGCCTGCGACCTTCCTCAACGGCGAACCGTTCTGGAACGGGAAGATGGAGCTGGGTGAGATTCTCAGCCGGCTCGACAGCAATGCCGATGCCAAGGCGGCGGAGAAGCTTGCCGCGAAAGAGCCCTTCGAGGTGCTGGTTATCGGCGGCGGCCCGGCCGGCGCCGCGACCGCGATCTACACGGCGCGCAAGGGCTTCCGCACCGGGATCGCGGCGGAACGCTTCGGCGGCCAGTTGCACGACACGCTGGGGATCGAGAACCTGCCCGGCACACCCTATACCGAAGGACCCAAGCTGGCGGGCGAGCTCAAGCGCCACGTCGGCGAATACGACATAGACCTGATGGACCTGGCCAGGGCGGTAAAGCTGGTCCCGGCCAAAGCCGAAGGCGGCCTGCACACCATCGAGCTTGGCAATGGTGCCAGCCTCAAGGCCCGCAGCCTGATCCTCGCCACCGGCGCGCGCTGGCGCAATCTCGGCGTCCCGGGCGAGGCGGAATATCGCAACAAGGGCGTGGCCTATTGCCCGCACTGCGACGGGCCATTGTTCAAGGGCAAGCGCATCGCGGTGATTGGCGGAGGCAATTCGGGCGTCGAAGCCGCTATCGACCTCGCCAAGATCGTCGGCCACGTCACGCTGATCGAATATGACGAAAAGCTGCGCGCCGACGAAGTGCTGCAGGCCAAACTGCGTTCGCTCGGCAACGTCGAGATCATCACGAGCGGCCAGACCACCGAGATCACTGGCAAGGACGGCAAGGTTGATGGCCTTGTGCTCAAGCACCGCAAATCCGGCGAGGAACGCCGGATCACGCTTGAGGGCGTTTTCGTCCAGATCGGCCTCGTCCCCAACACCGAATGGTTGCAGGACAGCGGGCTGGACCTGACGAAGTTCGGCGAGATCGTGACCGACGCCGAGGGGCGAACCAACCTGCCCGGCATCTTCGGCGCGGGCGACGTGACCGATGTGCCCTACAAGCAGATCGTGGTGGCGATGGGCGAAGGCTCAAAGGCGGGCCTTTCGGCTTTCGACTACCTGATCCGAACAGAGCCGGCCGAAGAGATCGCCGAAGCCGCCTGATCGGCCGCATCCACCGAGCCGAAGCGCCGCGATCCAGCTGGATTCGCGGCGCTTTTCGTTTGGATCGAAACATTGCAGATCAATCGGTTCAAACAATCAATTTGAACCGATTAATCGATTGGACGCATTACCGCCAAAGCGTCATCCTCCGCAGGTAGCAAGGGAAAGACCCCGAGTCTCAAGCAGAGGAGAGAGCATCCATGGACGCGAAAACCGGTTCGATCAGCGGCGAATGCCCGTACCAGCACGATATGGGTGCCCGCAGCCTGCTGGGCCGCACGAACGACGATTGGTGGCCCAACAACATCCCTCTCAACCTGATGAGCGATCGCGGCCTGTCCCCAAACCCGCTGGGTGAGGATTTCGACTATGCCGCGGCCTTCAAGACGCTCGACTATGCCGCGCTGAAGGCCGACCTGACCGCGCTGATGACCGACAGCCAGGATTGGTGGCCGGCCGACTATGGCCATTACGGCCCCTTCATGATCCGCATGGCATGGCACGCGGCGGGTACCTATCGCGTGCATGACGGCCGCGGCGGCGCGGGCGAAGGTCAGCAGCGTTTCGCCCCGCTGAACAGCTGGCCCGACAACGGCAACCTCGACAAGGCCCGTCGTCTGCTGTGGCCGATCAAGCAGAAGTACGGCGACGCACTGAGCTGGGCCGATCTCTTCGTACTCGCGGGCAATGTCGCGATCGAATCCATGGGCGGCCCGACCTTTGGGTTCGGCGGCGGTCGCCCCGACGTGTTCTATCCCGAGAAGGTCTATTGGGGCACCGAAGACGAGTGGGTGAACACCGGTGCGCAGACCCGCAACCAGCCGGACAAAGGGTGGTCGATCGAAGACCCGCTGGCCGCGATCCAGATGGGGCTGATCTACGTCAATCCGGAAGGCCCGGGCGGCAACCCCAACGACATGGCCGGCATGGCGCGCGACATGCGCGACACCTTCTCACGCATGGCGATGGATGACGAGGAAACCGTCGCGCTGACCGCTGGCGGGCACACCTTTGGTAAGTGTCACGGCAATGGCGATGCCAGCCTGCTCGGCCCGGCGCCCGAAGGGACAGACATGGCCTCACAAGGCTTCGGCTGGCACAATCCCAACGCCGATGGCTTGCCGGATTCGGCGATCACTTCGGGCATCGAAGGCCCGTGGACCAACACGCCGTTCGAATGGACGCAGAACTATTTCCGGCTGCTGTTCAAATACGAATACAAGCTGGTGAAATCGCCAGCCGGTGCCAACATGTGGACCCCGATCGATCCCGATCCGGCCGACCTGGCGCCATCCGCCGGTGACCCGAACGTCAAGGTCCCGACGATCATGACCACCGCCGACATGGCGCTGAAGATGGATCCGGAATACCGCAAGATCTCCGCACGCTTCGCCGAAGATCACGGGGCCTTCAAGGACGCCTTCGCCCGCGCTTGGTTCAAGCTGACCCACCGCGACATGGGTCCGAAGTCGCGCTATCTCGGCCCCGAAGTGCCTGCCGAAGACCTGATCTGGCAGGATCCGGTTCCCGCCGGAACCAAGCCTTCGGACGCAGACGTGGCCGCGTTCAAGGCGGCGGTTCTCGGCAGCGGATTGAGCGTCAGCGAATTGGTCAAGGCGGCCTGGGCCTCGGCCTCCACCTATCGCCGGACCGACCATCGCGGCGGCGCCAATGGCGCGCGGGTGCGGCTTACCCCGCAGTCGGGCTGGGCGGTGAACGACCCGGACGAACTGGCCAAGGTTCTCGCCAAGCTTGACGGTTTGCGCGGCAAGCTCTCGATGGCTGACGCGATCGTCCTGGCCGGGACGGCGGCTGTCGAAAAGGCGGCCAAGGATGCTGGCCACAGCGTGACCGCCACGGTTTCGACCGGGCGCGGCGATGCCTCGGCCGAACAGACCGATGCGGATAGCTTCGAATGGCTCAAGCCGCTCGCCGACGGCTTCCGCAACTACCGTTCGGGCAAGCTCAGCGTCTCAACCGAAGACCTGTTGGTCGATCGTGCCGACCTGCTGGGCCTGACCGTTCCGGAAATGACGGTGCTTGTCGGCGGGTTGCGCGTGCTGGGCGCCAATGCCGGCAACACCGGCCATGGCGTCTTCACCGACCGCAAGGGCCAGTTGACCAACGACTTCTTCGTCAACCTGCTCGACATGTCGACCAAGTGGTCGGCGACCGATGCGGACGAGGAAGAATTCGAAGGTACCTGCCGCAAGACCGGCGCGAAGAAGTATACCGCGACCCGGGCCGACCTGGTGTTCGGTTCGAACTCGCAGCTGCGCGCCGTAGCCGAAGTCTATGCCCAGAACGGCAATGAGGCGAAGTTCGTGAAGGACTTCGTTGCCGCGTGGACCAAGGTAATGGACGCGGATCGCTTCGACCTCGCCTGAGGCGCGACGAGGTTCCGCAGGAGGCCCCTGGCAGCGATGCCGGGGGCCTTTTGCTTGCCTGCCGCAATAGTTGCGATATGCGGTGCCGATGGACAGGCAAACCTCGACCGCCGCGCGCGCTTTGGCCGCCACCACTGCGGTGGCGATCATTGCCGCGCTGACCTTGCAGACCACGCTTAATCTCGAGCGCGACGGATCGCCCTTGATCGCCTTCGGCCTGCTTCTGCGGTTCTTCACGATCTGGAGCAACATTGCCGCTGCGGTTGCGATGGGATGGGTGGCATCGGGCCGGCGGGTTCCGCAGCCGCTGCTGTTTGCGCTGGCTACCGCGCTGACCATCGTCGGGCTGGTCTATTGGACCCTGCTCGCGATCGATCATCACCCTCAAGGGCTCGATCGTGCAACCAACCAGGTGTTCCATACCTTCGCGCCGGTCGCGACGATCGCCTGGTGGCTGCATTTCACCCCGCCGCAGGCGGTTTCGCGCCGGACGCTCCCAGTGGTGATGGTTGCGCCGATCCTTTACACCGTCTTCGCCCTGGCGAACGGGGCGCTGACCGGTTTCTATCCCTATTTCTTTCTCGATCGGTCGAAGTTCGGCTGGGACCAGCTGGCGCTCAACATCACCGGGCTTTCGCTATTTTTCCTGGCAATGGGTGCGCTGCTGCTAGGCCTCAAGCGGCTTGTCAGCGCTCGCGCCTGAGCACGATGTAGAGCGCCCCGTCGCCGCCATGGCGCTGGTGTGCGCGACGGACTGCGGCGATCGCGGAATGATGGCTCGATGCGGCCAACCAGTCGAGCACCTTGGCACGGATCGCCCCGCGCCGTTCGGCCCGGTCCGCCGCTTCCACCGGGCGTGACTTGCCGGTTACCAGCAGGATCGTGCGGGCGCCCATCGCGCGGGCCTGTGCAATCCCGCTCATCAGCCGGTCATAGGCAGCGTCGAGGTTGTGGCCATGCAGGTCGAGCGTGAGTTCGGGCTGCAGCGTACCTGCCTTGAGCCGCCGGTCCCAATGCGAATCGAGGCCCTGCGGCTTAGGCTGCGGCAGCACGGGCGGGGCCGTCTGTTTGGGTGTGGCGGGTGGAGGAGTCTTGGCTTTGGGCTTGGGCTTCTCGACCGAGACAATGGTCGCGATCGGCGGCACCGGCTTGCGCGGATGCAAAGGCTGCACGGTAGCGGCGAGCTTCTCCCAGGCGGCGCTTTCCTCCGCAGTCAGACCACGCGGCGCGCTCACTGCGACTGGTGACGGGCAAGGGTCCCGCGTGGCAGCAGGACCAGCGCGGAGCCGCGCCCGCTCATCCCACCGGCAATGGCCCGCGCATCGGCGCCATTGCCCCAGAAGGTATCGAAGCGGTTGAGCCCCTTGATCGCGCCGCCAGTATCCTGCGCGATCCACAATCCGTCGGCCTCATTGCGGTCGAGGTCGAGGAATACCGGCGCGCCAAGCGGCACGAAATTGGGATCGACCGCTACCGAAGCTTCGCGCCGCACCGGCACTTCGAGCGCACCCAGCGGCCCATCGGTGGTCAGTTCTCGGAAGAAGATCCAGCTCTTGTTGAGCCGCATCAGCTCGCGCCCCTCCGTCGGATAATCATGGATATACTGGATGATCCCCTGCATCGAGCCGGGATATTTGCCGGGCCCCTCGCCAAGCAGCCCGCGCTCCCGCATGATCGAGCCGATACCGACATATTCGCGGCCGTTCTGTCCCGCATAGCCAATCCGCATCAGCGAACCGTCGGGCAGGCGCAACAGGCCTGAACCCTGGATCTGGAGGAAGAAGAACTCGATCGGGTCGGCCGCCCAAGCGATCTCGAGGCCCCGACCTTCAAGCGCCCCGTCCTCGATCTCCGCCCGCTCGAAATAGGGAACGAAAATGCCGGACGCATCATAGCGCCCCAGCGGCGGGCGACCGATCCGTTCGCTCTCGGGCTTATCAGCCGGCCAGGCGCGTACCAGGTCGTCGGGCAGCCTGTAGACGGGCACGTCGTATCCCGACGCCCTGGTGCGGCTGCCACGGATCTCGGGCTCGAAATAGCCGGTGGCGAAGGCCGCACCGTCGCCGACCCGGGCGGTTTCGAAATAGGTCGAGAAGAAGCGCCCCGCATCGCCGATAGGCCAGCGCTGGGCCGCCTCGCAGGCCGGGCGCCAGTCTTCTGCCACGGTCAGCCCGCTGCTATCCTTGCGGCCCAGCATCTTGGGGCATGATTCATTGAAGGAGGAAAGTGCGGTTCCTGCGTCGTCGGATGCGATGCCAAGCGCACCCACATCCGGCCCACGGGCCAATCCGGCGAAGGCCGCAGATGCGACACTCGTTACCACCGGCGGGGTGCCGATCGCCCGCGGCGGCGTGGATTGGGGAACCACGCGAACGCAACCGGCAAGCAGCACCATCGCCGCAAGGACAAGCCAGCCGCGCATATTCCCTCCCCGGTGTTGCCAAGTAGCGGGCGATCAGCCCTGGTCGGTCTCGTCGAGCACCCAGTCTGGCGAACGGGCATCGACATTGCGCGAGAAGGTCCACACGTCGCGGCTCTCGATTGCATCGTCGAGCGAACCGGCCACGACATTGCCATCCTTGTCACGCGTGACGGCAGCGATATCGGCGACAAACAACACCGCGATGCGCGCCGTGCGGCCATCCAGCTCTGCCGAACGCACGGTTGCATCCTCGATCCGGATCAGGCGGTTATCGAGCGTTTCACCCGCACCCTCACGCATATCGATCGCGCTGCTGAAACCGGCATAGACATCGTCGTCGGTCAACTCGCGCAGCGTGGCCTTATCGCCCTTCCAGAACGCGTCGAGGATCATGCCATAGGCACCCTTGGCACCTTCAAGGAAGGCGAGCAGGTCGAAGCGAGGATCGGCCGCAGCAATCGCCCGCACCCCGGCCTCGTTGGCAGGTGCGCGATTGTCCGAAGAACGCAGTGTGACCGGCTGGCGCAGCGGGGTCGGCTCGGCCATCGGCGGTTGAGCCACATCACCGCGATCGAAGCGGTGCGGGATCACCTCTTCTTCATGCTCCGAGCGGCGCCCGAGCACCGAATAGAGTCGCAGCCCCAGGAAGGCGGCGATCATGGCGAGGATGACGATTTCGGTAATCACAGTTCGGTAGTCCGCTAGTCCCTGTCGGCACAGGAGTGTTCTGTGCCTTTCTGCCCTAGATAGGGAAGAATTACAAACCGACAATGTTCCTACGATGAACGGCACGGGGGCTGCGAAGGGTGTTGAACCGCGCATTGCTAGGCGATGCGGCAAGTGCTAGGCGCGCGCAACCAAGCGCCCGGGGGTCGGCAGACGGCTTCGGGTATTACCAGACCTGTTTTGAAAGATGTGCTGACATGGCCGATGATGGCGACGTTTTGACCAACCTCAACCTCGATCCCGCAGCCGGTGCCAATGGCGCCGACAATCAGCCTGCGGTCGGTGTCATCACGCAATATGTGAAGGACCTGTCGGTCGAGAATCCCAATGCCCCCGCCTGCTTCCAGTGGGCCGGACAGCCGCAGCTCGACGTGCAGTTCAACATCGGGGCCGAAGGCATCAGCGACGAAACGCATGAAGTAACGCTCAAGATCACCGCCAATGCCAAGGTCGATCAGGGCCAGCTTTACCTGGTCGAACTGACCTATTGCGGCCTGATCGGCATTCGCAACCTGCCCGACGAGCACGCGCATGCTTTCCTGTTTGCCGAGGCGCCGCGCCTGCTGTTCCCCTTCGCCCGCCGCGTGATCGGCGATGCAACCCGCGATGCCGGCTTCCCGCCGCTGATGCTCGATCCGATCGATTTCGGCTCGCTCTACCAGCAGCAGCTCGCCGCGCGCGCCGCGGAGCAGGGTACTGTCACCACAAGCCCGGGCGGCCAGGCCTGACGCTGGGCCGGTCAGACAGAGGCCCGCTGTGAGCCTCGTCAGGAACGTTGGTACGATCGGCGGACTGACACTGGTCAGCCGCATCTTCGGTTTTGCCCGCGACATGCTGCTGGCCCGCGTGCTTGGCGCTGGGCTGGCGGCGGATGCCTGGCAACTCGCCTTCACCCTGCCCAATACATTCCGCCGCCTGTTTGCCGAAGGCGCTTTCAGCGTCGCCTTCGTGCCGATGTACACGCGGCGCTTGCATGCAGAGGAAGGCGGCGGCGAAGAGGCCGCCGACCGGTTCGCGACCGACGTGCTTTCGGTTTTCGTGTGGGTCCTGCTGGGCTTCTCGGCGCTTTGCATGATCGCGATGCCGGGGATCGTCTGGATGCTCGCGCGCGAGTATCAGTCGGTCGAAGGGAAGTTTGAACTCTCAGTCATGCTTAGCCGCGTGACCTTTCCCTACCTGGCCCTGGTCAGCCTGGTGGCCATGCTATCCGGCCTTCTCAATGCGCGCTCGAGGTTTGCGCCCGGGGCCTTCGTACCGGTGCTGCTCAACATCGTGATGATCGGCGGCATCGTGACCGGTTGGTACCTGCGCGGCGCGAGCGATGACGACACGATCGTGGCCTGGTCGCTGGCGATCTCGCTGGCGCTCGCCGGCGTGGCACAGCTGGCCTACATGTGGTGGGCCACGCGCCGTGCTGGCGTCCAGCTGAGGATCACCACACCCAAGTTTACACCCGAAGTGAAGCGTCTGGCGATGCTCATGCTTCCGGCAACCTTCGGGGCCGGCATTTATCAGATCAGCCAGTTGGTCGACACATTCTTCGCCACCAGCCTGCCGCAAGGTTCACTGACATTGCTCAAGCTTGCCGACCGGCTCAACCAGATGCCGCTGGGCGTGTTCGGCATTGCGTTGGGCACCGCGATCTTGCCGATGCTGGCGCGCCATATCCAGTCCGGCAACAATGCCGAAGCACAGCGCCTGCAAGCCAATGCGATTGAAATTGCCATGCTTCTGTGCCTGCCCTGTGCGGTCGCCTTGTCGATCTGCGCCGAGGCATTCACGGCCGGTATCTTCCAGGGTGGCAAGATGACCCCCGAAGATACTGCGCTGATGGGCAATATCGTAATCGCGTTGGTCTGCGGGCTGCCTGCCTATGTCCTGATCAAGGTGTTCCAGCCCGCCTTCTTCAGCCGCGAAGACACGCGGACCCCTGTGTGGGTTGCTGCCGGCGCATTGGCGATCAATGTCGCGCTGAATTTCTATGTCGTGCCACGTTATGGCATCACCGGGCTCGCCGCTGCGACCGCCGTCACCGCCACGCTCAATGTGCTGACGCTCTACACCATCCTGCAGATCCGCGGGTGGTTTCACTTTACTGGCAAACTTGCGGGGAAGATCATGCGACAGTTGGTCGCAACGGCCGCGATGGGCGCCATCTTGTGGTGGCTCACACCACAGCTCGAGCCTTTCTGGCGCGGTGATGCCTTGGGCCGGATCTGGTCGCTCTCGCTGCTGGTCATCGCCGGAGCGGGGATATTCTTCGGCACCGCCTATCTGGTCGGCGCACTCGACAAGGACCTGCTGGCACAGCTTCGACGCAGGCGGCCGGCCGAACCGGTCGATCTTGCCGATTGATCCGCCTGTGTTAAAGCACGCGCAAATGACCAAGATGTCTCTCTCTTCCAGCGTTGCCCCGCGCCGCTTTGCGGTTCGTGGGCGGGCGGCCTGGCGATGGCTTTGACGCTCCAATCCTGAGCACCTCTCGCCCTGGCTAACGGGCGAACCATCACATACGAAAGAGATCAATTATGCGCGTCGTTTCCGGCATCCAGCCCACCGGCAATCTCCACCTCGGCAACTACCTGGGGGCGATCCGCAACTGGGTGCGCATGCAGGACGAAATGGCCGAAGGCAGCCAATGCCTGTTCTTCCTGGCGGACCTCCACGCGATCAGCCAACCGCACAATCCGGCCGAACTGCGCAAGGGCACGCTCGAAATGGCCGCGGCACTTGTCGCCTGCGGGATCGATCCGCAGCATTCGGTGCTGTTCAACCAGACACAGGTTCCCGCGCATGCAGAGCTGCAATGGCTGTTGAGCGGCACCGCGCGGATGGGCTGGCTCAACCGCATGACGCAGTGGAAGGACAAGGCGGGCAAGAACCGCGAAGGCCAGTCGGTTGCGCTGTTCACCTATCCGGTGCTGCAGGCCGCCGACGTGCTGCTCTACCAGGCGACCCACGTCCCCGTGGGAGAAGACCAGAAACAACACCTCGAGCTGGCACGCGACATCGCACAGAAGTTCAACAACGACTTCGCATCGGAAGAAGCGCCGGTCTTCACCCTGCCCGAACCGATCGTGCCGCCGCAGGCGGCGCGGATCATGAGCCTGCGCGACGGGACTGCCAAGATGAGCAAGTCAGACCCGTCCGACATGAGCCGCATCAACTTGGTCGACGATGCCGACGAGGTGATGAAGAAGGTCAAGAAGGCCAAGACCGATCCCGAACCGCTTCCGAGCGAGGAAGCGGGCCTGGAAGGTCGGCCCGAAGCGCTCAACCTGGTGACGATCTATGCCGCGCTGACCGACGGGACGGTGGCAGCCGTGCTGCGCGACTTCGGCGGCGAAGGTTTCGGCAAGTTCAAGCCCGCGCTGGGCGAAGTACTGGTCGAGACGCTGCGCCCGATCTCCACGCGTTTCACCGAATTGCTCGGCGACCACGAAGCGCTCGACGCGATCCTCGCACGCGGGGCAAGCCATGCGCGCGAAATCGGCCGCCCGACGCTGGACGCTGCCTATGAGGCCCTGGGCCTGGTACGCGGCTAAAGCCGCAACGCGATGCGGTGCACCCATTCAAACCGGGTTCATCGACAATCCGGTAGAAAAGTGCATATTCGCTAACAGTTTGCCGAGGGGGAAGCGGTAGACTGCGCGGGCGACCGAACTCGTGTACAACCTATATCGTCACTCGAAAGGGACTGAGTATGACCGAGCGCAAAGGTTGGGGGCAGAAACTCAAGCTTGCCACCGTGCCGCTGATCCTGGCCAGCCTTGCGGCCTGCGCGACGCCGTTCAAGGCCGATGTCTCGCGCTACCAGTCGCAGCTGCCTGCGCCAGGCGCCGGCGAAAGCTATTATGTCGTAGCGGACGATCCGGCCCTGGCTGGCGGACTCGAGTTCGCGCAGTACGCAGACCTCGTCGAAGCACAGATGAACCGCCTCGGCTATGCAGAAGCCGCCTCGCCCGAGGCTGCCAGCCTGTTGGTGCGGTTCGATTACGATATCGACAAGGGGCGAGAGAAGGTCCGTTCGACCGGGTTCGCCGACCCCTTCTATTCGCCGTGGTACGGGTTCAGCCGTCCCTATTATCGATCCTATTACCGGCCGCGCTTTTACGGGCGCACCTGGGGCTATGGCTTCTACGATCCGTGGTTCGACAATGGCTATGAAAGCTACACGGTCTACACCAGCGGGATCGAGATGAAGATCGACCGCGCGGCGACCGGCGAACGACTTTTCGAAGGCAAGGCGCAGGCGGTGTCGACGTCGAGCAGGCTGCAGTACCTCGTGCCCAATTTGGTCGAAGCGATGTTTACCGACTTCCCCGGCAATTCGGGTGAGACCCTGCGCATCTCGATCGCGCCGGAAAAGAAGACCGTCCGCAAGGTCGATTGACCTTCTTCTGAAACGCAGGCGCGGGCTTCACCGATCACGGTGGGGCCCGCGTTTTGGCGACAGGACCCCCATAGCGTGATCAGCTGACGGGTTAGAGTTTTACGTGCCCGCCGGTTGAGCCGAAGCCGCCCTCACCCCGCTGGGTGGCATCCAGTTCCTCGACCTCTTTCCAGATCGCCTGCGTCACCGGAGCCAGCACAAGCTGGGCGATCCGATCGCCGCGCGCGATCGCGAAATCTTCGGTCCCATGGTTGATCATGATGACCTTAAGCTCGCCGCGATAATCGCTGTCGATCGTACCCGGCGTATTGGGCACGGTGATGCCATGCTTGAGCGCGAGGCCCGAACGCGGCCGCACCTGGATTTCATAGCCATCGGGTATCGCCACCGAGAGCCCAGTCGCGACCGCATGGCGAGCACCCGGAGCGATTGTGACTGCTTCGGCCGCCACCACATCCATGCCCGCCGCGCCCGGCGTGGCATAGGTTGGCAATTCCAAACCGTGACCATGGGGCAGCCGCTTGATGCGCACCCCGACACGATCAGTCATGCGCATCGTCTCCCGAGCCGGAGAGCGCCTCGGCAGCCATCTTGACCAGTTCGCGCGCAACATCTTCCTTGGGCATTTCGGGTAGGCTCTTGACCCCGCTCGACGTCACCACATGGACCTGATTGAGATCGCCGCCCATCACGCTTTCGCCCTCGGTAAAGGCGACATTGTTGGCGATGATCCAGTCTGCACCCTTGCGCTTGCGTTTGGACTTGGCGTTCTCGACCACGTTTTCGGTCTCGGCCGCGAAGCCGACCAGCAGCGTGGGTCGTTTCTTGCCCGCAGCAGTGTTGGCCAGGATATCGGGGTTTTCCGCAAGAATCAGTGCCGGCGGGGCCGACCCGCGCTTCTTCATCTTTTCAGCGGCGACGTGGCGGCTCTTCCAGTCGGCCACCGCAGCGACCATGAAGGCCACGTCGGCCGGCAGCGCACGGCGCACCTCTTCGGCCATGTCGTCGGCAGTCTCCACGTCGACGCGATCGACACCCGCAGGCGTGGGCAAATGCACCGGCCCCGTGACCAGCGTGACGCGGGCGCCCGCGGCGGCAGCCATCGCGGCGATGGCGAAACCTTGCTTCCCGCTAGAGCGGTTGGCGATATAACGCACCGGGTCGATCGGCTCGCGCGTCGGTCCGGCAGTGACCAGCACATGCTTGCCCTCGAGTGGGCGATTCTGCGGATCGGCATCGAACACGGCCTGCCCTGCAATTGCCGAGTCCACGAACTCCACCGGCCCCCGCTGGACCTCTTCGGGCATCGGTTGCGGCCGCGCACTGGCATCGAGCTTGGCCACCTCGTGATTGATCGCGTCGGGATCGGTCGGCGGTGCTGAAGCAGCCTTGCCCTTCTTGGCCAGCAGCGGCCCTGCCGTCGCCGGATCGAACTCAGGCTCGGCAATCGGTTCTTCAAGCTCTGCCGCTTCGGAATCCTCAAGGGCCGCGAATTCGGCTTCGATTTCCTCATGGCTGCGGCGATTGGTGCTGCGCGGGATGATCGCGCTGAGCAGACCGCCAAGGCCGAGGCCGCTCTTGCTCTCGTGCTCGTCGGCTTCCTCCGCCTCCTCGGGCTCAAGCGCTTCGGCCGCCAGATCGTCGAGCGAATCCTTTGGCGCGGCGAGCTGCGCCGGTGCCGGGGCGGGAAGTTCGGGCAGTTCGATGTCGAGCTTGAGCTCTTCCGCGATGCGGGCGAGGATCGCTGCAGGTTCGGGCAGGCGCCCGGGACCGAATTCGCCGCAAGCCATCGGACCTTCGTCCGGATCCATCACCCCGACGCCTGCCTGGCGCAGCCAGTCGGCATTGCGCTGGGTCGCCGAATGCTCCCACATCTTCACGTTCATGGCTGGCACGGTCAGCACCGGCTTGTCGGTGGCGAGAATCAGCGTGGTGGCCAGATCATCGGCAATGCCCGCCGCCATCTTGGCCAGCAGGTCCGCGGTGGCGGGGCACACGACAACCAGATCCGCTTCGCGGCTCAGCTGGATGTGGCCCATCTCGACCTCGTCCTTCAGGTCGAACAGCGAGGTATAGACCTTGTTCTCGGACAAGGCAGCAAGCGCCATGGGGGTCACGAATTGCTGGCCGCCCTCGGTCAGAACGCAGGTCACCGAGCCACCCGCCTTGCGGATCAGCCGGACGAGTTCGCACGATTTGTAGGCGGCAATGCCGCCGCCGATGACCAGCAGGATACGCGGGCCACTCAAGCCCCCATCCTCGCGGATTTCATGCTGCGCACGGTTACCCGCGCGGATCGGCGAATGCATTCCCATCGTCTCATTACCGCGCTTGCTAGCGCCCCCTGTTCGTCATTGCCAGCGCCGAACGCAGGCCAATTGCCGCAGCTGCCATAGCGCCCTATGGTTTAGAAAGGGGAAACGGGAGGGACTCATATGCAGGCAATTCTCACTACATTGCTGTTTTTGGCGGCAATCCTCAATGTGGTGTTGGGAACCGGTTTTCTGGTGAACCCTGAGAATGCCGGGGCCGATTTCGGTCTGGCGGTCACCAGTCTGCACGGCAGTTCGACCCTGCGCGGTGACATGACCTCGTTTTTCTATGTCTCGGCTGCCTTCATGGCGCTGGGCGCGCGCCGCCAGAGCGCCACCTTGCTGGCACCCGCACTGGCACTTTATTCACTGACGTTCACAGGGCGCGCCATCAACCTGGCGCTCGAAGGACCCTATCAGGGCTGGTATCTGTCAATGGCAGTCGAAGCGCTGCTCATTATCCTGATGCTGGCAGCAATCAGGGCGTGGGGGCAGGCGCCGCTCTCGAGCTGAGCACACGAAAGAGGTCGAGCAACGCCCGCGGCACGAAAGCGAGGCCGACCCCATAGGCGGGAACAAAGAGCCCCATCCAATAGAAGTTTTCCTGTCGTGCAAATACGGCGACGCCGAACATGAAACCGCCAAACCACAGGCTTGCCAAGGTACCGGTTCGGCCACCCAATGCCAACCAACCAAGCATGGGCAAGACGCCAAGCGGTCCTGCAAACCAGTTCGGCAGCATCTGTAGCAAACTGGTAGCATGTATTCCGTAAAGCGGGAGCGACGGACCGAGCATCCCAAGCCATCCGGGCGAAGCTGAATCCCCGGGAGATCGCGCGCCAGCGACACCCTCTGCGTGAAGCCACAAGCCCAGCCCGACCACGCCGAGGGCAACAAGCGTCGCCAGCGCTTCACGCCTACGCCCGGTCATGCATGCCAATGTGAACCAGGCCAGCATGAACGGCGCTGCCAGTTCACGGACCGCAATTCCCAGAAGCGCCGCCACAAGCCCGCTAATCCACCAGCGCGTCGCACTCAGGGCAAGTGCGAGGGAAATCAGCAGCCCGGCTTGTAATTCATGCGAGAAGGCCACCTCTGGTATGAAGGCTGCCGCACCGAAGAGCAGTGAGAATGTGCCCGCAGCATCACGCTCGCCTCGCGACGCCTTTCCGGCAAGTGCAATGAACCACACAAATGCATTGGCGCCCCACAAAAGCGCAGCAACGACTCGCCAACCAAAATCTCCCCAAAACGAAGCGCCCCATGCCAGGATCGGAGTGCGCACCGTAACGAAAGGCTTGGTCGGGAAATCAAAGTCGCGGTTCCCTTGGGTAGCAGCGGCGTAATAGCCCTCTCCATGCGCCACCGCCGAATGGACTTGTCGGTAAAGATCCATGTCCACTCGTTCACCACGATCCTGTCGCGTTTCGATATCGGCAAGATGCGCGGTATCGCGAATACCTAGCGAAAGCGCATTCCATGCACAGGCTGCGGCGAAGAAGGCGAGCAACAGCAGCGCCAGCCAGCGCGGCGCCAGTGCCAGTGGGCGTTCGGGAAACTCGAAGCTCACCAGGAACGCCTTGCGGAGGTAACAAGCGAGCCCAGTGCCATCGGGAGGAAGGCCAAGCCGACGAACATCGCCGGAGCCACTACTGCGCCCCAGTAGAAGTTGTTAGCACGACCGGCGATCATGAAAGCCAGGCCGTAACCCAGGTAAAGGAACGCCCCTGTCGTCCCAGCCGGCGATTTCCACCCTGCCCAACCGAGGGCCATTAGCAGCACCAGCGACCCCGCGACCGGGTGCGGCAACCAGCGCAAGTTGGAGCTGAGCACGATGTTGCCCAGCCAGCCAGAGAGCCCTCGCAGCACCAGCCAGGGCGGGCTTTGCGGATCGCTTGCCAGCACATGGGGCGCGACCAGAGAAAGGTGCACGACCATCACCGCCAGGAAGGCCAGGGCCAGCCCAGCCCATGCAGCAGCTTCCTTCCAATCGCGCCGCCAGGCGGCCATTGCACCCAGCAAAAGCACGAAGGGCAATGCATGTTCACGGATCGCCAATGCCAGCGCAGCAACCGCCAATGACCAACCCCAACGCCCCGGCCGATGCAGGCCGAATGCGAACCCAAGCAACATCCCGGCCCAAAGCTCGTGCAACACGAAGAAATACCGGTTGAGACCCAACGAAGCGCCCATGAGCATGAAGGCCGTGCCCAGCAAACGGTGGCGTGGGCCACCTGGCTCCTCGGCCAGACGCCTCCACCACGCCCAAGTACTCCCCAGGACCAGCAGGAGCGCCAGGGCAATCATCCCCGGTTCGCCCAGCCAGGCATGGATATAAGCGAGGGTCGGCAGGCGTACGGCAAAGCCCGGCCGAACCGGATAATCCCGGGCTCGCTGTTCTTCGACGACAAAATCGTAATAGGATTCGCCGGCTTCGATGCGCTCGATGACCCGATCATAGAGCGCGAGATCGTCATCGCGGCTGGCGTCCTCGGCCTGTGTACCTGTTGGTACTGGAGGCGCTGCTACTTGCTGAGGATCGGCATCGAGTGGGGTCAGGGCGGCAAGCACCAGCAGGACGACCAATAAAGCCAACAAAAGTCGGGCGGGCCAGGGGCGCCAGTGGGCGAAACGGTCCCAGACCGGGGCCGCCGTGTCGCCCGTCAGCCGATTAGTCCCTGCGCTATCGCTGCCCAAACCGCGAGCCCTCCAAGGACTGCAGCCATGGCATAGCCGAGCCAGCCGCGTCCCCCGCCGTGGCGATTTTCCCACATCAATTCGATATCGGGCAGGGGCGGTGGTTCGGGCGCACCGCCCTTTGCAGGAAAGCGCTCCTCGATCCGGCGAACCAGCTCGGGGATACGCAGCAGCGTTTCGGTATCCTCGCGAATGCGGTCCGCAATAGCCGCTTCGGGGCCCAGCTCATCGCGTATCCAGCTGCGCACATAGGGGGCGCTGACGTCCCACATGTTGATCTTGGGATTGAGCTGCGTGGCGATACCCTCGACCATCACCATGGTCTTTTGCAGCAACAGCAGATGCGGCTGGGTCTGCATGTCGAAATCGCGCGTGATCGCGAACAATCCGTCGAGCATCTGGCCAACCGACAGCTCGCTCACCGGCTTGCCGCGCATCGGTTCGCCCACGGCGCGCAGCGCGGTCGCGAACTCATCGACGTTGTGATAGCTAGGGACGTATTTCGCTTCGAAATGGATCTCGGCGACGCGGCGGTAATTGCCTGTGGTCAGGCCATAGAGGATTTCCGCCAGCCACATGCGCGCGCGGCGATCGATCCGGCCCATGATGCCGAAATCGATCGCGGCGATGGTCCCGTCCGGTTTCACGAACAGGTTCCCCTGGTGCATGTCGGCATGGAAGAAGCCGCCGGCGATGGCCTGCTTGAGGAAAGCCAGCACCAGGCGATTGGCGATCTCCGCCGTATCGTGGCCGGCGGCCTTCAGCTCGTCGACCTTGCTGATCTTGATTCCATCGATCCAGTCGATGGTCATCACGCGGCCATTGGTCCGGTCCCAGTCGATCCCCGGGATCTCGTAACCAGCCGTGCCAACCATGGTCTCGGCGAGTTCGGAGGCCGAGGCCGCTTCGCGCCGCAAGTCGAGTTCGCGCAAGGTCCAGCGCTTGAAATTGGCGATGACCAGCTGCGGGCGCAGGCGTGCGGCCTCGCCCCCCATTGCCTCGACATGCGCAGCGGCCCATTCATAGGTTTCGATATCGCGCGCAAACTTCTCGCGAATCCCGGGGCGCAGCACCTTGACCGCAACCTCGCGCCCCTCCGTCGTAACCGCCCGGTGGACCTGCGCGATCGAGGCTGCGCCAATCGGGTTGGGATCGAATTCGGCATAGAGCGCCTCGAGCGGGCGCTCGAAACTGGATTCGATCACTTGCCGGATCTTGTCGAAACCGACCGGCGGCAAATCGTCCTGCAACGTCAGCAGGTTGCGCGCCGGTTCCTCACCCACCAGGTCGGGGCGCGTTGCCAAGGTCTGGCCCAGCTTGATTGCAGCGGGGCCGATATCGCGAAACGCCCCGGCATAGTCACGCTCGCCACCGGTGCCGGTAAAGGCGACCCAGCGGGCCAGCTTGGCCATGCGCCTGACCGGCGGGGGCGCGTTGGGATCGCGTTCGATCCCCACCAGCGCGCGATGACGCGCCAGCGTGATGCCCCAGCGGAACAGCCGCGAAATGTGCGTGAGCGGACGTGCCACCCTAGACCTTCCACCCCGAATGGATCGCGACGAGGCCGCCCATGATCGGTTCGACCCGAGTGTTCTCGAAACCGGCCTCGCGGATCATCCGCTCGAAGCTGGGCATGTCGGGGAAGCGACGGATCGATTCGATGAGGTAGCGATAGCTCTCCTCGTCATTGGCGATCGCCTTGCCGATCTGCGGCACCAGCTTGTGCGAATAGAGGTCGTAGGCTTCCTTGAAGCCGGGCCATTCGACGGTCGAGAACTCAAGGCAGTAGAAGCGCCCGCCATATTTCAGCACGCGATGCGCCTCCTTCAGCGCCCGGTCGATATGCGTGACGTTCCGAATGCCGAAGGCGATGGTATAGGCGTCGAAGATCCGGCTCGAGAAAGTCAGTTCCTCGGCATTTTGGCGGCTCCACACCAGCCCGTCGATGCCGCGCTCCATCGCGCGTTCGATGCCGACGTCGAGCATGTCCTGATTGATATCGGACACGGTCACGCTGGCACCCCTAGCCGCCATGCGGAAGGCAATGTCGCCCGTGCCGCCAGCCATGTCGAGGATCGTCTCGCCCGGCTGCGGCTTCACGCGATTGACGAAGCGGTTCTTCCACAAACGGTGCATGCCCGCCGACATGGCATCGTTCATGACGTCGTATTTGGCCGCGACATTGGAGAAGACTTCGCCGACACGCTCGGTCTTCTCGCTCGCGTCGATGTCTTCGTAGCCGAAGGAAACTATTTCGCCGGTGTTGCTCATGGGATCAGTCCTCTAGCTGCGCACCCGCACGAGCGCCACCCGGCATTTCCGCCGGTGCCTGTCGATGAAGCGCGAGCATTCCGAGCGCGATCCCCACGCAGATCGAGCCGATGCCGAAGGCATGGTAATCATGCAGTTTCTCACCCAGCAGGGCTGCGGAAAGGAACGCCCCAAACACGGGCATCAGCGTGATCGCCTGCCCAGCGCGCGCCGCCCCCACGCTTGCCGCCGCCGCATTGTAGATGAAATAGGCCGCCACCGATGGCAGCAGTGCGACGAACAGGAGCGTCGCACCCACTTGCCAGCTCCACTGCATGCGCAGGCCCGCGATCCATTCCCATCCGGCAAGCGGCGCCGTCACCACCATGCCTATGAAGAAGGTCGCCGCAACGAAGCTCACTCCGTCGACACTTGGGCGGGTGCGCAGGAGCACTGTATAGAGCGTCCATACCAGCACCCCTCCCATGATCAGGAGGTCACCCTTCCCCAGTTGCAGTCGCAGCGCCGCTTCGGGATCGCCCCGAAAGACGATCACGATCACGCCGACCATCGATATCATGGTCCCCACGAGCTGCAGCCAGCCACTGCGTGTGCCGAACACAAGACGATCGAGCAGCATTACAAGGCCCGGCATCGCTGCCTGCAACAACAGGGCATTGGTGGCGGTAGTGTAGTGCAGCCCGCTATAGAGGAAGGTGTTGAATGCACCGACCCCCAGCACGCCAAGCACAAGCACCGACTGCCAGCTTGCAACGAGCTTTGGCCAATCGTCACGCAAGGGGCGGATCGCGAAGGGCAGGACGAATAACGTCGCGCCGAACCAGCGCAGGAAGGCAAGGGTGAAAGGCGGGATCGCATCCGCCATCGCCCGTCCGACAATCGAGTTGCCGGCCCAGAACAACATGGCAAGGCCCAGCAACAGGAAGGCCCGATACTGCGTCTTCGATGTCGTCATCGCGCGCCTCTTAGTGGCGACACCCCTGCTTGGCGATGACAGAATGCGCGGTAGGTATTAGGGCCGATCAAGCCATGCCAGAGCTACCCGAAGTCGAAACCACCGTGCGCGGGCTTGCCCGTTTCCTCGAGGGCGAGCGGATCGTCAGCGTGCAGGTCAACCGGCCCGACCTGCGCCGCCCATTCCCGCCCGATCTGGTCCAAGCGCTGACCGGGGCGACTATTTCCAGCCTTTCGCGCCGGGCGAAATACGGCATCCTGCACACCGACCGCGACCATGCCATGGTCTTCCACCTCGGCATGAGCGGGCGCTGGCGGATCGATCCGCAGGACGAGGACCGGCACGACCATTTGGTACTGACGACTGCGCGCAACCGCTTTGCACTCAACGACCCGCGGCGGTTCGGATCGGTCGACCTGTTACTCGCGCCGGAGCTCGATTTGTGGCCGCCCTTCGCCGCGCTTGGCCCCGAACCACTCGGTAACGGGCTGACCGCGGAGCATTTGCGCGAGGCGACCCGCGGCCGGGTGCAGGCGATCAAGCTGCTGCTGCTCGACCAGCGCATCGTTGCCGGGCTCGGCAATATCTACGTGTGCGAGGCACTGTGGCGCAGCGGGATCGATCCGCGCAAACTGGGCGGCAAGGTGACCATGCCGCAACTGCAAAGGCTGGTACCCGCGATCAAGGATGTCCTCGAGCAGTCGATCCGCGACGGCGGTTCGACCCTGCGCGACTTTGCCCAACCCGACGGGGAGCTGGGTTACTTCGCCACGCGATTCCACGTCTACGGGCGCGAAGGGGAGGCCTGCCACCACGAGGACGGTGGCGCAATCCGGCGCGTGGTCCAGGGCGGGCGGAGCACGTGGTTCTGC
Source organism: Erythrobacter sp. (assembly GCF_038133525.1). Taxonomy (GTDB): domain Bacteria; phylum Pseudomonadota; class Alphaproteobacteria; order Sphingomonadales; family Sphingomonadaceae; genus Qipengyuania. The sequence continues at coordinate 40,076 of NZ_JAYPTL010000001.1, read as the reverse complement.
CCCAAATGCCAGAAGTGACGGCCTAGGCGTCCACCAGCGCGTAATGCGGCGGGGGCGGCAGGCCTTCCATCTTCTCGGCTAGAAGCGGGCGGAAGCTCGGGCGGCTCTTCATCACCGCATACCAGCCGCGCGCCTGGTCATGGCCCTTCCAATCGATCCCGCCGAGATAGTCGGCAACCGAAACCTGTGCGGCGCAAGCGAGATCAGCGAGGCTCAACGTCGAACCACCGACCCACTGCCGCGTGTCGACCAGCCAGTCGATGTAGTCGAGGTGGCCGTGCGCCATCTTCATCGCTTCGCGCAGGATCTTTGAGTCAGGCGGCTGGCGCAGCACCAACCGCTTCTTCATCCGCTCATGCAGCAGTGGCGCGGTGACGTCGTTGTAGAAATTCTCGTCGAACAGCGCGACCAAGCGGCGAATTTCCGCGCGCTGCAACGCGGTGCCACCGGTCAGCGGGTTCCGCTCGACCGTTTCCTCGAGGAATTCGCAGATCGCGCGGCTGTCGCAAAGCGCGCGGCGGCGCGCCGCATCGAACAGCACCGGCGTCCGCCCGGCGGGGTTCATCTGCCAGAAGCCGTCGCGCCCTTCCCATGGGTATTCGCGCACCACCTCATAGGCGATGTTCTTCTCGCCCATGAGCAGGCGCAGCTTGCGGCTGAACGGACAAAGGGGAAACGTGAAAAGCTGCCACATGGATTGCTTAACCATGCACCACCGGCGCGGACGCGTCCACCGCCTGCCCGAAGGTCGAAGCGAATTTTCTCGGGGATCAATCCTTGCGCGGCAAGGCGCGCGCCATTTGCTCGGCCATCTCGCGCAGGGTCGGGGCCATGGCTGCCAGTGCGCCCGCCAGCGTACCCGCTGCCTGCATCACACGGGGAGCGCTGCGTCCGATCTCGCCGCTCAGCTCCCCCGCTTCCGGCGCGAGCTTGCGCAAGGTCAGGTCGGGGGCGATCTGCCGGGCCTCTTCCCCAGCCATTTCCGCCGCCGCCTGCGCCAGCGGCGCGATCGGCAGGTCGAGCAGCACCTCAGCCATCGTCTGTGCAACCAGGGCGAGGTCGCGCTGGCGCTCGGGATCCTGCATCTGCTGCGCCATGTCCGCCAGCGCCCCCGCTTCGGGCGCAGGAGCAGGGGCTTCCTGCGCGGCAACCGGAATGGCGATCAGGGACAGGAGGGCTGCGGGGATGATCGTCGGGCGCATAGTGGCTTCTCGCGAATCGGTGGCGAATGGGATGACGCTAGCCAGCCGCGTCTTGCAGCCGGGTGAACGCTTCAGAGCCCCGACGCATCGAGCAGCAGCAGGCCGCCCGGCATGACCTCTGCAAGCCGGCCTGGCTGCTTGAGCGTTTCGACCTCAGGCCGCGCCTGCGCGACCAGGCCTTCGCGGGTCAGCCCCGTGTCCTCCATCAGCTGGGCCAGCGAACGAACGAAGAATTCTCTCCCGCGCTCGGTAAGATCGGGCCATCCCTGATCTGTGGCAGCTCCGACACGCTGCTGCTCGGCCGCCATGGCGATGGCCATTGAACAACGCAGCGCCGTTTGCTGCTGGATATCGAGCGGGACGGGATCGGCCCTGTTTTCGGGAGAAGGAGCTTGGGCGAGCAGCAGTGCCGGAGCGAGAAAGGTTAGCATCGCCCTCACCTAGAAGGCCCTTGCTGAACCGCAAGCAACTTCGCTTGCGGCAGCGGCTATGCCCGACTAACCCGTGCCGCGAAGGAGTACCCACAGATGAAGACCCGTGCCGCAGTCGCCTTTGCCCCCAAACAGCCGCTCGAGATCGTCGAGCTCGACCTCGAAGGCCCCAAGACGGGCGAGGTCCTGGTGGAAATCATGGCGACCGGCATCTGCCATACCGATGCCTATACGCTCGACGGGTTCGACAGCGAGGGCATCTTCCCCAGCGTGCTGGGTCATGAGGGAGCGGGCATTGTCCGCGAAGTCGGCCCCGGCGTCACCTCGGTCAAGCCGGGCGACCATGTGATCCCGCTCTACACCCCCGAATGCCGCCAGTGTAAGTCGTGCCTGTCGGGCAAGACGAACCTGTGCACCGCGATCCGCGCCACGCAGGGCAAGGGGCTGATGCCCGACGGGACCAGCCGCTTTTCCTACAAGGGGCAGACGATCTTCCACTACATGGGCTGTTCGACCTTCTCGAACTTCACCGTGCTGCCCGAAATCGCAGTGGCGAAGATCCGCGAGGACGCACCGTTCCAGACCAGCTGCTACATCGGTTGCGGCGTCACCACCGGCGTCGGCGCGGTGGTCAACACCGCCAAGGTGCAGGTGGGCGACAATGTCGTCGTTTTCGGCCTCGGCGGGATCGGCCTCAATGTGATCCAGGGCGCGAAGCTGGCTGGTGCCAACATGATCGTGGGCATCGACATCAACCCCGACCGCGAGGAATGGGGCCGCAAGTTCGGCATGACCCACTTCCTCAACACCAAGGGAATGAGCCGTGACGAAGTCGTTGCCAAGGTGGTCGAGCTGACCGACGGCGGTGCCGACTACACCTTCGACGCCACCGGCAATACCGAGGTGATGCGCACAGCACTGGAAGCCTGCCACCGCGGCTGGGGCACCAGCATCATCATCGGCGTGGCGGAAGCGGGCAAGGAAATCGCCACCCGCCCGTTCCAACTGGTTACCGGGCGCAACTGGCGCGGCACGGCCTTCGGCGGAGCCAAGGGTCGCACCGACGTGCCCAAGATCGTCGACTGGTACATGGACGGCAAGATCGCCATCGACCCGATGATCACCCACGTGCTCAGCCTCGAGGAAATCAACAAAGGCTTCGACCTGATGCATGCAGGTGAATCGATCCGCAGCGTCGTGGTCTATTGAACGCTTCGCGCGCCGCATTAAGGTCGCGAATCGAAACCCAAAGGAGAGAGTACAGATGTACAGTCACATGATGGTGGGCGCGAACGACATGGCGAAAGCCAAGACGTTCTACGATGCGACCTTCAAGGCCATTGGCGGCAAGGAAGGTATTACCGACGAGAAGGGTCGCCTGATCTACCTCCACAACGGCGGGGCCTTCCTGGTCACCAAGCCGATCGACGGCTCGCCGGCCACTGCGGGCAATGGCTGCACCATCGGTATCGGCATGACCCCCGAACAGGCCGATGCATGGCATGCGGCAGGCGTGGCGAACGGCGGCACGGCGATCGAAGATCCGCCGGGCGTGCGCGGCGAAGGCACCCCCAATGCCATGTATCTCGCCTACCTGCGCGATCCCGATGGCAATAAGCTGTGTGCCCTGCACCGCATGGGCTCGTAACGCTTGAATAGGCGTGGCGAAGCGGGATTGCTGGCCGACCTGGCGTCTCTGGCAATCCCCTTCGCCAGCCACGAACATATCGCGGTCTTCACCGTCGAGGAAAGCCGCCGGGTCGATGCCGACATCCCTGGCGCCCATACCAAGAACCTGTTCCTCAAAGACACGGGCGGTGCCTATTGGCTGGTGACCGTCCCGGCGGAAGCGCGCGTGGACCTCAAGGCGCTGCCGGACGTGATCGGCTGCAAGCGGGTGAGCTTCGGCAAGGCGGAGGACATGGACCGTCTGCTCGGTATCAGCCCGGGTTCGGTCACGCCGCTGGCCATGATCAATGCCGTACCAGGCAACGTAGGCGTAGTGATCGACGGCGGCCTAGCCGCGGCATCCCGCGTCAACGTCCACCCGCTTCGCAACACCGCGACATTGGGGCTATCCGGCGCTGACATCTTGCGCCTGCTTGCCCATTGGGGCCACCAGCCGCGCGTCGCCGCCATCCCGACGGTGCAGGAGCCCGCATGACCATCGAATACCTGTCGCAGAACTTGGCCTTCGAAGGCACGCAGCACGTCTGCTCGCACCGCTCGCGCGAGACGGGAACCGACATGACCTTCTCGGTCTATGTCCCGCCGCATATGCCGGGCATCAAGCTGCCGGTGCTGTGGTACCTCTCGGGCCTTACCTGCACCCACGCCAATGTCACCGAAAAGGGTGAATACCGCAGGGCCTGCGCCGAGAACGGCATCATATTCATCGCCCCCGACACCAGCCCGCGCGGCGATGATGTGCCCGATGCGGCGGAAGAATACGACTTCGGCAAGGGCGCGGGCTTCTATGTCGACGCGATACAGGAACCGTGGTCACGGCATTACCGCATGCGCAGTTATATCGAGCAAGAGCTGCCCGAGATCATCGCCGAAAACTTCCCCGCCGACATGGCGCGCCAGGGCATCACGGGCCATTCGATGGGCGGCCATGGCGCGCTGACCATCGGCCTGCGCAACCCGGACCGCTTCCGCTCGATCAGCGCCTTCTCACCCATCGTCGCACCGTCACAAGTGCCGTGGGGCGAAAAGGCCCTGGCCCGCTACATCGGCGAGGACCGCGCGGCCTGGCGTGACTATGACGCAGTTGCTTTGATCGAGGACGGCGCACGCGCCGATCACCTGCTGGTCGACCAGGGCACGGCGGACAATTTCCTCGAAGACCAGCTCAAACCCAGCCTCCTCGCCATGGCCTGCGCCAAGGCCGGCATGACGCCCGAGATCCGCATGCAGAGCGGCTACGACCATTCCTATTACTTCATCTCGACCTTCATGGCCGAGCACGTGGCCTGGCACGCGGAGCGGTTGGGCGCCTAACGCGAAAGCTCGAACACCGCGAATTCGGCGCGGGCATTGGCGCCACCGCGGGCGATCGGGCGTTCCCCAGCGAAGTACCAGTCGTTCTCGATGCGCGCGCCCTTCTCGGCGGCGAGATCGCGAAAATCCTTCACGGTCACGTGGTGGATGTTCTGCGTGGCGTACCAGCTGACCGGCAGGCTGCGTGTCACCGGCATACGACCACCGAACATCAGCGCGGCGCGCGTGCGCCAATGCGCGAAATTGGGGAAGGACACGAACGCCCGGCGGCCGACCCGCAACAGCTCGTCGAGCATGCAGTCGGGCCGCGCGGCGGTCTGCAGCGTCTGGCTGAGCACGGCGTAGTCGAAGCCCTTGTCGGGATAGTCGGCAAGGTCGCGGTCGGCATCGCCCTGCACCACCGAAAGACCCTGCGACACGCAGCGTTCGACGCTGGTGCCATCGATCTCGATCCCGCGGACATCGCATCCCGCCTCGCGCAGGGCGAGCATCAACGCGCCGTCGCCGCAGCCGATATCAAGCACCCGGCTCCCGGGGGCGACATGGCTGGCGATCACCGCAAGGTCGGGCCGCAAGCTCACGCGTAAACCCCCGGGTTGTGCAGTTCCATCGCGCTCACTGGATTGGCAAGCGGCGTCCAGCCGAACTGCCGGTACAAATCATGCGCATCGCGCGTCATCAGCATCCACCGGCGCAGGCCCTGCAGTTCAGGGTGCGCGTGCAGATAGGCCATCATCGCCTTGGACAGGCCCTGGCCGCGATGATCATCGAGCACATAGACATCGGCCAGATAGGCGAAGGTCGCGCGATCGGTCACCACCCGGGCCATGGCGACCTGCTGCCCACAATGGCGGACCGCGACGCACAGACTGTTGGCCAGAGCCCGGCGCACCGTGGCCAGGGGAATACCAGTCGACCAGTAGCTACCGGATAGGTAGGCGTGGGCCGCGTCGGCGTCGATCGCGCCTTGATCGCCCACCAGCTCATAACCGTCAGCAAGACCGTTCATCCGAGGAACCCCGTGATCACCCGGTCGAGCGCGGGCACGTCGAGCAGGAAGCTGTCATGGCCATGCGGCGCGGACAGTTCGACGAAGCTCACCGCCGCACCCGCCGCATTGAGCGCGTGTACGACATGGCGGCTCTCCGCCGTGGGATAGAGCCAGTCGCTATCGAAACTGACCAGGCAGAACCGCGCGGTGGTTCCGGCAAAGGCATCGGCCAGCTTGCCGCCATGCTCCTCGGCAAGGTCGAAATAGTCCATCGCACGCGTGATATAGAGGTAGCTGTTGGCGTCGAAGCGCTGGGTGAAGCCGCTGCCCTGGTAGCGCAGGTAGCTTTCGACCTGAAAATCGGCGTCGAAGCCGAAACTCTTGGCCTCGCGGTCCTGCAAATTGCGCCCGAACTTCTCGGTCAGCGCCTCTTCGGAGAGATAGGTGATATGCGCCGCCATGCGCGCGACGGCGAGCCCGTTGTCGGGCGATTCACCGCCGTAATAATCACCGTCCTGCCAGCGCGGATCGGCCATGATCGCCTGCCGCCCAAGTTCGTGAAAGGCGATGTTCTGTGCCGAATGGCGGCTGGTCGATGCGATCACCAGCACCCGTTCCGCGCGGTCGGGCCAGTTGGCCGCAAGGCTCAGCGCCAGCATCCCGCCCATCGATCCGCCGACCACCGCGTGCAGCGTGCCGATGCCCAACGCATCGAGCAGGCCGACATTGGCGCGGACCATGTCGCGGATGGTGATCACCGGGAACCGCATGGCATAGGGCTGGCCGTCGGGCGCCTTGCTCAAAGGTCCGCTCGATCCCATGCAGCTGCCGATGACGTTCGGGCAGATCACGTGGAAGCGATCGGTGTCGATCGGCTTGCCGGGGCCGACCATGCGTTCCCACCAGCCGGGCTTGCCGGTGATCGGGTGATCGCTCGCGACATACTGGTCGCCGGTCAGTGCATGGCACAGCAGGATTGCGTTCGAACGGGTGGCGTTCAGCGCGCCATAGGTCTCGTACGCCACCTCGACATGCGCCAACTCACCCCCGCCGTCGAGTGGCAGTGAAGCGGGCAGAACCAGGGTTTGCGAGGTGGCTTTCAAATCGAACCTTGGGGCGAAACAATGAAACCCTGCCTCTAACCGCAAGCCTTGCGCTTGTCGAAGGGCCGATATTCTTTCATGCGACAAAGCCGAAATGGCAGACACACCAACCCTCAAGCCGTGGATCGAAGCGATCCATGCCTATGTGCCGGGCAAATCCAGGACGTCCGACGGGCGCCCGCTGGTCAATCATTCGGCCAACGAGAACCAGATGGGCTGCAGCCCGGCGGTGCACGAGGCGCTTGCGGGTGAGCATCAGCCGAACTTCTATCCCGACCCTGACGCCACCGCACTGCGCGCGGCGATCGGGGCTGCGCACGGCATCGATCCTGCGCGGATCGTCTGCGGCACCGGATCGGGCGAGCTGCTGCATTGCGCGGTACAGGCCTTTGCCGGGCCGGGGGACGAAGTGGTCTTCCCGCGCTATTCCTTCTCACTCTACCCGCTGCTGGTGTGGAAGGTCGGCGCTGAGGTCGTTCCGGCGGAAGACAGCGACTATGCGCCCGACGTCGACAAGCTGCTGGCCGCCGTGAGCGAACGCACGCGGGTGGTGCTGCTCGACAACCCGAACAACCCGATCGGCACCTGGCTGCCACGCACCGAGGTCGAGCGGCTCCATGCCGGATTGCCGCGCGACGTGCTGCTGGTGGTCGACCAGGCCTATGCCGAGTTCCTCGAAGAGGGCGAAGATGATGGCGGGTTCGACCTCGCCGCGCGATACGACAACGTGCTGGTCACGCGTACCTTCTCGAAGGCCTTCGGGATCGCCGGTGAGCGCGTTGGCTGGGCGACCGGCGCGCCGCACCTGATCGATGCGCTCAACCGCTTGCGCGGGGCCTTCAACGTGACAGCAAGCGGGCAGAAGGCGGCGCTGGCGGCGTTGGGCGACCGGGATTTCGTGCGGCGCTCGCGCGATGCGAACAGCTCGGTCCGCGCACGCTTCGTCGAACAAGTCGAAGCGCTCGGCAACCACGGGTTGCGTGCGCTGCCGAGCAAGGCGAATTTCGTCTTCGTGGTGTTCGAAGGGACGCTGTCCGCGACCACCGCGCTCGATGCGATCGGCGAGGCGGGCTATGCCGTGCGCCACCTGCCGAGCCAGGACCTGCCACAGGCGTTGCGCATCACGGTGGGTACGCAGGAGCAGATGGACGCGATCGCCACCGTGCTGCGCAAGCTGTGCGAGGCCTCGGCATGATCCCGAACAATGTCGCCATCATCGGCCTCGGCCTGATCGGCGGGTCGATCGGGCTCGCGACGCGCGAAATGCTGCCGCAAGTCGCCACTACGGGATGGGATGCCAATCCCGACGTGCGCCGCCGCGCGGCCGAGCGCGGGCTTGTCGCAAATGTCTGCGAATCCGCCGAGGATGCGGTGCGCGATGCCGATCTGGTGATCCTTTGCGTTCCGGTCGGCGCGATGGGCGAGGCTGCCGCCACGATCGCCTCCGCACTTCCCGCGGGTACGATCGTCAGCGACGTCGGCTCCTCCAAGCGCAGCGTGGGCAATGCCATCGCCAAGGCCCTACCCGGCGCGACCGTGATCCCGGCGCATCCCGTGGCGGGTACCGAAAAGAGCGGCCCCGATGCGGGTTTCGCCGAGCTGTTCCGTCACCGCTGGTGCATCGTGACGCCCCCTTCCGATGCCCCTGCCGAGGCTGTCGCCATCGTATCCGATTTCTGGGAAGGCCTCGGCGCCAAGATCGAGATCATGGACCCGGCGCACCATGACGTGGTGCTGGCGGTAACCAGCCATATCCCGCACCTGATCGCCTATACCATCGTCGGCACGGCATCGGATCTCGAGGACGTCACCCGCGGCGAGGTGATCAAATATTCCGCCGGCGGCTTCCGCGACTTCACCCGCATCGCCGCGAGCGACCCGACCATGTGGCGCGACGTCTTCCTCACCAACCGCGACGCCGTGCTCGAAGTGCTCGGCCGTTTCACCGAAGACCTGACCGCGCTCCAGCGCGCCATCCGCAACGGCGATGGCGACACGCTGTTCGAGCTGTTCGAACGCACCCGCGCGATTCGCCGCTCGATCATCGAGGAAGGCCAGGACGATGCGCGCCCCGACTTCGGGCGGTCGGATCACTGAGGGGGTTGCGTGAGGTTCGACTGGCAACCTCCAGCTTGAGAAGAACGCACACCTCGAGAAATGCGATGTTGTCTCAAAGTTTAGATCTAACAGTCTCCTGCCGATCAAATCGGGCAGGAAGCATTTAAAACAACAGTATAAACACTAGTAGGATCGCGACCGCGCCAAAGAGACCCAGGACAAGTATCAATACTTGCATTCGCCATGGGAGAAAGTCGAATAGGTCTGACCAATCGAACATTCTTCAACATCTGCCATGACATAATTGATTTTGCAATCAAGGCGTAATCATCAAGCCCGTTACCAACTGCTGATCAACGGGGCGAGATGCCGTAAGATCAGTCGGAAACCGACCTCCCTTTACTCCGCCTTTTCCTCAATGACTGCACCCGGAGGCAATACCTCAAGGCTGCGGCGGTCGAGTTGGGCGATGACTTCCTCGGGTCCGAATCTCGGCCGCCACCCCAGCGACTCCAGCGCCGCGACGGGAGAGTAGACCCGGTCGATCGAGCGGGGCAGGTCCCACCCGCGTTGACGGAAGCTTGCCGCGAGGTCCGGCACCCGTTCCTCGATCAGCGAAGCAGCGCGCGTGGCCAGGTCCCCGACATCCGAGGGGAGGAAGGGCGTCGCGCCGGATATGATGAACCTCTCAAACTGTGGCCCCCGATGGGAAAGCGCGAGCACATGCGCATCGGCAACGTCGCGAACGTCGACCCCCCGGTGCAACCGATACGCGGCCATGCGATCGGCCGGCTCGGGGAAGCAACGCGACATGCGAATGACCCGAACGGCAAGCATTTCGGAGGCCGCTTCGGCCAGCGCCTGCTCCCCGGCAAGCTTCGTCCGGTGATAGATCGATTTGGGTTGGGGCGGCGTGTCCTCATCCACCCAGGTGCAGGCGCCCTTGGCAATGGCATGCCCGTAAAGCGCGGTCGTGCTGGTGAAGACGATGCGCGGCACGCCGCTGGCCTGCGCGACATCGATCAGCAGTCGCAAGCCCCGATCATTGATGCGTTCGAATTCGGCATCGGCCTGCACACCGACATGCGGCGCATGGAGCGCAGCAGTGTGGATCACCGCATCGGCCCCGTCCATTGCCCGCTCCAGCACCGAGCGGTCCGCGACGTCGCCAATGATCCTGGTCGTCGCAAAGGCCCGCCGATCGATGCCCGCGACGTCATGCGCGGGCGCCAGGGCGCCGAAGATGGCGCGGCCCAATCTGCCGCTGCTGCCGGTAAGTACGACCTTCACGCCCCGTCGATACGGCGCGCGCGGAAGGCATTCAAGTCACGCACGAAATTGTCGACTGCTGGTTGTCAGACCCGTTCGAGGCGGGCGTGCGGTTCGGGCGGCAATTCGACCGCGATCGCATCGCCAGGGCAAACCAAGCCGCCGCGCAGCACGATCCCCATGATACCGGTCTTGAGCACGGGCCTGCCCTCCGCATCTCGCCCTATCATCGGCTTGAGCAGCCCAGGTCTGAAGGCCTCTATCTGGCGGCACGGATTGCGCAACCCGGTCACTTCGATTTCGGCGTGATCGCCCAGTCGCAGCCGGGCACCGCGCGGTAGGTCAATCAAGGAGAGGCCCCGGACCAGGACATTCTCGCCCAGATCGCCGGCTTCCAGCGCAAATCCCAGACCTGCCATTTCGTCGAGCAGTTCGGCGGCAATCAGGTGCACCTGCCGCAAATTCGGTTGGCTGGGGTCCACCGCCACGCGCGAGCGATGTTTGACCGTCGTACCCTGGTGCGCGTCTCCCTCTACGCCGAGGCCTTCGACGAGGGTAATCTGCTCGCAACCACGTTTGGAGAAAGTATGCGCTGCGCTGCATGCGACTGAAACGACCTGTGCGCCCATCCTATCGATTGAGCGCGTTGATCGCTTCCCTGACACGGGCCTCAACCTCGTCACGCGGCAGCCCGGGCGGGATCGGCTCGCCGAAGCGATAGGTGATGGTGCCCGGCTTCTTCAGCAGCCGGTGATAGATCGGTCCGCTGTTCACCGCGACAGGGATCACCGGCAGGCCGAGCATCTTGTAGAGGCCGGCAAAACCGGATTGCAGTTCACGATCTTCACCATGGGGAACGCGGGTCCCCTCCGGGAAGATTACCAGCGGGCGGCCGTCGGCGACCAGCGCCTTGGCTGCGCGGATCATCTGCATCAACGCCTTTGGGCCAGCGTCGCGATCTACCGAAACCAGCCCGAATGCCGCCGCCGCCCGACCCCAGAGGGGAATGCTGAAGAGCTCCTGCTTGGCGAAAACCGAAGGCAGATAGAATAGCCGTGGTGCATCGATCGCTTCGAAGAAGCTTTCGTGCTTGATCGCATAGAGCACAGGCTCTTCTTGCGGTTGCCCTTCGAGCACGATGCGGCAACCGAGCAGGTTGACCAGGCACCAGCGCTGCCATTGCGACCAGTTGCGCACCCGCGCGCGGAAGGCTTTCACGCTGAAAGGCAGCGAGGCCAGCGACGCCGACGTGATCAGCAGCGAGCCGATATAGAAGGCGACGTAAAAGGCGAGGTTTCGCAGCAGCCGCATAGTCGGATCAGATCGGCAAGCCTTGTGAAATCGCCGCGGCGATCAGCTTGTTGTATTCGAGGTAGAGCGTCGCAAGGTCGGGTGAGGATTTGACCGCATCGCGCACGATCACCGTTCCTTCCGGCAGAGCCTCGGCAAATTCCGACGCTGCGCGGGCCATATGCCAATCGGTGGTGACCAGCCGGACCGAAGAGAATTCATTCTCCTTCATCCACTGCGCAGCTTCTCCCGCATTGCTGCGCGTATCGACCGCCAGATAGCCCAGCGTTACGCAGCATTTCATCAGCCTGGCGGGAACATCGAATTCCGCGGCAAACTCCTTCGGCTTGACCTCGGGATCGACGCCAGAGACGAAAAGTTCGCGCGCCAGGCCTTCCTCGACCACTTCGATCCCGCGGGCGATCCGGCCCGGCCCGCCGGTCGGAACCATCACCGCATCGGTAACCTGGCCGGAGACCGCCTGCGGCAGCGTCAGCGCAAAACCGAGGAAACCGAAGAGGTAGATCAGCAGCAGCGAGGCGACGAAACGCAGGATCACAGCATCTTCCGAAGCGAGGAGAGGACAGTCACGCGGGCCGTGTAGACTGCAATCGCGACTGCGAAAAGCGGTACTGTGGCTAGAACGAGCCAGTCGACCGGTCGAAGCTGGCCACCAGCAACCAGACCGGAATCCAACGCTGCGAATTGCGCGGCCATCAGGACCACCGCCGCGCTTCCCAGGACGAGGCCCAACAAGCCGCCAACCAGCGCATCGAGCAGGATCGAGCGCTGGAAGATGCGGGCGATCTGATCGTCACTACCGCCCAAAAGGTGGACGATTTCGATCGTGTCGCGATTGACACCCAAGGCGTTGCGTGCCGCCAGCCAAACCGCTGCCCCGCCGGTAAAGGCAAGCAAGGCAATCAGGCCAATGGAAACCCAGCGCAGCGTCGAGAGCGCAGTTAGCACCGGTGCGAGCCAATCCGACTGCGCGTCAATCCGCGCAGCCGGGGCAACTTCGGCAAGCCGATCGTTCAGACGGGCGAGTGTTTCGGCATCTGCACCATCGTACAGGCTGAGATCGATCAGGGCGGGCACCGGCAGGGCATCGTCACCAACTCCCGTGCCAAGCCATGGCTCCAGCAATTGCTCGACGCGATCCTGCGGCACCACGCTGACCTCGGACACGTCCGGATCACTGGCAAGCAGAGCGGCCGCCGCCTGCACCTGCGCATCGCGAATGGCAGGGTCGGGCTCGACAATCTGCACGGTGGCGCTTCCAGCCAGGTCTCCACTCGCGCGGACAACCAGGTTCGACAACGCCAACCCGCCTGCCGCGGCCAGCACGGTGATGGCCACCATGATCGCGATGACCCAGGGCATGGGGCCGCCCAGCCTGGCCCGGGGTAGCAGATGCGCTGCGCGCTTGCCGCGAAACGGGGCAAGCCCGCGCTCTGCCGCACGCGCCATGACCGGAGGTCGCTTCACTGACCCGCCCCCACGCGGCGCGGCGGATAGCGCAGCGCGCCAGTCGGATCGGCAAGCGTACCCTTGTCCAATCGCATGATCAGCGAATCCGGGACCTTGCGTAACAGGTGCACGTCATGGGTTGCCACCACCACCGTGGTGCCCAGGCGATTGAGCGCTTCGAACAGGCGGATCAGCTTCAGCGCCATTTCGGGATCGACGTTGCCGGTCGGTTCATCCGCCACCAGCATGTCGGGCCGGCCGATTACCGCCCTTGCGATCGCAACGCGCTGTTGCTCGCCGCCCGAAAGCGTGGCCGGGCGCGCATCCGCGCGATGCGACAGGCCGACCCAATCGAGCATGTCCGAAACCGGACCCTGCAAGTCTGCTTCACGCACTCCCGATACGCGCAGCGGCAAGGCAACATTGTCGAAAGCGGAAAGGTGCTCGACCAGGCGGAAATCCTGAAACACCACGCCCATTCGGCGGCGATAGGCGGGCAACCTCTCGCGCGGCAAGGTAATGACGTCGGTTCCGAACATGCGGATCGCGCCGCGCGAGGGCCGCTGGGCAAGATAAAGCAATCGCAACAGCGATGTCTTGCCGGCACCGCTGGCCCCGGTGAGGAAGTAGAAGCGCCCCGGAAACAGGGTGAAGGAGATATTGGACAGGATTTCCCGATCGGTGCCGTAACGCAGCCCGACATTGTCGAACTGGACGATCTCGGTTTCCGGCTCACTCACGCCCGAATACCTCGCCGGTAAAGAAGATCGCTGGTGCCCGTCATGCTTGTGGGTGGCTATAACCGCGCTTCGGTGTGGAAAAAAGCCGCCTGCGGGGATTGCAAACAGGCCTCTCGCTTGTCGTGATTCGCCACTGCGCTTAAGGCCGTTTACCAAGATGATCATTGCCTGCCCCGCCTGCTCCACCCGATACGTGGTGCCCGACAGCGCCATCGGGATCGAAGGCCGGACGGTTCGCTGCGCGAAATGCAAGCATAGCTGGTTCCAGGATGGCCCCGACGCCGAACGGCTTGCGGCGGTGGCCAAGGTGCCCACGCCAGCCCCGGCACCTGTAAAGGCTCCACCGCCCCCGCCACCGGCGCCACCTCAAGCACCAAGGGTTGAGGCTGCACTCGACGAGGAGCCCGACTTCGGCCGGACCAGCAGCGACCCTGCATCAGAAGAAGACGAAACCCGCGAGGGACCCGATTTCGACGAGGCGGCACCACCTTATGGCGAGGTACAGGACGATCTGCCGCCGCCGCCCGAACCCGAGGAAGACGATTCGCCTTCGCGGTTCGAGCATGCCCCGCCATTCCGCCCGCGGCGCAACATGACCAAGCTGTGGACCTGGGCGGCAGCGATCTTCGCGCTGCTTGCCGTGGGAACGATTGCTGCGGTCAATTATGTCGGCCTGCCCGACTGGGTCCCTGTGGCGAAACCGCTGTTCGGTGCGGCGCAGCCCGACCTCGAGCTGTCCTTCCCGGTCGAGCAGCAGGAACGCCGGACGCTGCCCAATGGCACCGAGTTCTTCGGGGCGCGCATCATCGTCAAGAACACCGCACGCGAGACGCGTCCGATACCCCCTGTCCTGATCGTGCTGCGCGACCAGCGTGAGCGGCAGGTGTACAGCTGGGTGGTGAACCCGCCGCAGGCTTCGCTGGCCCCGGGCGAAGAACTGACGATCAACGAGGCCGTGACCGACGTTCCCAAATCGGCGGTATTCGCCGATATCGGCTGGGCCCCACGATAACCCCACACAAAGGTGCTTGCGGGCGCATGGCGGCGCTGCTAGTGGCGCGCTCCTACCGACGGGAGGCCGCCCAAAAAGCGCTCCCGATGCGAGACTGTGTGCGGTCGTGGCGGAATTGGTAGACGCGCAACGTTGAGGTCGTTGTGGGCGAAAGCCCGTGGAAGTTCGAGTCTTCTCGACCGCACCAGACAGTCCATATCTCCCCACCACATTTGTGGCTTTGGGCGGAGCGGTGCCGGAAGCGGCGCGTTTCCGCGCCATTCCGCGTGGAGTGATCGGGCAAGTGCAGTCAGAGGCCTCCGTGAGATGGCGAGCGCAGGCCCAAGAAGGTGGCCCCGTCTCTGGAGCCCCAAATTCTGACCGCAAATGGAGTTGGCGGGCCTTCACGCGAACCCAAGCGTTCGCCTCTGATCTCCCCAAACGAGCGGCAGTGGGACGCTGGCGAGTCGCTTCGTGCTGAGCGTCACCGGCTGCCGCCCTTCGACGATGGCCTTGAGGATCTCGGGATCGAGGCAGGCCAGCTGGACCAGCTTGCCGAGGCGGGTGCGACAGCGCCCGTGTTGTGCAGCGATGCTGGCGATCGATTGATCGGGACGTGCTTCGATAAGGTCCCGAGCGGTGATCGCTTCAGCAACGAGCGGGATGAGCTTTGGATCACGGCGAGGCGGCCGGACTCTAGCTTGCTCCGGACCGGGGATGATCAGCCGTAACTGGTGTCCCCGCCGAACCCTGACCGCTGGTATGACGAGCTGGAAAAGATCGTCCGCAAGTAGGTCGGGAAGAACGCCGAGTCCGTGGGCAAGGCCTTCTTGATCGAGCACTACAGTGATCTGCTCCTTCTCGAGGTCGACCCTTGCCACGACCCCCTCCAGCAAGTCAGCCTTCCGATGCGCCTTCCCAGATTGAAGGATTGCTGTGATGTCGGCCGCCTTCTCCGTGAGTTGGAGGAGGTCGTGAGCATCAAGGTTGGTCGCTACGGTGAGACCATGGAGGATGCGTTGAGCTTCGAGGTGCTGGGCAAGCTGCTCGCAGACCAGGCGCTCCAGGTCATACGCGTTTACTCGCCATGCCGGTTCCATATCTCCCTCATCGGACCGGGTCACGTAGTAGCGATAGCGCTTTCTTCCGCGCTGGGCATGGCTCGGGGTCATTGCCCTGCCCTCACCATCGAAGACCTTGCCAACCAGGAGGCTCAGGTTCTGGTGCCGCTTGCGGCGGGATGATCCGCAGGCATTGCTTGCCAGCAGCGTCTGGACGCTGTCCCACAACTCCTCGTCGATGATCGGCTGGTGCTCTCCCGGGTAGGCCTTGCCCTTGTGCACGATCATCCCGCGATAGATGCGGTTCCCAAGCAGGTGGTAGAGCGTGCCTCCCCGGTAGATGCAGCCACCGCGATGCGGACCGCCGGCGCGCTGCTGGAGTTTGGTGCGATAACCTTGCGCGTTGAGTTCCTCGGCCAGCGCCGGACTGGCGCCCGATTTCAGCGCCCGCAGCTTCATGCGCGGCGTGGTGACAGACGGCTACAAACTCGCGCGCTATTTCTCTCCCCGCGAGCACCATGTGCCGCGAACACTCGAAGAGCTGAAGGCGCGCAATGATCTTGAAGTCTTCGATCTGAGACAGGACCCGGGCGAGACCCGAAACCTAGCCGCATCGGGGGCGATTTCGGACGAGGTGCTTGAAGATCTGAACATGAAACTGAACGCGCTCACCGATGCCGAAGTTGGCGCGGACGATGGACGAGATATGCCGGGGCCGGAATTTTATTGGAGGGGTTGATTATTTGTTCAGTTGCCATGTCCAGATTCGGGGGAGCTTTCCCGAAAGCAGTCTGTCAGCAAACGGCCCATTTGCTGATATTCAAAGTTGTGGCCCGCAATGGCAACTTATGGGCCGCTTGCAGTCGGTCCGGTCTTGAGCACGAAAATACAAGTTGCGGGCCTTCAGCAATCGACCCTTCAATCGAAGTATGGGATGCCAAGCCCCTCAATACCGCAGTTCCCTGCTGATTGCTGCGCGTGCAGAGTTTGATATTATTCCATTTTAGTTATCAATCCATTGCGGGTTAAGTCCATTAAACCATGGAGTGATCGCGTCTAGCTAGTGTCCTACCCGGAATGACCGGGCGAAATCGAAGGACCGTCCCACCTGGCGACGGCCAGAGTTGGAGACACTACAATGACCACCCGCATGAGCCGTACCCTGCTTGCCGCCCTTGGCCTCGTCGTTGCCGCGACCGCCATTCCCTCCGCCCCCGCATTCGCGGTCGTCGACGACTCGCCGGCTGCGGTGAATACTGACCAGCAAGGCATTGCTCTGCATGGCTACGATCCGGTCGCCTATTTCACCGCCGGCGCCCCGACCAAGGGCAGCGCGAAGTTCAGCGCCACCTTTGACGGTGCTCGCTATTACTTCGCGGACGCCGAGAATCTGAAGAAGTTCATGGCTGACCCCTCGGCATATGCCCCGCAGTACGGCGGCTTTTGCGCCATGGGCGTCGCGCTTCACAAGAAGCTCGATGGCGATCCGAACGTCTGGAAGATCGTGGATGGCAAGCTGTATCTGAACGTCAACAAGGACGTGTCGGTTGCCTGGCAGCGCGACATCCCGGGAAATCTCGCCAAGGCCAATGAAGAATGGCCGACCATCAAGAACGCGACCCCGGCGTCGCTGAACTGATCCAACCCGAGCAAAATCGGCGGCGGGGCCTGCCCTGCCGCCGGTCAGTCCCCTCTTCAAGGATCCATGATCATGAATCTCACCCGCTCCGCCTTCATCGCAGGCGCTGTAGCTACCGCGCTCGCCGGCCTTACCTCGCAAGCTTCGGCTGCCGGGCGCCCGCCACAGGAAAAGTGTTTTGGCGTTTCGCTGGCCGGCTACAACGACTGTGCCGCCGGACCCGGCACGTCCTGTGCCGGCACCTCCAAGCGCGACTATCAGGGTAACGCCTGGAAGCTGGTTCCCAAGGGCACCTGCATCACGATGAAATCGCCCACTTCGCCGACCGGCCGCGGCCAGCTCGTCGAATTCAAGGAAGTCCGGCGCTGATACGCGCCGGGGGACCTTCTGGCTTTGACCACACCCACACCCTCATCCGGGCTGGCCGGACTCCCCCCTGGCGTGGGGGTCGGCCTCAAGCGCGAGCATTGCCGCGCGCTTCTGGCCGATCCTTCGCCGGTCGATTTCGTTGAAATCCATGCCGAAAACTTCATGAGCGACGGTGGGCCGAACATTGCCCTGCTTGACCGCATTGCTGCGACCTGGCCGCTTTCGATCCACGGCGTGGCCCTGTCGTTAGGAGGCGAGGCCCCGCTCGACCGCGATCATCTGCATCGATTGCGCCGCCTGCTTGATCGGGCCCAGCCAGCTGTCTTCTCCGAGCACCTCGCCTGGTCATCCCACGGAGGCGTCTTTTTCAACGACCTGCTGCCAGTTGCCTATGATGCCCCAACCTTGCTGCGGGTGATTGAGCATATCGACCAGACGCAGGAATATCTTGGCAGATCTATTCTAATCGAAAACCCGTCGACCTACGTCGAGCTGGCGAGGAGCACGTGGCACGAAGCCGAATTCCTCGGCGAAGTCGCGCGCAAAACCGGCTGCGGCCTGCTGCTGGACCTCAACAACCTCTATATCTCCGGCCAGAAC
>NZ_JAYPTL010000001.1:0-21849 GCF_038133525.1 Erythrobacter sp. | reverse complement strand
GAACCACGGCTGGCCGATCGACGACTGGCTGAATCGTCTTCCGCTTGATCGCGTTGGCGAGATTCATCTCGCCGGTCACGAGCGTGCCGAGGATGACGCAGGCGATGCGTTGCTGATCGACAGCCACGGCGGTCCCGTTTCAGAAGCTGTCCTTGACCTTCTTGTCCAGGTCACTGCGCTTGCCGGCACCCGACCGGTGCTGATCGAGCGCGACAACAATGTGCCGCAACTTGCCGACCTGCTGCAGGAGGTGGGCTCCGTCCGGAGCCGCCTGGCCGCGCCGACGAGCTTCGAGGTAGCGTGATGCAGGCGCTCTTCGCCCAAGCACTGCTGGATCCTGGAGTTAGCGTTCCAGTGTTCGTGAATGCTGCAAGCGGGCGCTTCAACGTCTACCGAAACAACTATCTGATTACGCTGCGCAACGCGCTACGGTCGACCTTCCCGGCTGTGGAGCGCCTTGTCGGCGAGGAGTTCTTTGCGGCTCTTGCCTGCGCCTTTGCAGAGCGCCACCCACCCCAATCCCCGATCATGGCGCGTTACGGTGATGCCTTCCCTGGGTTCATCGAGACATTGCCGACCCTGACGGAATTCCCTTACCTGGCCGATGTGGCACACCTCGAATATGCGCGGGTGCAAGCCTACCATGCCGCTGACGCCAAAAGCTTTGGCATCGATAGCGAGGCTGCGGCAACTGCGGCGCTGGATCATCCGGCAATGTTGCATCCATCTGTCCGCATCATCGCGTCGGCCTATCCGACGCATTCGATCTGGCAGGCTCAGGTGAAGGAAGGCGACCCAGTCCAACCTGACTGGCATTCGGAGACCGTTCTGGTCTGGCGGCATGGCTCATTCGACCTAGTTGAGGCGACGCCGGTTGATGCGCTGACCCTGGAGCTTCTCGGACACATTGCAACCGGCCGAAACCTCGCAGCACTGCTTGGCGATTGCGCCGATCAAAGCGCTGCAACGCTTCTCATTACCCGCTTCCTCGAACTGGCTTCTGCTGGCGTTCTCGTGCCCACCCAACCTACTGACCACGGAGAAAATCCATGAGCGAACAATCCAGCACCACCAAAGCCTTCGCAGGCCCGATCGCGCTTCTCGACAGGATTCCGTCCGACCTGGTGCAACTGGCCCTGCGCGGCGGACTTGCCGGAATCTTCTGGAGCTCGGCCCGAACCAAGGTCGATGGACTGCTGACGATTTCCGACAACACCTACTACCTCTTCGAGGAAGAATACCGCCTGCCGTTCATCGCTCCGGACATTGCTGCCCATCTTGCGACCTACACCGAGCACCTGCTGCCGGTATTGCTGGTACTGGGGCTCGGCTCGCGATTGGCCACACTCGGACTGTTCATCATGACGCTAACGATCCAGTTGTTTGTCTATCCCGACGCATTCCTCTCCACTCATTTCGGCTGGTTCGCGCTCGCTCTCGCGATCATGGGCCGCGGTCCAGGGCGGATCTCGATCGATCACCTGATCAGGGGAAAGCTGGGCCACTGAGGCCTGCAGGCGCGCCTAGTTGATCAACCGGTTCGCCCGCAGCCGCTCTGCCGCAAGGTCAACAAAGGCGCGCACCTTGGCGGAGGCGCGCCGACCTTCGGGGTGGACGATGTGGATGGGCAGGGGCTCCTGCTCGAATTCCGCCAAGACAGTCTGTAGGCGCCCCGCAACAAGGTGTTCGCCGATCTGGTAGGAGAGCACGCGGGCCAATCCCCATCCGTCCAGGGTTGCGCGAATGACTGCATCATAGGTGCTGCAGAACAGGCGCGGCTTGACGTGGACGCGCTGCTTCTGATCCTGACCGAACTGCCAATCGAGCGCCGCGAATGACCCAGTAGCCGTGGTAATGCTGTGGAGCGCCAGATCGGTCGGCGTTCGCGGAACGCCGTGCGCGGCAAAGTAAGACGGGGCACCGCAGATCACTTGTCGGACTTTGCCGACCTTGACCGCGCTCTGGCTGGAATCCGGCAGATGGCCGATGCGGATCGCGACATCGATACCCTCGTCGACCAGATTGACGACGCGGTCGACGAACAGCCCCCTGATCGTCACCTCGGGATTCCCGCGCAGGAACTCGGTCAGGATCGGGACCATAAACTGCTGACCGAACAGAACCGATGCCGTGACATTGAGCACCCCTGTCGGCCGTACGTAAGAACCTGAAGCGGCAGCTTCCGCTTCTTCGACTTCGGCCAAGATTTTGCGGCAATCCTCGAAGTAGCGGCTTCCTGCTTCGGTCAGCCGAACCACCCGCGTCGTACGGGTAAACAGCCGCGTCCCGATGTGGTCTTCCAGCGACGAGACGGCGCGGGTTACGGCGGGCGGGCTCATGTGTAGTTGCCTGGCGGCCTCAGCGAAACTGCTGGTTTCCGCAACTTTGACAAAGGTCTGCATTGCCTCAAGTTTTGCCACGCTGCGCTCCGACTTCCCGATCCGAGCAATGTTGCCCGGTCTCGCATCGTGCTGCAAGACTATTCCGAAAATCGGAACAGTGCTTTGACTTTTATCCGCGTTCAGTTCGGCCGTCGCTAGATCCAGAAGGGGGGTGCAAGAGGCCCAGTACCGACCCCCCCGCTGCGGCAAGTGCACCCTGGAGATACCCTGATGAAGCTGTACTACCACCCACTGTCCGGCCATGCGCACCGCGCCCACCTGTTCCTGTCGCTCACCCAGACCCCGTTCGAGCTGATCGAAGTCGACCTCGCCAAGGGCGCGCACAAAGCGCCTGAATTCCTGACTTTGAACCGGTTCGGCCAGGTTCCCGTGCTCGATGACGAAGGCACCGTGATTGCCGATTCCGCCGGGATCCTGATCTACATCGCGAAGAAGCATGGCCTGACCGACTGGCTACCCAATGATCCGGTCGAAGCGGCCGCTGTGCAGCGCTGGCTTTCGGTGGCTGCCGGTCAGATCGCTTTTGGTCCAGCCGCTGCCCGCCTGATCACGGTGTTCGGTGCGGGCTTCAACGCCGACGAAGTCATCGGCCGGGCCCACGCCGTCCTCAAGACTATCGACGAGGAGCTGGCTGGAAGGCAATGGATCATCGGCGGCAACAAGCCGACCATCGCCGATGTCGCGCTCTACAGCTACATCGCCCGCGCGCCGGAAGGCAATGTCGACCTGGCCGCCTATGCAAATGTCGCCGCCTGGCTGAGCCGCGTCGAAGATCTGCCTGGCTTCGTGCCGTTCGTGAAGACCCCCGTGGGTCTGGCCGCCGCGGCTTGACCCTGCACACCCGGCTGCTCCGAGAGGGGCGGTCGGGTGCCCCCATTTGAATGGACAAGTAACGGTACCGACCGTGCTTCAAGAAAGGTCCACAATGACCAAGAAAGTACTGCTTTTGCTGGCGGATGGTTTCGAGCCCCTCGAAGCAGCCGGATTTACCGACGTATTCGGGTGGGCCGCGATCGACGGTCTTGAAAAGGTCGAACTGGTGTCAGCCGGTTTCAAATCCCCGCTGCGCGCGACCTTCGGCTTCTCGGTCATACCGGAAAAACTAGTCTCGGAGATCGATCTAGATGACTTCGATGCCCTGGCAATCCCCGGTGGCTTTGCGCGCGCCGGCTTTTACGACGATGCCCTGTCTGAAGCGTTTCTCGACGTCATTCGCCATTTCGATGCCCGAGACTGCGATGTTGCGTCCGTCTGTGTCGCTTCGCTCGCGCTGGGTGCTGCCGGCGTAGTGAAGGGCCGCCGCGCCACCATTTACCATCAGGTCGGCGGCAAGCGGAAGGGCGAACTGGAAGACTACGGCGCGCGGTTTGTCGACCAGGCCGTGGTCGAGGATGGCCGCGTGATCAGCTCAACCGGTCCCGGTACCGCGATCGAGGTGGCCCTACGGCTGCTGGCCAACATGACTTCGCCAGAAAACGCCGCCCACATCCGCGCCAAGATGCGCGTGCCTGATCTGGACCATTCCTGGTTAAACCGGCCGCAGGTCTGACCTGCGGCCTCCATTTTCCTTTAGCTCGCAAGGTCTGCCATGCATTCGAACGACGAAATCCCGGCGGGTTCGCCCTTTCATAGCGGTGAGATCGAGCTTCAGCGCAAACTGGGGGTTGCCGAACGCATGGACCAGTTCGGGCGGCGCGTGATCCGCGATCATATGCCGGAGCAACATCGCGACTTTTTTGAACAGCTGCCTTTTCTGGTCGCCGGCACGGTCGACGCAACGGGCGATGTCTGGGCAACGCTGCTGGCCGGAGAGCCAGGATTTGCCCACTCGCCGGATCCCCGCCAACTGACTATCACATTGCCGATCGACACCAACGATCCGGCGATAAGCGGAGAGGAGGCGGGCGGGGCCATTGGCATTCTCGGCATCGAATTGAATACCCGCCGCCGTAACCGAATGAACGGGGCGATTGCGTCGATTGGAGAAGGCGGCTTTTCTATCGCGGTGGAGCACAGCTTCGGCAATTGCCCACAGTATATTCAGACCCGCAATTGGCATATGGTCAGGCGAAGCGATCGAGTTGTGCCGGCGGAACAGCTGACCGCGCTCGATGATGCCGCGCGGGTCATGATCACCGGCGCTGACACCTTCTTCGTGGCATCTTACATCGATCTGCCGGATGGCCGACGCCAAGTCGATGCTTCGCACCGCGGCGGCAAGCCGGGCTTTGTTAGGATCGATGCCCAGGGCAAGTTGACCATTCCCGACTTTGCCGGGAACCTGCACTTCAACACGCTCGGCAATTTCCTGCGCAACCCGCGTGCTGGGCTGGTTTTCGTCGATTTCGATAACGGCGACATGCTGCAATTGACAGGCGATGCCGAGGTGATCCTCGATTCACCTGATATCGCGGCCTTCCAGGGCGCAGAGCGGCTGTGGACTTTTGTTCCGCGCAAACTCGTGCGTCGCAAAGCCGTGTTTCCGCTGCGGTTCGACTTCCTCGATTGGTCGCCAAATTCGCTCATGACCGGTGACTGGGAGCAGGCCGAGCAACGCCGCAAGGCGGCGGAGCGCGGTTCCACCTGGCGGCCACTGCGCGTGGCCAAGATCGTCGATGAGAGCAGCGTGATCCGCTCGTTCCATCTCGAGCCCACAGATGATGCCGGGCTGATCGCCAACCTGGCCGGCCAGCACCTGCCGATCCGGGTAAAGCCGAACCCGGAAGCGGGAGAGCTGCTCCGCACCTACACCTTGTCGTCTGCCCCTTCGGACGGAACCTATCGGATCAGCGTTAAGCGCGAGGGTTTGGTTTCAAAGCACCTTCACGACACGATTTCGGTGGGTAGTTTGATCGAGGCCCGGCCTCCTGCCGGCAGCTTCACGATCGACGCCGTCGAACGCAGGCCCGCCGTGCTGATGGCCGCTGGCGTCGGGATCACGCCGATCCTGTCGATGCTGCGCCATGTAGTCTACGAAGGGCTCAGAACCCGCCGGGTCCGTCCAACAACCGTGTTCTACGCCGCGCGTAGCAAGGCCGAGCGGGCATTCGATTCCGAGCTGCGCAACCTTGCTGAACTGGCAGGCGGCGCGGTGCGGATATTCCGTCTGCTCGAAGACACTGCCGACGCTGAGCGCGGCTCCGACTATGAAGTGAGCGGCCGGATCGACATGGATTTACTGCGCGGAACCCTTGGGTTTGACGACTACGACTTCCTGATGTGCGGCCCGCCGCCGTTCATGCAGGCGATCTACGATGGCCTACGCGGGCTAAACGTAGCCGATAGCCGCATCCATGCTGAAGCCTTTGGCCCGGCATCGCTGAAGCGTAAGATTGACGAAGGGACCGGCGTGAAGCTGCCTGCGGCTGCAACCGGGCCAGTCCCGGTTGCCTTCGCCGCCTCGGGCAAGGAAGCGCGTTGGACGCCTGAGGCGGGAACGTTGCTCGAGCTGGCCGAAGCGCGCGGCCTGTCACCGGAATTCAGTTGTCGCGGCGGAAGCTGCGGCACCTGCAAGACGAAGATCGCTGCCGGAGCCGTGACATATCCAACCCAGCCTGTTTTCGAGACGGCAGAAGATGAGGCGTTGATCTGCTGCGCTGTCCCTGCTGCGCCCGAAGGGCGCCAGCCGGATCGGCTGATCCTCGACCTCTAGGCCAAATATCCATTATTACGTTCATCGCAAGAGTGAGTTCATTTTTTTCGCTGTTCTTTCAATCCGGCAGATGGCGCAAAAGTGGTCATCGGAAATGATCCGAACCCTCAAAGGAATCCGCCATGTATTTCCTGCTGACCGACTTCGACTACCTTTGGCTCATCGCCGACCTGGATTGAACCGACCCGGCCGCGGTCTCGAACCCCCGGGCCCTGCCGCCCCAGACCGACTTATCTCTCCGCCGAGGGTCTCGCCCCGCCACGCCTGAGCGGCGGACGACGCGCACGCCCCCCCCTGTGTCGTCCGCCCCCTTTTCCAGATCGGAGCCTGCCCCATGTCCCGTCCCCCGCTGCCACCATTCACTGCAGAAACTGCTGCCGAGAAAATCCGCCTGGCCGAGGACGGCTGGAACAGCCGCGATCCCGCCCGCGTCGCGCTTGCCTACACACCCACCTGCCAGTGGCGAAACCGCGCCGAGTTCGTCGCCGGGCGCGCGGAGATCGAAGCCTTGCTGACGCGCAAGTGGGCCCGTGAGCTCGACTATCGCCTGGTCAAGGAGCTGTGGGCACATGATGGCAACCGCATCGCCGTCCGGTTCGCCTACGAATACCACGATGACAGCGGTAACTGGTTCCGGGCCTATGGCAATGAGAACTGGGAATTCGATGCCGACGGGCTGATGCGCCGCCGTATCGCCAGCATCAACGAGCACCCAATCACCGAAGCCGAACGCAAGTTCCGCTGGCCACTGGGCCGGCGTCCGGACGACCATCCTGGTCTGAGCGAACTTGGCCTTTGATCGCGAGGATGGAGAAGAGCCATGCGTGCCAACTTTGAATGTCTGAATGAAGATCTGGCGTGGCAACGCCGCTACTTCTTCGCCTGGATCGCGCTCGTTTTTTACGGCTGCGTGGCCTTCGCGCTCGGCGAAACCGGCGCTCTGGCCTTTGCCGCGCAGGGCTTGTTCTTCGCTGCGGTCTTCTCGGTGATACTTTGGCCGGTCTGCGCGGCCTTCCAGTCTGATTGTGATCGCCATGGACACCGGCGCCGGAAGCCCGGATCATGATCGAGGTTTTTACCAGTCCCACACCCAACGGCATCAAGGTTCCGATCGCCCTCGAGGAACTCGGCATGCCTTATACAATCCACCGGGTCGATCTGAGCCGCGGCGGCGCTGCCGTGCCCGAACTCGTAGCGATCAATCCCAATGCCAGAATCCCGGCGATCATCGACCGCACGGAAGCTGGACAGGCAGTACCGGTTTTCGAATCCGGTGCGATCCTGCTTCACCTTGCGCAGCTGAAGTCCGGTCTGTTGCCCGACTCACGCGAGGCGCGCGCCGCTACGCTCAGCTGGCTGTTCCTGCAAGTCGCGGGACTTGGACCGAATTTTGGGAACGCTGGTTACTTCCTGCGCAACGATCCCTCAAACCGCACCGCGATCGAGCGGTTCGGCGGCGAGGCAAAGCGTCACCTGGAGTTGCTTGAGCAGCGCCTTTCGCAGTTCGAGTGGCTAAATGGACAGAGCTATTCGATCGCCGACATCGCGCACTTTGGTTGGGTTCGGATCGCAGGGTATGCAGGCCTGAACCTGAGCGACTATCCGGCGACCAGTCTCTGGGTTGCCCGCATAGCAGAACGTTCGGCCGTTCATCGCGCACTAGCGCGCTTAAGCTCTTAGGAATCAGCGACCACCTATGCCTCAAAAGCAACTGAGCGATCGTCTGCTACTGCAGATTGAAGTCGCGCTTGACCAAGATTGCGACTGTAGTCGAACCTTATCCAGCCAGGAGAAGCGCGCGGACCGGCTGGGGCTGACCCGGGCGGAAGTTGACGCCGCGAGGGCTCGACGCGGCTTCGATGTTCACACGGCCGCCGCGATCGATTTTGCCTGTGCAATGGCGTCTCATGACCAGACGCGGATCTTCGCAGCGTCGGTCAAAGCGCTGGGGGTTGGCCTCTCTATGGACCAGCTCGAGCTGATCGCAGCGGTTTCGATAACCAAGTCGATGGCGGCCACAGAGCACTGAACAAGAAGGTAATGCCTGCCCAAGCGCAGGTCATTTTGGAGCGATTAATGAACCGCCGCACCTTTCTCTATACTCTCTCCGTTGGAGGCAGCCTAATGATTGCAAGCAAGTCCGCGTCCGCCATGCCGATCGAACAAGACGCAACAGTGATATTTGCTGGGGTCGAGGTGCCCTGTCGCATTTCGCAAGCGAGCGGACAAGTCCGCGGCCTCGTGCTCTTGCTTCCAGGTTCCCTCTACAGCGACGTTGATGGCAACTATCCTTCCATGAACATGCGTCCGCACGCCTATGCTGATCTTGCACGGCAACTCAGCGATCGCGGCTTCACTGTCCTTAGGATGGCGAAGATCGGACCCGGGACAGGGTCACGCACCCTAGATGCTGAGGCCGCAAAACAGCATACCGATTTCCGCACTCGGGTTTCGGTAGCGGAAGCAGGGCTGAAATTGCTTCTCAGTACTGTCCCGGGCAAGTCTGTGTTTGTTGCCGGGCACAGTGAAGGGGCAGTCGTTGCCTCTTTGCTTGCCGGGAGCCCTGCTGGCACTCTCATCGATGGTGTAATAAGCCTTTCAGGTCCAGCGCTGCCGTTGCTCTCGATACTTCGCGGCCAAGTAGCCAGCATGGCGCCGCCCGGAACCGTGCCCGACATGTCGGTTTTCGATCGGACAGTAGCTGCTATCCGCAATGGCGAAGAGTTGCCGGCCGAGGCCAGATCGAATCCACAGACTATGATGTTGGCCTCGATGCCGGAACAGGGCTTGGCCTACTTGCGCAGCATCGATCGAATTGACCCAACTGCCGCGATCTCACATGTGCCGCAAAGGATGCTCCTTATTCAAGGAGAGCGCGATGAATCCGTTCCGCATCAGCAAGTCGAAATGCTCAGGGAAGCGCGTGGCCGCATGCCGACTGCAGTGGCAAAGTTCCCGAACCTGACTCACTTCTACAAGGTCGGGTCCGAAGGGATGTCGCCGATGCAGGTAATGGGCCTCGAAAGTGAAAGCGACCCCGCGGTGGCAGACACGATCAAAGACTGGATAGAAGAAAGGCGCCGGTAAGGAAAGCGAACTGCCCAGTGGCATGATCCTGCATTTCGGCAGGGCCGATGTCCCGTAATTCATGCAATTGCGGGACAGAAGTTTGCGGGAACAAAGGTGTGCCATCGCGAGCAACTTGCGATAAGTTCACTGCAGCGGGTGTCAAAACGTACTGGCCCGTTCCGCCGGGGGTGAGCTCATGGGCAAACGTGTGCTGGTTCTCCTGTCAAATGGCTTTGAAGTCATGGAGGCAGGCTGCTTTAGCGAGATGCTTGGTTGGGCATCTATCTATGGCGACACACAATTCGAGCAGCTCTCCGTTGGCCTGCGTAGCCCGGTAAAGACCACGTTCGGCTTCGATGTTCTCCCTGAAGCGCTACTCGACGAGATTAATCCGGATGACTTCGACGCGCTCGTCATTCCGGGTGGTTTCGGCGATGCAGGCTTTTATGAAGAAGCCTTGTCCGAGCCGTTCCTGACTGTCATTCGGAGCTTTCACAGCCGGCGGGCCCCAATCGCAGCGGTCTGTGTAAGTGCGCTATCTCTTGGCGCTGCCGGGATCTTGGAAGGTCGACGAGCAACGGTCTATCATCAGGTCGGTGGAAAACGGAAAGCCGAACTGGAAGGCTACGGGGCAATCTTCGTTGACGAACCGCTGGTCATCGACGGAAACCTGATGACTTCGACCGGTCCGGGCACGGCCGTCGAAATCGCCCTTAAATTGCTGGAGGTGTTATCGACGCCGCAATTCGCTAAGGAAATCCGTGAACGCATGCGCGTGCCAACCCCTAGCCTGGCTTGGTATCAAGCAGCACAGGTTTAAGTTGGGAGCGGCCGCGTAGCTTCTGCCAAACCGGTTTCGGTGGCTATGCTTTGCAGGTCAGTCAATCGCGGGAGTGCGACATTGCGGTCCTGCGACCGACGAAGCGATCAAAGCGCTCAAACTGATCAATACTGCGCTCAGCGACCCACCGGCAAAGGCAGCGTTGAAGGCCATCTGCCAGCGGAACATTAGTTCCGACTGCGGAACATGGCGGATCGTCGGGATGATTTTGGACATGTATATTCCCCCACCCGATCCGCAATGATGTCCAGGCAAGCCAGATGTCATTGCGGATCGGGGTTGTGGTTGGGAGGCCGCTTTGCCGAGCGTCAGAAGTTGTAACTCACGCCAACGAGCGTCTGGTGTCGATCAAACTGACCGCCATTGTTGCCGAAGTCGCTGTAGCGGTATTCTGCGCGCGCCGAAATGTGGTCAGTGACCGCATATTCAACACCGCCTCCGACTTGCCAGCCGTCAAGGTTTTCCGATGCACGCAAAGCGCGCCAGTTTCAACGAGCACGGAGTGTCGATCATAGAAAGATCGAAACGGGAACATAAATCGTACAAAATGCACGGTCAATCACAATTTTGTAGCTGACAGCGCCCATCCGAGGCACGACGCTGACACAGGTCCGTCCACCGACGATGCCCAGGCCGGGGATTGTTCGCGATTGCCGTCCGCCAATCCACAGAGCGACGCCTTCTTCGCTGTTCCCGGCACAGAAATTCGCTGTTAGTCCGCAGACGGTTGCCTGATCGTATTGCTGAAATTCCCTGTTCTGCGCGCAGGAAATATGGCTCAGGAAAGGGCAGAATTCTGCGGGTTTGAAGGCCTCGGTAGAGTTAGATTAGGCCCAAAAAGATACTTCTCCCTGTAAATTCCCTGTTTAACAGAAAAATCAGGGAGAGACCGGTTGGCGGCGGACTGCGTCGCGCACCAGACAGTCCCGGACATTCTCCAACCAGGCAGCGAGCAAAGTCGCCCCGAAGTGGGACGGCCGGTGCGTTATGGTTACCGTTGCTTAACAATGTTGGGCAATTGCGTATGATCACAAGATCATGGTTCGCATCGCCCCTCATATCAAAGCCTTGAAGCTCCTGGCCGTTGGCAGCTGCGCAATGGCGGGGGCAATGTGGGCAACGCCATCGCAGGCTGATCCCGAAAAGATCACTATTCTTACGCCGCTGGCGTTGCGGTTCGGGACCTTCGCCGTGCCCACTACGGGATTCCGCGAAGTCACGGCTTCGGGAACGATTACCAGTTCGGGAATAGTTTCGCTGGACGACAGTGGTGTCGGTCCGGCGCGTTTCGTCATCGAGTACGATCGCGGCAACAACAGCAAGCGGAGGCTCGACCTGAAAATCGAAGTGGTTCTTTCAAGCCCGGCGGCATTTACGCAGGGCGGTCTATCGGCCCGATTGAGCCGATACCAGACGGACCTGCCCGGATACGGCCTGGTTCAGGCGGGGCAGGTCATCAGTATCGAGATTCCGAACTGCACTACCCGCGTTTGTTCGCGCAGCTTCAGCCTGGGCGGGCGACTCGACGTCGACCGCAGTTTTGGCGGGGGACTGGTCGAAATCCCGGTGCCGATCGATGCGACAGTCATCTCCGTCAACTAACCCTGTTTGGCGGCGCGGTGTATTTGTCACCGTGTCGCTGGCCTGCGTCGCTGTCGCGACACCGGCTTGCGCTGGCGACGGGACGAGCGCCACGGCCACCGGAAGCGCGGCAGCATCGATCGTACAACCAATCACGGTTCGGGCGCTTGACGATCTGCTGTTCGGCACATTGGCCATAGGGCCCGATGCCAGTGGTGCGATTTCGGTCGACCCGGAAAGCGGCAGTGTCGCCTTTCTTGGAGCCTTGAGAAGCGTGTGCGGAACCGGCGGTTGCCAGGCCCACCCCGCGATCTTCGGCGTCACGGGGCAACCGGGGCGTCGCTACCGTATCGACGCGCCCGCTTCGGCGATGGCCAGCCAAGTCGACGGTATTGGGCCGGCCTTGCCCGTCGTCGATATACGCGTGTCAGCCAACAGCCTGCCGGGAAGCCCCAACATCGGACTGCTCGACTCGAACGGGGAAGATCGTTTCCGCCTGGGTGGGACGCTGCAGGTTCCGGCCGGCAGTGCCGCCGGATTCTATCGTGCAGATGTAGAGGTGGTTGTCACCTATGACTAACCCTCTCTTAATTCCTCACGTAAAACCCCGTATCTGTGCGGTTTCCCCTCCGTAAGGGTTTCTTAAGCGCTACGCAGTATCCCCTATCACTGCACCGGCCAGGGCTGGGCAAAAAAGTATATCCAGGGGACACCAAATGAAGAAGCTTTTGCTGGTGGCAGCTGCCACCACTTTCGCAGTCCCGGCCGTCGCTGCGCCGGGCAACACTGCCACCGCTACCGATGGTTCGGCTACCGCGCAGATCGTCGCTCCGATTGCCATCACCCACGTATCGGGTGAATCGCTGAACTTCGGCATCATCGTACCGGATTCGGCCGGTTCGAGCGTCGTTTCGATCACCACCGGCGGCGCTGGCTCGGTTCCCACTGGCAACGCTGTCGTTGTCGACGCCTCGGCCCAGCAGGCTGACGCCTTCGACGTGACCGGCGATGCGAACCGTGGCTTCAGCATCTCGACCACCGGCGGTACCGTCAGCAACGGCACCCAGACGATGGCTTTCTCGACCTCGTTTGACACGACTGCAGGTTCGGGCACGCTCAGCGGGACCGGTACGGCCAGCTTTACCGTTGGTGGCGACCTGACGGTTGGTGCTGCCCAGGCAGCCGGTACCTACACCGGCAGCTACAGCGCGACGGTGGCCTACAACTGATCGCATGAGGATCGGCCGCGATCCCGCTCTTGAGGATCGCGGCCGCGCCTTGCGGGCAGGGTAAGCTTGCGAGCAACCCAGATGAAGCTCTCAACCACCCTCCTCGCCAGTCTCGCGGTGGCAATGCCAACCGCAGCGATCGCCGCACCCGGCGACAGCGCAGCGACACCCGGCACATCCGAAGCCCGGATCGTCGAGCCGCTGGCGCTGCAATCGATCTATGACCTGCGTTTTGGAACCTTCATCCAGCCCACGACGGCTGGAACGGTGACGGTTGCCTCGAACAGCACGGTAACCACCACCGGGGGGCTCGACCCTGCCATATTTCCGACAGGACGCGGCGCATCCGGCTTCCTCGTCCATGGCACGGCGAACCGCCAGTTCGTGACCTTCCTGCCGACCACAGCTACCGTTTCCAACGGAACGGCAACGATGGTAGTCGACAATTTCCGCAAGAATGGCGGCTCAGGCCCCAATCGGCTCGACCTAAACGGCTACTTCGTTCTGCATGTCGGAGGCCGGCTCAACGTCAGCGCGAACCAGGCCCCTGGAAATTACTCGGGGACTTTCACGGTTCAGGTTCTTTATAACTAAATTAACCATATTAGTGAAAACCCCTAGGTCGTATCGCAACGATCAGGGGCCACCCATGACATTCGGGTCGAAATTTCCTCGCCGCAACCTGCCTGCAGTGGTTGGTGCACTCGCCTGCCTGCTCGCGGTCGGTCCGGTTGGCAGTCTCGCGCAAGATGCAGCCACTGCGGTTCCGCCACCTCCATCGGGCTCGGTCAGCGGTTTCGGCGACGTAAACCTTTTTCCCAAGCGCGTTGTCATCAATGGTGCCCGGGACATCGCCAATGTCGGGCTATACAACAAGACCAATGAGACCGGCGACTACGAGATCAAGATCGTCGACATGGCCATGCGGCCCAACGGCGATATCATCGCCTTCGACAACGGGTTGGATGAACAGACCAAGGCGCGTGTGAAAGTTGCCAGCTCGATGCTGCGCTACTCCCCGCGCCGGGTCACCCTGCGCGGCAGTGAATCGCAGATCGTGCGCATTCTGGCCCGTGCCGACGCCAATCTCCCCGCTGGCGAATATCGTTCGCACTTCACCGTGACCTCGCTGCCCGAAACCGAAGGCTTCAGTATCCAGAGCGCCGTCGGGGTGCAGACGCCAGACGGCATTGGCGTAACCATCCGCCCGCGCTTCGGGATCGCCATCCCGGTGATCGTGCGCATTGGCGCCACCACGCTGGACGTCGGGATCACCAATGCGACGGTGCTGACCGCACGGGATGGCAGCAAGGCAGTGGCCCTTACTGTCACCCGGTCAGGCTCGCGCTCGGCGTTTGGCGACATAGTGGTCAAGGCGGCAGGTGCGTCTTCCCCGATCGCGATTTCGAGGGGTGTGGGCATCTATCCCGAGCTCGACAGTCGCCAGGTAATCGTGCCGATTTTCCCGGAGACTGACCCGCGCTTCCTGACCGCGGGCACGCGATTGACGATCGAATTCGTCGATGATGACTACGCACCGGGCAACAAGCTCGCAGAGCATGTCTTCACGGTGCCGTGAGCAGCCGGGTTTTCGTCCGTGGTGCAGGCACCGTCTGCCTGATCACGGCCGCTCTCGGCTTCGGCCTGGCAACCGACAAGAGCGACGACAAGACGAAGGCACCCCCCGGCCCTGAAGAGGGCGGGAAAAAACGCGACGGCCGGCTTCTGCGGACACCGTTGCCAACGCCGGGCTTCGGCATGACCAGCCCTTCCGGTGAACCGATCCCCGATTCATCCTTCGCAGTAAGGACCAAGCGTTCCGAACTGCTCGGCTCTGCCAGCACCAGCTGGGCGGGGATCCTCCCGATGGCCACCCGGCCCGACCTGCCCGCACTACCGATACCCCCTGTCGAAACCGGCGTGCCGGAGCTTGTCGCTGCTGCCTCAGCCGCAACCGAAGCCGACGCTGCACCGAACCTTGCGGTGAGCGATGCATCGGCACCCGAAGCCCTTCCGGATTTGCCGGAACCAGTTGCCTCCCTTGCCCAGATCTCTTCGGTTGCGTCGATTATTCAGGCAGCTCCCGTCGAACTGGCCATTCCCGACGCAGTCGAACCCGAAACGTCGCCAGGACAATCAGTCGATCCGGTCGAGCCGGAACCCGCCCCGGCATTGGCGCAAGTCCAGGGACCCGACCAGCCGGATAGCTTCGCCACCGCCTTCGTCGCTCCGACGTATGACTTCACACCGATCGCCGATACGGTCGACGCGGCCCGACCCGCGCCGCTCGCGCCGCCGCCGCCTCCCGTTGAGGTAGCCACACCCGCCCCGGCACTGCCACCGCTCGATGAGGCGCCGAACCCTGAACCCGTCGCCGAACCGGCACAGCCTGTCGCCATCCCGCCAGCCCCGGCAGAACCCGAACCGGCATCCGCGCCCGACACACCCGCCGCACGGGTTGCAGTGGAGCAAGCGCCAGAACCGCAGGTAGCGCCGGAACGGGCCGCTGCAGCACAAGCGCCCGCGCCATCGAGCCAAGTCACTGCGGAGCAAACGCCAGTCGCATCGCTCGCACAGCCAGCCACGCCTCCCCCAGCGGCGCGGGTAGCCCCTTCCGGATCGTCGCCGGTCGTCCTCGTACCGGTACCGACGCGTCGCTCGACGCTCCAGCTGGATACACCGAGACAGCCAGCGACGAAGGACCCTGCTGCCGCAGCGCCTGCTTCCTCGCCACCTCCGCCGCTGGCGCCCGTCGCCCAGACCGACGGGATGGTGGAAAGCTTCGCCCCGGGAACTGTCATTCGCCCGGCGAGTGCAACACCGACCGCCGCACTGGTCCCGGCGGCGCGGAAGGAATCGACCCTCGGCCTGCCCGGCAACAGCCCGTCCGGCGTACTCGATGCGAACGGAGCGACCATGAACCCGACCGGGGCGTTTAGCGGCGCGCCCGGACTTGCCTACACGCCGGCAGCCGGCGAGCCGCTGATCACCTATCAGGATGAACTGATCCTCGAAGTCCGCGTCGACGGTTTCGAGGAAACCGACACCATCATCGCCTATGGTACGCGCTCGGGTCTGTACCTGCCGCTCGGCACCATTGCGCGCATCCTCGATCTCGCGATCGTGGTTGGCGACGAGGGGCGCTACGCCGAAGGCTGGATCCTTAGCGAAGACCGGACAGTCGCGATCGATGTCGAGGCCGGGACTATCACGATCCCCGGCAAGACGATCCCGATCAACCGCGTGCTGGCGAGCAATTTCGATGGCGAGATGTACCTGCGGCTCGACCAGTTCAGCACGCTGTTTCCGCTCGAGGTCAAGATCGATCTGCGCGCGCAGGCCGTGCTCATCAAGACGCTTGAACCCTTTCCCTTCGAGGAACGCCGGGCCCGCGAAGCACGCCGGGAGAAGCTCGCCGGTCGTGCAACAGGCGGGGCCCGCGACGATTTCGAACGGGTCGACCTGCCTTACGAGGCTTTCTCGATCCCGACCGCAGACGTGGAGCTGCGCGCCATCTCGGATTCGGCGAATGGTGAGCGGGTAGAGGGCGACGTATTGCTGACCGGCGACCTGGGATATCTGAGCGCCGAAGCCTATCTCAGCGCCGATACCAAATACGGTCTGACCGCCGCGCGCTTCCAGGTGGGTCGACAGGATCCCGACGCCGAGCTGCTCGGCCCGCTTTCGGCAACATCCTTTGCGCTTGGCGATGTATCGACCACTTCGATGCAGCTGGGCCTGCGCAGCATCTCGGGCCGCGGCATCACGCTGACCAATGCACCGTCGCAACAAACCTCGGTGTTCGACAAGGTCGACCTGCGCGGGATCCTGCCCGACGGCTACGAAGTCGAGCTCTACCGCAACGATATCCTTGTCGGCTCCACCCGCGATGCGGTGAACGGGCAGTATGAATTCCTGCAGGTCCCGGTCGACTTCGGTCTCAACGTGTTCCGGTTGGTGTTCTTCGGACCTCAGGGTCAGCGCAGCGAAGTGGTCCAGCGGATCAGCGTTGGCGATGGCCGCGTGCGCGAAGGCCAACTGGTCTACAGCCTCGACGCCGCGCAGAAAGGGCTCAACCTGCTCGGCGTCACCCCACCCAACTTCGTGGCACCCGGGGATTATGGCGATTGGCGGGTCGCGGGCCAGCTGGCCTATGGTCTCAGCTCAGGTCTCACCACCATGTTGGGCGGCTCGTGGTTCCAGAGCGAGGGCGAGGATCGCTGGATCGGCACCGCCGGCGTCCGCACCAGCATTTCGGGAATTGCCGTGAAGGCCGATTTCGGCGTGGCGAATGGCGGTGCCTATGCCTTTGGCGGCGGCATCGCCAGCCGCTTCGGCCGGTCCGCGATCACTCTCAGCCACACCGAATACAGTGGGCTGTTTCCCGATGAAACCAAGTCGATCGGGCTCAGCTTCCTGCGCCGCGCGACCGAGCTGGACTTCAACACCAGCTTCAAGCTGGGCGACGACATTACCGGCCTGGTCGTCCCGCTGACGGCGCGACTGCGCAACTATGTCGACGTCGATGGTCGCAATACCCTGCTTGCCGGCTTCCGCGCCTCGACCCGCCTTTCCGGCCTGCTGGTGTCCAATACGCTCGACTATTCGCGCAGCAGTGGCGGCGATCTCGAAGCCAACACCCAACTCTTCGGCAATTTCGATTTGGCTACACTGGGCCGATCCAAGACCAATGCGCGCGTTTCGCTGGGCTACCAGCTCGCGCCGCAGACCGATCTCGTCAACGCCTCGTTCGAGATCAACCATGCGCTCGATGACCGAACCTCGCTACGCGCATCGGCAGGCTATCTGTTCAGCGAACATGCACCGGTGTTCGGCATTTCTGGCGTGCGCGAATTCGACAAGTTCACGCTCGCACTCGATGGCAATTACAACTTTGTCGACAACAGCTACTTCGTCGGCCTCCGGATCGGGTTCGGGCTTGGCCGCGACCCCCTGCGGCATGATCTTTTCGTCGCACGGCCGGGCGTCGCCAGCAGCGGGGGCGCAACGCTGCGTGCCTTCCGCGATCGCGACGGCGACGGTACTTACGGCCCCAGGGACGAACTGCTCGAAGGGGTAACCTTCGCAACCTACAATCAGACGGCCAAGTCGGGTGCGGACGGTGTCGCTCGGGTCAATGGCCTTGGTGCGGGGCGCCCGGTCTCGGTCCAGCTCGATCCCACATCGCTGCCCGATCTCGACCTCGCCCCGGCCAAACCCGGCCTCGAAATCGTTCCTCGCGCAGGTCGCCTGCAACCGCTCGACTTTGCGGTGGTAGCCCTGAGCGAAGTCGAAGGAACGGCACGCTTCGAAGATGCGAGCACCGGCCGTGGCGTTTCGGGCGTCCGGCTCCATCTGGTCGACGAGAAGGGCAAGATCGTCGCCTATTCGAAGACCGAACTCGATGGTTATTTCTTCTTCGAAAGGGTTCCCCCGGGGCAATACCGCCTGCGGATCGACCCCGAACAGGTCGAGCGCCTTCAATTGTGCCCGATCGAACAGGAGGCCGTGTTCGTCGGCTATGAAAGCAGCATCGTGAACCGCGATATTGCGATCGACAGCTGCGCGACGGGACTTATCGCGCGCCGTCAGTAACTCGTGTCACAGCTGGCTGAGCGGCCACCACGGTCCGCCACCGCGTTCCGCCTTGTACCGCCCCAGATCGCGCAGTCGCGCCATGAAGGCCGGCTTGAACATCTCGTCCTTCTTGAAGTTCTCACCCACATCGCTGGGGAATGTATCGTATTGATCCGCGGTGGTGAGCAGGATTTCGCCATAGGGATTGCTGAGCCTGAGCGCGGCGATCGCGCCGATCTCGCTTTCGTTGACCAGCAGATCGTAGCCGCGCTGGCCATTCTTGAGCGGGCCGGAGCTGGTGTTCAGGCGTGGGTCCGGCTTGCGCACGGTGGGTCCGTTACGCACCACATAGACCTTGGGCGCGTTCTGGCGATATTCTTCGGCGAAGGCTTCCTGGGTAACCGTATCGGTCTTCATGATGCCCCTTTGGGCCATGCCGGCACGGACTTCGCGGTCAACCAGGGCCATGGCGCGATCGAAGAAGACCGAACGGCGCACCCCGCCATCGTAGAGCGACAGGGCCTTGCCGTCGGTCCCGGCGACGCGCAGCTGCTGGTGGAACACGGGCATGGCCGAAGATCCCATGGTTGCGGCGGCCAGCGCCTCGGTCGCGTGCTCCATGTTCCTGGCCTTGTTCACCAGCTCGCGCAGGTCGGCGTAGCGGAATATACCCCGCTCTGCCTCGACGAAGCCGGCATAGCCGGCGACGCTCGATGCGCCGATAGCTTCCACCAACCGGTAATCTCCAGCAGGCGCCAGCGCTTCGATGACCCGCTTGCGCAGCGGCGCAGTCCCGGCAGCCGAACCGAACAGCGGCACTTTGACTAGTCCGGTATTGTTGACGACATCGCTCTCACGCTCCGGTGAATAGCCCCACACCAGACGGTCCAGCGCATAGCGGCGCATGTCCGGCGTCTGCTTGGGATCGAGCGCAACCATCAGCATCAGCGTCTGCAGCGAGCCGGTCGAAATGCCGGTAATAACCCCGATATTGGCAAGCGCCAGTTCCTCTGGCCCACTCTGGCGGCTCAGCGTATCGAACAGACCAGCACCAAAAGCGCCCCATTGCCCCCCGCCAGAGAGCAGCAGCACGTTGCATTCGGGCTCACCTTCCTGCTGGTGACACAGCACCGCATCGCGGATCGCGCAGGAGAGCGGATCGTCCATCCGGCACTGCTCAAGAGCAGTCGCATCGCGCTGGACATCGCGGATGATCGGCCCGGGATCGCCGTCCATCACATGGGTGTAAAAGCCATCGACTTCGAACAGCAGTGCGCCGCGTCGGAATACCTTGAACACGACCAACCCGATCGAAACCAAGGCAACGATCGCCGTCACCGCGCCAAGAATGAAGTTCAGCATGCGTCCCTCCCCAACCCAGCGCAGACAATGCGCTGAAATTGTGAGGAATTCAATCAGCCATGCGCGCCGAACTCGTTGGCGATCGCGGTCGAGATGCGCAGGCACAGGCGATAGGCATCGTCGATCGGGTCGATGTATTGTACGCGGATCGCGGCATAGCCCTCACCTTGCCCGCGGGGGTATTCGCCCGGCTCGTCCAACGTGAAGTCCTCCTTGCGCGGGAAGCTCACAGGATAGGCCCGGCGCAGCTGGGCCAGCGCATCCTCGATCCGCAGCGAGAAGACCATTTCGAGCACATCGGTGCGGCTGATATCGTTGGCACGGCTGAACGCCGGAACCGACACTGCCTTGAGGAAGATGTGCTGCAGCAGGGCGAGACGGACTGCCTGCAATACGCCGATCAGGCGGCGGACGCCCTCACGCTCGGGATGCGGATCGTCATCGGGCACCAGGGCGAGCAAGCGGTGGAGCTTGAGCGCATCGACCCGCAGGCGTGAGGCGAGCCGCCGGAATACCCCGTTGCGATCGTCGGTGATGAGATACTCGGCCAGTGCCTCGCTGGCTTCGGCAAGGTGATTCTCCGTCCCACGGTAGGGACGGCTGGCCCAATAGGCCGAATTGAACAGCTCGCCATAGGCGGCGACGGTCTTGATGCTGGCGAGGGCATTGGAGGCCCGCACCAGGCGCATGATCTGTCGCCCGCGCGCGCTCTCGTCGAGCAGGGCGGCGATATCTTCGTAATTGCTCTCGGCCGCGCTGCCGACCCCGGCGATGATATTCACCGGATAGCCGAGCTGCTGGAGGATGGCATTGTGCGGGATCGCGCGAATCTGGCGCAGGTTCATGTCGCGATCGGCCGCGAGGTCCGATTGGCGGCGCGACTTGCGGCTGCCGGTTTCATTGAGCAGCCCAAGGCCGAAGGCGGTGATCGCCCGGCTGTAGGTCCGGCTGGCAAGGTGCTGCTGCTGGTGCTCCTTGATCGCGCGGTAGAAATCGAGGCTGAGGTCGGTCCGCCGATAAAAGGGATCGGTCGGCGCATCGGCATCGGTATGCGCGGGGCTGTATTCGACGATGCTGGTCAGCGTGGCGAGCGCCAGCTCGGGCGTGGCGAAGAACAGATAGCCGTCGCCGCCCTGGAAACTCGCCTCGGGTTCGAGCCGGATTCCCGCCCGGGCGAACCGGCGCTGCGTCCACGGTGACAGCGGCCATTCCAGCCGGTCCTCGAAGCTGGATGGGTGCGCGCCACGCCCCATGCCCTCGCCATGCGTGTCGAAGATCAGCGCCGCGACATCGGTCAGCCCGTTGGCTGCCATGGCCTCGGCAAAGCGGCCCTGCAGGCGTTCGATGGCCAGGCTCGCCGGGATCTGGCCGACGAAGCGCCCGGCATCGGAGAAGCCGGTCTGGATCGAAACCCGCCCGCGGCGGCGGGCATAAGCGCGGTAATCTTCCTCGGCGAGCAAGGCATCGAGGAAGCGGCCGCCATGCTCCAGCGCGGTTTCGGTCTCGAACAGCGGCGAGACGTCGACCTTGTCCTCGATCCCGAACTGGCGCGCGAAATACAGCGCCGCGAGCACGGTGGCGGGCTGTTCGCATTCGGCCACCAGCATGCGGATCGGTGCATCGGCATCGATGTGCTTGAGGATCTGCGCCATGGCGAGGAACTGGCGCACCGCGGTCGAGCTTTCGACCGCGAGGCTGGCGAAATTGGCACTGACCGGCTCAACCCCGGCGAGCAGTTCGCGCAGCGCGGCGACCGCACCGCGACTGCCCAGATCGATACCCGCGGCATCGCCCAGTCGCTGACGGATGGCATTGTGCAACTGCTTCGCGTTCACCCGGAAATGGATCCAGCCCATGCCCAGCCCGTCGGCGCGCATCGCTGCAGCAAGGGTTTTCAGCTGTATCGCGCGATCGGGTGCGGTGTCGCGCGCTTCCGCTTCCAGCGCTTCGATCAGCGGAGCCAGGCTCAGCAGCTTGTGCGGATCGTCTTCAGTCAGGCGGTTGGCGGCGGACGAAAGCGCTTCGGGGGTCGAAAGGTCAGCGGCGAAATCGGCGGCGCGCGCTTCGGCATAGGCGAGTGCAGGCCGCAAGCTGTCGAGCAGCGCATGCCCGGGATCAATTGCTTCGAGGGAAGCG